>CALEDH010000008.1 GCA_937949785.1 uncultured Sulfolobales archaeon | reverse complement strand
GGATGAAGCAACTACAGCGATCTTAGCAGGGCCTCCAACCATCCTACCAACTAAGGCCTTAGCAAGGTCTATGAAGAACTTACCAACACCGACCTCACTGAACACAGCCCCTAAGATAGTGAAAGCTATGACGTAGGTGGATATCACCTGAAGAGGTGTTGTGAAGACTCCGTACGCTCCTGTGACGTAGTTAGCCTCAACAATCCTAACTATGCTTAAACCTCTATGTCTTAAAGGTGGCGGTATGTAAGGCCCTACATATAGGTAGATTAAGAAGGATAAGACAACTAACATCATGGGTAGGCCAGCAGCCCTCCTAACAGCCTCTACGACACTTACTAGGAATATAAGGCCTAGTATGAACTGCTCCATAGGTAGTTCCATTATGAAGTACCACCTACCGTAAATCCAGGTTGTGTAGTTTAGATAGAGCATTAGCGGCGGTATTGCTGAAACCACTGCCAGTAGGTAATCATACCAGGGAACCCTACTAATATCCTTCTTCCTAGCAGGGTATAGGAGGTAGATAAGAGGTAGTACGAAGGTGAGGTTTAAAGCCATATGGGCTATTAGGTCGTAAACAACAAAGGTGAGGGTATATACGTTGTAGGCACCCATTAAGAAGGTTATGAAGGTGACGATAGCCTTCAACCGTCCTTTAAGAACTCTAGTCAATTCCTATGACACCTAAATATAGTGAGTATAAGATTTATAAAAATTAATCATCCGGTAGCGACATCATTCTAAACAATTATTCATTAATATTATTAATGTTGGTGTAACACGTCTTTCCGGAGGTAAAACCTCATCACTACCTCCTACTACGTACTGGGCATAAGCTTGAAACACCTTACCGGGGATTGTAAACCTAGTAGGTGGAGGTAGTTTTAAGCCGTCTTTCTGATGTCGCTGCAGTGGTAAAGGTGATGATATCGGAGATGAACCCGTCTAGGAGGTTCTTATCTGCCTGTAGATCTACTATAGAAACATCTGCGCTGACATTGTAATTCAGCCCTTCCATAAACCTCCTAAGCTTCTTTGAGTAACCCTTCCTAAGATTCGATGTTGTGTAGCACGCGGTGTCAGTCTTAATCACATCTTTATATTTGATGAGGAATGACCTCATAGGAGGGGCTACCCTACCAACCCATATAGGGGTTCCAACGATTAGTAGCTCGTAACTCGCTGGGTTGAGTTGTTCGACGCCTGAGAACTTTATAATTCTCCCTAATAAGGTATCAATAAGTATGAGTAGGAAGTTATACCTATATCTTTCACACTTTAGTTCGTAAAGGTCTACATGAAGTCCATACCTAATGAGCGAGTCTTTAACGTAGTTCGCTACATCCCTAGTCCTACCACTTCTACTGTAGTATATGAGACCTACACGCATGTCGGACACTACCTACTTATTGATTTTGGATATTAAAACGATCGTAGCCTATTTAACACTCTATTTACTTAAGTCATGGTTAGCCTGTAGACGATGTCTACTATGAGAGTTGATAGTACTTCTATCTGGTATGTAGCTTTCAGACCACTCTTACCCTTTAGATCCGTTACGGATATATCGTTTTAATATCCCTAAAGTAGTTATTATTAGGTGGTTGGATGAAGGTCACATGCCCTAGATGCGGACATAGCTTCGACACCATTTATGCTAGAGCTTATTCGTGTAAGTCATGCAGCGTGTTAATCTATAGTGGTAAGTGTAATTACGTTAAGTGCCCCTTCTGCGGTCACGAATTTACCGTGTAGGGTGTTAGAGTATGAAGGTCCTAGCATTATCTGATGTGCATGGTAATTGGAGAACTCTTAAGGAGGTTATGGAGAGGGAGGACTACGAAGTTGTCCTCATAGCAGGGGATTTATCTGATTATGGTGGGAAGGTAGATAAGGTTTTTGAGGTTATATCAGATGTCGTCAGAAGTTCTGATGTGAAGGTATATTCAGTACTTGGAAATATGGATGACCCCCAACTACTTATAAAATCATCTAATCTTAAGGAACTAACAATACTTCACGGAGGTTTAACCACGTACCTAGACTACTTAATAGTAGGTTTTAGCGGGGGCCTTCGCTCACCATTCCACACATACTTCGAATTAAGTGATGACGACTACCACTCCCTAATAGATTATGTTGTTAGAACTCTTAAGCAGGTTAGCACGTCTAAACACCTAATACTCCTCACACATACACCGCCCTACAACACCAAAGTAGATCTAACATATAGTGGCCTGCATATCGGTTCAGAAGTATTAAGAAGGTTTATAGAGTCCTACACGCCGAAGCTAACTGTATGTGGGCATGTGCATGAGGCCAGAGGTGTTGACTCAATAAGCGGATCCCTAATAGTAAATCCAGGCCCTCTGTTTAGAGGTTATTACACGGTCATTAACCTCGGGGAGAGGGTTGACTACTTATTGAAAAGGTTGGAATGACCTCGTAGACCGTTAAGCACTAACATATCTTCAAACTCTTAGTTAATCCCTTCTAACGGTAGCCTTTAAAGTACTCCCAGCCGAAGTCCGCTCTCCTACCCTTAATTACTATGCCGGTGGTATCCGTAATGGTTCCTAGTTTTAAGTATTTGCTAGTAGGCGTGTCATCCGATGTGAAGGCTATCTGAAATTCCTCACCTAGGAACTTAATGAATTCTAACTCATCTACACCAACTTCCTCAGCGAATTCTAAGCATCTCCTACAAAGTGGGAACTCATCGATCGCTAATCCAACACTATTTAAATCTAACATCCTACTAATCGAGGCCAGCCCATCACTTATATCTGTAGATGACTTAACGTAGTTAACGATATCTAGGAAATCTATGGGTGGTTTCAGACGCCATATAATGTTTAAGGTATCGGTCCACGGCGTTGGGTCTAACCCCCTAACATATATTATATATGGTATTGCTGACAGTCCTAAGCAACTAGTTACTAGTAGTTGTTCGCCTGGCCTTAACCCAGTGGCTGGGATGAACCTATCAGTAAGTCCTACTACGGCGACGTCAAGCCAGACATCGCTTAACGATTCATTAATATCACCGCCTAAGATATACGTGTTTAAAGATGAGGCCAGCTCCGACACACCGCTAACTATTTCATAGACTGTTGACTCATCATAGTCTCTAGGCACACCTATAGATGATACCATACCTAATGGGCGTCCACCCTTAGCTATGACATCCGTCACAGCGGCTGAGGCCACCCTCCAACCGAAGTCATACCAACTCATGAATCCGTATTTTGAGGTATTAGCAGACGATCCATCAACCTTTAATATGAGCCATGAACCACCTAATTTAAACGCTGCTGCATCATCGCCTAATGGGATATCACTTACCGGAAATGACTTACTTACAATTTTAAGTATGTTATTAATTACAGCTCTCTCACCGACAGAAGATAACCTCATCTCAGTTCCTCGATGAGAGTCATTAAGGACTTAATAACTTTAACTTCTTAAGTTAAGTCGTCATACAGCTAAGTCTAAAGCTTATTTACTTAAGTTAAAAATTAAATGTAAGAATTGAGTTGTTGGGGGGTGCTTATAGGGTTTGAAGAGAGTTACCGCATCAGCCCCAGGTAAGGTTACCTTATTTGGAGAGCATGCGGTTGTTTACGGTGAGCCAGCATTAGTCATGTCTATAGGTAGGAGGGTGTATGTGAGTGCTGAGTTGAGGGGCGATAGTAACGTGAGGATAGCTGCTTCCGACCTCCAACTACCTGGTGTAACCGTTACGTTCGCAGGTAATGAGTTAGTGGTTGAGACTGATTATGGGAGGACCCTATCCGCTGTAGCATACTTAAGGAGCGCGGTAGACATCGTATCTAATTACTTAAACGTTTTCAGAGGTGTTAACCTATTCGTTAGGTCTGAAATGCCTGTAGGCGCTGGCTTAGGGACATCCGCCGCCGTGGCTGTAGCTACAATACTAGCCTACGCTAACGTATTAGGCTATGACTTAAGGAAAGAGGAACTCGCTAAGATTGGTTGGGAGGTGGAGAAGAGCGTTCAAGGCACTGCCTCACCTATGGATACCTCGATAACTACCTTCGGCGGCGTTATTAAGGTACGGCTGCTTGGAAGTAATAATTACGAGATAAAGAAAATACAGGTTAACCCATCACTACCTATAGTGGTTGGATATGTTGAGAGGGAGGCAAGGACTAAGGACTTAATAATTAAGGTTAGGAAGTTGAGGGAGAGACATCCAGAACTAGTGGATAATATTATTAGGACTATTGGGATGTTAGTTGAGGACGCTGAGAAAGCATTAGTAGGTAACGACCTAACATTACTTGGCGAGTTAATGAACGTAAATCAAGGACTTCTAGACGCGTTGGGAGTGTCTAATAAGAGGTTAAGCGATTTAATATATGCTGCGAGGGCAGCAGGTGCTCTAGGCTCTAAGATAACTGGGGCTGGTGGGGGAGGCTGTATAATTGCGTTAGCCCCTAATAATCAGGAAGCCGTTGAGGTAGCTATGAAACTGTCTGGAGGGTTGACTATGAGGACGTCATTAGGAGGTCCTGGGGCTTTAGTACATTCTGAGGAACCTCCTACCCCTCAATAAGTCAACCCTATCCGCATAACCCACTAACACTAGATCTGATAAACCTACGAATAAACCCGTCTCAATAACTCCGGGTAGGCATTTAATCCTCCTATCAAACTCTAGTAGGTCCTCACCTACCCGTAGGTTGATGTCCACTATAATGCCGCCTACATCGGAGACTACAGGTCCGTACTTACCTTTACCGCAGTGCCTTACAGAGAACTTATAGCCTAACCTCCTTAACTGGTTGGTAAGCAGTGAAAGCGATTGAGGGAGCACATCAACTGGTATGAAGTCTTCACCACCGAAGCTATCTACCAACTTACCGTAGTCAACTATAAATAGGTTAAACCTTGAGTAGTAAGCAAGTATTTTCTCCATAGTGAGCGCTGCCCCACCACCCTTAATCAAGTTTAAATTCCTATCAACCCTATCAGCGCTATCCACATAAACATCTACGCAGTCCGTAGAAGATATATCAAATACCTTAAAACCCGTATCTCTTAATTTAAGAGCTGTTGCTGTGGAAGACGCTACGAAGTACTTACCACGCAGTAAGTCCTTAGAAGACGCCATGAAGTTGATTAACCTATCAATAGTTGAACCCGTGCCAACCCCGATAACCTCAAAGTCTATTAAGTATTTTAAGGCCTCACGAACTGCTAACTCACGCGCATTATCTACACCCATGATACAGCACCTCCATAGAACCACCTTACCTAACTCAAAATACCTCTTAATAAATTGCTACTGCCTACACATCATTATAACTCCCTAACTAAGACCTTAAATTATTTTCGGCATGTACTTACCAACTATTAAGTCAGGGTCTTCCCTCAACATCTTAATAGCTCTAGGCAAGTAGTTTAAGATATCGTCAGGTGTGACTCCGTCCTCACCTAACGCCTCAGCTGCTAGGTCGCCTGATAGTCCATGTATTAAAACACCCATCCTCACAGCATCCCCGACATCCCTATACCCAATACCGTACATAGCGGCTATCGTCCCCGTTAACACATCACCGGAACCGGCTTTAGCCATACCTGGGTTCCCAGTCATATTAACGTAGATGTAACCATTAGGATACCCTATTAACGTATGAGCTCCTTTAAGCACTACGTAGGAGTTTAAATCCCTACACGTTTCTCTGAGAATGGTTGGGGGGTCTTCTAAGACTTTCTTTAACTCTAGGTTGGTAATCCTTGAAAACTCTGCTGTGTGGGGGGTTAGAACTGTCGGTGATTTCCTCTTCCTCACTAAGTCTACGTCCTTAGCTACTGCTGTTATGCCATCTCCATCAATTATTAAGGGCTTCCCTATATCCCTAACTAATTCCTGAATTAACTGCTGCGTCTCAGAATTAGTTGACATGCCAGGACCTAATGCAACTATGTCTATGTCGAACGATTTAATTATGTCGAGTACGTATTCGTAGTTCTTCATAGAGATGCTCCCCTCAGAAGTCTCCTCTAACGGTATGTACACTACCTCACCACATTTTAATGCGATGTATGGGACCACAGACCTAGGTGCGGCAAGCCTTGAATAACCGCCGCCAGCCTTTAGAAAAGAATACGATACGTAGTATGGGGCCCCGTAGTAGTACCTACAGCCAGCTACGGCTAGGAACTTACCGAAAGTCCCTTTATGCCCCCACCTAACCCTCTCAGGAACTTGGATAGGTACGTTTAACTCAGCGTATATTTCGTCGGAGTTGTAAAGCTCGGGAGGGTAGGAAAGCCTTGAAACGTAGAGCTCCCCGCAGTAATGATATCCTGGGTAAAGCACGTTGCCGTACTTAGGGTTGCCGAACGTAACCGTGTAGTAAGACTTTACTGCAACACCGCATACCTTACCGGTATCTGCGTTAATACCTGATGGTATGTCAATGCTGACGACTACCTTCCCACTACTATTAATACGCATTATCACTTCTCTATGGAGGCCTAAGACCTCACCTCTAAGTCCCACACCTATCAAACCTACTACAACCACATCACACTGTCTTAAGTATTCGTTAAGGACGTTTAGGTCTTCTAACCCCTTAACTACTCTGAGGTCAACGCCTAAAGACTTAATGATTTCGTAGTTATGTTTCGCTGGCTCAGGGTATTTCACCGGATCACCTACTATGAGGACCCTCACCTCACCCCCATACGCATGTAATCGTCTAGCAACGACGAGGGCGTCACCGCCGTTATTACCGGTACCTGCTACTATGAGGAACTTCCTTCCAAGCACGCCGAACTTCTCATTAATTAAGGAGAACACAGCAGAACCAGCATCCTCCATAAGTAATAGGCTGTTAATGCCGAACTTACTGCCTGCTAACTCATCTATTTTCCTAGCATCTGAGACGCTACACACCTTCACCCTATACCTAACCATCCTAACACCTACTACTAGGTGTTCACAACAACTGATAAATTATTCACATCTAATATGCTTAATTCCTACCTACTCAATCATCCCTCAGGTTCTACATGGACTGTGACTTCCCATGAATACTTCTTCCTAAGTTCTTTCTCTATCTGAGTAGCTATTTCATGTGCCTTACTTAACGGCATGTCCGAAGGTAACCTTATGTGTAGGGTGACTTCGACATGCCCTCCATACCTATGGATGTGGATGTGATGTACATCTGATACGTTTTCAGATGTTGATGAAATTACCCTACGTACATCCTCCTCTAATGTGGAGGGTAGTGAACGTCCTAGGAGTTCTTTAGAGGTGGTGAGTATTAGCCTAATCCCCACGTAAACTATTAGTAGTGAAACACCCATACCTAAAACACTATCAACCCACCACAACCTCTCACCAACAACTACTCCTAAACCAACTAATGCTGAAGCTATAGCATCACTCCTATGATGCCATGCATCACCGACTAGGATAGGGGCTTCATATCGAGAACCTAACCATAATGACCACCTACCAATCAATTCCTTAACCACTGCAGATGAGAACATCACGATAACGAGGCCTAGGTTGAATATTAAGGACTCACGTCTTATAAACTTGTTAAAACTATCGGCTAGGAATTCATAACCTACAACGCATAGAAGCGTCCCAACTATGATAGTACCTATGAACTCGGCTCTCCCATGGCCGAACGGGTGTTCCTTATCAGCTGGTTTATACGTTATCCAAAAGCTAATCACTACGATACCTGAGGTAGCAGCATCTGATAGCGTGTGGATAGCGTCTGCAATAACCGATATCGAGTTATAAGTAATGCCTAAGTAGTACTTCAGGCAGAATATTATTGTGTTAATGATTATTGAGACTATTCCCTCCCAATAGCCAGCCTTCTCCCTATCCTTGATCACTAATTACCACGCTTAAAATCCTATTCCTTCATTCCTTTTAAACTCATCGAACTTATCAACTATTAGTTGGACATCATTATCTAATACTGGATTGCCTAACTCATCTGTAACTACCTCACCACCACTCCCCCTCTTATATATGGGTATTCCAAACGCGTCGTAGCCCAACCTCTCCAAATTAGCTACGTAGACATTATACTCACTTGCCCTCAACTTCTCTAACTCCTCTTTAGGTACTTTCTGTATTATCAGTAGGAAGGCCTTCGCCTTAACCCCGTATGGGATGAAGGTCTGAGGTGGTAGTGAAACGGTAGCTAATATCCTCGCATTCTCCACTAACCACTGCCTAACGTAGGCTAAAGCTCCTAAGGCAAGTATCTCCTCTGACAGAACTATGGCCATCCTCCCATACATCTTAAGCATCTGAAAACATCTCTCAATGAACAGTACTTCTACTAACTGCTCTTTAACTATATCTGAGGTCTTAACCCACCTTGATGATTTCCTATCGTAATTCCACTTATACCCCAATTCGTACTGATCTAAGATATGCGGATTACTGACTTTTCCCTTAATGTTAAATGGTGGGTGGGTTAAGACTACGTCAAACCTCCCAGGACTTGGTATTAGGTGTTCTGGGATTAATGCCCTCTGCCCAACATCCCTTAACACATCAAAAGATGTTAAACTATCAGCTACTAACGTACTACCAGGACTGCCTGCATATAACGCTATGTAAGCCTTAGCTAACTTAACCGCGTCTGGGTTTACATCTACGCAGAGCATGTTATTCTTAACGAAGTTTGAGAGGTCTTCAAGGCCTAAGTCATACCTACTTCTGACATGCTTTATACTCCAACTAACCAGCCTTCCAGACCCGCATGCAGGGTCTACTATTAAGTCCTCGTCACTAGGGTTAAGCATCCTAACCATTAAGTCTGCTAATGGATGTGGTGTGAGCATTTCACCCCTACCAACGCTTAGGTGTTCCCTAGCCACAGTTCGTAGTGACTCATATTTTGATACGTCATTACATCTAAGAAGTGAGGTGTTGTGAAGCCTTCTGAAAAACTCAGCGACAGTCCTACTTCTAACACCTAACTTAGCTTCAGGCTCTACTAACAACTTACCCTTAACGCTGTTGATCAATAAATCAACTCTAGACTTAAAACTACTGCTCTCAACACCTCTAATAAGTTCTGAGAATTCCTCATCGGATATCCATGCAAGTGATTCATCACCGCCTACAACCTCATCACCTAACTTAAGCATGAGTAGTTTAAGGAATTCATCAAGCAGTCTACTACCGCTTAACCCCTCAGCATCAGCTACATATCTATATAAGTCATCTATCTGAGTCCCCAACTCACTAGTAGGCCTTAACGAACTCTTACTTAACCCTCCTAAACGTTTTAAGTCCTCACCATAGGTGGGGAACACACATACTTCCTCAAACGTGTTGTCGGGGAGTTTCTTAAGTACTACGAAGTTCTCACGGCTATATAGTAAGCCGTACTCAGCACTGCTTGACAACATAAATTTCTTCAATTTCTCTAAATCTCCAGACTTAACTAATACAAATGCAAATACGTTGTTAACAACGTCCTTAATATCTGAGGTTTTAAATATCGCTATATCCACACTACCTAAGCGCTTCCCACCAACGCCAACATCTACGTCTACGCCTAATAATTCCTTAGGATATCTGAAATCGTTAACTAACCTCCTCTCAACAAACTGCCTTCTCATCTCATCCTTACTAGCCTTAACAGGCTTCCCGGTGATGTAGTCCTTAACATAGCCAATACCCTTCGGACCCTCCCTCTTAAACACCTTTAAAAAATCAAGCATTCAACTCTACACCTATCTAAGTTATTATTAAGCATTTATATACACATCGTGAACTGCCTTACTGATGTGGAGGTTAATTGAGTTGTAGGGTAGTATTTGCGGTGGTCATAATAGGGTTTATTATGAAACTTAGAAAGTCTTCTATAGGTATTATAGATGAGGTTAGGTTATTTAATATCAGCAATATTAAGCGTTGGTATCGTTCTATACGTCATATTGTCTTTATTTACTCCACTAACTGAAGTAGGTATTGGTGTTGAGGTTTTGCCTAAGGAAATATTATTACCGTTACCTACTAAAACCACATCAATAACTGTTGAGGAATCAATATTGATGAGGAAGAGTATTAGGGAGTGGTTAAATAAACCGCTAACCGTAGAGCAGGTAGCTATGATTTTATGGGCGACGCAAGGTGTTGTGGAGAGGGAGTATTACGGGTGGCTTAGGAGGGCAGCGCCAAGTGCAGGGGCTACCTACCCACTTGAAATATACTTAGTGGTGGGGGCTAATAGCGTCTTACTAAGCGGTGATGCGTACTTAGAGGCAGGTGTTTATAAGTATGATCATAGAAGGCATTCGATAAAGTTGGTGGTTAGCGGTGATAGGAGGTATGAGCTTTGGCGAGCTTCTCTCAATCAGGACTGGGTTAGAGAAGCCCCGATCAACATAGTTATATGTGCGGTTTATGAGAGGACTACTAGTAGGTACGGTGAGAGAGGTGTGCGTTACGTTATCTTAGAAGCCGGGCATGTAGGGCAGAACGTTTACCTCATGGCCACATCGCTTGGCTTAGGTACTGTCGCTATAGGGGCATTCTACGATGAAGATGTCGCTAAAGCCGTCTCAGCCAGTAAGAATGAAGAACCCCTATATATATTCCCTGTCGGCATCCCGTTAACCCCTCATAAAATGACATTCGAAGAACTCCAGAGGGTGTATGCTGAGCTGAGGAGGTAATGAGTGTAAGCATTTATAAATATTTAAAATTAGTTGAATACACGTCAATACCGTTAACCATAGCTATCTTCCTATACGTTATGAGCGGCTATGGTATGATATCACCTATACCGTCGATTATAGGTTTTACCTACTTGATATCTCGTGAAGTACATACGTTGCCATTGCTTAGATATATGACAACCTTACTACTAGTAGTCCACGCATATGCAGGTATCGCTGTAGTCATTAATAGAAGTAGGTACTTACAAAGACATATAGTAGTTAAAAATGCCTTATCACTTATCAGCCTTATCTACGCAGCTATCATAATATCGATAACGACCCTGGCGGAAATGTATATTGTACTTCGAATGCTTCGTTAAATTTAAGCGTTTTTTAGATTAGTCATCTTATAAGCTCCTAAATCCTTAAGTACTTCCTCAGCTACTTTCCTACCTGACAGCAACATGCTGCTGAATATAGGTCCCATTCTATAGATATGCCTTAGCGCTGCAACCGCCATTCCACACACGTAGAGTCCTTCAACAACCTTCCCAGTCATCTCTACAACCTTTGACTCGCTTACCTCAGCGTACGCAGATCTTTCACCTAAGACCTTAATACCTACTTCCGGGTTCTTCCTCTCAACTATTCTTATAACCTCTGCATCATGTCCTGTAGCATCTACTACTGCCTTAGAGTAGATGAAGAGCGGGTCTACGTGAAGTCCTGAAAGCAGTACAGCACTCCACTGTACCACCACACCTTCAACCTTAAAAGGTTTCTCACGAACTATTAAGTCCTCTACAGTCATTCCAGTGATTACCTTAGCCCCCGAATCTATGGCATTAGCAGCTAGTTTAGCCATTAACTCGGAGGAATCTAATACGTAGAGGTCGTACTCACTTAGATACTCATACCCTATCTTGAAGTCTTTAAGGATTGGAATCGCTTCATCATCTACTACTATCTTATGGAGTAACATACCACCACCCCCTATCCCGCCGCCGAAGCTCAACCTCCTCTCTAAAACTAATGTCTTACACCCCGACTTTGCCAGGTAATTAGCTGCTGTAAGTCCTGAAGGTCCAGCACCAACTATAATCACATCCGAGCTTAGTAGTCGTAACCAATCATCAGCTGTTGACCTCCAAATAGCCTTAGAAATCCTTAATTCAAGAGGTTCCTTCATATAGGTCAGTTAAGCATTGTTAGCGGCTTTTTAAGCTTATGATAACCGAGTAATCATTTAACCTTAACCATCATTGCCGTTAAGTAGTTAACTTCGCAAACACTTAAATAAGACGTTACGCTTTATTTTCCTAGATGATGAAGCACGAGCTTAATGAAGTAGTGATTTATAGCAAACCGTCTGAAAAACTCTTAGGTGTGCTTAAATGTTAAGACCTCCCAGAGACCACGACGTCGTTGAGGACGTCTTCGGAAGGATTTCAGTAGTGGTTGGGGACCTCCACCCACCTAACGGTTTAATAGCCTACGTTAAGTACGTTATGGTAGATGAGAAAACTCTATGGAGCCGTAATGGTTTATACTATAGGAGGGTTCTGAAGACTTACGGGGTTAGGAGCCTACATAAGTACCTACCTCAACACCAGGAATTAGTCTACGACCCAGTACTAAATACGTATGTACCGATGGTTAATTTAAGATATGTAAGAAGTTATTACTACCCAGAGCTAAGGTTTCAGGAAATACTTTCTAAGTCTGACGATGAGTTAGAACTAGCAGTTCTAGAATTCGCAGACCTCTTCAGAGCATATGTTGGAAGTGTAGGTAATTCCTTAGGTGTCACTGGGTCGCTGCTAACTAAAACCCACAACGTTGGGGTATCAGATATCGATGTGGTGGTATATGGCTGTAAGTGCTCTACTGAATTCCTAGAGAGCGTAGGTAATTTCACATCATTAAAACCTAGTTATGAGACGTTAGTGAGGCAGTCCGCGGTATATGGGCTCCCACCCGAGGTGTTAGGTAGGATTTACCCACCTTTTAAGAGGTTGTTGGTTAAGGGTAGGGTAGTTAACGTGATGTTCGTTAATGACGCTTCAAATCCTAGGTACGGGTCGGAGATATACGTTAACCTACATCCAATAGAACTAATTGTTGAGGTCCTCGACCATGACTGCAGGTCGCTTTACTACCCAAGCATTACCTACGTCTATGAGGTCCTCGACGTCCTACATCCTAAGGGCAGTAACTTAAGTTACGGTGAGATTACCAGCATAGTGAGTTACGAGGGTTTATACTCCTACACATCCTACCTCGGAGGTAGGTTAAGGGTTAGAGGGATACTTCAAAAAGTTATACCAACTAATAAGTATAGGGTGTTAGTAGGAGGTATTGAAGAACCTGGATACGTAATCCCTACCTAAGCAACTAACTTACCAGACCTAATCATGACGTAAACTATAGCTACTGCCATTGAGGTAGACCAAAGCGCTGTTAACGTGTTCCCTACCAGTAAGTTAATTACTGAAACCACCGCTAGGTATGTTAGGTATATGAGTTCCTTCAGGTGCATCGTTGGGTACATCCTTTCATGACTCCCTTTAGGGGTCACCCGGTAGTAGATCTTCTTACCAAGTAGTGATTTAAGGGTCCCAGTGAATATGGTTGGTAATAACGCTATAGTAATAGCTGCTGACGACCCCATAGTCCTAATCACAACAGATCTCCTCGCGTACTTACTGATTAGCGATCTATATAGTCCGACAGCGTAGGTTAGAATAGCAGCGCCTGATAATGTCATTAACGCTAATCCGTAATTCGCTATATCATCCCTTAACAACACCGCAGTTAGTGGGACGATCAAGCTGCCGAGGAAGAGCAGAGATGCTGGTATGTATTGGCCTAAGAACAGAGCTGCTTCCAACTTCTTCAACACACCTACCCTCGACCTAATTAACTGTTTGTAGGTCTTTCTAAGAACTTCTAACGCGCCATAAGCCCACCTACCTTGCTGTATTCTCAAAGACTCAAAAGTTGATGGGACTAAAACCTTAACCATGGCATCATCTACGTAGTTAGTTTTAAACCCGTTAACAAATAATTTCATACCTATGTACATATCGTCCTGGATGACGTCATCCCACAGACCAACGGTAAGTAATGAATTCTTCCTGAATAACGTACCTGATCCTAGGGGGAATATAAAGAGGTTTAACGCTGACCTACCCTTATATAGGGCGTCGACGGTGAACTTCATAACCCTACTTATAGATATTGCTAACCTACTACTGATGCTTTGATAGCTATCCCACCTACCTACGCATGCATCATAACCGCTCTCAACACATTCAACTAACCTATCTATGAAGCCCTTCTCAGGCCTTGAATCAACGTCAAGCACTAATATGTACTCATACTTAGCCTCAGTAACCCCTCTGTTTAAAGCCTTCACCCTATTCCCATTAACCGGATCACCTGTGAGAAGTCTTACCTCAGTTTTCTGAAGTTCACGTGCCTTAGAATCGCATAAATCCTTAATCTTTGAAAACCTCTCCTCAGGGTCGTCTGATATTATCAGTAATTCACATTTACTGCATGAATTCTCTACACCATCAATTAAACCCTCAATAAGTTCTAAGGGCTCGTTCTTCACAGGAACTATGATGGTGACCCTACGTTCACTGCTTAACGACTTATTAAGCCCCCTATACTTATTGCTTGCGAAGAAATACGTGCTGTGGGCTAGCATTATCCCCAATAAAGGCATGAAGAACGTTAGGAATACTACTAACCTAATAAGCAATTAAAAATACCTCTACTTAACAAGCATTACAAGTAAGTCATTTACGTTCGTACCTGTAGGACCTGTTATTATCGCTGACCCCAACTTACTTAAGTAGTTGTAGGAGTCATTATTATTTAGGAATTCGTAGGGGTCTAAACCTAATTTCCTACCATCAGAAACGGTCCTACCGTCTACAATCCCACCAGCAGCTATGCTCACACCGTCAACACCGTCAGAACCTATTGACGTGAAGACCACGTCATCTAAGCCGGCGATAGAGATAGCTACTGAGAGGGCTAATTCTTGATTCCTACCCCCAATACCCTTCCCCCGAACGGTGACTGTGGTCTCACCGCCTGCTAGAATTGCTGCTGGCTTACCAATAGGTTCATCATATTTCTCAACGTTCTTCATGACCCCTGCTAACAGCTTACCTACCTCCCTAGCCTCACCTTCAATCATAGAGGTAAGTATTAAGGTGTTATACCCTAACCTACGGGCCTCCTCCTCCATAGCCTTCAAACTTATGTAATTACTTGCAACTACGTAGTTTAAAACATTATTGAAAACCTTATCACCAGGCTTAGGTGTCTCCCTCAAACCTCTGTTCAAACCCCTAACCAAGACGTCCTTAACTGATTGTGGGACATTATCCCAAATACCATACCTCTTAAGTAATGCTATAGCATCTTCATACGTTGTCGGGTCAGGAGCTGTAGGGCCTGACGCTATGAATTCTATAGGATCTCCGACAACGTCTGATAGTATCAGTGATATAACTTTTGATGGGTATAGCAGTTCGGCAAGACGTCCTCCCTTAACCATCGATATATGCTTCCTCACAGTGTTTATCTCCTTGATATCAGCACCGCATTTAAGTAGTTGAGTAGTAGTTAATTTGAGGTCGTCGAGGGTTATAGGGTCTACGGTTAGTTCAAATAACGCTGAACCACCACCTGAAATTAAAACTATGAATACGTCCTCCTCACTACGAGAGCATAGCTTAAGTAATTCCTTGGTAGAGTTAATACTGTCATCATCCGGTACTGGATGACTGCCGTATAAGATCTTAATCCTCCTTAGATTAGGGGGTTTAAGACCTTTAGGAACGACTACCGCACCACTAACTATTAAATCATTAAGTACTCCCTCAACTGCGGATGCCATATTCGCCGAGGCCTTCCCAAAACCTAAAACCTTAACACCGGAACTAACGTCGTACTCCCTACCCCCAACTACTAACTTACTTCCCTCTAACTTAATCGCATTTCTAACAGACCTAATAGGATCTGCTGCCTGCAACCCAGCTTCAAGGACCTTCAACGCATCCAAACGTGATTTAGAGCTTGCCAACTCATTAAAATTCTTTATCATCGCAACCATCACTTACATCTTAATCAATGATTTATAAATTCTACTATTACTATGAAAATAGTTAGGTGTGTTTATGGACTTAAAGAAGGTGGTTGAGTGGGCCCTATCTGAAGGTAGGGAATTCATCGACGCCAGAAAACTCGCTAAAAAATTCAACATAACCACCCACTCAGCAGGTAAGATTTTAAGGAAGATGTATGAACTAGGGTACGTTAAAATATATAAGAAGAGGAGGGGTAGGTTCACCATATATAAGGCAGGGTCTCAAACTCCGTAGACACCCTACAAGTGGTGGTGGAGGGGTAGGTTCACACTCCTTTTCAGTTAATCCTTCATTAAAGCTAGATAAAGAGAAAATATCTTCAGCAGGAATTATATCCGTCGATCTCCGACCGTTATCTCTACTCTTGACAAAAGCTTCAAAGCGGTGAGATCTCAAGTACGCGTAACTTGTAATGGTTATTGATTACATCACACAGCGAGTTGATGTGGGGTTATAGGTCCTGGAAGAGGCTGAGCTCAGCAAGCCTCACCGCGGACGGCGGTGATATAACTCAAGAGCTATACATATCCATCAAAGACTACGTAGCCCGGAACCTTGACCTACTCACATAACTGTGTAGCAGAAATTAATAGTAGAAGTTAATGTTGGGTTAGAACGGAAGATTAGGATTTCACTGTTGAGTACTTCAGCCTCAACTCCCTTAAGACCTTCCTTAACTCAACTGTCGACGGAAACGTTATTGCGTTATTCGGACATATCTTCGCGCATGCTTGACATCCAATAACACATGAGAAGGGGTTCTTCACCACTGGGCGAGGCGGGTTTCCATCAACTTCGTAGACGTTATGGCCAGCTTCTCTATCAAACCACACACATGTAAGGCATCCTACACATTTCTCGTAATCAATTGTAGGAAACCATGGAATTTCCTCACGCGGAATTAACATACGTTTCTCACCTCTCCTAGTTAATGTTTCAACACTACCTTACTTCCTCTTCAGGGAATTTTTAAGAGCAACAACCTTTTCTACGTGATAACTCTCTAAAATATTGTAGTCCTCTTTCATTTACTGTGCCACCAACTTATTAATAGCTTCCTCAACCCTCTTCATAGCTTCTGAAGTTTCCATATTCCTCAAATCCAGCGGAAACGCATTTTTATTAAATTCTAAACCCTTCTCGGCAAAAGCGTCTTTGAACATTTTCCCCTGCATTTTAGGATCACACGCACCAATAACATACGTCACACCCTTATCGCCTTCTTTGAGGAAATCCTTCCAGAAACGGTCGCCGTCATCAGCACATAGTTGTGGATGGACGATAGCGTATTCTACGTCAAGTTCCTTTCTAATAAAGTTTATCAACTTCCACAATTCCAACTTTGCAAATCCGGGACATTCACCAGTACAGACACACATTACAAATTTAAGTGGTCTTCTTTCACTCATGCCTATTTCACCACAAATAAATTAGAATTAGGTTTAGGTTTTTATTTTTTTCCCCATCCGTCATAACCAGTATTTAATGAAGGAAAGATATGAGAACATGTAACGTCTACGAGATGTTTAAAGGCATTCTTTATTTCTTTGTCAGACATCTTAACTTCTACTCGTTTAGAGGGTTGAACTTTAATGGAACTCTCTATGCTTACATTCTGGTCGGGAACTCCTCACCTCAAGAATCTTGAAATTCTTAGACTTATCGAAGTTGACATGTATTCCTTCAATCTCCTTAACTACCACAGCCTAAGGGATTATTTAGCATAAGCTACTGTCCGTTTAGCTATGATGGCAGTTACTGTCTGACCCACACTCCCCATGCCTTCAGGTTCAATCATATTAACCCTTCCTCTCTTAAAGCGTCCTTCCAATACAGTTTTCTAGATACTTTTATAGCTGCCTAGTTAAGTTTATAATCCCTACGTCACTCAAACTAATGAAATGATATGGCATACGTTGATGTGAGCTGGTTTGCCAGTGGTTTAAGGAGGAAGGCGGATGCCTACGTTATAGTAGACGTGTTAAGGTTTTCAACGTTAGTCGCTACCGCATTACTGAAGGGGGTGGAGGAAATATACGTCTTCGCTGACTTAGATAGGTCGGTGGAATTCTCTAAGACTATTAAAGCACCTCTAGCAGCTGAGGTAGACGGTATTAAACCAGTTACTGCTGACTTAGATAACTCGCCGACAGGTATAATTAACTACGTAGACACTTACGGGGTAGGTAATGCTAAATTAGTTGTTAGGACTACTTCAGGTGCGTTGTTGGTTAGTGAGGCAATTAAGTTAGGCTTGAAAGACGTGTTCATAGGTTCTCTAGTTAACGCGTATTCAGTAGCTAAAGCTCTCATAAGCTCGAAGTCCTCATCAATTAACATAGTGTGCGCTGGATATAGGAGGAAGCAATTCGCAATTGAAGACTTCCTAGGAGCTGGAGCCATCATTTACGGAATAAAAAAGCAAGTAGATACGTCTTTAGGTGATGAAGCTATAGCTGCCCTACATACTTACGAATCCATAGCCAGTAAGGGCAAAATATTAGAGACCATTAAATCTGGTAGAGGCGGTAGCTTCCTATGGAGTACTGGGAGATACAGAGATGTGATCTTTGCAAGCAACGTTAACACCTTAGATGTAGTTCCAAAGCTAATTGATAACATCATAAGGCGTTACCAACAACCTTAATTATTTCTCAGATGTATTTATACTTCAATAAGCCTAATCCTAACTTCCAACTCAGCTTGTTTAAGTTAGAGGAAAACTTAACGATTGACCCTACCGGAATTCACACCATGTAGAATAGGTGGAGCCGTGAAGAATGATTGACAATGCTAAAACCTTTAAGCTTAGAATTCATCGGTAGTTCGCTTATTATCGTTTGCCAACCGTTTAACAGCGGTAATTGCTTGCTAGAGCCAGCCTCTAGCCCTCATAGCCTCATATATGCGCTGTAATGATAGTACTAATGCTGCGTCTCTCATAGTGAATGCCTTACCTGAGGATTGCAGTTCTTCGAATTTCTTATATGTCTTGCTTAGGTTGTTCCTTATTATCTTTTCTAGTTTAGCCCTGGTTTCGTCTTCATCCCAAATATACCACTGTAGGTTCTCAACCCATTCTAAGTAACTCATAATGACACCGCCCGCATTAGCCAAGAAATCCGGTATAACTATAACACCTCTCCTAGATAGTTCTAGTTCTGCTTCAGGTGTTGTCGGCCCGTTAGCACCTTCAACTACTATCTTAGCTCTTATCTTACCTACGTTTTCAAGGGTTATCTGCCTCTCCATAGCGTCAGGACCTAATATATCGGCATCTACATAGAGGGCTGCCTGCGGGTCTGAGATCTTCTCGCCCTTAGGGTAGTTTACAACTTTACCAGTTGTGTTCTTAACCTTCATAGCCAGTTCTATATCCAATCCTTCAGGGTCGTATACAGTACCGCTTGTATCGCTGATTGCTACAACCTTAGCCCCCATCTTAAATAGGAAGTAAGCATGCCATTGGCCCGTATTTCCGAAGCCCTGAATACTTACTTTCTTACCCTCAATACCTCCTAATAATACCCTCTCAGCAATCTCCTTGGATATCACAGCACATCCAAAACCTGTAGCGTATTCCCTAACAGGATTTCCATGCAGTATTGGTGGTTTTGCGGTGAACACTGCAGGCACGTTATAACCTACAATCTTACTGTATTCGTCCATCATCCACGCCATGGTTTGAGATGTAGTTCCAACATCAGGGGCCGGGATATCTAAATACTCACCTAATACGACCCTTAAAGATCTTACGTAACCACGGCATAGCGCTTCTAAGTCTTTCTGGGTGAGTTCTTTAGGGTTAACTCCAACACCGCCTTTAGCACCTCCGTAGGGTATGCCGGCCAACGAGTTCTTAAGAGTCATAAGTGTGGCTAAGGCGATATCATCCTCTAAAGTCAGTTCTGGGTGGAACCTTATACCTCCCTTATAAGGCCCTAAAGCACTGTTATGCTGTATCCTATACCCTTGGAATACCTCTAACTTACCGTTACTAAGTCTTACTGGGATTTTAGCTATTACAATTCTCTCAGGCTTACTGATCAAGGCGAAGAACTCCTCTGGAAACCCACCGACATCACAACCCCTTCTAACATTACTCAGCACATTATTTAGGAAGCTCATACGTATCGCCCTTAAAACATTAGAGATGTTGGATTTATAAATTTTATTATTTGCTAATACATTATAAAGATAAAAACATTAATTTAAATATCCTGCTATACTTCTAAAATATTAAGTCAAGGCAGTAATTTAAATGTAAAACATTTAATGATACCAGCATATACTTTATACTTACAAACCAACAGTGTAGGTAGTCCTGGAAGATTTTTAGTTTCAATCTTATTTGTTTCAATGAAGGTTAAAATTACTGAGTAGAAAATTAATGAGGTATTGAATATGAAGGTAGGTGAGGTAATAGTAGAATCGTTAAACAGGGAGGACGTAGAGTATTACTTCACGGTTTTCGCTGAACATACTTTAGGCTTATCTATAAGTATTGAGAAGGCTGGGAGACCTAAGTCTATTAATGCTGCATACGAGCCTGGAGTAGGTTTTATGAGTATTTCATACTCTAGGGTTAGCGGTAAAGTCGGTGTAGACATATTAACTGGGGGTCCAGGGGTTTTAGGAGCTGTAAACCCTATTGCCATGGCTTACGTGGAGGGAGATCCCTTAGTAGTTATAGCGACTACCCCTCCTAGGAATATAGCTTATAAGAACTGCCTACACGCCTTTCCAAACGAATACGATCAATTAGGCGTATTTAAAACAATAACTAAGAGGCAGTTTAAAGTATCATCAGCAAGTCATGTCCCGAACATGATCTCAAAGGCCTTTAATACGGCGTTATCAGGGCGACCTGGACCTGTATACGTTGAAATGCCGGCAGATATTTTTGATGAGAATTTAGATGAATTTAAGTATTTAAAGCTACCTATACCTAGAACCACACCGTCAGACACCGTTGTTAGTGAGGTTTTAAAGGCTATTCAAAACTCTGAAACACCAGTAATCCTAGCTGGTAGGGGAGTTACCATATCTGGCGCTGAGTCGGAATTATTAGCGGTTGCTGAATTATTCGACGTACCGATATGCACTACTGTAATGGGGAAGGGAGTCATACCGCCTACTCACCCACTGTACGGAGGTGTTGCTGCTGGGAACTTAGGTGATTCGGTTGCTGAGGAATTACTTAGTAATGCTGACTTAGTTTTAGCTTTGGGGGTTAGATTTAGTCAGATGGGTACCGGTAGGTATTCGATGAAGATAGGCGGTAGTTTAATACATGTGAACATATCGTCTGATGAGTTCGGCAGGGTGTTTAAACCTACTTTAGCTATTGAAGCGGATGTTAGGGAGTTCCTAAGTAAGTTGTTACTCGTAGCTAGGGCTGAGTGTGTTAAGAAGGTTTCAAGGAATACTGGCGAGAGGTTAAGTAGGCTTTGGACATCAGCTAGGGCGTTAGAAGCTGCTGAGCAAGTCCCTAGTGGTGAGTTAATAGAGTCGTGGGAAGTAGTTAAGTTGTTAAGAGAAGTATTAGATGAGGATACGATATTCACATGTGATGTTGGGGCGCATAGAATTGAGACGTTTACTATGCCGATATATAAGCCCAGGACGTATGTGATAACGACTAGCTATGTGTCTATGGGTATGGGTGTTCCAAGCGCTATAGGAGCTCAACTAGCTAGGAGGGACGTAAGGGTCGTCGGTTTAGTAGGTGATGGCGGGTTCCTAATGACAGGTCTGGAGGTGGCGACCGGTGTTAGGTATAACTTACCGGTAATTATATTTGTCTTCAACGACTCTGCTTATAGGGTACTAAGAATTTATGAGAAGGTCAGCTACGGCTCAGAACTAACTTATAAGTTGCCATCGGTGAATTACTCTGAGCTGGCTAAGTCGTTAGGTGCGTACGGTATTAGGATTGAGAGGAGGGATGAACTTAAGGAGGGGGTTGATAAGGCTTTAAGCCTGGCTAAAGACAGGCCTGTAGTTGTTGACGTATTAGTAAACCCTAACTCCATACCGCTTCCTATGAGGAGGTTATATAAAGCTAGGTATATAAGTGAGATCAGCAAACGTTAAAAGGCGTTGTGGGAGGCAGTATAATTGGTGATGCGTTGATGGCCGTATACGTTCACCACGAAAAGCTACGTAAGTTCTCTAACGAAGTATTAATTAAGGTTGGTGTGCCTAAGGAATATGCTGAAGTAGTTACAGATCAACTCGTACTTGCAAATTTAAGAGGTGTAGACTCACATGGAATTATACGTTTACCATTATACGTTAAAGGCATAGTTCGTGGGGAGATAAATCCGAGTCCTATGATTAAGGTTTTGAAGGATGGGGGTCCGTACGCATTAATCGATGGGGATAACGGTGTTGGCCAGCCAGTCGCGTTGAAGGCTACAGAACTAGCTATTAAGAAAGCTAAGGACTTCGGCGTATCGGCAGTAGGTATTAAGAATTTAAAGCATATAGGTATGCTTGGCTATTACACCATGAAGATAGCTGAGAACAACATGTTAGGCGTGGTTACTGCTAATGCCTCACCAAACATAGCTCCCCTAGGCTGTAAGAAACCTATTACGGGCACTAACCCGATAGCCATAGGCTTCCCGGTTAGAGGTAGGCCCCCCATAATCTTAGATATGGCTATGAGCGTTGTTGCTAGGGGGAAGATCTTAGTTGCGGCACATAAGGGTGAGAAGATCCCTGAAGGGTGGGCTATGAATAAGGAGGGGGTCATAACGACAGACCCTAAGGAAGCTATTGAAGGCATATTACTACCGTTCGGAGGATATAAGGGCTTCGGCTTAGCATTAGTTGTGGACATCCTCTGCGGCATAGTTTTAGGAGGTGGTTATAGTTTGAAGATGAGTAGGGGGATGTTCTACAGTCAGGGAGGGGTATTTATAGGGGTTATAGATATAAATTCTTTTAGGCCTTATGAGGAGTACCTAGAGGAGATAGCTGAGTATGTCGACTTAATTAAATCAACACCTACTGCTGAGGGTTTTGAGGTGTTAATGCCGGGCGAACCTGAGCATAGAACATACTTAAACAGAGTTGCAAGCGGGATCCCAGTAGATGAGGAGACCTTCAAAGAATTAAAAGAACTTTCAATCAAGTACGGCGTTGAACTCCCGGCCAATTAGTCTTCTTTTTCAATAACTATCTTCTCCCTATACCTCACATTCGTAAATACTTCCGGATCTCCTATCACCCTACCAACGACGTTTACAGGGCTTGCAGGTCTTATCTCATCTCTACGCTTACTTGCCGGGGTCGGCCCCCAGAAAATACATAGGCTGTTCCCAGGAGGCCAGTAAGCTATTACCCCCTTCTCAACAACTTCGAATGGGTTCTCCTCAGGGACGTTGACTGAGATGGGAAAGTATATCTCAGACCCCCATAGGTTTGCTACCCCCTCTATAGGTAATGCCTTAACTATTTCGTTGAAGGTTCTCGGGCTGAACTCATCTGTTAGTTCAGCTGGAACAACTCCGACGGACTTAGACTTAATCCTCAACCTAATCCTCAACTGACCACCTCATATCAAATTACTTTAACGTTAAATTAAGTTTTTACCTCAAATATAATGTGGTAGTTGATATGTTAGTTGAGGTTGTATGCGGTAATAACTCCTTAGTTATAGATGTACCTGAAGACGTATCTGAAGTGCTCCCATTCACTAGCGAGTTAATTAGGTGGAAGGAGGAGGTGTACTTCAGCACACCATACGTAGCTAAGTTAGACGTACTTAAAGCTCATACTCAGGTAATAGCAGGTAAGGTCTACTATTGGCCGCCTGAGAAAGCGTTCTGCATTTTCTACGGTTTTAGCGAACCCTACTCAGAGGTCTACTTGCTAGGGGATTACATAGGCCCTCTAACCTCAGCACGTAGGGTGGGTGTGGGGAGCGTACGTGTTGTTAATCACGTCATCAGCAATGGATTAAGGGATATAGTCAGCACGTTGAGTAGGTTAGGGTATGCTGCGGCAACACCGTTAGATGGGGGTAGTAGGGTCGTAACTGCTTCAAAATATGTTGGTGGGATACGTATAGCGTTCACCATCATCAACGAGGATTTCGGAACCTACATTGAAAGCGACTCACTATACCTCTACACTAATTCCTACAACGACGTTAAGACCACCTATAAGCTGAAGAGCAGGCTTAAATCGCTGGCCAGCACTGCCAGAATAGACTTAAACGAGGATAACTACATCTGCTTAACAGCGATAACTAAGCATGTCAGTAACTTAGATTACGTTATCAGAGAACTTGAGAACGCGTACCGATACGTATTCAGAGAGTTGACCACACCATAATGGCGGCGGATTCCGCAGAGCTAGCTGTTAAGTGCTTAGCAAACTAGCTGAGATACCGTATAACCTCATTTTTAACCTGTAAACTTATAGGTTAGATGGTGTTGGCAGTGGGTTATGAATTCCTAGGGTTTGAAAACGTAGATGGATCTGTCGGAACTAGGAATAAGGTCTTAATACTTCCCACGGTAATATGTGTTAACGACTTAGTAAGCAAGTTAGGCTCCTTAGTCAGTAATGTTTCAACAGCCCTACACACATGCGGGTGTACTCAGCTTGGATACGACTTTGAGATAACCTACAGAACCCTACTAGGCACCGCACTCAACCCTAACGTATTCTCGGTATTGGTTGTTAGCCTTGGATGTGAGAAGGTAAGCCCGCATAAACTAGGCGATGAAATTGCTAGGAGCGGGAAGCCTGTTGAGGTAGTTGTGGTCCAGGAATTAGGCTATAGGGAAGCCGTTGAGAGGGGGGTCAACATCCTACGTAGGTTTGTCGACGATGTCAGTAAGCTACGTAGGAAGTCATTCGACATCTCAAACTTAGTTGTAGGGCTTGAATGCGGAGGCTCTGATTCCACGTCATCCATAGCAGCAAACCCTGCTGTGGGCTGCGTTACCGATAGATTAGTTGATTTAGGGGGGACTGCTATCTTCGCTGAAACGCCGGAGGTAATAGGTGCTGAGCACTTACTCATTAAGAGAATTAAGGATGAAGACCTTAAGGAGAAGCTCATCAAGTACGTGAAGTGGTTTGAAGATGAAGTACTTAAGTCAGGTCTTGATATTAGGGGGACTAATCCAACCCCAGGTAATATTGCAGGGGGTTTGACAACTATTGAGGAGAAGTCCTTAGGCGCCATAATTAAAAGCGGTTCTAGAACTATCGTAGATGTGGTAGACTATGCTGAAAGGCCTGGGAGGAGAGGGGTGGTGTTTATGAATACCCCAGGATATGACGTCGAGTCCGTCACCGGATTAGTAGCCGGTGGGGCGCAGTTAATAATATTTACAACAGGACGTGGCACACCTACGGGATCCCCCATCTCACCGGTAATTAAAGTTACTGGGAACCCGGAGACATGTAGGAAAATGCGTGACGTAGTTGACGTATGTGTAGGAGGTGTGGTTGAGGGTTATGAGACTTTAGATGAGGTGTGTGGGAGGTTATTCGAGAAAGTTGTTGAGGTTGCGTCAGGGGCTTTAACTACTTCAGAAATCCTGAGGCATAACGAATACTCTATTTGGAGGGTTAAAACCTCTTTCTAATAACTAGGTTTAAGATATTTCCAAACCTAAACCACTGCAGTAATCCTTAATTAACTTCCTAGCGGTTGAAGGAACCTTACTGTCTAAGACGGCCTTAGCCGTGGTGACCGACGAACTACCTACTGCATACCTGATAAGCTTCTCCATAACCCCTACATCATCTTTTAAATGCTTTAACACGTAGTTAGGGATTATATGTCCGTAACATTCATCACTACTAAACGCTCTCGACGTAAATATGCTTGCATAGTGGTTACCGCCGAAACCTACGGTCGGAGTACATCTTATTTCGGTATTGATTGAGTTAATAATCGAATACGCCACCACTTCCTGCGCCCTCTTAAGGCCCCACTCACTAGGTGAGCTACCTAACTCTATAAACGTTAACGGCTTACCTATGGTGAAGGGGCCGTGATGAGTTACTTCGTAGGAAATGACGAAGTGGTCTAACCCGAATTCCTCGGAAAACCTAGCTAAGTTCTTGAGGAATGATTTGGCTAGTAAGGGGTTTGAAGGTGGTAAGTGCTTAACATCCTTCACAGAATCTAAGTCATGGATCGGTATCCCTACATGATGTGCTGTAAATGACTTAATCCCCACATTTGAGAAGTGTTTAGATATCATTACGAAGTACCTAACGTCTAGTAGGTCATCTAGGAATTCACACTCGGTAATACCCTCACTAACACCTACTAGGACGGCGTCTAAGTCGTTAAGCATGTAAGCCTCCTTAAACCCCTTTAAGACTGTCGGAGTTGAAGGTACTAACGACCTTAAAACATCAGCTATGCCAACACCAGCTCGGTCATCCAAACTATACACCAACCCGTACTTCATAACATCTCTCAACCTACTCAGCAATCAACTACATACTACCTATTTAGGGATAGTATTAAAGTATTTACTACTCAGCTATGATGACCACAACTACCGGTTCTCATACCCGCATAATCCATTAATTTGCTAGGCCTTGAAGACCCACCCATCACGGCAGTGCTTACTGAGATATAAGTTCTCAACCATTGTTAATTCATATGTGCTTAGCGAGTCAAAAATTAACTCAGCTTTAAACTCATGGCGAAGCACGTCAAGTATAACCTCATATATATCACCTACTTCGACACTCTCTCTAAGACAATCCGATACGTTAACCACTTCATTCTTTAACTTCTTCAGCGAGTGTTTAAGCCTTACTAAATCGCTGTTAACTAATAGCGTGGAGTGACAGTGGAGTGAATGCTTGGTTAAGGAGCCCGCCATACCGGAAACCTTCCTACCGTTTATTAGTAAGGCGTTGTAATTAAGGTGGGTTGGTGTTAATCCTAGGGAGTATAGGCTTAGTATTATTAAGGTGCTCAGCGTCTTATAGCAGGTGCTTAGCTCTGTATGTGAATTCCTTGGGATCGTTAGCGATACGTTTAGATTTCCCTCATCGTGGTAAACAGTCCCACCGCCAGTATGTCTCCTAGCTACAACTATGTCGTTATTAAAGCAGTAGTCTAAGTTAACCTCATCCACCACGCTGTCAAACCTACCTAGAATTACTGAAGGGCTGTTAACCCAAAACCTTACGATCGGTGTGGGAGTCTGTATGTTATTTAAGACTTCCTCAACTGCTAGGTTTTCGTAGGGGTTTGAAGGCGTTAAGTTGTTTAGGGTTCTAAGCCTCACGGCTTGAAGACCTGAATTAACGCGTTTCTCAGTTCCTCACCTACTGTTGGATGTGCTAGATACGTATTAATCAGCGAGTCTATAGTGGATTCTAATGCGACGGCTACTATGCCTTCATTAAAGGTCTCAACAACTTTATGTCCGACGGCATGTACCCCTAAAATACCTCTATACTTCGAGTCGACGATGACCTTAACCATACCACCCCCACCAATACCTCTCACTACGGCATTGGAGGTCAGTGATTGGCGGGCAGTAGATACTTCATAACCCATCCTCCTCGCATCATCTTCAGTGAGCCCTACGGACAATACTTCAGGGTAGGTGAACACGTATCTCGGTATGCTATTTGACTTAACCCTCATATTACCTCCTGAGACGTTCTCACCGACCACTATACCATGTACTATAGCAGTATTTGCATATAGGGAAGTACCTACCACATCACCAGCTGCGTATATATTATTTAGGCTAGTCCTTAAGTACTCATCAACCCATATATAACCGTTACGTAGTTTAACGTTAACGCCTCCTAAGACGTCAAGCCTGGGTACGTAATGCGCTGCATCAATCACCTCATCTACGCTTACGCTGATCTCACCATCAGGTGTGGATAGACGTACTTCCTTAGCCTTATCACTACTTACCAAACTACTTAGCTTAGTGCTTAACATAACCTTAACGTTGATATCACCTAACAACATCGTTAAGTACTCACATACCTCCCTATCAAACCCTTCTAGGATCTGAGGGGATTCCTCAACCACTAATACCTCAGAACCTAATAAGCCGAACAAGCTAGCTATTGGTAGTCCGAAGGGGTTAGCCCCAATAACTAATAACTTATTAGGTATTTCCTTAATCGATGTGAATTCTACGCAGGACCTTATATTACTTGCCGGGTTCCAGCTAAGACCTGTAGAAATTACAGCTTTCTTAAACCTAACATGTTTCCCACCAACGTTAGCTGTATGCCCGTCTACTAAAACCGCCTTACCGTAGATGATCTCAGCACCTAGGTCCTCTAAGGTCTTCTTCATGCTGTCTGATATAGGTGATGAGACGTTACGCTCAACATACTTAAACATCTCAGCAACGTTTACCGTAAGACCTCTAAGCGAGATCCCTGAGACATCATCAGATAGTTTCTTGATTAGATTTAGGGCTGACACGTAGTTTAAGGCTGTGACTAACGGTACGCATCCGTAGTTTAAGCATGTACCACCTACCCTACGTTCCTCAACGACTGCAACTTTAAGACCTCTTACACAAGCTATTAACGATGCCCAATAACCAGCTGGACCACTACCTATAACAACTACGTCATACTCATTACTAACCAACTAGGACAGCCCTCAACTTAGATTCATCGATGATTAGACTTACTAATTCGTTTAAGAAGTGAGCGGCTGTATGTCCGTCAATTACTCTATGATCGAAGGTTAGGCTGAAGGTACATGTGTTAGCGATGACTACCTTACCATCAATTACTACTGGCTTAGCTATGAACCTCCCAATACCTAATATAGCTACTTGAGGTGGGTTAATTATAGGTGTGAACGCATCAACCCCATACATACCTAAGTTCGTTATCGTGAACGTCCCACCCGATACGTCCTCTAAGGTTAGCGTGCCTTCCCTAGCTCTACGGGCTAACTCGCTACACTCCACCACTACGTCCTTCAACCTCTTCTTATCAGCCTCCTTCACAACTGGGACCACTAATCCGTGATCTACGGCGACTGCAAAACCTATGTTCACCTCATCAATAACTTTAATCACGTTATCCTCAAATGTTGAGTTAATTATTGGGGACTTCCTAATAGCTTCTGCAGCAAGTTTAATGAATATAGGGGTATAGGTAAGCCTCACACCTGTCTCCCTTTCCACCATCTCTTTAAGCTCATCTCTAACCTTTATGATGTTATCGACAACTTCCTCCCTAACAATGGTTACTTGAGCCATAATCCTTAAGCTCTCGGACATCCTATCAGCTATGGTACTTCTCAGAGGTGTTAACGGTATTTCCTTCATAACCCTTAACCCTAATTTAGTCCTACCCTTAACTTCCTGCAGGTATTTAACCACATCCTCCTCAACTATTAAGCCTCCGGGACCTGAACCCTTAATGAGGGTTAGGTCTACACCTTCCTTCTCAGCTAACGCTCTTGCCCTAGGAGTGGCCCTTACCTTTACTGGCACTGATGGGGTTGGAGGACGTACTGCCTCAGGCATCATCTCAGGCTTAGCAGGCAGTGTAACTGTAGGTATGGCTTCAGGCACTGCCTCACCTAACTCACCTATATATGCTACCGTACTACCTACCGGGGCTGTAGTGCCTGCCTGCACAACTATTTTTAGTAGGTATCCTGTGGCAGGGGCTTCAACAGTGGAGGTGATCTTCTCTGTTTCGATGACCAATAATGGTTCCCCTCTACTTACCCTATCCCCTTCAGCTTTCAACCACTTCTTCACAGTCCCCTTAGTCATCGTCAACCCTAACTTAGGGATCTTAACCTCGACAACCACTTACCTCACCTCCTAAGGCTTAACCCACATATAGCGTTCAAAAC
Source organism: uncultured Sulfolobales archaeon (assembly GCA_937949785.1). GTDB lineage: Archaea > Thermoproteota > Thermoprotei_A > Sulfolobales > NBVN01 > DTCV01. Next base: position 243,058 of record CALEDH010000008.1, on the reverse strand, counting down.
CTTATGGACGTTAATCAGTAGAGGTCCGTTAGGGGTTAGTCGGATGGAGACTAAATCATCTTCGTAAACCTCTAATTCCCTCTCCCCATCTAACGCCACTACATACTTCCCAGCAGGTATCTCAACAACTTCATATATCTTCACAGCTCTGTAACCCTTAACGGATATCGTTCTAAACTCACCTGGCATCACTATAGCTTTAACCTCAAATCCATCACCGCCAAACTCTACTAAGTACCCGAAATCGCTTTCAAACGACGTAGGCTTTATAAATCCTAGGATTGACGCTAACCCTATATCTGTTGGCTCACCCTTGCTGAAGACAGCGTAGAGAATATCATTGACGTCGACCACGGCTTTAGCCCCGATGTATGGGGTCCTCATAAACGCGACATCTATGACTGCTGTATCAGCATGTCGTCCGTTAACTAAGACCTCAATAGACTTCACTCTTCGAAGGCCTTCACCTCCGACTAGGCCGGTAGCTACTAAGCCAGCCGCGTAGCCAGCTAACGTTGCATCATAATAAGCACCTGTTACGTTATTAGTCCCAGCAGCCACGCATACCATCGGTACCTCATTACCGCAGCTCTTATATACAGCTCTTAAAGTACCGTCACCCCCAACCACAACGACGGCCTTAACACCTGCTTCCCTCATCTTCCTAGCAGCTACTAAAGTATCTTGGACTGTCCCAGTTCCCTTAGTCTCAACTAAGGTTAGGTTGGTAGTAATATGTTTAGATAGCATGTCAAATACATCCTCGCCTAAGCCGTAATTATCATGCATTATCAGTACCTCATCAACCTTACTGGCATTTAAACCCATAACAACTCTCTTCCCTAACTCCACCTTAGTGAAGTTACTCACATAGCTTGCTGATGAGACCAGCCTCCTAATATCCTTACCTGCGTCTGGGTTTATGATTAGGCCAACTCTAATACCCATTACTTAACACCATTGGGTTTAAGGTTTAAGGATAAAACTAAAAAATTATTTTAGTTTTAAACCTTCTTAACAACTTCTTTAACGGTCTTAACTATTTTCTCGGCGTTAGGTAAGATCTCCTTCTCTAGCGTAGGGCTGAAGGGTATGGGTACAGTTGGTGTGGTCACCCTTTTAATCGGCGCATCTAGATATCCGAAGCATTCATCAGCTACTAGGGCAGCAACCCAAGATGCGAAGCCACACCTATCGTAATCCTCATCAACTACTACCAACCTACCGGTTTTCCTAACAGATTTGAACACAGCTTCCTTATCAAATGGTACTAACGTCCTCGGATCTATTACCTCAACGCTTACTCCTTCCTTCTTAAGTTCGTTAGAGGCTTTAAGCGCTTCATGCACCATATAGGCAACGGCAACTATGGTGACATCGCTGCCCTCAGTTTTAACGTCAGCCACCCCAAACGGTATAGCATAGGGTTCCTTCGGTACAGGTCCTCTAACTCCGTAGAGCAATTTATGCTCGAAGAATATTTTAGGGTTATCGTCTCTGACCGCGCTTATTAGGAGGCCCTTAGCATCGTATGGGGTTGAAGGGACTATGACCTTAATCCCAGGGACATGAGCGAATATTGAGTACAGGGTTTGAGAATGCTGCGCAGCGGCTGAAAGTCCAGCTCCGATAGTAGTCCTAATGGTTAATGGTATCTTAATCTTACCTCCGAACATGTAACGCATCTTAGCTGCTTGATTGTATATCTGATCCATGCAGACTCCGAAGAAGTCTACGAACATCAACTCTACTACAGGCCTTAGCCCAGCTGCAGCCGCGCCGACCCCAGCACCTATGAAGGCTGTTTCAGAGATCGGTGTGTCTACAACCCTATCAGGTCCGAACCTCTCAAGCAACCCCTTAGTAACTCCGAATATACCTCCATAAACACCTACATCCTCACCCATAACCACGATAGTTGGGTCTCTCTCCATTTCCTGATGTAACGCTTCGTTCAACGCCTCCACGAACGTGATCTCCCTTAACTCGCTCATCTCAACCACCTCTAATAATACGGGTCTGTAAATACATCCGTATACGCCTCACTAGGTTCTGGGTACGGACTCTCCTCAGCAAATCTCACTGCCTCCTCAACCTCGAGGGATGCCTTCCTACGTATATCGTCGAGAACTTCCTCAACCACACCACCCCTCACCAACCTCTCTCTAAACAGCTTTATGGGGTCTCTCTTCTTCCATTCCTCTACCTCCTCAACGCTTCTGTAAACCATTGGATCGCCTTCGAAATGACCGTAATACCTATAAGTCTTACAGTCTAGTAGTGAAGGCCCCTCACCAGCTCTAGCCCTTTCCACAGCCGCTTTCGCAGCCTCATACACTGCTAGTACATCCATCCCATCAACTGTAACGCTCGGTATTCCGAAAGCTACTGCCCTCTCAGCGACTGACCGTGCAGTAGATATCCTGGGCTGAAGCTTTGTAGACGATAAACTCCTTAAAGATATCGCATATTGGTTATCCTCGACAACGAATATCAGGGGTAATTTCCATATAGCAGCTGCGTTAAGTGATTCAAGCACCGCTCCTTGATTCTGAGCCCCGTCACCGGCAAAGCATACGACGACATCCCCACTACCCCTATACTTCGCGGCAAACGCAGCGCCTACAGCTAGCGGACCCCCCGCACCAACTATACCGTTAGCGCCTAACATACCGACCTCGAAGTCAGCTATATGCATAGAGCCCCCTTTACCCCTACACGTACCTGACTTCCTCCCAAAGAGCTCGGCCATCATACCCTTAATATCTACACCCATAGCTATGCAGTGGCCGTGCCCCCTATGAGTGCTTGTAATGTAATCACCCTTCCTAAGATGTGAGGTAACACCTACGGCTACGGCCTCCTCCCCGGCGTAGAGGTGTACGAACCCAGGTATCCTGCCTTGGACGAATAATTCGTGAACCCTATCTTCAAAAGCCCTTATCAATACCATTTTATAATACATTTCAAGTAATTTATCCTGGGTTAACAAGCTAATTCTCCATTAATATTAGTTATAAAAAAATATATATTTTAATGGGTTATCATAACGCTTAAACACGTTCTAAAAAGGTAGTTTAGGTTGTAGCCGCCGACCATGTTAAAACACAATTACGTTATGCAGTCACTCCTTAGATTCGATGATAGCCTTCGTAGCTAATCTTGCAGCTACTGAGACCACATCAGCGCATTTATTTATAGCACCGCTATTGATAAACTTATTAAGCTCTACAGGGTCTCTTAAGTTGTAATATCTGTTAAATAATCTCATATGTATATCTCTACATCTAACGCTACCGAAATACTCTTTAAACCCATCAAATACTCTATACCCTACCTCCATAGCTTTTAAATAACCCTTAGATACTAAGGTGCTTTCAAGTTTATCACGACCGTATACTAGGCTGACAGCCATTAAAGCACCTAATAAAGCACCGCAGACCTCCCCACCTCTAGCAACACCTCCTGCAAGAGCTGATGCAGCTTTAAATACCGTGCCATCATTAAGCCCAAGTACTTCTTGAATAGCTTTTAACGTTGTTTGGGAGCATCCATGATACTTAAGGTCTAACTCCTTAGCAAGTGTTTCAACCTTATTAAGGACTTCCTCTAACTCTACACTATTCGTAGGTAAACCCCTTAATTGTTAAGTTAAATCGTTTAAATCTTTAAGGGAATCTACACCGCGTCATTAATACGTATAGGGAAGTTAGGTTATATACGTTAACAGCTCTTCTAAGTCGTTGAAAACAGCTATAGCACCTACGTAACATAGCTCATAGTAAGTATATCCATCAGTTTCAAGCCCGATAAAGCATGAGTTAACGTTCTTAGCAAGATAACCATCTGTAAGCGAGTCTCCTATAACTACTGACCCCCTATCAGCCAAGCCCTTCAATTGGTCTGGATACGGTTTCGGCCTCCCACCGGAATCCCGCCCATATACGTGAACGCTATCCAGCGGCACACCTAACCTCTTCAGGAAGGAGTGGATGACTGATGTTGACTGTAATGATGAGATATACACCTTCCTACCATTTTTAATTAACGTCCTAAGCAGCTCCCCAGCATTTAAATCAACGAAGACTTTAGGGATGGCATTTACTTCATAACGTTTAAGTATATCTGAGATCAACTCAAACTTACTGTGAATCCCCCAATCCCCATAACATAGTTTAATTAAGTCGTAAGGGTCTACGTAGTTCTTAACTACCTCGACTTTGAATCCGTTCTCAATCATTGCATTAGCTAACTCCCTCCTAGCACTTAAGAAGTCCATTGCCTGCGTGAACCTATGGACTAGGACACCGTCGAAGTCTAGGATGTATGAGTCCTTACTTAAAGCGCTATATACTTCAGCATTAGTATGACCATGGCAGAGCATCATCGGCGTTACCAATTATAAGTTCTTGACGACTTAAATAATTATTAAGAGGCTTCACTACCGTAGAGCCGTCTTAAAAACGATGACACGTTTCTAATAAGGATTTAGGAATGTTAGATAGTTGAAGCACTCCTTCGTGCATGAATCCATACAGGCGGTATTAACACCGCAAGTGCGGGCAGTAGTTCAAGCCTACCTAACCACATATGAAGTATGACGATCATCTTTGGAAGTACTCCTAAGTCTGAGATCGGTATGTATGCAGGACCGACGTTGCCTTGTGCTGAGGCTATGAGTGATAGAGCTGCAAACGGCTCATACCCCGATGCTGTAAGAATTAAAGTGCCTAAGCCGACCAACACTGAGTAGAGTAGTAGGAAGGCTGAAATCTTAACTATGCTTTCTTGTTCAAGTATATGTGAGTTTATCTTAACAGGTTTTACCGTAGTTGGCGGTAAGTATAGATGTTGTAGTTGGTCTGAAATAATTTTAAGAGCTGCGACTACCCTACCTATCTTAATTGCCCCACCTGTTGAGCATAGACCGCCCCCAACTAACATTAGTAAAACTAGTAGGTACCTAGATAGTGGGGGCCAGAAACTAATATCAGATGTTAAGTAACCAGTAGTTGTGACTACGGAGACCACTTGGAAGACGGAGTCCCTCACAGCACTGGCAATATCAAAACCTCTGTTTAACATCAGGTCTACCATTATCGCCGTAGATGATATGGATATGAGGAATAAGTAGTGGCGGACTTCATAGTACTTGAGGAAAGCCTTAATACCGTATTTAAATAGCGTGTAATGAGCTATGAAACTTGTAGCGCCTAAGAACTCAAATAAGGTGAGGGCTGATTCTATATACGGATTATTAAAGGTAGCTATGCTGTTATTCTTAGTTGAGAAACCTCCGGTCGCTATAGCTGTGAAGGAATGGGTTACCGCGTCAAATAGGTTCATCCCTAAAAGCCATAGTAGTAGTAAGCATAGCAGCGTGTACACTACGTATATTACCCATAAATCCTTGATCGTAGCCCATGTTGAGGCCCTTATCTTAAGCTCTCTAGCCTCAGCGATGTATAGCCTGAAGAGATCCATACCGCTTAGAGGGCCAGCAACAATTATAAATAGTAAGATGATACCCATACCGCCAACCCACTGTGTAAGAGATCTCCAGAAGAGGACTGTCTTAGGAAGGGATTCGACATCGGTAAATACCGTCATACCTGTCGTTGTGAATCCTGACATACCTTCAAAGAAGGCGTCTATTAAAGACACATTACATATTATTAGGTAGGGAATCGCGCCGATTAGTGGGACTACTAACCAACTAATACCGGCAACTAGTAAAGCGCTGCTTAGATTTATCTGTAGAGAAGGTTTTAAGTAACGGGATGATATGTAGGTCGGCACTACTAACAATACGCTTAGCAAGAAGTATAGTTCAGCCTCAAATACCTCATTATAGATAATACCAATTATTGCTGGAAGTAGGAGTAGGAGGCCTAAGGCAAGCAGGACTCTGAGTAAGGAGTTAAATATATGTTGGAATTCTGCAAGGACGTTAAGCAGCATTAAACGATCACTGAGTAGGACGGGCTTAATTAGAAGGTCGTACTACATCTAATCAATGTTTATTACTTCTCCTCAACCACCCTATTCCTAATACACCCTATCCTATCTACACATACCTCAACTAAGTCCCCAGGGCTTAAGAACTCACCTCTAACGTAGCCAACACCGCCTGGAGTACCAGTAGATATGACATCACCTGGCTCTAATGTCATAACCTCAGCTATCTCACTTATTAGGTCAGGTATCTTAAATATCATGTTCCAAGTACCTGAGTCCTGCTTCACCACATCGTTAACCTTAGTAATTATTCTAAGTCTGTGGGGGTCAGGGATTTCATCGGGGGTAGTTATCCAGGGACCGCACGGTGCGAACTTATCGAAGCCCTTACCCTTATCCCACTGACTCACAGCTTTCTGAACATCTCTAGCAGTCACATCGTTCATAACTATATAACCTAGGACGTAGTTTAAAGCTTCCTCCCTACTAACGTACCTCGCATACCTACCTATTATCACCGCTAGCTCACCCTCATAGTCTACCTTCTTGGAACGTCTTGGAATGACTATATTGTCATACGGGCCTATCAATGCTGAGGGAGGTTTAAAGAATATTACAGGTTCTTTAGGTACCTCAGCCCCTACCTCCTTCGCATGATCTAAGTAGTTCAAACCTATGAAAACCATCTTAGATGGCTTAGGTATCGGTGGGAGTAGTTTAACACTGCTTAAATTAATGCAGCTTTCTAATTGAACATCATTCAAAATCTTCGATACCCTAGCAGTAAGTTCGTAACACGTTAGGAATTGAATTACATCCTTAGGAAGTTCTAAGCCGCATAGACTGCTTAAGTACAACCTATCACATACATAATCATTAACTACCACACCCCAATCTACGTAGCTCCCAACCTTAAACCTAACTATCTTCAAAGTACAACACCATAAGTTAGTAGATGTAGAACTTAAAAAAAGTAATTATATGGTTTAACCACTAGCTTTGTTTGTAGGTGAGGTCTTTAACTTTAATGAAGTTCCTAAATATTGGTTCCTCACCACCTGGCGGTGCGTAAACGAATAAGAATTCTAAGCTCTGACAAGTTGACGTATTCTCGAAGCCGTGTTCCTCACCCGCCTCAGCATATATTACGGTGTACGGACTGACGACGTATTCTCTATCCTTCGTAAACCACTTTCCCTCACCGTGAAGTACGAACATCATTTCATCACATTCATGTTTGTGGAGGGGTACCCTAACCCCAGGGCCCATAACACCCATCCCAATACTCATATTCTTAATGCTGAGTAATGCTGGATTACCGAAGATCTTAACCCTACGTAACGGGTTTTCAGGGTGGTGGAACTCAGCTGCTTCTGAGAACTTGATGACCTTCAATACCGACACACCAAGAATTAAGAACGCTTAATACTAAATAAGCTTTATACCTACCTCATTACTCACTGATCAACTTGGCTTGACCGTAATTACTTATTATCTCTACGAGTTTGGAGATATTCTTTGCGTATAGAAGGAACCTTATGTTATAACCCTTATATTTCCTCCTCAACTCCACACACTTCCTCTTATCATACTCCCTCACTACGTACTCCTTACTTAATGGGAATTTAATAGCTATGAATTGACTGCCTGAGACTATACCTGTCTCATAGATTTGATAACCCCTTAAAACATATGTAGCCGTCCTCCCAACCCTCTTCGGAACTACATCTAAAGCTATATACCCGCCGTAGGGGACTAAATAACCTACTAAGTACACGAAGAATCTAACTAGGTCTTCAGCACCTTTGAAAGTAGGTAGTATGAAGTAGAAGAAGGCGAAATACCATACAACCACTAAGACTATGCTGAAGGACTCAATTAAAGTTTTATAGCCCTGCCTCCTTATCTCATCCATTAACGTAAAGTCTTTCTCAAGGAGCTTATTCACTTCATCACTATCAACCTCTAATAGGATGTTGCCATGTCTTACCTCCTCAGCAACGATTTCAAATAGTTTTGGAGGTTTTCTCGAAGCTCTATAACTTGTGTATACTATAATGGTTATAAAGACCATGAAGGCTACTAACGTGAGGAACATATACTGCGGGTAGTAAACGTTAGTTAAGGCGAGGATTATGAGGAGCGTTAAGACAACTGCATGTAGAGCGGCTTCACCTAATGTCAGAAATACCACCCACCCAGCTGAAGTTTCTAAGAATATAGGATTAAAAGTATTTTAAGCTTTGCTATAAAGTACTATCGGTTTAAAGTTATGAGGCTGTCTAAGGATTCTTTAAGAGGTGTGATTGTAGCTACTGTAACTCCCTTCAAGGATGACTATGAGTTAGATATTAACGGCTTAAAGATCCTTACTGATTACCTAGCTAGTAGTGGAGTTCATGGAATTATGACTACGGGAGGTAACGGTGAGTTCCCCCACTTACTACCTGAGGAGAGGTTTAAAGTCCTTGAAGTAGTTAGAGATGTAACGCCATCTAATATCCCGGTAATAGCTTGCGTATCCGCCTGCGGTATTAAAGAAGTTCTAATGTATGTAAGACATGCTGCAGATGTAGGTGCTGACGGCATCATATCAACACCACCATACTACTATAAATTACCTCCGGAATCGTTGTTTGAGTTTTATGAGGCAGTCTCAGAGAGGTCTGAACTACCATTAGTAGTCTATAATAACCCAGCATATACAGGTCATAACATAACTCCACAGCTAATGGTTAGGATAGCCTCACTGGGCAACGTAGTCGGTATGAAGCAAAGTAATAGTGATATAGGGCAGACAGCTGAAATCATAAGATTAGTAGGGCATAAGATATCAATACTTACCGGTATTGACAGCCAGTTCTACCCAACACTATGTATCGGCGGTCGCGGCATATTCTCAACAGCTGCATGTGTGGTTCCTAAACATATGGTTAGGTTGTATGAGGAATTCATTAACGGGAACTATAGGAATGCATTTGAAATCCATGTTAGGTTGCAGGAGCTCTTTAAATTCTTCGAATATGAGCCTGGTTATGTTGCACCGTGTAAGGAGGCGCTTAAGATTCTAGGACTTCCGGCAGGCCCTGTACGTAGACCCCTCCCCTCCCTAACAGCTGAAGATGTTGAGGAACTCAAACTCACTCTAAGTAAGCTCGGCTTCCTAGTAAGATAGATGGTTTTGAAGGACGTCTATGAAGTTAAGATTTAACCCCCTCCTAACCCTCACGTTTTGCGTGTTAATCAACTTCCTACTAGGATTTAAACATACTTGGTCTCTCTTAGTACCACATATTGAAAGCGAGTTTAACGTTCCTAGATCCCTAGCAGTACTTCCATTCAGCATGATGTCCCTTACTAACATAGTTGGGTTCTTAGGCATCGATTACGTTAGGTTTAAAATAGGACTTCGTCAGACCTTAGCGGTAATCACAACCACATCAAGTCTCGGTCTGATCATAACGTCCCTATCTCAGGACATATTAATGCTTACCATCTCATACGCAGGTATTTACGGTATAGGTCATGCCTTAGGCTACGTCTTAGCAGTAACATTAAGCGTTAAGCTGTACTACAACACCCGTAGGGGATTAGCAGCCGGCCTCACATCAGGTGGTTATAGCTTGGGGACTTTAGTATTAGCCCCCCTAATGTCCTACTTAATATACTGCTTTGGATGGAGAACATCTACGTTAGTAATAGGTCTGACATCGCTGGCTGTAATGGTAGTAGCTACGCTAATAATTGATGAACCTTCATGTAATGAGGATAGATCCGTTAGGAACATCAGTCCTGTAGACCTACTTAAGAGTAAGTACTTCTACGTCGGATGGTTAATGATATTCTTCACAAGCTTAATAGATGGTTTTACAATATCACACCTAACTCCCTTTATGATACAGTACGTAGGAGCTACAGCGCTGACCGCCTCATTAGCTATCAGCATTTACTCTGTGGTAAACTTAATGAGTAGGATAGTATTAGGCGGTCTCTCACAAAACCTAGGAATTTCTAAAATATTAATGGCGGTATACGCTGTATCTACGTTAAATACCATCTTATTCCCGACCTACAGGACTTTAACCTCAGTATACCTAGGATCATCTATAGTTGGTTTAGTCCACGGCACTAACGTGGCTCTAACACCTTTAATAGCGGCATCGATGGGTGGTTCAAAGTACTTGGGGAGTAATTACGGTTTACTGCTAACGTCCGCTACGGTCTCGATGTTGGTTGGGCCGTTGATCGGCGGCTTATCCTACGATCTAACGAATAGCTATGATGTCGGCCTACAGCTCCTCACACTAACATCAGCTTTAGGCATACCGCTGCTAATCATATTAAGGAGGGAGTTGTAGGTTCGGTAACTTAAATTTTTTCATTTTAATTCCTCACTCGTTAGGGAGCTCGTTAAGCTGTTTTATGTTAGGCAGTTCTGACTGGTCCGGCTTCTCTACTGAGAACCAAGCATCTAATATCTCCTTAGCAACCTCCTCTGAGAGTAGTCTAGCGCTTAGAGCTAATACGTTAGCATCGTTCCATAACCTAGCACCCTGCGCTGTCTTAGCATCAACACATAGAGCAGCTCTAACCCCTCTAACCTTATTAGCAGCTATTGAGACACCAGTACCTGTATAGCATATCACTATGCCGTAGTTAGCCGTGCCTGAAGCAACTAACTTACCGACCTCATAACCTACCTTAGGCCAAGGCTCTTGCCTACCGCTCTTAAGACTACCTATTAATACTACGTCGAAGCCCTTAGACCTCACGTAGTTAACTACGTAATTAGCTATGTAGTAATTATCATCAGCACCTATAACTACCTTCATACAGGTCTAACCCTCCATCAAGTATTTAATTACTGATTCGTAGGTAATAACTTCTAAGCCGAGCATATACCCTATATCCTTAAGTCTTAAGTTTAAATTACCCGGTATTAACACGTGGTGGTTACTTAAAGCTATGTTTGGGAAGTAGCTTAAATCGACATCGGATTCAACTACGGCCTGAGTCCTACACATCCTATCAAATAGTGAGCCACTATCTACTAACCTAACAGTAAGGGTTGCCATAGTCGTAAACTCCCGGTCAATACCTACTAGGGTGTACGTATTTGACGGTAAACTACATGAGAGTGAGTAGGGGTAGTTAGACTCGAAGTGAGTTATAAGCCTACATTGACGTGCTAGTTTAGTCGCTACCGTACAGTGAGCTAATACCATGCGGTTACCCTCAACGGATGAGATATTAGCAATCCATACAGGCCAACTACCTACAGCCTTAGCAATAAGCATGGATAACAATGACCTTAAATCACCTTCACATGCTACCGGTATGCCATCATCGTTAAGTAGGGATACAGCTAGGCATGGAGTAATCCTATACTTGATTAGGAAGGGGAAGCAGTCTAAGGCTAAGGCGTTGAAGTTATTTAGCTCTACTAATCTCTTTAAAGCTAGGTATACCTTTAAGGCATCCTTAAATGATTCCTCCTCAACACCTACCAGGTCTAACTTCATCTTTAACTTACTGCCTATGAGGCCTACCTCCTCAACACCAACCTCACTGAATAACTTCTCTAACTCTTCATAGCTTACTGATGAGGTTTTAATGCCTAAGACACCTTCGAAGAGGTTGTACGACTCATCCACAGCATTACTTACTACTGCTACACGTATACTGGATAGTTGTGTAACACTATTACTCAACTCAACTACTTCGTTGAGGTGACTACTACAGTCACTACTAACGACATCCCTACAGAAGTATATCCGCGTAGGTATGCCTTCTACATCAGCTCTACTCTTAACTGATATAGCAGATGGTAAGCTATTATGCCTGCTGTGAGCAATTATTACAGCTCTCCTAACATTACTGAGGCTTAATAACCTCCACGCAAGCCTACTAGTACCCCCTGTAAGTATTAGGAGTATTGGCAGTGGGTCTCTCACAGCATCTACAACATCACTAGTTACGAGTTCGTCTGAATCTAAGACGTCGAGAACTCTAATATTATGATTTCTAAAGAAGTCCTCTACAGACCTGAGAAGGGATCTATAGTAGTCAGGTCCGTGAATCCTTGATGCTAACGGGATGACAACACCCATACCATCACCTCGTAAACTTCCTCGAAGGATATATTAATAAGTTTAAAATCCCTAAATAGTTAAGGGGTTTATGATGGGTAGGGTTACCTGGTACGGACATGGATCTACTTTAATAGAATTAGATGGTGTTAAGGTATTAGTAGACCCTTGGATTACTAATCCACTATCACCTTACAAATCTGCTGAAGACTTCGTTAGGGATGTAGGCAGTATTAACTATATAGTAGTAACTCACGACCACTTCGACCACGTAGGGGAGGCAGCTGAATTACTTCGACAGCTTAAGGATGTTAAATTACTCAGCATATATGAGGTTGCAAATGATTTAGGGGTTCAAGCAAACGCCTCGGAGAGGGTTATAGGGGCTAATATAGGAGGGCCTGTAAAGCTAGGTAGGATAGCGGCTGTGCTAACACCAGCACATCACTCATCAGGTAAGGGCTACCCCACAGGGGTGGTACTCATAGGTGCTGAGGGGGGTGTTTACCATGCAGGTGATACTGGCTTAATTAGTGAGATGGCACTCATCGGGGAGCTATACAACATCTCAGTAGCCCTACTACCTATAGGGGGTCACTTCACTATGGGTGTGAGGGAAGCGGTTAAGGCTGTAGAGCTTATAAGGCCTAAGTACGTAATCCCAATACATTACAACACCTTCGACGTAATAAGAGCGGATCCTGAGGAATTTAGGATGGGTGTGGAGAATTTAAACCTACCGACTAAGGTAATTATATTAAAGCCTGGTGAGTCACTTAACTTCTAGTTAAAGTTCTGATGTGGGTATACCTTAACACCGTTAACGTAGGTCTCTAAAATCCTTATTTTTCTAACCTCCTTAACATCTAGTTCTAATGGGTTCCTATCAACTACTATGAAGTCAGCCTGCTTCCCCACATCTAACGTACCAGCTATATCATCTAGGAATAACGTGTAGGCAGAGCCGTAGGTATGGATATGTAGGGCATCTAATAGGTTTAAGGACTCACCACCGGTGTACTTACTTAGAGGTACTGCTTCGTACTCACCCCTCGTTATAGCCGCATATATAGTCTCCCAAGGATTAGCAGGCTCTACAGGTGCATCACTTGAGAACCCTGTCGGTAAGTTACTACTTATCTTATTGAACGCGTAGACGTATTTAACCCTACTTAACCCTACTCTATCAACTACCCACCAATCACTTATCACGAACCTGGGCTGTACTACAGCTACAACACCTAACCTACTTGCCTGAACAATCTGTTCATCCTTAACTAAGGACATATGCTCGATCCTATGCCTACACTCCCCCACATCATCACTGCTTAGGGATGAGTAGAACTTCAACGCCATGTCAACAGCTCTATCCCCAATCGCATGTGCTGCCACCTGAAGTTTATGACCAGTAATCACTTTTAAGACCTTACTTAACTCTTCTTCAGATGTTACCTGCACCCCATAGGTATTGGGTTCGTCGTAGTAGGGCTCGCTGAGTAAGGCTGTACGAGCACCTAAGGAACCATCAATAAAGACTTTAATACCCAATATCTTTAAATGGTCATCACCTAACCCTCTAACAATTCCTAAGTTACTTATTAGGTCAACATACTTACCGCTTAAGTAAACCCCAATCCTAATAGGTAAGCCGTACTTTAACTTAATTAGCTGTAACGCGTAGAACTCATCTATGTGGCAGTTCATAAAGCCTACCGAAGTAATACCATTACTTAGTAGGTGTTTAATCCCCTCAATTAAGTCATCTATGAGTGAGTTTACATCACCTCTTAAATCGTTGATGACCTCCTCAAGCACTTCCTCCCTCACAACACCTGTCGGAACACCGTTACTATCACGTACTAAGTTCGGTGAGCTACCGAATCTTTCATTAACCCTCAACATCTCTAACGCCTTACTATTAAGAACTGCTAAGTGGAGGCATATCCTAGTAAGAACTGTAGGTCTATCACTAACTACTTCATCTAGGTCAGACCTATTAATCAACCTCCTCTCCTCGAAGAGCTCATGATCCCATCCATGCCCTACTAACCAGTAATTATTGCTTTTCAAGGCAAATTCTCTAAGGAGGTCTTTAACCTCCTTAATAGACTTAACACCCCTTAAATCAAGGGATTTCAAACCCCTCCCTAAGCTAGTTAGGTGTAGATGGCTGTCAATAAATCCAGGCATTACTATACGTCCTCTAAGGTCTACTAGATCCCCTCCCAGCCTATTGATGAGTGAGGTTATCTCCTCCTCACTACCTAAGTAGGCGACCTTACCTCCAAATACTGCGAGTCCTCCGTAAACCCTTAAAGGCTTGAATTTAGAGTAGACCTTACAGTTAATAAATCCCCTGACTACCAATGATTAACCCAGTACTAAAATCATTAAAACCTTAAAATGTTGATCTTAAGAATATAATATCGGTGTTACTCAATTCCTGTAAGGTTTAAATATGCGGTAGGAGCTCAAGGTAGAGTAGTTGTAGTGAGGCTCCAACCAGGTACAGACATCATAGAGGGTGTTGAGAAGTTATGTGATGAGTTGAACATCGAATACGCATACGTTGATGTAGGTACTGGAACCCTATCTAAGGCCACTATAATGTACTTCATACCTAACCCAAACGTTAAGTTAGGAGCTAGTTACGGCCCGCCTAAGGAGATAGTAGGGCCGTTGTCCTTCCTAGGCGGTTCAGGAGTTGTAGGTAGGGATGAGAAAGGCGGTAGGTTCACCCACATGCATGGAGCGGTATGCGATCAGTGGGGACACGTACATGGCGGGCATTTAGTGAAGGGAGGTAACTTAATACTTGTAACCTCAGACGTAGTTATAGTTGAGTTAAATGGTGTTAGGATAGTTAGGAAGTATGATGCTGAAACAGATTCCTCACCATTAGAACCTGAGCAAGCCTAATTTAAAAATAAGTAAAACATCGTCATTTTTTTAGTAAGTCTTCACGGGGCGGTGAGAAAACCTCAATAACTACTAACTTATCAGGACCTGGATTACGGGTCTCATGGGGTTCATCTGGTTTAAAACCGTACGCAGAGCCCTCATTAATCAAGTATACACCATCTGACGTCCTAACTTCAGCTCTACCCTTCAAGATAAAGCTTATTTGTTCCTGTTGGTGGGAGTGCCATGGAACACTCGCACCTGGGTCTAACTCAACCATTATAAGCATAAGCCTCTCACCAACTATGAAGACCCACCTCCTCCTATTCTCAGACTCAAAGTATGGAGCTAGTTCCTTACTACTAAACTGCATAAGACATACCCGATATCACTCTCAATCAAACAATATAAGTTATTAATAACTAACCTAGTTAAACATATTTAACGAGTAATAGTGTAGGAGTTAACCTGATGACCCACAATGTCATCTGAAGTTGGCTTAACCCAAAGTAAGTGCCAGTTAGTTATTAGGAATGCTAGTATTGATGATATCAAGTACGTAGTTGAGATAGAGGGGAAGTCATTTAAATATCCTTACCCGCCAATAGCCTTCATCACGTTTATGACGTTGTATCCAAAGTACTTCCTAGTAGGTGAGCACTGCGGTAGAGTTATTAGCTATGTATTAGCAGCCGTTGATAAGGATTCTTCAGGACATATAATCTCCATCGCCGTAGACCCTGAATATAGAGGGTACGGCCTCGGTAAATTGTTGATGATGTCCGTTGAATCTAGACTCCTTCAGGACGGGATTAATAAATTCAGGTTGGAGGTCGCCGTAAGTAACAGCATTGCCATTAAGATGTATGAATTGCTAGGCTATAAGATTTCTAAGGTTCTGAAGAGATATTACCCTGATGGTGAGGATGCTTATTTAATGTTTAAGGAGGTCCTCCCACATTAAAGCTACTTCTTAATCATGTCTTTAACCTTATCAAGTATGTATGGATGTACGTACAGTCTAGATATAGCTATGTACCTAGGTATGGAGTTAATGATGGATGATTCGAACTCTGTTATCCTAACGGTTGTATCGCCGTCTACTATCTTAACGCATAAATCCTCGTCTACCAGGTTTAACTCCTCGACATAGGGAATGGCCATGTAGTCCTTATAGCCTAGGCTATCTGTTATCAACCCTCTTAAACTACTTAGTGACTCTGCCTCCTCACTATCCATCAAAGATAGAGATTTCTGAGATAGCTTAATCCTATCATATATTGCTTTATAGCCTACTCTATTTAGGAGGAGCCTTATAAGGTCTCTTAACTCATCACTACCTAGGTTCTTCACTAAAGTTAGGTTCATAAGCCCTGCTATGAAGTTATCATCCCATAAGTAGAACATCCCCTTCTTAATAGTTGAAAGTATGTTTGACATCGTCGTGTAGGGTTCGAGGTACCCCCTCAACTCGTTAAGCATTACCTCATATATAGACTTCATCATCACTTGAAATGCGGCGATGGTCTTATGGTGGTAAACAGCTCTGTACATATGCATCCTAGCAAGGTAGAAGTTCTCTATTGCCTGCACGGATTTTGTAGGTACGGCTAACTCCCCCTCCTTATCCACAGTTATTGTGTGTAGGATCCTATCCACATCTATCATACCGTATGCTACCCCAGTATGTAGGGAGTCTCTTAGCAAGTAGTCAATCCTATCAGCATCTAAGTCGCTTGAGAGTAGCATGTTATACAGAGGTTCTTTATGAGTACCCCTAATTATTGATGAGACTTCCTTAGAACTCACACCATACTCTGAGAACACGTCGTTTATGTATGGGTCGTTCTCAATTATGTACGTAGCTAGCTCTTCATGTCTTATCCTAAACGTCTGAGTCATATGAAGCTCTATGGCATGACTATATGGTGTGTGACCTACGTCGTGGAGTATGCTAGCAATTCTAAGTAGTTCGTAGTCATCCCTCCTTATGAACCCTTCATTGATTAACTTATCGGTAATAAGCCCTATGATGTGCATTACTCCTAACGAGTGGGAAAACCTAGTATGTACAGCTCCTGGGTAAACATACCATGCAAGAGCTAATTGCTTAACCCTCCTTAACCTCTGGACTGTCGGTGTTTCAATAACCTTAAGTTCAAGATCTGATACAGGTATGTAACCGTAGATTTCATCGTATATGCTCTTAACACCCCTACCAACGCTTAAAGTATTCCTCAACCCAACCATAAACCCCGCCTACTAATACATCAGTAGATTAACTCATTATTAACGTTTTTGTAGTTAACTATTTAAACCCTAGGTAAGTAATTTACCAGGTGATTACCATACTCCAAACCAGTTAGTTTGTGATAAGTGCGGGAAGACCTACGATATTCTAAGTTATAAGGTAGTCTGCGACTGCGGCGGCCTGCTCAGGGTAGAGTTAAACGATATCCCCCCAAACCTAAGTTGGGAGCTATTCAGAAGTAGGAAGATCTCTACTTGGAGGTATAGGGAGTTAATCCCATTACCTAAAGATGCTGAAGTAATAACGCTTCAGGAGGGTGGGACACCTTTAATCTATGCTAGGAATCTAGGAAGGATGTTAGGGGTTAATAACCTCTACGTAAAGTATGAGGGGAGTAACCCAACAGGCAGTTTTAAGGATAGAGGTATGACAGTAGCTATCTCAATGGCGAAGTACTTAGGTGCTAAGGCAGTTGTATGCGCATCCACAGGTAATACCTCATCTAGCATGGCAGCTTATGCGAGGAAGGCTGGACTCAAACCGGTCTTAGTAGTCCCTAAGAACGGAGTTGCTAGTGGTAAGATGGCTCAGGCAGTGCTCTACGGCGCCACTGTTATTGAGGTGAACGGTAATTTCGACCTAGCAATGAAGTTAGTTATAAATCTAGCGAAGGATTTGAAGGTCTACCCGCTAAACTCTATAAATCCGTGGAGGCTTGAAGGCCAGAAGACTGTAGGTTATGAGATAGTTGATGAGTTAGGAGTTCCCGACTGGATTTCAATACCCGTAGGGAATGCAGGTAACATCACTTCCTTATGGAAGGGGCTTAAAGAACTTATGATGGCTGGACTTATCAGCAAGCTGCCTAAGATATTAGCAGTTCAGGCGGATGGGGCCTCACCGATAGTTAAGGCATTCCACAACGGTAGATACGTACCGCAGGTTAGTGTTGAAACCATAGCATCAGCCATTAAGATCGGTAGCCCGGTACATTGGGAGAGGGCGTTGAAAGTGCTTAAGGAAAGTGGTGGTAATGCGTTAGCGGTTAGTGATTTAGAGATATGTGAGGCTCAGAAAATGCTTGCAAGGGCGGAAGGTCTGGGTGTCGAACCAGCTAGTGCGGCATCTATTGCCGGGGTAAAGAAGGCTGTTGATTTAGGGATCATCAAAGCAGATGAGCTAGTCGTAGCTATAGCTACAGGAAGCGCTTTAAAGGACCCTGAAAGCGCTTTAGGTCATGAAGTCGAGTACTTAAAGTCTATGGATGGTGAAGCAGCTGCAGAGGCTATTAATAGGTTGGTAAATAACGATGTAGACATTAGGTATGGGAGTACTTACTGAAAACATTTAAAATAGCGCTAATATTTTCATGACCTATATATGGTTTTCTCAGAAGTAACTCCTTAGCAGGGTCTTCAGGTCTTGGATAGACATCCTTAGAGAGCATTAAATAACTAGCGATTATCTCAAGTGATAGGCTTAAATCTACGTTCAAACCTCTTAACTCGTTTATCAGAGATTTAAGCCTTAAAACCGAGTTATTATCTAGTTCTGGACACCTACACATGCTATACCCCTCAGGAGCTCTTAAGTCCTTGCTTAACGCCTTTGAGTAAGGACCTCTAATATGCCATATAAACCTATATCCGAAATTAATGTTGAAGAGCGTTTGAGCTATGTACACCACCTTCTGGGCTAGTAATCTATCCTTAAACAACCTGAAGTCAGAATTTATGCCTACATCCATTAATAACTTAGTGATACAGCAGCTCTTCAACATTCCTAACACCTGAAAACTATATCGTATAACGTAGGTTATAAGAGATACTGTATTAGAGTTTAATCAGGTAGCCATATCAGTTAGGTAATATCCTGGTAATACCTCAAAACCGTAAACATTTAAATTTACACTTATTTAAATATTTCACTGAAGCCGGGTCGTCTAGCGGCCAAGGATGCGGGGCAGGTAGCTAGCTATGACTACCCCCGAGTTTGGTCCTCGGCTGGAAGAACCCCCGCGACCGGGGTTCGAATCCCCGCCCGGCTACCATTGTAAAGTATTTTAACGGCGTCCATACCATTCCTCACGGTGAGTTGAATGGGTAAAGAGTATGTTGTAGCCTTACTCTCAACTAGGAGTGCCCCAATACATGAGAATGCTGTAGAACTTCTAGTTAGGGAGGGCTTCACCGTAAAGCACATTATCACTAAAGGTTGGGTTGCTGATGAAGATGTAGTGAAGGAAGTTAGAGGTTCTGATGCAATATTGGTTAGGATTGGCCGTGTTGATAAGGCAGTGATGGATGTATGCCCTAACCTTAAGATAGTTTCAGTTCACGGTGTTGGCTTCGATAGAGTTGATGTAGAGGAGGCTAGTAGGAGGGGTGTGTTAGTTACCTACACACCTGGGGCTAATGCTCAGGCAGTTGCTGAGTTAACCATAGGTTTAATGATCGCGATCTTAAGGAAGCTCCACTTAGTCATCGATAAGATGCTCGACGGTAGGTGGGATGAGGCCATGGCCTACGGAGTGGGTAATGAGGTATATGGGAAGGTAGTAGGGTTAGTCGGTATAGGTAATATTGGGGGGAGAGTTGCTAGGATAGTTAGAGCTATGGAGGTAGCTGACGTCTTAGCCTACGACCCGTACGTATCTGAGGCTAGAGCTAAGGAATTAGGTGTTAAGTTGGTAGACCTAGACACACTGCTTAAGCAATCAGATATAATATCAGTACATGCCCCCCTAACAAAGGAGACCTACCACATAATCGGTGAGGAGAAGCTTAAGTTAATGAAGCCAACAGCAATAATAGTGAATACAGCGCGTGGTGGGTTGATAGATAACGAAGCTCTCTACAAGGCTTTAAGAGATGGTTGGATTGCAGGAGCTGCATTAGATGTAACTGACCCAGAACCCCTGCCTAAGGAACACCCGCTCTACAAGCTCCCTAACGTAGTTATAACACCGCATATAGGTGGCTCAACATATGAGAGTTGGAGGAGGGTATCACTAACAGCTGCTGAGGAGATAGTCCGCAGGTTTAAGGGGCTGCCGCCGTTAAATCCTGTAAATCCGCAGATACTTAAATAACCTTACAGATAATCCCTAACATATATGGCTAAGAACTTAGTTAACGGATTCGACCTAACATAACTATACAACCTATTTACAAATTCTTTAATTAATTCCTCACTTACCTCACCCCTTCCAAGGAACTCCTCAATCATTTGTAGTACGCTATCTAACGCGTTGTAGAAGTCATCGTCTACGGCGTTATCTCTAAAGAATAAGGTAATGCTATACAAGTCTTTAATCTGCTCTATAACGTCGGTTCTTGAACTCATTACCAATGCCACCAAGACTGTTTAGGGAAATGTGATATTTAAATACTGCGGATATCTTCACGGTGTTTGATGGCCGTAGATTAAAGCCGTCCTTCGAACTACGTAACCCATATGTTATTACTTAAACCACACGCTAATAACAAGTTTTATTAGATATTATGATGTTAAATTCAATAAGGAATCAGCGAATGTTAGTATGTGTGGGGAGTGAGAACAGATCTAAGTTAAAAGGTGTTGAGAGAGCATATAAGTTATTCGTAAGGGAATTACAGGTAGTCGGACTTAAGATTTCTTCGGAGGTTACACCGCAACCCCTAGATCTAGAGACGGTGTTTAGAGGTGCGTTAATTAGGGCGAGGAAGTCCTTAGAATTAACGAGTAGTGCTGAGCATGGAGTAGGTATTGAAGCAGGTCTGTTTAACCTACATGGTACTTGGTTTGATGTCCACGTAGCGGTAATAGCTGATAGGTGTGGATTGATCACCTACGGGTTAAGCCCCGCGTTTGAGGTCCCGTCAAGATTTGTTAAGGAGTTGTTAGGTGGGGGTGCTAATGAGTTAGAAATGTTGGTTGACAACTACTTTAAAACTAAGAGTATAGGTGAGTATGGCGGCTTCATCAAACTCCTAACCAATGGACATGTGTTGAGAGATGACTTAGTTTTCTACTCAGTCTTAATGGCGTTAGTACCGAGGGTTAATAAGGACTTATATTCTACGTAGAAGGGAGTTTAAATGCTTAAAAGCCTGTGTAAATCGTAGATATTATGTGGTAAGTATGCCTCTCGAGGTAAAAGATGAGGAACAAGCGATAAAGTTAGGTAGTGTAGCGGTAGAATGTAGGGTTAAGAGGTTAGAGAAGGGGGGAGTAGCTAAGATCAAGTTTAGGACTAAGAAATACCTACTCACCTATAAAATACCTTTAGAAAGACTTGATGACTTTCTAAGCAAGCTTAAATGTAAGGTTGTTGAGGTTTAAGTTCAGCTAAACCCTGCCGTCATCACGGTAATCAGCGATCGAAGGCGTCATCAAACCAATAAAATATACTTTTAAAAACGTAATAAAGATTTAATACTCGGTAGTGATATTGCCTGAATTCGATGTTGAGGAATTTCGGAAGCTTTTCCCTAAGCTGTCGAAGGAAATATTAGATGATAGGAAATCCACGTCTAACATCTACGAACTATCTAAAGACCCCCTAACAAATTACTCCCCGAACGTTTATGACTTCTTAGGTAGGGCTAAGAACGTCGAGGAAGGCTTAGAGGTCATTAACTATCTAGAGAAGAGAGGGGAGATAAGTAAGGAATTAGCGGATAAGTTAAGGGAAGAGCTGAGAGCCAAAGGTGTGGAAGCCTTCGGTGAGAGGAGGGAATTCGGATACTACCATAAACTCTCATTGGATAAGAGGAGGAACCACCGTCATCAAATTCATGGTAGGGAGGTTTAAGCGTTGATATTTATGATTGTGTGCTGGGAGGTCTGCCCAGATACAGGTACCATAATAAAGACTTCGACGAGTTCTGAAGGGATTAAGGGTTATGAAGTTAAGTGAAAATTCCATTGCATTAACACCTACTTCAGACCCTCAACCATCATATGCTTTACGCTTTCCCCCCACTTAAAAAGGGTTAGAGTGTCCGAGCCTAATGCTGTTTACTTCTTAACCGACACTAAGAGTAGTGCAAGGGTCATCAATACGTATGCGGTAAGTAGGAGTTCTGTAGGAGTTCTGCCGAATATGAGGTAGTCCCATACCGATGCAAATACAGGTTCTATGGAGGCGATTACAGATGTTGTTGATGCTTTTAAGTATTTAGCGCCTTTAGCGAAGAGTCTATAAGGTATTAACGTACAGAAGACAGCTAGGTAGGAGCCAGCGACTACCGAATTAACTACACCCTGAGTATTGGGATTCATTAAGTAGTAGAGTATTAGAGGTAGTACTACTAATGAGACGTACGGCATAGCACCTAAGGAAACCTCCTTATCAAAACCCTTCGACGAGAAATACCTAACGATTGAGATGTATGAGCCGTAGATAAGACCTGTTAAAAGTCCTAGTAAAAGTCCGTAGAAACTCACAGTACTACTTACCAGGCTTTCAAGATACATTAAGAACACTGAAATTAATACTAAGGCCATCCCTAACAACGATGTACTACTAATCCTCTCCCCGTATTTAAGCGCTATTAAGGAACTCCATAGAGGTGCTGTGTAGAGTAGGTAAGCTGCAGGCCCTACACCAGTTAAAATAACTGAAACCGTATAGGATATGAAGAGCACCCCTAACACCGTACCACTAAGTACTGATGCCCTTGACAGAGATCTAAAGAACGCTAAACCTACTAAGGCGATCAGCAGTGAACGTGTGATGAGCATGGCAATTACATCACTGCTAAGCAGTACTGCTACACCTATCGTAGACCACAGCATTGACGCAGCTATGACGTAAATACCGGCCCACATCGTTAAACCCTCTATACATTATTATGGAATTATTTATTAATAGTGAGAGTTAAAGGATTAGGGATTTAGATGAGGTTTAACCTAGCATGCATGCCGGAGAGGAAGTTAGGCGGTAGGAAGGTGGCGGTAGTTGGTTCCGGCCCTGCGGGCTTGGTAGCAGCTAGCTATTTAGGGTGTAGCGGTGCTGAGGTAGATATGTACGATAAACTTCCTGAGCCAGGCGGGTTGCCGTTATTCGCCATACCTAACGTTAGAATCGATGCTGGGAGGATTAGGGAGGGGGTTAAAGAAGTGCTTACGTCATATAACGTTAACTTCATAGGTTCTACTAAGGTGGTGAGTTCTAAGGGAGACGTCGATGAGGGGGATGAATTCGCGAGGTCTAAGATAGAGTTCAGCGAGTTAGTAAGTAGTTATCACGCTGTGTTAATATCTACGGGGGCCTGGAGGTCTAAGTCTTTAGGTATTCATGGAGAGGGGAGTAGTAATGTATTTAAGGCGTTAGACTTCCTCTTCAGGGTTAAGGCGTATGAGTTAGGCTACTTAGATAGGTCTGCGATTCCAGAGTTAAGCGGTAAGAAGGTTGCAGTAATAGGGGCTGGACTCTCAGCAGTAGATGCTGCTATGGAGGCGTTGAGAATGGGGGCCTATAAGGTCTACATGCTCTACAGGAGGACTGTAAAGGAGGCACCGGCAGGTGAGAAGGAGTTAATGAAGCTAGTTAATATGGGGGTGTTATTGGTGGATTTAGTCATACCTACTAAGATAAATACTAGTAGTGGCTTAGTAAGGTCTGTAGGGCTTATTAGGTGTAAGTTGGGAGAACCTGATGAAAGCGGTAGACCTAAGCCAATACCTATAGATGGTAGTGACTTCGAATTAGAGGTTGACATAATCATCAACAGCATCGGTGAGACACCTACACCTCCGGTTCTTGATAACGAATTAGGGATAAGGCTAGGTAGGGATGGGAGGATATTAGTAAATGAGTTAAGGGAAACCACTCGAAAAGGGGTTTACGCAGCTGGTGACGTAGTCTTAGGTCCTTCTAAGATCGGCTTAGCTTTAAGAGACGGCTTAATAGCTGGAAGGTCTATAGGGAATTACCTAACCAGTATTTAAACGTCTTCAAGACATTTAACCGAGTAAGAATGTCTACCAGGTCTTAGGAAATTTACCTACTCTCTTCTAAGATTTAAATACTGATTCAGAATTTAGGCAAGGAGTAGAGATGAGGGAATTACTGGCCGTCGAGTTTGTCTTACCTGTACTAATAGCACTACTACTACTTACTATGAGGGATAGCCTACTACTAGGGGTTATCTCACTTATAACTTCCCTCACATCTCTAACTGCTTCCCTAATCCTACTGTTTGAGGTGATTCACGTAGGCCCTGTGAACGTTGAATTAGTTAGTGAATGGTTAAGATTACCGTATATTAAGCCTATAGACATTTCCTTCACATTAGACCCCCTAAGTGGGTTGGTAAGTTCTCTAGTATGCGGGTTAACAGCTCTAATTCTCACATATTCTATTAGCTATATGAGGATGGATGGAAAATACAGCGATACTAGAAGGTATTGGATTTTAATGTTAGTCTTCATGGCAAGTATGTTAGTTGTCATTAACTCAGATAACTTCATCCTAATGTTCGTAGGTTGGGAGGGTATGAGCCTATGTAGTTATTTATTAATTGGTTACTACTACGGTGATGAGAGGGAGTACTGGATTGGGGGGCCTCCTAATAAGGCACCGCTTTACAGGCCAAGCTATTCTTCCTTCATCACGTTCTTAATCGTAGGCTGTGCAGATGCTCTAATGTTGTTAGGTATCTTAATGCTTGTAACATTAGTAGGATCGCCTTACTATGAAGACCTAGCAATTATGTTGGCCGGTAGGGGCATACCTGAGTGGTTAGTAATTCTCTCACTACTCCTATTCCTCATAGGCCCTATGTCTAAATCAGCTCAATTCCCCCTACACGTATGGTTACCATACGCTATGGCTGGCCCAACACCTGTATCAGCACTTCTACACTCAGCAACTATGGTTAAGGCCGGTGTCTACATAATACTCCGCCTACTTCCACATCTAACAGCAATAACTCAAACATACAGTAACGTGTTGATAATATTCTACATACTCATACTCTCCGGGGTTATATCAATGATCGGTGGTGCTGTTAATGCTGGGCGAGGTGTTGAGTTGAAGAGGATATTAGCATACTCAACGATCAGTCAGATAGGTCTTATGTTCGTTATCTTAGGTGTTGCCGGCTTTATGGAAATGCCTTTAATAGCTGGAACTGCAACTATGTACCACCTAATTAGTCATGCACTATCTAAGTCTGCGCTCTTCCTAGTCGCCGGAGTTTTAATACATGTAACCGGTACGCTATATATAGATGAGATGAGGGTATACCTCAAAGATTTTAGGCATTTATTCGTAATTGCCTTAATATCCTCTCTAAGCCTAATAGGTGTTCCCCCATTAATAGGTTTTTGGAGTAAGGAGTTCTTAATTGAAGTAATAGTTGGTAATGGGTATTACACGTTATTTCTAGCTATAATTATAGGAAACTTCCTAACGGCCTTCTATATGACCAGAATGCTTATCATAACGTTCAGCACGTCCAGTAACGTCCTCCACGAGCATCATGCTGTAAGTAGGTTAATGTACTACCCACCCCTCCTACTCGCTTTAACTTCATTAATAATTGGGGTTATAGGTTTTGACGTTAAGGGATATTTAATAAGGTTGGTAACTGTGATTGAGGAAATTCATATGGTTCATGATAACTCTATCCTCATCGGCTCAACGATTACAGCTATATTCTCCGGCGTACTACTGGCGGTACTCGTATACGAACAACGTCTCCTACATATCTCACCCATCCTAGCTGAAATAACATCTAGACCTAGGTTTAGAGAGATGGTAAGTACGCGGAGGTTATGGGAAGTATCTACTGAAATGGTAGTTAAGCTTAAGTCGGTGAGGCAGTTCTTACTGTTGCAGGCGCCACGTTCGAAGAAAGCTTTTCTAATCATTAAGAATTCTCTTAGAAGACAACAGGTAATCGTTAGAGGAGCTGGTAAGGGGTTTATCGAAGTAATTTCTACCGGTGTGAATTACCTACTTGACTTAGTAAGGGCTTTTCTATCTGCTAAGGCCTTCTTTAAGAGACATCAAATAAGTATTAAGGTAGTTGGTGTGAGGGTTGGTGAAGCAGTTTTCACCGGTGTGAATTACCTATTCAGCTTGGTGTTTGGAAGTATAGGGAGGTTCTTCTTAAAACACTTAACATTGTTATTAAACGCTGTGGGCTCTGCTGACATGGATACCTTCCTAACCACTTATGTTATTACATTAGCTATTCTTTTAATATACA
This sequence comes from uncultured Sulfolobales archaeon, assembly GCA_937949785.1. Taxonomy (GTDB): domain Archaea; phylum Thermoproteota; class Thermoprotei_A; order Sulfolobales; family NBVN01; genus DTCV01. The sequence goes on along the minus strand of CALEDH010000008.1, from coordinate 216,656 downwards.
TCCTAGCTATTACTATTGGGTGATTACGATTGTAGTAGAACTAGTAGTGATACCTGTAGTGACTGCAGTAGCTGTATTTAACATCCGTAACGATAGGTTAGCGTACGTAGCAAGTACTGCCTCAGCAGTCACTACGTTAGCCTACCTAATCTCAACCTACTTATTTAAGAGGTTACCTATCGTTGAAAACTATATTGAGGTAGCTATTGGTGGGCACCTAGAGTATTCCTTCTCCTTAGGTATTGACGGACTTAACGTATTGGTCTTAATAACAGTGCTGACCTTACTGCCTTCAATATACCTTTACTCGTATGAGTATATGAAGCATAGAGTTGAGGAGTTAGGTAAAACCTTGCTCAACCTATTCTACGGTCTAATGCTGTTAAATACCTCAGGTATTATAGGTGTGGTGGTTTCCTATAACGTCGTCACCTTCATAGTATTCTACGAGTTAGTCGTACTAACTTCTTGGGCGTTGATATATTTCTACGGTTATGGAAACCGTGTAAGCGTGTCATTTACTTACCTAGCATGGTCTCTAATAGGTTCTCTATTCATCATCGTAGGCCTCTCATCTATCTACGTTTACGCAGGTACTTTTCAATTCAACGTCTTAGATACCGCAGTACTTCCTCCTTGGATATACTACATACTCCTAATAGGGTTTGGGATAAAGATGGGGCTCTTCGGAATGCATTTCTGGCTACCGCCCGCACATGCTGAAGCGCCAACTCCGTTCAGCGCGGTGCTCAGCCCTCTGATTATAGGGATAGGCGGTTACGGAGTTTTAAGGTTTATCGGCCCCGTAGTTAACTATTATGAGCTATCCGTAATAATTCTAGTCTTAGGGTTAGCATCAATAATTTACGGAGGGTTAGGAGCTTTATTAGAGGTAGATATTAAGAGGATCTTAGCTTATTCAAGTATAAGCCATATGGGTTATTTAGCTTTAACACTTTCAATGCAGGACCCAGTATTTAATGTTATGGCATTCTCATATCACTACCTAGCACATGCCTACGCTAAGGCAATACTATTCCTATCTTCAGGAATACTCATATATTCACTAAATATAAGGAACATCAGATTAGTTAGTGGGATCCTACATAAATATAGGTTATGTGGGTTGGGCTTCATCGTCGGGTTCCTCAGCCTAGCTGGATTACCTCCCTTCGCTGGATTTATATCGAAGTTACTCATAATTCTTACAGTGCTTAAAACAGCTCCGGAAATGCCTACAGAGTTCTACGTATTATCCATAGCTGCGCTGATATCAATGATGTTCACGATCGCCTATGGGATTAGGGTCATTAAGAACGTGGTCTTCGGATCTTTAAAGCCGGAGGACATCGTATCTATTGAATTACCACTATCTATGCGTTTCAGCCTAATAATTATAATTGTGATGTTAGTAATTACTTGGTTAATACCCCACATACTACTAGAACTCCTAATAGGTGTAATCCCTATTTGAAGTGCTTACAAAACTTGAACGCTAAGCATGGAGTTCTTCAACCACCAGTAACCCCCGTTATGCTAGGTTAGGACGGAAGTCATCCTACCTGAAGGCAAGTGTAGAGCACCCTACTAAAACTTAACCATTATCAGATAATTAATCCTTATAGCCGTCTTCCTACTATTTAATTTTTTGTAATGATGTAATAGCTTAATTAATCTTTAATTCTTAAGTATTATTGGTAGAGCTACTTCAATGTTAGCGTCAGTACTAATAAAGTGTTTGGGTCTAACATTATACGTACTTACATTGATTAATCTAGCTAACGTCATGACAGTTCAATTAGATGTCGTACTTACGGGGCTGAACGACGGAGTTCTCATCGAGTATTATGGGAATGACTACATACATGTCCTAACATCAGGTCTGTCAGACGCGTTCTCAGTTGATGTGTTTAGCGGTTCAAGCAGTGAGCAGTATAGGGGTAGGGTCTATATGAAGTTAACTAAGTATGTAGTTAACCTAACCGATACCTCCTTCATCGTAGTTCTCTACTCTGTGAGTCCGTACGTAATTAACGTATCTAGGGTGAGCTCAAACAACGTCTTAGTAGATATACTTAAAAGCCCTGGTAATGTGAGCCTACAGCTCATGTTTAGGTTGGTGAATAACTTATCAGGGGTTTACGGCTCTCAAAGGATTCAGATTCCGCCCTACTTAAAAGCACCTCTTTGGAATATAGCTATAATAATAGCTTCGTTGATTATGTTTACAGCTACCGCAGTACTCGATGTTAGGGATTATTCACAGGTTAAGAAGGATAGGTGGGGTATTGGGGAATCAATAGCGTTAGTAGTTAGGTATCTGACATACGGTTCTTTAATAGCCTTCTTAGGGGCTGCCATAGTTACGTTCGGCCTAGCAATGTATAGTAGTTTAGTGTACTATACCTTCAACTTTGAGGTGTCGTGGTTATTAACGCCTTTCCTAATCTTAGTCATAAACGCCGTGACCTACTACTTATGTAAGTGGAGGGGGTGGTACGATGTCATCGATGAAGAGTGAGGAGAGGGGTTACTGGTGGCTGAGGAACTCCATGCTTAGGAAGGTCCTCTACCTACCGTTATCCCTAGTAAATAAGGATTTTAGGAAGTGGAGAAACGCTAGGTTATCCCCAGCTAAGATTAAGAAGAAGTTACGGGAGGTTGATAGGGAATTCCCTAAGAAGAAGGAAGATATAGTTGGTAGGGATAGGGAATTCGAAATGATTATGTCGGCAATAGCCTACCACGTCATTAGGGATGATGCTATCATTAGCCTGCTTAAGGCTATGCGGCCGCCGAAGTTCTTCCTACTTAAAGGTAATACAGGTACTGGTAAGTCCTTCCTTGCTGAGGTTTGTTTGAGGGAAGCAGTTCTCTACGGCTTGAAGAAGAACGTGAACGTACAGCCAATGATTATCCAGTGTGATGAGATCTTCCACCCACTCTACGGTCAGTCGTTGAAGAACTTAACAGCGATCTTCAGGAAGGCTGAAGAAACCCCTACGGTAATCTTCTTAGATGAGTTTCACTCCATAGGTATGAAGGTTGAGAAGCCTCTGTACGGTGCTGAGAGGGAGGATGTTAAGGTACAGGACCTATTCATAGAGCATATTAACAAGATAGTAGATAGCGATAGGAGGGTAGTAATAATCGCAGCTACTAATAAGTACGAAACTATTAGGGAGGATATTAGGAGAAGGGCATATGTAATAGACTTAGACCAAAACATATCTTGGGAGATGTTACTAGCTGTATTAGACTCACAGCTGAAGAAGTTTGGTTGGACCCATCTGAAGGCGGAGGAAGTCATGAAGGTGCTTGAGAAATCCGTAAGTGCTTATAGGCAGACACAGCTAACGCCCTTCGACATAATAGATGCATGCACTAAGGTCTACTTAAAGAAAGTCGAACCGCTTAGAGGTAAGCTATTAAGTAGGTTCTTCGGAATAGGTAAGGTTGAGGACATAATTAAAAGTAATGTGGGTTTAGATGACTTCAAACTTATTTCAAGGGAGTTGAGAGGTTATGTAGAGCAGGAGAAGAGCGTGGAGGTCTTAGGAACTATACTGCAGATTAAACCGGCGGTTAACTACTCAGATATAGGCGGTTTATTCAACATTAAGGATAAGTTATTTAAGTTAGTAATGCTTAGTCTAAGACCTGAGCTCTCCGGCAAACTCGGTTGGGTCCCACCTAAAGGTGTTTTACTCTACGGCGAACCTGGATGCGGTAAGACGTATCTAACTAAAGCAATTGCTAAGGAGGCAAACGCTACCTTCTTCTACGTACCGGCATCTCAGCTATTAATTAACGCTAAGTGGGTTGGGGAGCCTGAGAAGAATATTAAGGACCTCTTCTCACTGGCTAGGAAGCACTCACCCAGCATAGTGTTCTTCGACGAATTCGATGTAATAGCTACTAAGAGGAGGGGGGACCCAGTAGGCGATAGGTTAACAGCTCAAATACTTACTGAGTTAGACGGCCTCCAACCACTGGAGGGGGTCCTCATAATTGCTGCGACTAATAGGATTGAAGCTATTGACGATGCAGTCATTAATAGGTTTGAACCATATGTGATTGAGATACCGCTACCTAGAAACGATGCTGAACGGTTAGATATTATTAAGGTACATCTCAGGCAGTACGTCCAACACCTACACCCCGAAGTGACGCCTGAGAAGGTTTTAAGCATTTTAAAGAGGTTTAGAACCGTGTCGCCTAGAGTAATAGCTGAGGTCATTAGAGATGCGAATAGGTTGAGAGCTCAGGAAATAACAGCTATAAAAGATATTAAAGACGCGTTAAACACTATGAGGTATGATGAGTTAGTTAGGTTCTACGAAGATGAGTTAACTAGGGTTAAGGAGGTTCTAAAAATATCAGACATTAATGAGGTTCTAAAAATACGTATTGAGGATTATAAGTTAAGACTATACCACTTCGAGAAAGCTGCTGAATCGCTTGAGCAAGACATAGATAAGGAGTTAATAGATGTTCAGGAAAGTCTAATCTCAGATGAGTGCCGCTCAGGAGTTGCCATCGGCTTAGGAACAGACGTTCATGGTAGGAGGGGGATCCCATTAATAGTTGAGTGTGGTGTTAACCCCTTCGGCGCTGGGAAGGTAAACATTACCGGGGTCGCTAAATCGATTATAATAGGCCCTGGAACATCTGTTGAGGATTTAAGCGTTGTTGAGAGTGCAGCAAACGTAGTTGACTACATAAAGCATTATGTAATGCTGAAAGGAGGCTTCGACATAAGGAACTTTGACTTTAGATACCAAGTCATAAGCCCTATGGAGGGGGTTCCCGGAACTGGTGTGAGCGGGCCGAGCTTAGGTCTAGCGTTAAGCATTGCAACAATATCTGAACTAACTAAGATCCCAGTAAGTCCTGATATAGTGATGACTGGTAAATGTGATATTAAAGGTAATGTAGGGCCTGTAGGTGGTTTAGACTGGCGTGGCTCAGGTAAGATACTTGCTGCGATTAGGACTAAGAAGGTTAAGATAAGGAAGTTCTTAATGCCTAAGTGGAATTACATTAGGTCGCATGATGAGATTAAGGTGTTAGAGGAGAACGACATAATGGCAATACCTGTTGAGAAGCAGATTGATGCATGGCTCATAGCGTTAGGCCTACCCAGCGAGGAAGAACTACTCACCAAGTTAACTAGTAATCTAAGAGAGCTTATGAGTTCAGCTAACCTTCGAAATAACTATCTTAACGGTTGATAACCTCCTCCTAAAACCACCTGACTCAAGGTTAGTAGACCCCAGAACAATTGATATGTAGTGGATATCCTTAATTAACTCTCTTAAGGACTCAACAACCAGTACAGCCTTAGATATGTTATTCCCACGAGCTCTGATAACCACCTCACCACAGTTAAGAAGGTTAAATTTAAATAAGATAGCGATGACATACCTCATAAAGAACTTCCTACCGATATACACTACATTATCAGCACAATAACTCCTAACACTCATTACAATACCTATATATGGAGATCCCCTAACATAATAAATTTTAAGTCGTACGCAGTATGTTGATCGGTGTATTAATTGAGGTTAGGGATAGCTCTAATTAAAGTAACCCTCATTCTGATGATTATAACAACAGCATTATCACCTCTAACCTACGTAGTAAGTGCTCGTAGAGAATACACGGTATTAGAAGTAGTTCTAAACCGCAACATAGTAGATGAAGACATAAACATCATTTCTAAGTTAGGGGGTAGGATCATCTACAGATTTGACGATATTAAAGGATTAGTCATACATATAGGTAAGGAGTCGGTTAGCAGACTCGTTAAATCCTTAAATGATATTAAATCTATTAATGAAGCCGGCATAGTAAGACCATTAAGTGAGGTACTACCAAGCACCTGCCTAAAACACAGCAGTAACTTTACATGGAATTTAGATATGATCAACGTCCCAACAGTTCATGAGGAAGGATATAGCGGTTCAGGAGTATATGTAGCGGTCTTAGATACGGGCCTCGAACCGCATTGGAAGGATTACTTCGCTGAGGAAAGCATATATGTGGAAGGCGCCGCAGCTTTCCTAGGAGCCATGGCTACCTCATACCCAGTAACAGGTAAGGTTCTAAACAGAAATGCTTGGGAAGCAGATAGTGACGGGCATGGTATGGCAGTCATATCGATAATACTTGGCTATAAAGTCTACGGCTTGCATAGTATTGATGGTGTAGCCCCAGGCGTTAAGATAATCCCAGTTAAGGTAATAGGTAATCAGGGATGGGGATTTACCTCAGACCTCATAGCCGGGATCTACTACATAGTTAAACTATATGAAAGTGAAGTAAGTTCAGGTGGGGATGTCCTACCACCAGTAGGGGAGGTAAACCCAGTAATAATAAGTTTAAGTGTTGGTGGACCTCATTCAGGTCTCCTCTATGAGGTTATAATGTATGCCATTAATATAGGTGTCTTCATAGTTGCTGCAGCAGGTAATGAGGGAAGTAATGGGATGGTCTACCCAGCAGCGTATAGGGATGTCATCTCAGTCGGTGCAGTAGGTTGGGTAAAGCAGTTTGAAGTACCTGGTTGGTGGAGACTCTTAGATGTCCCTGAAGAACTCGTAAATCAGATCTACATACCTAACTTTAGTAGTAGAGCTCTTGAAGACCAGGAATTAGATGTATTAGCACCCGGGGCATACGTAGTCACACCGTACACACCTTATGGGACAGCCCACCCACCACTTAAGGCATTCCGGACAAGTGGTAACGTCCCAGGCCAGTACTACTACTTAAGCGGTACGTCTTTAGCAGCACCACATGTTAGCGGGGTACTAGCATTAATGCTTCAAGCAGATATGATTGATGGAAGTTTATACCTAAATCAGACTACTGCTGAGAAGATAATTAAGAACTCTACATTTAAAGTAAGCTCAGGTACGGCATTAGTGTATGAACCGATAATTAATGGCTGGAGTTATCATATTTGGGGGGAGGATGCTATAGGTAGTGGTTTAATTCTTGCCGACGTAGCGGTTAGTAAAGTTTAATTAAATAATAATCTACATTAAATCTTCTAACCCTACCTAATTAATTTAATTTAAACTCCACTCTATTTTTAACCTAAATTAATATGACCCTAAATACTGTATCTGAGTTTCCCATCATGATATGTAATTCTTATATTCTTCCTCCACTTAACATCCTCCTCTGGGTAGTCTGTTCTGAAATGACTCCCCCTACTCTCAGTTCTTAAGAGTGCGGAATGAGATACTGCTAGTGAGGTTAGCAGTATGTTTTCTAGCTCTGAATACCTTACTATGTCGGAGTAATTACCTATCCTCACCCTACTTAAGTTCTCATACACATCATTTAACCAATCAATACATTTCCTAATAGACTCATCACTCCTTAATACCCCTACATTAGCCCACATCAATTTCCTTATATCATCCTTAAGCCTCTCAGCTACGTATACCCCCTCCCTTAAAGAGTACCTCTCAACTATATGCTTAACCTCTCTAACATCAACACCATCTGTGAGGCGGTCGTTAAATTTCTCCCCTAAGTACTTTACGACGTTCTCAGCTACCTTCATAGATGTGACTACACAGCCTGTTAACGCATTACCGCCTAACCTATTAGCTCCGTGAATACCACCTACTAACTCACCAACTACGTATAATCCATCAATCAACGTGTTTAGGTCAGCACTTACCTCCACACCACCCATCGAGAAATGAGCTGTTGGGAGTACTTTAACCGGTTTTCCTAGTCTAAGTTTCTTCATTAATTCGTATGCAAATGATGTTAACTCACCTTCTACTGTCTCTGGGTATAGTGCTAATGCTCCCTTAACATCATTACCTACTCTAACTTCTAACATCATACTTCTAGATAGTCTATCTCTATAGTAGATTATTGCTTTACCTAGACTTTCAAGCTGGTACTTAGATATTAAGTCCTCACCTAGCCTATTAACTAACTTCCCATTAGTAAATGGTATCATAAAGCTTGGCTTACCTTCCTCAGCAATCCCTAATGGGAAGAACTGAACGAACTCCATATCAATTAAAGGAAGCCCTATCCTCAACGATATTCTATGACCATCACATGTAAGTTGTTGCGGGTTATCACTCCTTATGAATATGTTTGAAGCCCCTCCAGTACCTAGGACTACTACCTTACTGTTAATTAATGTGTAATTACTACTGCTTAAGCATAACGTATAGAAACTACCGTCACTACCTAAGATAACATCTAACACGTGAGTATTATCTAGTATTTTAATCCAATCCCTACTAAGTACGTAATTCCTAAGCGCTAATACTAACTCCTTACCTGGGAATAACCTATCATTACTAACAACTCTTAACATACCTCTAGAGATGTTAAACCTAACCCCTAAAGCCTCTAAGGAGGTTACCGCCTCAACAGACCTCTCAGCTAATAGCCTAACTAATAACTCGTTATTAATATACCTCCCCCCATCTAAGACCTCCCTAACGTAGTCCTCCTCAGAATAACCGCCTACAGGACATCTGAAGGCTCCTGCAGAATAATACGTTGAGGTTCCATAACCTAGAGATGACTTAGATATGATAGCAGCCCTTAGACGTTGCCTACCGCTTAAATACTTACCTAAGAAGTAAGTAGTTGATAGGCCAGCTAATCCGGAGCCAACTACAACCACATCAACCTTAAGTACGTTCCCGATAATCGTTAACACCCCAGAGAAACTCATACCTACCTTAAATAATTTACGTGGGCTTACTGAAACTCCCTCCCCATGTTTAAACCGTAAGCACTATAGAGAGAAGTAGGGTGATACACGATAAATTTAAAGCTGACTCTTCTCCCTCATTAACAAAATCATCTTCCTCCCTCTATCAGTCAACATCACTAAGTCCCCGCTCACCTCTACATATCTCTGGCTTACTAAGTTGTTTAATACTTTACTTAACTCCTCACGGCTTATATTTAACTCTTCAACTAGGTTGTTGAAATTCATTAATTCAAGTTCGTCAAGCCTCCTCATCAAGTCTAAGCTAATATTACTTAAAGGCGCTGGAGTAGGAGGTCTTTCCTCATCCTCTACACCAACAACACCTGTAGGCGGTGGCTCCTCACGCGTGCTTCCACCAAAGGTTCTAGTAGTTGTTAGAATCAGTATTAGTATTATAGAAGCTATTAAAAATACCGCCAGTAAGGTAATCAGGTTATTTAGATTGCCGTATATTGCCGTTATATCCATTTACATTCCTCACCTCCTCCTACCTACAACGTATATAAGCACACCCCCAACTACAACGGAACCTATAACTACGTAGAGGTACTCAGTAGGTATTAAAGTAGTTGTCCTTGGAAGCACCTCCAACACCTCACTATTACTCTCAACATTTAATTCAGGTATGACAGCCTTCACAACGTAGCGACCTTCAGAACTAGGTGCTGTAAACGTGATGGTAGAGGAACCAGTAGTCATCATGTGGTAAGCTACCGGATCCCACCTACTACCTATGCCTAAGCTGATAATTACTTGACTCGGCCTAGAAGGTGTTGGATATACTGTCACCTTAGCATAAACCTTATCCGATATTTGAACAGATTTATTTAGCAACTCCAACGTTATAGATTTAATGAATTCTATGACGTCTAACCTACCACTAACTGATAACGCTGTGCCGTAGATCGATGCTATAACTGAGTAACTACCTGTTTTATTAGGGGCTGAAAACTCCGCTACCACATTACCGAACTCATCTGTCTTAACCCTACTACTATGTATCACTACGGAATCACTCACTACGTTAAACAGCATGTCATACTTATCAGGCGGTGATACTTTAATAGAGTACTTAACCGGTGAGCCTACCTCAACCTTTGCAGATGTAGGTGTTATAGTTAACGTGGGTTTTAAAACCTCAACACTGCTCTTATTACATATGTTAACGTTATGAAGTTTCACGCAGGCATTAACCGTTAGGACACCTTCATAACTTACGTTCTTAAATACTACCTCACCTATTCCTAAAATACTTAACGACGTGTTAATAACCACGTCCTCACCCCTCATCAGGTATACGTACCCGCTGAGTGATTCATTCACCGCTGGGTCGGTGGTTAATGATATCGGTATGTCACTGCCATATATTAACTTCTTAGGGGCGTTGATTAATAGCTTAGGTATTTCCAAGACTGTGAGTAGTTTAGGTAGGCTTTCAACACTTCTATACATTGACGTGATTAAAGCCTTAACCGGGTACTTACCGGGAGGTAAGTTAATGTTAACTACCCCACCACCCTCACCACATACGTACATACTACTTAGTTCGAGCCACGTATTAATTGACTGCTCGAAATACGTTATCTTAACCGGTATGCAGACAGGTAAGTATGGAACGACCTTAACAGTAATCGATGTATTAAAACCTCTAAACACTACATTAGGTTCTAAACCTATGGTTAGGTCGGCTATGAAATCGCTAACCCTCCTAACATTATACACTACTACAGATGCTGAATTACTGACAACGCTGGCATTACTCCCTACACCCGATAGAGGTATTCTAGCCCTAAAGACATGTTCGACATGCTCTTTTGCAGGGTCTACATCCTCAGCAACCCAGTTAAACGTGAATACACCGTTACGAGATAAGGTAATGTTGATAGGTATCCATGACCTACCAACTAACTTCTCAAGAACTACATAGATTTCATCACTTACAGATACCTTACCGCGGAGCGTTATCGGAGAGCCTTCGATAACTGAGGCCTTATCACTGCTTAACATCACGTTAATATTCTTGAAAACCTCAATAATCCCTGATACAGTTACTTCCTCTCTAACACCTTCAACATCCATATAACTAACTACCGATCTAACGCTGTATATGTTGGGGGTAAAGTAATCGAATACTAGGAAGCTAACTAACTTAACTTCACCAGGTCTTATCAACTCTAAATACCTCCTACCAATAAGTCTATCACCTAAGTAGGTCTCAACCATAGCCCACGCTACGTTCTTACCTCCCTGATTTCTCAACACTACTGATATGTTAATACTACTTAGCGATTCGAAGATATAGTAATAGCCTACCTCATCGTTGATAAGCATATCAGCTCTAACCAAACCCCTACTAGGTGTGAGCGTCACTGGGTAGTTGAAGGAGTATTTAAATGCCTTACCACCTCTAAATCCCTCAACAACTACCCCAAGCTGATAGGTAAAGGGGGGTTCTAAAGGAGTTTTATCGAAGATACTAGCCGGTATTAAGTATAACGCCCCGCTAACACTTCTAGAACTGCTTGATATCCTACCTAAGTGTTTAGATGATACCTCAGCAGTGTTGAGTAAGACCCTAACAACGATGTCCATAGAATCGTTGGAAGGGGTGTTCTTCAACATAGCATTTACGTATAAAGCCGTCACCTGACCTATAACCCATGGAAGTTCCGTAGATATTGAAACATCAATTATCCAAACACCATCTACATCTACCCAAGTAATTGTCTGATACTTAACTGAGGGTGTTGATCCTTCTAAAACTACAGCATACGGACTAATTAATGAGGTTATAAGTGTTAGTAGGAGTAAGGGCTTCACGACCCCCCGGCTGAACGCTCTTAGCAACATTATATAACCTCATTAATTTAATCTAATTTAGAAAATATTAAACACTACGTAGGGATTGGCACTAACTCCGGGAATAGTAGTTGACCGAACACGTAGTTTATCAACATCTTCATCGCAAATGCTGCTGAGGCAGTCATTATTGAGAGCAGCGATATTTGAATCCAAAAAGTTTCTAGGACACCACCGTACGCTAGCTTTATGGCCAGAGCATTAATAACTACTAAGAAAACTAGGTAGAGCAGCGTAGCATTATATATAAATGATATTATCTCCGGCGTTATATAGAACGGTATTACTCCGTAGTATTCGGTTATTTCAAGACCTACTTCTAGGGACTTCATGAATTTAGAGAACATCTCGAGGATGTTGACTATGCTTATAGATACAGCTGTTACAAGCATTTGAAGTATGTAGGTAGTCGCTTCAAACGTTCTAGCAACCCTCTCCCTACCACTTCTAAGGTCTCTAAGCCTTATCATCAAATCGTTTAGAGAAATACCTACATTCCTTAAATCACCTCCAACATCAACAGCATCTACTACTATGTTTGTGGTCCTCATAATTAGGTCACTCCATATCCCCTCTACGAAATGCCTCCAGGAAATCCTAGCATCTATACCGTTAGTCAGCTTAGCGTAGAGTAATTTGATGTGTTTAGTTAGGAAGCCGAAATCGCTCATAAGCAATGATGAGAGCGTCTTCACGTAGTTAGGCAGTACTGAATACGTTAACCCGAAACTACGGATGAATATCGGATAGAAAGACTCGACCTTCTTAATGTTATTTTCTATTACAGTGGCTGTTAACCCTGGAAGGAGGGTTAAACCCCCGCCGATCATTATCGCTAATTCTAGGCTACCGTAGTTATTATAGATTAAGTAGCTGGTTGGGAATGCGATCAACAAAGCCGCTATTACTGATAGGTTATACTTCCGGTAAATACGTTTAGGCCTTGGCTTTATATTAGGTGTTATCCACTCCTTAGGCACCACTAAATACGTGACTACGGTAAACAACACTATGATGGTTATAGAGCCTATTAAAGTTAGTGAGTATGTTACGATATTACTACCGGTGAAGACCATGAAGATGGCCATAACCGTAAGTACGAATCCCGTAGAACTCATTAAAGTCGTATGCATACCTAGTATTATCCTCATTAAATCCATAGCCCTACTATACTGGGCCTGGTAATTCCTCCTAACAGCTGCGTATTCAACATCTAAGAATCTAACTATATCCTCACCAGTTCTTAAAACCTCACTAAACCTAAGTAGGAATTCCCTAAACACCCTATTCCTCACATCCTTAGCTACTAACCTAATAGACCTCACAAAACCGTAACCCCAGTCAATAGCTAAGGAAGCTATTCGATTTAACATTACTTCGTAATCCCCATAACTACCTAAGACGTTATTCAGTTGGAAAACCCTCCTACGGTCAGGCCTACCAGTAGATACTGCATACATATGCAGTAGGAGGTAGAGGAGGTTTAAGTCAATAACATCTGTACCCAACCTACGTCTAAAATACGGTAGTAAGACCCTAACCAACCACACCGCAACCGGTATGAACATCAGTGGTAGGAATTGGAGGTCTCTAAAGTAAATTAATACTGCAGCAGTGGATAGCGATGAGATTACGAAGTATTTATCGAGGAATAACTTCTTACTAGACCTAGCACTCATCTAATTCACTACCGGGTTAACTCACCCTTCCTCAATCTAATCAGCGATTCCTCTAACCCCTGAATCATGGTTTGAGCTGTCTCCTCCTTAGAAGCCCCTTTAAGCCTTGAATCGATCAGACCGTATATCCTCGCAATAACTCTAAATATGTCGTAGTAATTCAATATGTTCTTAACCCTTAATTCCTCTAATATCTTAGCTCTCAGCTCTAACTCCTCATATATTAGGTACATGTTCCTCCTTGAAATACCCCTAGCAAGCGCTAACTTCTCCTCAAGTAGGTAACTCGTACCCTTACCCCTAAAGGTGAATACATCCCTCACCGGGTCCCATGTAAATATCGGTACGTAGATAACTGAATTACTTCTAGGATCGTAACCTATCACTTCGTTAACGCTTATAACCCTCCTCATTAAAATGCCCTCCTTATATACAGCGCTCTGAATTAAGATGAAGTTAAGATTATCTAACTGAGTTTTAGGTACGTTTATAGGCGGTGACGTAATTCTCTGTATTAGCCTTTCAACACTACTTGCGTGGAATGTAGCGAGTACTGGATGCCCTGTCTGCATTGCCTGAAAAGCTACGTTACCTTCAGCACCTCTAATCTCACCAACTATTATGTAATTAGGTCTCTGCCTTAAAGCGGCCTTAAGTAGGTCGAACAACGTGATGCTGGTCTCAACACTACCTGTGTCTCTGGTTAACTCCCTAGTCCAATTCTCATGCGGTGCTTGAATCTCAGCTGTATCCTCTATTGATACGATCTTAGCGCTGGGTCTAATAAAAGGTATTATAGCGTTAAGAGTTGTGGTCTTACCTGATGCTGTCTCACCTGATACGAATCCGCTCATCCCTTCAAGAAGGAGCATCCAGATATAGGCAGCTACGTAACTGTTAAGAGTCCCTAAATTTACTAGCTCAAGAATGCTCATAGGTACCTTACTAAACTTCCTTATAGTGAAATTACTACCCCTTAAGCTGACGTCAACGCCGTAGACTATGTTTATCCTACTCCCATCAGGTAGTGTAGCATCAACTATAGGTCTTGCATGACTTACTGGCTTACCTATCCTCTCACTTAACTCTATAACGAACCTATCTAAATCCTCTGAAGTGTTGAAGTATATATTGGTTTCTAAAGGTCCGAAGATTTTATGGACCACGTGCACGTATCCAATACCGTTGCAGTACACATCCTCTATGTAGCGGTCCTTAAGCAACGGCTCGAGAACACCTAAGCCTACCTTATCCCTAATTAAGTAGTATATTAAGTTATCGTAGTCGCTCCTCAATACGGGGACCTTACTTAATTTATTTTTATTCTTCCTTAGCAGTAATTCCTTATAATTAATCTGCGAATTAGAATTGCTAACCTCAACAATCTTCCCAACGTACTTGATTAATATGTTCTTCCTAGAGTTCATGTCCTCAGCTATGTCCTTATCGGTTAGGACCTCAGCTAATTTCTCCTCAACTAATGTGAAGAGCTCCCTAGGCGGCTTAGGAGGCTCTATAATAACGTATTTCCTATAACCTGATGAAGTACCTCCGGGAGGCATGAATATGTGGATGAAGATCCCTTCATCAACAGAGTATATAACGTTTATATTAACAGCTTTCTTTAAAGCGCCTGTAAGGTCCTGCTGATATTTAGGAATACCTAAAGTCTTAGATACCTCTATGACGTACCTAGCTAAATACCCGTACTTCCTCATAGCCGTATTTAATTCTTGAAGGCCTTCAACACCTACTTGAGCATTCATATCAACCGCCTACTAAGCCTTAGCTAACGCCAAAGGTATTATCTTAATACCGAATGCTGGGTCGACGTCGAAGGCTATAGCTGATTCAGCCAGTGTAGGAGCACCTCTAATCTTAACTACATTGATTACCTTCACAGCCCTCCCACCGATTTCCGCATGAGCTAATCTTAGATAGACATCAGAAGTTGATGTAGCTACCTTCATGACCTCCTTACTAACAATCTCTGGATGTATTGTAATTAGAACTAATTTCCCATCCCTAGCCAGGACCCTCAACTCTGTTAGGAAGTTATAAAAGTTAGATATGCTTAAATATCTTGCTAACATACTCACTGAGTCTACTATTATGCAGTCATACTTCTTACTCCTTAACTTTAAGAAATTAGTTAAAGCTTCTACAACCTTATTTACTCCCTCCTCACACCATTTAATACCTTCAAGATGTGCCGGCACTATAGCCAGTAATCCCTTAACGTAAGGTGTTGTTAAATCGTACCTCACATTAATTGCCTGCTCTAAGAAGTTCTTAACAGTATTCTCAGTAGTTACGTATAGGACTTTCCTACCAGCAGATGTTAAACCGTAGGATATCTGATTACATATTACTGTCTTACCGGTTCCGCTATCACCCTCTAGAACTATTAACGATGGTAGTGGGAGCCCGCCACCTAATCTATTATCTAGCTCTTCATTACCTGTACTAAGCACCGTTAAGGCAGACTTAATTGGGGGTGAAGATATACTCAACCCTCTCACCGTTAGCGGTTGTAATTACTAATAAAATCGGGTTATCTGTGGAAGGTGTTTTCGAAGGCAGCATATTAATAACCACTACCATACCAGGCTTTAACTCTACGAAGTCGTTGGAATTCTGATAGAACTTACTGCCTATGTAGTACCCGGTGATAAACCATGACTCCCCATACCTTAAGACCTCAACGACGTGTTCCGAACTTCCATTAACTAGGTACTCAATAATTACTGTTGTTGAGCGGTCTATGAACGTTGATGATGAGCCGACGTTACTTAAGTTAACCTCTACATAATTACTTAAGCACTTAGCTGATTGAACTCTTAACATAGGTTTAGAGAGCTCTGCATCCCTCCTTAGTTCTACAGCTTTACTTATAAGACCTAAGCCTGTTACCACCGTATTAGCTATGTATATTAGAAAGAAGAACATCATACCAATTATTATGAATGAGGTTACAACCAATGATGCGGACATCCACATCACCTTAGGAGCGAGCTGAACTCAGCCTCTAAGGAGGTCCCCCTACTCGTTACGAATTTGAAATAGTATGGAGGTGTTAGAGGTGTTGAGTTATATATCTTTATAGCTATCGTTTCATAAGGGTCTAAGGCGTTATTAACTATTTCATATTCAACGTAGTTCCAACAACCACACCCAGCAGCCGGTGAGTTACTAAATGGTATGTAGGTCGCAGCACCTATAGGTCCGAATATAGTAGTAGCCCTATCTAATGAGCTTATAGCGTAGCTACCAGCATTCTTAATGTATATTAAGAAGCAGCCCTCACTTGAGTTGTAAGTAGCGTGTACGTAGGTTAACTTCTCACTAAAGCTTTGAATAGTCTGCGAGGAAATCACTGTAAACCTACTTTGAAATTCAGATAACTTAGACATCACCGTCGAACTAAAAAGTATGGCTAACGACACACCAACCACTAGCAGTAATGCCTCAACTATTATGCCTGAAACACCGTTCCTAACCAATCTTCCCACGACGTATCAACTCCCTTAACACGTAGTCGTTAAGTGATTGATCTTTAACGTTTAATGCGGTGAGCATTGAGAAGAGGTATGGTAGGTGTTCCTCTAAGCTTAACCCTGCTCTACGCATATCATCAGCTAACTCAACAATACCTACTAATGCCCTACCCACGTCCTCCCCCACCATACCTGACTTAACATAACCCTCAACCAACATACGGACCTGGTCCTTACTTAACCTACTCAACATAGAGTAAACTACGTTAAGCAGTTCGAAAAACGAGGTAGGTGTGAGCTTATGGTGTATAGAAGCTTCCGCCTTCTTCGTACCATTACCGTTACCATTCCTACTGCTGTGGGTACTGCCCCTCAACAAATTAAAAGGTGAGGAAATCTCAGCAATCACTTCCTTAAACTCAAGTATTACAGATTTAATACCGTCGTTTAACGATGCTATCTCACCTCTTAACGTGTTTATCTCACTTTCTAACTTACTCATCTGCTCTACGAGTTCTGGAGGTATCTTAACCTCAACTACGGAGGGCTGCTGACCTTGCTGAGGGACTTCCTGAGGCTTGGAAGGAATAACTTCTTCGGAGGTGGGTCTCACCTTCAACTGCTCAGAAGGTGTGGTAACCTGAACAACCTTACTAACCTCCTCAACCTCAGGTGGGGAGGTCTTCATAACTTCTAGGTCGGTCTGATAGCTAATTACTGGACTAACCCTACTAATTATGGGATGTACTAACGCTCTACATATAATACATCTACACTTCCACACATCATTACGTTCTAATTCCTAGTTTATAAAATTTCCCTCTATAGAATTTAACATTAAGCTAATATTAAAAATGTTGAGTATTTCTTAAGCTAGCTACTCCTGCTACGGCTAAATGCGTTCCGATAAGCATAGATATCAACGCTAACGCGATCACTACATACCTTATTAACGTATCCTGAAGTAAAACCCCTGTATTAACTAGTAATATTACTAGGAAGCCTATCAGGACGGTTAGAATACCTGATAATATGTAGAGGATGATCACTAACCTAACCCTACTAACCATCTAACCACCTAAGGCATTACTAGGGTACCTGAACCTGTAAGGCCTTTAGGTACGTCGTATTCCTTACTTAATAAGACCTTACCTTCGACTACTAAATCAACACATAACCTACTACCCTCCACGACCTTCCTCGGAGGAATTAAGATCGTTATGTAGGCACGTTCGTTAACATCTAAGTTAATATCATTACCTGACAACCAAGCCATGATGACACCACCCCTTAAGTTAGCTAGAATTTCAGGAAGGCTTATTAAGTAATTAGTAACACTATCAACTACCTTAATGTTTACGTTAGGCCTTACCGAAAGCAGTGCTATTAGGTCTAAATACTTAATCGGTAGTGATGAACCCTTACCGACCTCTAAGACAACCTCACCATATATGTCTAACCCATAAGTTGATGGTGTATCAGATGTAAACCTAATTAAGTAAGTACTGTCTAGGAAGTTATCTTGGTCATCATCGATCACCACATTTAACCTACCTAACTGGTCTAGATATGCGAATAAATCAACGTACCTTAAATTAACTGAGCCGCCAACCATCTCACTAATCAATACCCTCCCAGAAGTCAGTGAGTAGACTAAACTCCCCAACACAAACCTACCATCTACAACCTGAGTAAAACCACTGCTAAAAATTGGGATCAACTCACCTCCAGACACCAACCTAACACTAATGCTAGATAGGTTAAGACTTACACTACTCCTACTACTTAACTGAACTACAACCCTCCAAATAAAGCCGTCCTGATAGTTAAGAAAGACAGACTCAACAACGTACGGAGCTGTTTGAGTACGTGGGGTGATAGATGGGATATAAGAAAGTATTATGAAGCCGTAAGCACAAGTAGTTAACGTAAATGCGAGAAGTACAACAGCTGACTCCTTACTAATTAAACCACGTCTAATAATTTTAAGATAAAAAAGAAATTTCATTTAACCACCCCTACATATATTGCCTTACATTTATTTAAGTATTACCTACTTCACTACCCTATATCGAGGTCAACGTACTCACTATCTAACTTAGCTGGGACAATCCTCTCAATAGTTACTGAAGCTCCCTGAGGCGGTTTAATCTCAACTATTATCCTACTATAGGGAGTCGTGTTAAACTTACCTGATTCAGTGGCGTTGAATACCAGTAATACTATCTCACCAGGTTCTAATAGCTCATCACCCTTCCCAGCGTCTTCATCAGTCCTTGCGTAAAGCCAAGTAGCATTAAGTATGTCAAGCTTACCTGATAGTGTATCGTTGAAATCTTTAGTTACATTAAATGTTTCATCAATGTAGTTGTATCCGTTATCTGTGTGGATAGCATTTCCAGATGAGTTGATTATTGTTATAGCTACAGCTGTCTTATTTAGGTCTATGGCTCTGGAGCCTGATGTCAGTTTAATCGGTATTGCTACTAAATCAACTACCCTACTACTAATGTCTACCTTAGCTATTACGTTACCAGCTATGTCTATAGCTCTGGTGCTTTCCTCATAAGCTCTTGCAATTATCTCTTTAGTTTTCTGAGTCGCGAACATACCCATATTCAGTGTTACGAATGCTAACGCACTAGCTACTAGTACGAAAGCTATTAGCACTATAGCTGCTTCTATACCTACAATACCTTTCCTAGTCTTCTTCTTGAGGAGGGTTTTTCCTAACACCTGGTCTTCACCTCATGATGAGGGTTGTTAGTGTTTTTATAATGCTTAACTTACTTTACGACTGCTGGTCGAAATGGTAACTCACCGCGGTCTAGGTCTTCATATCTACTGTCAGTCACTCTTATTATCTCTATTACCTACTTTACTTCTGGTTGGAGTAGTTGGGTTTAGAGAGCATTAATGAAGCTCTTCAGAGGCTTAACACCTTACGTGAGGTTGACTCAGTCATAGACTTAAGCCGTGGGTGGCTTCAGCTTAGAATAGTGGTCGTTTTAGGATATCTTAAGAAGTTAGATGTAGATGGTTTAGCTAAGCTGTTAGGTGAGAGGAAGAAGGCTGTGTTAGATGCGTTACGTAAGTTGAGGTTGAAGGCATTAATAACTGAGGTTGATGAAGGTATGTACTTAGCTTTAAGTGATGAGGGTAGGAACCTATATAGCAGTATATTAAGCATTATCGTAGGCACACCTGTAACTAGTAGTGAGAATGTAAGCACTCTAAGCATTGCTGAAGACCTCCACAGATATCTAACTAGGTCGTTCTACCTATACGAAGCTATAATTGCCTTAGGTACTTCAAGAAAATACGAACTACCTATAAATACCCTAGCATCCATAGTTAAGTTAAGCCCTGAAGTACTAGACGACTATTTAAAGCCCTACGCAGAGAATCGTTCAAGAGTATTTAAGAGGCTTACACCTAGTAGGGGGTTCTTAACCCGTGCTAAGGGGATCACATATAGGTTAGATGATGAGGGGGTTAAGATATACCACAGACTGCCTGACTACGTTAAATATAAGAATGACCTTAAAGCATCAATACTTAGAACAATAACGCTTAGCGGTCACCCAAGAATAGTGCTGAAGAGGTTATCATTGATGTTTTCCCTAGGCTCAGCAGTTATAGCAATTACAACCACCTTCCTACCAGTAAGCCTCTCACTAATCATCACACTTACATGGGTATTGATGATCAGCTTCCTAGCACTAATAATTGAAATGACGTATTAGGACTGAAAACCTAAGATAAGTACCCCTAAATAACTACTTACTGGTAACTCACCTCATAACCAATACTGTAAGCTGGGTAATGTCGATGATTGATGATACTCTACCTCGATAACTACGCCGTCATCGAGGTATGGTCTACGTAGTGCTTCGCTACGATGCCTACAAGATATCTCAGCAGTGCCGTAACTTCTAAGCAGGTTTTGAGGGCCCTATCCAACCATCTGAAATGTTTAAGACGTTAGGATTAAGTGACCGTCCCCTACCGAGTCTTATAGTAGTTAGCTATGCTAAACGTTTAATAATTTAACGTCATATCCGTTTTAGTGATGTGTTGGTATGTTATCTATGGGTCGTGGTGTTAGGGGTTTAACGGCCTTACTACTCACCTCTACCTTATGGGGGACTTCATTCCCAGCTATTAAGTTTGTAGTTGGGTTAGTTGATGAGTACACGTATACGTGGATGAGGAGTTTAATAGCTATTGCCGGCTTAATACCTTACCTCATATACGTCTTACGTAGAGGTGGTTTCCCGACTACCTCAGTTAAGGGCGGCTTACTTGCCGGTATTGCATATGCGTTAGGTCTCTGGCTTCAGGGATGGGGAACTAAGTATACTACAGCGTCTAACTCTGCGTTCATTACTGGGTTAAACGTCGTTTTCGTCCATATATACGTAGCTTTTGTTAAAGGTAGTTATAGTTTTAAATTAGGCCTTACATTACTTCTATCCGTTCTAGGTCTCTACATGCTTACCACACCTACCTCAGGTATTAACTTAGGTGATTTCCTAGTCCTCCTAGGTTCTTTTATGTGGGCTGCTCAGATAATCCTGGTTAGTAGGTATTGTGGTGGGGACCCACTAATATTCACCTTATTTGAGATGGTGCCTGCCTTAACGTTCGTAATCCCGGATATAGCCCTACATAGCTTAGAACTACCTAACATTGAAGTATTGATTGTAATGGCTTACTTAGCGTTGGTATGCGGTGATATGGCTTTCGCCCTACAGGTCTTCGGGCAGAGGCACGTAGTCCCAGCTGTAGCTGCTGTGCTCTTCCTATTAGAACCAGTAGTAGCTTCTACCCTATCATACCTATTACTCAACGAGGTTATGGCTACGTACCAACTATTCGGCGCCCTACTTATCTTAATAGCTATGTTCACAGCATCTACAGATAAAAAATATTATTATTAAGTATGAGAGGAGACAGCCCTTACCTATGTAAACCTAACAGATACTGAGCCTAACCTATCAAAACTGACTTTAACGAAGTCCCCTGCCTTAACAGGTATTGCAGCAACTAACGAACCACTTATAACTACTTGCCCCCTCCTCAAACACTCACCTACCTCAGCTAATGAGTTAGCTAGGAATACCATAGAATTTAATGGATTACCTAATGACGCCGCACCTGCTGAAGTAGCTACTACATCACCGTTTATCTCAACAACACATCCAATCAATCTTAGGTCAAGTCCTTCAACACTCTTTATAGTGCCTCCAAATACCACTTTCTTAGCCCCAGAACTATCAGCTACGAAGTCCTCAACCCTACGCTTACCTGTAATCCTACTATCAATTATCTCAATTGCTGGTAACACACCCTCAGTAGCTCTAAGGATATCAGCTACTGATACTCCAGGACCTTTAACATCCTCCTTAAGGAGGAAGGCTATCTCAGGCTCGACCCTAGGCTGAATTAACTCCTTAGTAACTACCTCACCACCGTCTTGGACTAACATACCGCTAGTTAAGTACCCCCACTCAGGTCTATCAACACCCCATGACTGCATCATAGCTTTCGACGTAAACGCTATCTTAAATCCTACTACCCTCTCCCCCCTCCTAACCCTCTCATTAACTATAGCTTGATTTATCTTACGGGCATCTAAGTAAGTTATCTCTGGGTATGCAGTTGTTAACGACTCAATAGGCTTTGCCTCAGCCTCAGCAGTTAATAACTTACCTACGATCTCCTTAATTAACCCATCTGATAGAGGCATACATTTAAAACCTCCACGTATAGATAGTAATGATCATAAATAAATGTTTTTTAACTTTGAAGTTAAGACCAGGGAGGAGGTCATAATTTATGAGTGAGAGAAAGGACTGGTACTCCATTTCTGAAGAGCTTCACCGTAAGTATAAAGGTAAGTTAGAGGTAGTCCCTAAAGTACCTATTAAGAGTTTCGAGGACTTCTCGATATGGTATACACCAGGTGTTGCTGAGCCGTGTAGGAGGATTAAGGCAGGAGGTAAGGACCTATCATTAGAGTATACTTTTAGGTGGAATTTAGTTGCTGTAGTTACTGATGGAACTAGGGTTTTAGGTTTAGGTAGGATAGGTCCTGAGGCAGGACTGCCGGTCATGGAGGGTAAGTCACTGCTGTTTAAGTATTTAGGAGGTGTTGATGCTGTGCCGCTAGCCCTAGCAACAACCGATGCCGATAAATTCATTGAGGTTGTTAAGCTGTTAGAGCCGAGTTTCGGCGGTATTAACTTAGAGGATATTGAGCAGCCTAAATGTTTCTACATCTTAGAGAGGCTAAGGGAGTTATTGGAGATACCGGTATGGCATGACGACCAGCAAGGGACTGCGGTGGTGAACGTAGCTGCAGTGGTAAATGCGTTGAAAGTCGTTGGTAAGAAGTTAAGTGATGTGAGGGTAGCTGTGATCGGTGCAGGGGCTGCTGGCATAGCAACTGCTAAGTACTTAATAGCTGCTGGCGTTAAGGGTGGGAACGTCTATATGGTGGATACTAAGGGCATACTACATAGGGATAGGCCTGACATTAAGACAGGTGATTTCACAGTTAGGTGGAAGAAGGAAATGGCTGAAATAACTAATGCTGAGGGTAGGACTGGTGGGATGGCTGAGGCCATTAAGGGAACAGACGTAATCATAGGACTATCCACGCAGGGCCCTGGAGTCATTAAGCCTGAGTGGATTAAGACGATGAACGATAACCCTATAGTATTTGCTGAGGCAAACCCTGTCCCTGAGATATGGCCGTGGGAGGCTAAGGAAGCAGGTGCTAGAATTGTTGGGACTGCTAGGTCTGACTTCCCTAACCAAGTAAATAATAGCTTAGCCTTCCCAGCAGTTTTTAGGGGTGCTTTAACAGTTAGGGCTAGGAAGGTAAGCGATGGTATGTGCTTAGCAGCTGCGTACGCAATAGCAGAATTCGCTGAGAGAGAAGGCCTTTCAGAAGATAGGATATTACCGACGATGGATGAGGTAGAATTATACGTGTATGAAGCTGTTAAAGTTGCTGAGAAGGCTGTGGAGGAAGGAATTGCTAGGAGGTTAATTAGCAGAGCTGGATTAGAGGAGGAGGTAAGGGAATCAGTGCTTAGGCCTAAGAAATACCTTAAAACAGCCATGGAAAACCTCCTGATAGAGTAGCTTAGCAATAGCCGATTTAAACGTTAAATACTTTTTATTTATTATTTTTTAACTACCGTCTAACCTATCTAGTTGGTGAGAGGTATTGACATCGAAGGATAGTAGGTCTCATGAGGAGCTCGTAAAATTAATTGATGAGAAAATGGGGTTAATCAAGCATAAAATTGCTGTGGTAAGCGGTAAGGGCGGGGTCGGTAAGAGCTTCATAACTACTTCCCTAGCAGTTCTAGCAGCATCCGCAGGTAGGACCGTAGGCGTACTTGACGCAGACATCCACGGTCCCTCAATCCCTAAGGCATTGGGCATTAACAACCCTCAATTAACTATTAGTGCAGGCGGCTTAGAACCTGCTGTAGGACCTCTAGACATTAAGGTCATCTCGACTCAGTTCTTCTTACCTGGAGATGACGTACCCCTGATTTGGAGAGGGCCGTTGAAGGGGAGGCTAATAGGTGAGTTCCTATCAAGTGTTAATTGGGGACCTCTCGACATACTATTCGTAGACCTACCTCCTGGAACAGGTGATGAGGCTTTAAGCATTGCTCAGTACATTAAGAAATTAACAGGTGCCTTAATAGTTACAATACCTACATCACTTTCAAAATTAGTCGTTAAGAAGGCTGTGAGGTTTTGTATGGAGTTGCAAATACCTATATTAGGTATTGTCGAGAATATGAAGGAACTTATATGCCCTACATGTAATGAAACCTACACGGTATTCCCCGGAAACGCTGGTAGTGAAATAGCTAGGGAATTAGGTATTAATTACTTAGGTACGATTCCATTAGACCCGCGTGTAAGTGAATGCGTTGATAGTGGAATTCCATACGTCCTCAAATACCCGGACACACCAGTAACTAAATCTCTTAAAGCAATGTTTTCCGAGATGATGAGGTTAATTGAGGGTAATGGTTGAAGGTATTAATTACAGGCGGCGCTGGCTTCATAGGACATCACACGGCAATATACCTTAAAAGCTTAGGCTATGATGTGATATGCTTAGATAATTTAAGTAGGTCTTCAGACGAGGCATTAAGAGTGTTACGTAGTGAGAACATTAAATTATTAGTCGGCGACGTAACTAACTATAAACAGTTAGATAGTGTGGTAAGTTCTGCTAGTCCCGACGTCATCGTACATGCTGCAGCCCTAATAAGTGTGGAGGAATCTATGGAGAGACCTGAAGAATACGTTAACAACAACGTCATAGGTACGTTGAATGTTGTGAGGTCTGCAGCTAGGCATAGGATTTCCAGGCTTATATACGTAAGTTCTGCAGCAGTTTACGGCGACCCAATAAAATTACCTATCGATGAAAACCATCCAACAAGCCCAAAATCACCGTACGGGTTAAGTAAGCTATTCGGTGAGGAAGTAGTTAAGCTATACTGCAGGGCTTACGACCTTAGCTCCATAACCTTAAGACTATTCAACGTATACGGCCCTAGACAGCAGTTAAGTCAATACTCCGGAGTAATTCTTAAATTTATACGCAGTGTTAGGGAGAATTTACCGCTTACAATCTATGGGAGTGGAGAGCAGTCTAGAGACTTCATACACGTCATAGATGTGTGTAGGGCTGTAGAACTATCGATGATGAGCCCGTATGTTAATGAGGTATATAATGTAGGAAGCGGTAAGCCGATCAGCATTAATGAGTTAGCTAACTTAATCCTAAATATTAGTGGTTGTAAGGTAGGTACCGTTTACATGCCTCCCAGGTCCGGCGATATCATACATAGCTATGCGGATATGTCTAAAGCTAATGCCTACCTAGGGTTTAAGCCAACAATAACTATTGAAGAAGGCATTAAAGAACTACTAGAAGTCAGGTAATGCTAGTAATATCAGTGATTGAGCCAGTAGTGCTGGGAATGCTATTAATGAAGTTAAATAATAAAATCCTAAATAATAGTCATACGAGTCGGATAACTCAACACCACCTATGAATGTTAGAGCTAACATTGGCAGTAAGCACGTAGCGATGACGAAAGCACCAGTAATCGCTAGGGAAGTTATGGTAAATGAAAGCCTTCCAGCAGATTTAAATACCCTCTTAAGTACGTAGTACGAGTACGTATGTAGGAGTAGGAAGGTAGTTAGAGTGATAGCCATTGCTACCTGACTTAAATATATTAGGTAGTGAGAGCTAAGACCCAAAGCAGTTAAGACGAGTAAGAACGCCGTCATCAACGTTAAAAAAGCTAAAGCCTTAGAATACTTCGCAAGTATATTATTACTTAACACCCATCCAGTTAAAGTGAGGCCAAAACTAAATAGAAGAAGGCCTAAGAAAATGCTAATCACTCTAAGCATGTTTAAACGATCAGACTGTATTGGTGTGAACGTTAATGATAGTAGTACCAGGCTAATAATCACTAAATTCTTACTAATACCTCTAATACTCAGCACTATACACCATAGAATAACTTAAATAAATACTCATATATTAGAATTCATCACGTAACTTATTATGATTAAAAGTTAAATTTTATCACGGCAATAAGACTTCGGTGGTTTCCATAGGTTTCAAAGCAGGGGAAACTGCAATAATACTTATAGAATTCCAAAATGACTTTTGCAAGCCAGGATTCCCACTATATCCCGGCATTGAGACAATACTTAAGGAGTATAAAGTCATAGAAAATACTGTAGAACTGGTTAGAAAGGCTAGGGAGAGGGGAGTCCTAATAGTTGGATGCCCAGTAATATTTGAAAGCGACTACAGAGACCTAGGACAGGAATTCGGGATTAAAGCTAATGTTAAGAAGTTAGGCGTATTTAGGAGGGGGACCGAAGGAGTTGAGTTCATTGATGAGTTAAAACCGTACATAGACATATACGTAGAAGGGAAGAGAGGGCTTGACGGCTTCCACGGCACGAATCTAGACGTAATACTAAGGTATCTAGGCATTAAGAACGTGGCGATAGCTGGGTTCTTAACAAACGTATGTGTTGAATCAACAGCTAGGACTGCGTTCGACCTAAACTATAAGGTTATAATAATTAAAGACTGCACTGCAGCTACTTCATGGGAAGAACAAAGATATGCTGAGGTAAAGCTATTCCCATTAATTGCTGAGGTAATGACCCATAAAGAATTTCTAGAAAAACTTGAGTAGGCCAGCATGATAATCAAACTAAAATATTTTATTTTTGAATATTAAGTCAAACCAATAGTTAATAGACCTCATAAAATTTCATCAGATATATCACTCACTATCTATGTTTATAGCTGTCTAAGTCACCTCTAACTTTCACCCCTAACCCGGGTTCTTCAAATATGTTAACTAACCCTCCCTCTAACTTAATCCCGGTTATTGGGTTCTCCTCAAGTAATATTTCAGACCTACCTACTTCACTGACAGTGATATTAGGTGTTGATATGAAGAGATGCATCCCTGCAGCATCTAGGACCCCTGTCTGAGCTACGTAAGTACCTATATTACAGTCTAATCCCCCTTCATAGGCTATTAAAGCGTATTTCTTAGTAGTTATTATACCACTATTTAATGGCTTTAATGCGAGCATATCTGCAGCCTTCTCAGATACTAGTTTAAGTATGAATTCAGGTCTAACACTTTCATCAGCAACTACAGTGATTTCCGTACCTCTCGTAACCTCCTTCAACCCTTCAATATCATGAGCTAAGACTGGCTGCTCAACGTATTCAACACCATACCTTTCTAATCTTCTTATCATCTTTAAGGATCTCTTCGCAGTACCCCAACTCTCACCGACGTCTAAGTTTAATACTACTTTATCACCTACAGCTTCTCTAATACTCTTAACCCTCTCTACATCTAATGAGGGATCATCCCCGACTTTCATTTTAAGTACTTTAACTCCATTCCTAAGATAGTCCTCCGCAACTAAAGCTGCCTCTTCAGGCGGTAGAAGAGGTATTAATGAGGATGGCGGAGCCTCCTTCCCTTTTAACCTACCGCCTAAGAGTTTGTATAGCGGTACGTTAAGATATTTTGCGATTAAGTCATGTAACGCTATCTCTACTCCAGCTATAATCTGCTCACCTAACTTAAACTTCTTACTAATACTAGTTATGATGTCGTTAATGTTAAACGGGTCTAAGTTGATTAGTAAGTTCTTTAACCTACTGATAGTAAGTGTGCCTATCACTTCAGGTGTTTCAAACATCCTCGGTATTGATGGTATTTCCCCATAACCTACAAGTCCATCATCACTTCTAATCCTTACTATGTTAGTGGTTAGGTATTGCTGAGCAATGACTTCAGACCTCTTAGCACTTCTATATGGTAGTCTCATCCTAATATTCAACGTAACTACATCTATATCATAGATTTTCAAAGCTCTAACACCTAACTATGTTGGCTTGACAACAACCTTTATAGGATCACCGATACGTTTCTCAAATACTTCAAATGCCTCTATCACATCGCTTAATGGGAAGATGTTAGTTATGATCTTCTTCAAATCTATCTTACCGCTTGAGGCTAAATTAATTACTCGTTCCAAGGCGTTACGTGCCTCACCTCTAGTACCCTTAATAGTTAGACCTTTTGTTACTATCTCACCTAAGACTAACGGCGTAGGCTCCCAAGTAATCCCCAACATTAACAACCTACCACCCCTCCTTAACATCTTCACGCTCTGTATGACTGATTCTGCGGAAGGCGTTGTATTTATAACTAAGTCAACTCCTAAACCATCAGATACGTCCATAGCTATCTTAACCGGGTCCTGCCCCTCCCTCACATTCACTAAGATATCAGCACCTAACTCCTTAGCTAGGTTTAACCTAGCCCACCTAGTCCCAACCATTATAGTAGTTCCAGCACCTAATGCCTTAGTTATTGATAATGATGTTAACCCTATAGGTCCAGGCCCTACTATAACCACGGTTTCCCCCGGATCTAGACCTATCTCCATGACACCGAACATAGACGTCCCGGCAGAAACTGCCATAGCTCCTTCCTCAAAACTTAAATTATCTAGTAATTTATGTGCGTTCCTAGCTGGGGCTGCAACGTACTCTGCAAACCCACCATTAACCGTAAATCCTAGCGTTCTATGCCCCGGCTTACCATAATTTAAACAGTATGAGTAATAACCTATTTTACAGTTTCTACATTGACCGCATCCCCCATGAGGTTCAACAGCAACTCTATCCCCAACATCAAATCCAAGCACGTTAGACCCTACTTCAACTACTTCCCCCGCAGTCTCATGCCCAGGAATGATCGGGTAGGCAATGTAATCAGGATACGTACCATTCTTAATTTCTATATCAGAGCCGCATATCCCAACAGCTCTAACCTTAACAAGTATTTCATCCTCTCTTATTTTAGGGATAGGCACTTCCTCAACATTAAGTTCCTTAGGCTTACGTATAATTAGGGCCTTCATTTTACCTTCCAAAATACCTCACCACAATATTCTAATATCCTAGCAACCCTTATAAACCCTGGTCAGAGCTAATCATATTCTTAAAGCTTTTCAAAACATTATAGGCTACTTCAACATCATTTATGTTCTTCTCAACCTTCACTATATCTATTGATTTACCAAGCTCCCTTACAATCATATCAATAAACATTTTATCGTCACCAGGTTCGTAGAGAGGTCCCCCCTCAACATCTAAGACCGAAAAACCTCCTAACGGGAGTACTAAGACTGCATTACCACTTACATCGGAAAACTTCTTACATAAGTGCTCAGCAACCGCTAGTAATTCCTCCCTCGTAAGTCTTACATTAGTATTATATGGGTTATGGTAATGTGTCTTCCTTCCTAAGTACTTGCTTGGTATTGTTTCAGGCGGGCCGAAGACTAGGTAGTTAATACTTCCCGGAGTTATAATTAACGGCAACCCTCTTCTAATAGCATTAACTATCCTAGGCTTCATAGGTTTATATATATCGTCTGGAATTACCTCACCAACTAACTCATGGAGGTTTAAATCTAATACCGCATGGAAGAACCCGTTCTCAATCAATTCCTCCATAGCAGACCCGCCAGAACCCGATGCGTGGAATACTATAGGTTCATACTTTAATTCCTTAAGCTTAGCAACACATACCCTAGTTAATCTCCCTGTAGAACCAAGCGTAGTTATTGCAACCCTTTTAACTGTTTCATCGATTTCGAAACCCCTATAACCTCTAACCATACCAACCATAGCGTTTACAGCATTAGTCAGCACAGTCTTTGAAATAGTATTAGGCCCGAACTCAAGGTCTGATATCGAGAACAACATCATTATATCCTTATATTCTATGTAAGGCCTTATATTACCTGAAGCAATAGTAGATACTAGTAGTTTAGGTATGCCTATAGGTAATGCCTTCATAGCTATTGAAGCTGCAGCAGCTCCTTGGTTCCCGCCAATCCCTATAACACCGCCGAGTTCTTTAAGCATCTTAACGAGTATTCTACCAGCTCCTACACCCATAATCCTAATAGCTTCATCACGTCTAATACTACCTAAGCGTACCTTATAGGTGAACTCAGTGGGGTCTACTGATACCTCTCTTAATACCTCTTCTCTTGGTATATCAGGCTTTATTGATGGTTCTTCAAGTATTCCCAGGTCTACTATTAGGGCTTCTATTCCATGGTCTAAGAGCGAATTCTTTATAAAGAGTGCTTCAGATCCTTTAGTATCTAATGTAGCTAGCACTACGACCTTCTTACCCATACCTTAATACCTAACTTAATTTACAGACTTCGAGAAAATATTTTTGAGAATATTTAGAAAGCTCTGTCTTCGAAATCTCTGGTATGCGCCTTGATATCTAATTTCTTAAGTTCTTTGCAGAACTCGGCTAGATGTGTTGAGATTCTCTCAACTAGTAATTTCCCAGTTTCAGGAGTTGCTATGAAGGGATTCCCTATCGTAGCATTATCACTATACTCATGATGTTCTAATGGGATCCATATGTTCTCGCTACCCATAAACTCAATTGTTGGTGTGCCGTCGGTCTTTACGAATTTCTCACCTAACCACTTAGGGGCGTGAATACTTCTTGGCTGAGCTCGCTCCATCTTAACTAACTCAGGTCTGTAGTACATTAGGATAGCAGTTTCCTCCTCACCTGAATGCCATCCAGGAGCTTCTTCAGGCCTAGATCTAAGTAAGTCTTTAATTAACTTAATATCACGTTCTGTTGGTACTTTATACCAAACTGGTAGCGCACCTGTCTTATACCTTACAGCTCTCAACACATCATCTATAACCTTAGTGTTAGAACCATGATGAGATACGAACAACAACTTATTAAAACCGTGGTAAACCAGACTTAACGCTATGTCGTAGATGATATATCTGAACGTAGTCCCTCTAAGTGTTATAGAACCAAAACCCCTATTGACTTCACCCATATGATGTGGTGAGTAGCCGTAAGGTATTAGAGGGGTATGAGGTACGTCAGCCTTTTCAGAGGCTTTCTCAACAACCGCTAACGTTATGAAGCTATCAGTACCTAATGGGATGTGGGGGCCGTGCTTCTCGCAACTCCCTATAGGTATTAAAACAACATCGCTCTCCTTAAGCCATTCCTGAACCTCCACAAAACTACATTCAAGTATATTGTAAGGTTTTCCTGAACCCATATACATCCTATAATAATTAGCTGGACGCCATCTTAAAAATATTTATTAATTATCCGAAAATACTTAATTCAATTATATTTTAAGGGGGCTACGTTTCAATTCCCCTCTATAGAAGATTACGTTAGCAGTAGATATCGCTATCAGCATTAAAATTCCAATAACATCTGTTAAATACGTAGTCTCTGGGAGTAATATTAAGATGCTAATGACTCCATAAACCATTCTCTCAAATACAGAGATGTGTCTGAAGAAATAACCTGTTACCGCTATAGCAGCACTAACAAATCCTGCTAAACATGCTATAAATGAAGTAGTAATTTCTAACGGCGTGCCTAACGCCAGCAATGAAGGCCTTAAAGCAAATACAAAAGGCACTATAAATGCCGGTAAAGCCATCCTAATAGCGTGATAACCACTCCTCATTATATCTGAGTTGAATACTCCGCATGCGGTGTATAGGGCTAGAGCTACAGGAGGTGTTATAGTTGAAAACGTAGCGAAGTAGAATATGAACATATGAGCAGCAATAGGCGGTATTCCTAACTTAACTACGGCTGATGCTATAGTAATAGCGACAATTAAATATGCTACTGTTGCCGGTAAACCCATCCCTAGTATAATACATGAAGCCATTATTAACACTAACGCTATGAAGATATTACCCGCTGAGAGCGACTCTATAGTTAGGGAGAGTTTAAGTCCTAAGCCAGTCATCATTACTGAGGAGTATATGAGAGAAGCCGCTGCTATTGCTACTCCTAAGAACACAACCCTATCTAAGGCCTCATGAATAGCCTCTACGAACTCCTTAAAGTTTAACCTAGTAGTTCTCTTAATAAGTGATACAGCTATCGACGCGATTATGGCATACATAGCGGCCCTAGTAGGTGAGTAGCCCAGTAATATGAAGTAGGTCACAACAACTAATGGTATTAAAGTATGGCCATAATCCTTAATTAAGTTAAAGTTGCTCTGACGTTCCACCTTAAGCGTGCTTTTAAGGATCCCTTTAGCTATTAACGACGATGAATCTAAATATACGTAAATCATTAACGCTGCGAAGTAAAGGAACCCAGGCAGGAAGGCAGCTATAACTATATCCCTATAGGTAATTCCGAGGAGGTCGGCCATTAAGAAGGCGGCAGCACCCATAACAGGCGGCATTATTAAAGCTCCAGCAGCTCCTGTAGATATTATGGCAGCAGACCTCTCTGGGGTATACCCGTATGAGCTAAGCAGCGGTTTAAAGGTGGTGCCAGTTAATGCAGCGTTCTCAGGAGCGCTGCCTGAGACCATCCCTAACAACATATTACTTAAGACTGCAACTACTCCCGGCCCTCCTTTAACTTTAGAAAGCGGTGAAAGACCATCAATAATTATCTTAGTAGTTTTAATTCTGTGTAGCAACGAACCCATTATGTTAAAAGCTACGACGTAAGTCGCAGCTATGCTCATCGGGATGCTCCATAAACCCTCTCTGGTCATATAGAAATAACCTATAAGCATATTCAGTGGGTAACCACCATGGCCCCACATACCCGGAATATAGTAACCTAAGTATGAGTACAGGATAAATATTAGCGTAATAATTGCTAATAACCTACCTATTAGCACCCACGTAAGCGATATTACGGCTGTTATAGTTACCACACCGAACACGAATTCAATTTGTGTAGGTATGCCAGCCCTATAAGCGACATCAACATAGTTTAATGATATATAAGCTAAAGGTATAAATGAAACTATGGCCAGTAATGCTAGCGCTACCTTCATATAAAGCAACCTCGCTTTTTTAATAAGCCTTAGGTAGGCGAAGATAAACACCATCTGAAGGAATAAGCTGTTCTGTAAGAATGGGTCAAAAGTGTATGTCAGAAAGCTGTAGAGGAATATTAGGCCATACACTATCGCTATAGTCCTGCTAACTAACCATAAGAGATCCATTCCCAATCAGACCTAGTAGAACTGGAACTGAGATGGAAAAAAAGCTTTTGGTTTTACCTTAACCGGCAATCGGGCTACCTTTTAGGAATTAGCTCATCAGGTACTTTAATACCTCTTTCATTATAATACCTAACTACACCTGAATGTAGTGGTAGTGGGGCCTTCAATAATAACTCAGGCTTTAAATCCTTAGCCGCTGGGTAGGACTCCACTAAAGACCCTATGTTATCATAGATAGCTTTAACTGAGTTATATACGAAACTTTCAGGTAGGTCTGAGCGGGCTACTACTAAGGTCCAATCAACCGGCACTAAAGCAGGGTTCGTGCCTTCATACTGTGTGCTGAAGTTAAATGTCTCAAAGCTTAGATGTGGTAACGCGCTTTTAATCTTACTTACCTCTTCAGAGGTTAGTGATAATACTTTCAACTTCCTACTAAGTGCTAATTCCTTATACTGAGATGCGAAAGTCGTTGTTGCAGCAGCTTCTATCTCACCCTTAGATAGGGCGATGGCGGCATCAGTATGCGTTAAATATGCTGGAACTATATTGATGTTTAAGATGCTGAAGATCTGGGTTGCAAGTTGTTCGGTGAGAGACCCTCTAGTCAATATGTTTACCCTCTTACCGTTAAGGTCTGACAATGAGTTGATCGGAGAGTCTGCTGGGACTAGTACATGGAAGTAGGTAAGAGGTAATAACGGAAGAATAGCATATACCTTAGAAGCGCAATCCTTATAAGATCCTTCACCACGTAAGATCTTCAAAGCCTCACCAGCAGATACAACCCCAAATTCACCAACACCTCCGCACATCTTCTTAGCATTATCTATGAATCCCTGAGTTGCCTCGAGCGTATATGTGACCCCTGGCATCCTACCCTGCCAAATCTTAATTAACGCGGTACCGAATTGATAGCCACCACCACCTGAAACACCGGCCATAAACCGTACATGAGATATCTGAGGGGTTGTTGGGGTTGAAGTCATGTAATATGCGGCAATCCCAGCAATCACTATTATGACTGCTGCTAGTACAATGATATATTTACCTCTACTTTTAACGCTACTCAAAATTTACCCTTATTGTTCTTAGGGTAACCTATTTATAAGCTTTTAAATGAAAATGTTTTAGAATTCTATTTAATTCGTAGCTAATTGATGTTTAACTCCTTCCTTATATTTAACTCTATATCATTGCCTATCTCACGCGATCTCTTGTATGCCGCTTCTAACGTCTCTATTAAGGCTGATTTAATCCCTCTAGACTCCATTACCGCTAAGCCCCTGATGGTCGTCCCTCCTGGAGTGGTTACCTCATCTCTAACCTCAGCTGGGTGTACGTCTCTGTTCTTAAGAAGTACTGCAGTCCCTTCAAGTACGTCTAATATTGCTTTATATGCTATATCTCTAGGCATTCCAGAAGCTACTGCGCCAAGTACTAACGCATCTACGATTTCAGATATGAATGCAGGTCCGCTCCCAACTAAGGCAGTCCATATGTCTATGTATTCTTCAGGGACCCAGTAGATAGTTCCTAAACATTTAAATAGTTCCTCAACTACCTCCTTATCACTTTCATCACCATCTAAAGTTGATATGGCAGTAGATGCCTTCCTAACAGATGTGTTGATATTCGTCATAGCTCTGAAAATCTTAGCGCCAGGTAATACAGAACTTAAGGTCTTAAGCTTAATACCAGCCATTACCGATATAACTATCTTCCCATCCCATACATCCTTCCCGACCTCCTTAACGATTATAGGGAAGTGATGAGGTTTAACGCTAAGTATTATGAGGTCAGCCCTACTAATAGCCTCTTTATTATTCCTAGTTGCTTCCGCACCTAATAACTTAGCGTTTTCTAAGGTTACATCTCTACGACCGGTAGCTATTAAATTAACATCACTATAACATTCCTTAATAGCCTTAATTATAGCAGAACCTATCTTACCAGCACCTACTACGGCGATCACCTTAACACGGTCACATATAATCACAATCAATACCTACAGTAATAAATAACTAAGACTTAAAAACGTGACTAAAAACGCTTAACTACTCGTAAATCGGAGAGGAACTTACTGTACAAAATAGAAGTTTACAAGGTTAGTAATGATTAAGACCTACCAAAATAATAATTACTACAGCCAATCGTAGAAATGACTAATCTAAATAGGTGAGAACCATCTCCAAGCAATCTTCAAGCAAAATAGTTATTACTCTTAAATTATACTCTATCATGGTGATTGTTCTGAAAATTAACGATTTCGAAATATTTGTAGTTAAAACCCTCCCACCTTATAGGGGTGGGCGTTATTGGACGTTCTTAAAACTCATTACTGATGAGGGTTTTGAGGGTTTAGGTGAGCTTACAGAATTAGCTGCTATTGGTAGGGAAGCTTCTAACGTTAAGTTGTTAGAGGATCTATGTAGACGTTATGTTCTTGGTTCCGATCCGTTTAGGATTGAGTCCTTGACGCATCGAATGTATACTTATGATCATGACTTCAGACATCCAGACCTAACAGTGATGTCCGCTATTAGTGCTATTGAAATAGCTTGCTGGGATATTATAGGGAAGTACTTAAATCAGCCCGTATATAACCTCCTCGGCGGTATCTATAATGATAGGCTTAAAGCTTACTCATACATCCCGGAGGGTGAGGGTTGGAGGAAGTTAGGACCTGAAGAAGCTGCTGAGAAGGCAGTTGAGGTTATGAAGAAAGGGTTTAAAGCTCTGAAACTCGACCCATTCCCACCAATATATCCAAGTCCTAGGGATATCCCAATAGATGAGATAAACCATGCTGCGAAAATCCTTAGGAGTATAAGGGATGTTGTAGGTAATGATATTGAAATATGTATAGGTACCCATGGACAGCTTACAACCTACAGCGCTATCAGAGTTGCTAGGATGTTAGAGGAGTTCAACCCTCTATGGTTTGAAGAACCAGTACCTCCTGAAAATGTTGATGAGATGGCTTATGTAGCAGCACATACTAGAATCCCCATAGCAGCTGGTGAACGCAGGGTAACTAAGTTTGAATTCTTAGAACTACTTCAGAAACGTGCAGCGCGGATAATTCAGATGGATGTAGGTCGCTGTGGTGGGATATTAGAATCTAAGAAGATAGCCGCCATAGCTGAGGCATACTACGCATCGATAGCGCCCCACATGTACTTCGGCCCAGTACTTCTAGCAGCAACAATACAGCTTGATGTATGCAGTCCAAATTTCTTAATCCAGGAGTATAACGTTATGGAGATGCATAACATCATGGTGAGGACACCTATAGAATTAGAAAACGGCTACATAATACCTCCTAAAGAACCTGGCTTAGGTGTAGAATTAAGAGATGAGGTAGTATCGGAATACTTAATTAAAGAATATTCGGTTAAACACGTAGGGTAGTAAAATTAGAAGACGGCTAATACCTCTCCAAGAATCTATCTAGGGTAAGGCTTTTCCGCCTCACCACCACCCTACTTTGAGAAATTATAGATTCCCTCAAACCGTTAAGTAGTTTCTCCCAACCTACTGCCTCCCTTACAGCCCAATCAACTATTAAGTCAGAATTCTTACTTATTATCTTCAGGAAGTCTTGCCACGTAATATTAAGTCTTTTTAACTCATCGCCCCACACACTCCATAAATACTGAGGTAGTTTGTTGTAAATTAAAACACCCTTAGGCTTACCTCTTAACTCTCCTACCTCGAATAACCTATTAAGACTTTTAATCATCTCCTTTATCCATAGAGGTTCTTCAACATCTCTTAATTCCAAAACATTACCTATTACTACTATATTTGCCAATATTAAAATTCATCACATATGTAAAGTTTATTATACTCTAACTTTAGTAATTCTCTACGGTAATCATAGTTGGCTCTGACTACAGCTTTAAATGAGGCATTACTACCGATATACTTGCTGTTGTTAAGCTGTTTTATTTCTCCGATCTTCGGAAGCGTTACATCACTCTACATAACATCATCTCTGTCAACCATAGCCAGTGCCCTGATGATATATGTGTCTGCCACATTCCTAACCTCAGGCGGTTTAAATATTTGGCTCCAACCGCTTGTAAGGTTCTCACAACCATTTTCAGGAATTCTTAACCTAGGTATTGATATGCTATCTGCTTTCTTCATTTTAGTTCTAGGTATTATTAGCCTAGCATCTACTATTTACGGTATTTCCTACATTAAACGTTACTCAGGTTTTGATAGTTTAAGGTCGTACTCAACGTCCTACCCCCTATTCTTACTATCCATGTACTTAGTCCTCATAAGCAATGATGTAATCCTATTTATAATTTCTTGGGAGTTAATGAGCGTTGCTGCGTTCTTCCTCATCTCATTTGAAAGAGCTAATGAGGTAGCGCGGAGGGCTGCACTAAAATATATATTGATGTCATACCTTGGCTCAGGCCTACTAATAATGGCGTTAATACTTACCTACGTCATCAGCGGTTCTACTAGTTTTGCAGCGTTAAGGTCTCTAAGCTTAGAACCTATAACTCAATACTCAATCATCACGTTACTGTTAATAGGCTTCGGTATTAAAGCTGCTTTAGTACCTATGCATAGTTGGTTGCCTGACGCCCACCCAGAAGCGCCTTCAAATATTTCAGCTCTTTTAAGCGGGTTTATGATTAAGACCGCTGTTTACGGTATTGTAAGATTTTCGATATTATTATTAAGTCTTAACTACTACGTTCTAGGTTTAATACTTGCCTCCTTAGGACTTATGTCAGCTGCTTACGGCAACTTAATGGCGTTAATCCAAACAGATTCTAAGAGGTTAATGGCTTATTCTAGTATTGCTCAAATAGGTTATATATTCCTAGGCATTGGAGGGGGTCTAACACTACATCCTAATTACTTAGGCTTCATCGCGTTGACTGCAGGGCTTTTCCACACATTAAATCACGCTATCTTTAAGGGATTACTCTTCCTGACTGCCGGAAGCTTAATATACAGAACTGGTAGTAGGGATTTAAACGTTTTAGGCGGTCTAGCCAAGGTAATGCCGGTAACATATGCTTCAGGGCTGATAGGGTCGCTAGCCATCTCGGGCATACCCCCGCTAAACGGATTCGTAAGTAAGTGGCTTATAATACTATCACTCCTTATTTCAGGGCATCCAATACTCATCTTATACGCAGCAATTGCAATATTCGTCAGCGCGTTAACTTTAGCAAGCTTCTTCAAATACATATCAAGAGCTTTCATATCCAACCCAAGTAACATAACCTTAGGTGAGGTTAGGGAGGTACCGCTACCTATGGTATTAGCTGAAATTCTACTAGCCTCTCTATGCCTGCTACTAGGGATTTTCTTCTACATACCTTTCAACGTCATAGCTTCGGTGGTTAATAACGTAGTTACGTATGATGTAAGCCGTGCCAACATTATAATGTCTGAGGTTATTTCAGCGCTACAGATCTTCGCCTTAATAGTAATCGGCATTCTAATCTCATCGCTCATAACTACATACTTAATAAGGAAGCGTAGGGTTAAACTTACGTCTCTATGGACTTTCGGCACTAAGGAATTACTGCCTGAGAGGTTAGGCCTATATGCGCATTCATACTACACCGAGTTTGAGGATACCTATAGTCTCAGTTATGAGTTAAGATACCTCATCTATAGGTTAATCATAGATCCTCTGACCAAGTACTTTATGAGGCTAGTTAAGACTTATGATATAGTAGATACCTACCTATACACAGCGTTAGTAACTGTAAGTATCTTCTTAGCAGTGGTGGTAGCGCTGGCGTTTATTTTAATTATATGAGGTGTGGATTAAGTGGTCATCCAATACTTAGCAGTCATACTAATAGCTGGTTTGGTAGTCCTACTAACACCTCTTCTCGACGGAGTGGAACGTAAGTTCGTAAGAGCTAAGATTCAGAGTAGGGTCGGCCCCCCCGTACTTCAAACATACTACGATTTAGTTAAGCTCATTAAGAAGGAGTTACTCATACCTTCTACAGCCTCCGAATTATTCCTCCTAGCACCACCCATAAGCCTCATCACCAACTTAATAGCTATTTCAATACTGCCTTACACCTTAAGCAGCATATTAAACTTTGAAGGAGATCTAATACTACTTATCTACTTAATCGTTTTCTCGTCGACGATCTCGCTCCTCGGAGGCTCCGCGTCTGGAAACCCATTCGCTGAGGTAAGTTCTAGTAGGGAGCTATCACTTATCCTAGCATCAGAACTCTTCTTAGGTATTAGCATAGCTGCAATAGCGTTAAGGCATAGCAGTTTAAGCCTATATAACATTTCAACTAACCTAGTACTACTGCCGTCAATGTTATTCGCATGTATCTCACTCCTCTACTACGCATTCATAAAATCTGCTAGGACACCCTACGACATAGCTGAGGCAGAACCTGAAATAGCCTCAGGCTATATGCTTGAGTACAGCGGCCCCTTACTCGCGTTCTTAATCCTAAGCAATTTAATTAGAAGGTTCTTAGTTTCATCGCTATTCGTGTTAGTAGCGTTCGGCCCGATAGTATCTACGGTGACCTCATTAGTAAGCGTTGAGGTATTTAAATATGCTGTAAACACGTTCCTAACAATATCGTTAAGCGCCTCAGTATATTTACTATTAGGCATGATCTCGGCTATTCATGGTAGGTACAGGGTTAAACACGCTATTGAGTCTGTTAGGAAGTACACACTCATACCTCTCCTCGCACTAATATTAGCTATGGCTGGATTTTAATACCAGCTAAGTAATATTATATATGGTGGTGGTATGGAAGCTGCGAGGACGGTGTTAGGAGTATTAAGTGGTAAAATAGATAGTTATAAGGTAGTTGACGGTAAGCATATCATAGTGGATGTGAAGCATGAGCATCTAGCAGATGTAGTTAAGGCGATCACAGATGAGTTAGGCGGGATATATACGGTTATAGTAGGGAATGACGCCCGTAAATTAGACGGCTTCTTCCACAGCATATATGTCTTCAGCTTAGATTCTATGAAGACATACTTACTAGTTAGGGTTAGGTTAAGACCTGAATTACCTGAAGTACCTTCAATAACACCTATCGTTAAGGGAGCTAATTGGGGTGAGCGTGAGGTAAAAGACTTACTAGGTATTAATATTTTAAACCACCCTGACCTCCGTAAGTTAATACTACCTGATGTATGGCCTGATGGTGTGGCCCCTCTTAGAAAGGAGTTTAACTATCAGAGCAGGCCGCAGCCCAGTAGTTCTACATGTTACGTACCGACTAGGTCTGAAGACGTTGTCACACTGCCTTACGGACCCTACCACCCACTACTACATGAGCCTGAGTATTTCGAACTACATGTTAAGGGTGAGACAGTAGTAGATGTTGAGTATAGGGGTTTCCACGTACATAGAGGTATTGAGAAGTTAGGTGAGTCAAGACTTACGTACAATCAAGTACCTTTCGTAGCTGAGAGGATATGCGGTATATGCGGATTTGTACATAATGTTTGCTACTGCCAAGCCGTTGAAGGTGCGGCGAAGATTAACGTACCTGAAAGAGCTCTATACATAAGGTCTTTAATATTGGAAGTTGAGAGACTGCATAGCCACCTACTTTGGTTAGGTGTTGCATGCCATGTCCTAGGCTTTGATACGGGGTTTATGCATGCATGGCGGATTAGGGAACCCATTATGAACTTAGCTGAAGCCCTCACAGGTAATAGGAAGAACTACGGCCTTAACTTAGTAGGCGGTGTTAGGAGGGATGTGAGTAAGGACTCTGCGGAGAAGGTCTTTAAAATCCTTAAGAAAGTTAAGGAAGATTATAGTAAGTTCGTCAACGGTTTAATAGCTATAAGAGAACTTACTAAACGTCTTGAAGGTAGTGGGGTCTTACCAAGCCCTGATGCTGTGAGTTACGGAGTAGTAGGTCCTGTGGCAAGGGCTTCAAAACTTAAACGTGATGTACGTGTTGACCACCCATACGCAGCGTATGGGGAGGTGTCTTTCGATATCCCAACATTTAGTGAGGGTGACAACATGTCTAGGCTTATGGTAAGAGTTGAGGAGGTCTACGAAAGCATTAAGATAGTTGAGGATTTAATTGATAGAATGCCTGGCGGGCCGATACTAGCTGAGGATATCGAGGTTCCGGAGTATAGGGAGGGTTTCAGCGGTGTTGAAGCTCCTAGAGGTGAGGATGTCCACTACGTCCTAACGGGTAAGTACAGCAAGGTCTACAGATGGAAGGTTAGGGCACCTTCGTATAATAACATCCCCGCATTGAAGACCATGCTATATGAGTGTCCGCTAAGTGATGCACCGCTAACTATTGCTAGCGTAGACCCATGCTTCTCCTGTACGGATAGATTACTAGTTGTTGATATCAGCAATGGTAGGAAGTTTAAAGTAAGTCTTAAAGCCCTAGCTAATGGGTGGAAGCCTTGAGTAGACTGTCATGGATTAAAACATCGTTAGAGGTAGGTGTGGTAACTAAGAAATACCCCTTTGAGAGGGTAGAAGTTCCTGAAGCGTTTAGAGGGTTACCGGAATTCGACCCAAGTAAGTGTATGGGTTGTACAGCATGTGCTAACGTATGCACTCCAGATGCTATAAGGGTGGTAGAGGATGTTAACGAAGGTGTTAGAAGGCTGGAGTACCGAGTTGGTAAATGCATATTCTGCGGTAGATGTGCTGACGTATGCCCAACATCAGCCATTAAGATGAGTAAGGAATTCGAACTAGCCTACAAGGACGAAGTAGTCTACATCATCGAGATCAGACTTACTAACTGCCCAGTATGTGGTAAACCGTTCACAACTTCAAGACATCTTACCCATGTATCCGGAAAAATTTATGAGGAGGTTTTAGAGAACATCAACCTATGCCCGGACTGTAGGAGACGAAATAACGTTAACTCGATAATAAGGTCTGCAGGTGCTATGAGATGAGCGTATACGGTAAGAGCATTTGGGTTTTCCACCTAAATACAGGTAGTTGCAACTCATGCGATATAGAGATACTTGACGTACTAACCCCCTACCACGATGTTGAGAGGTTTGGGATTAAGTTAGTAGCATCACCTAGACATGCTGATGCACTACTCCTAACAGGCCCTATAACTAGGGAGACATTGCCTAAAGTTATTGAGGCCTTAACAGCTGTTCCAGAACCTAAGTTAGTCATAGCGTTAGGCTCATGCGCATGTGGAGGTGGTATCTGGTATGATACCTACTCAACAATCGGCGGCCTCAACGAACTGTATAGAATCTTAAAGGAGGAGTACGGGATAGTTGAACCACCTACGATTAAGATCCCAGGTTGTCCTCCAAAGCCGGAATCAATAATCTACGGAGTAGCATTGGCTTTAGGCGTTGTAAAACAAAAAGTAACTACTACTAAGGTGAGGGTTGATTAAGACCTCAACAACCTATATTCTTAACCATCATCGATTAGAAGTCAGGTAGTTCTTGACATGGAAAACACCTACCTTAATTGGTATGAACTATCTTTAAGCGTACTCAACTATGAGGTTTCCGGATCGCCGCGGACTAAGGATTTTGAGAGGTTAGTGCTTACTGGGATGGGTGGTTCAGGAATAGTATGCGATACCATATACACAGCACTATATAGGAAATCTAAGATACCTATAACTATAGTTAAGGATTTCCAACCACCTGGTTGGGTTAACTCAAACACCTTAGTATGCAGTATTAGCTATTCCGGTAACACCTTAGAGACCTTAAATACCGTCATAAAGTCATTAAATTTAGGCGCTGAGGTCTGCGTAGTATCGTCTGGCGGTAAGTTAGTAGAGATAGCTAAGGAGAGAGGTCTACCCCACGTAGTAGTTGATAAGGGCTTACTGCCTAGGGCTGCCT
This sequence comes from uncultured Sulfolobales archaeon, assembly GCA_937949785.1. Taxonomy (GTDB): domain Archaea; phylum Thermoproteota; class Thermoprotei_A; order Sulfolobales; family NBVN01; genus DTCV01. The sequence continues at coordinate 173,298 of CALEDH010000008.1, read as the reverse complement.
TCCCACAATTACTGATAGCAACTATTAAGGTCTTAAACACCTACGGAGTTAACGTGTATGAGGACCTGAATAAGTTAATCGGAGTTCTCACATTTAAAGATGTAACCGCGGCTACCTCAAGAGAACTTTCTTACTTCCTAAAGGACTCAATACCAGTGATAATATCAAACTTTAACTACTACCCCCTAGCACTTAGGTTTAAAGATGAATTAAATGAAAACTCTAAGATGATGGCTAAGGTAGAGATAATACCTGAGTGGGCGCATAACGATATTGTTGGATGGGAAAGACCTGTAAACATAGATATTATCAGAGCTTTAGTTATATGGGATGATGACCCAACAATAGAATTCGCAATAAATTATCTGAAGGAATTAGGGGTAAAGACGTACGTTCTAAAACCGTTAGGTGATGACCTACTCACTAAAATACTCCAAGGATCACATATAGCAGGGCTGACTACCACATACCTAGCTACGCTCCGCAACGTGAGGGCTGAGGAAACCCTATCAATCGATAAATATAAGAAGTTCCTACAAAATCGTACCGTATCTTAGGGTCTTAACCTGAAACACGCAGTTATGCTGACAACTACCTGGTTCTAGAATACGTAAACTCATTAAAACTATTTAAGTCTTCCTTGAAAGCATGGAAACCGCGGTCTTCGCTAGTAGTGCTAATTTCAAGGCTATTGTAGGGTTCGTAGACCCCCATCCCTAATTATAGGGTGTAATCTATCGTAATTCAATACCCGGTTCTCAATCTGCTTAGTATTTCCTTAGCCCTATCAATTCTTATAATACCGTCTCTGATCATCTCACTAACTACCTTATCTACTTCCTCCCCCTGAGCACCTACTGATATTGCTATCTGCCTAGCATGTAGTTTCATATGGCCTTTCTGAATTCCCTCGCTTACAAGCGCTCTCAAAGCAGCTAAGTTCTGAGCTAAGCCTACAGACCCCATTACCTCGGCTAACTCCTTAGCAGTCTTAACACCTAATATCTTCAGCGATATCTTAGCTATTGGGTTCACCCTAGTAGCACCTCCAACTACCCCTACAGCCATAGGCATCTCCAAATATCCTATCAGATCTCCTTCTTCATCTTTCTCCCAGGTTGATAGGGCAGCATATCTGCCAAATCTAGCTGCGTATGCATGCGCACCTGCTTCCAATGCACGTATGTCCTGACCTGTCGCCAGCCCTACAGCCACAACACCGTTCATTATACCCTTATTATGGGTAGCAGCTCTATACGGGTCTGAAGCTGCGAGAGCCCATGCATAGACTATCCCATCAACCACTTCAGCACCTCCTACAACATCTTTAGGGACCTTGGTCCACACCCTCACTAATCTCTTATCAGCTAGGTTTGAGACTATTCTCAGAAGGACTTTACCCCCTGTTAAATTCTCTATGAACGGCGCTACGGCCTCCGCCATGGTGTTCACTACGTTTGCCCCCATAGCGTCTTTAACGTCGACGATTAAATGGGTTACAACCATAGGTCCTACAGGGCTCTGAACAACCCTAACCTCTAGGTCTTTAGCCCCTCCCCCTAAGCTATTTAAGACCGGGTCTTTCTCATTGGCTATTCTAAGGATTTCATCCTTGTTTTGAAGGACTTTCACAGCAGCTGTATGAGGTGATGTAACACCTACTAACTGTATCTGCGAGATCATAAGTGGTTCAGCGCTGAAGGCATGTAAACCACCTCCCTCCCTACACATCCTAGCAGCATTAGATGCTGCTGCAACTACAGACGGCTCCTCAATAGCCATGGGGATTAAATAGTCCTTACCGTTAATCAAGAAATTAGTAGCTATTCCTAAAGGCAGTTCTAACGTCCCAATAACGTTCTCAATCATCCTATCCGCTATGCTTAAACCTATTTTGCTGGTCTTAAGTAGGTTTAACTCATCATCTGTTAACCCAGCAAGTTCCTTAACGATCTTAGCCCTCTCATCAACCCCTAACTTGTAGAAACCAGCAATTCTAGAGGTATACATGGTTAAGACCACTTAAACTAGTACTGAGTTTTCCTTAAATCTATTTCCAGACCGGACCTCTCGATGGAGATATCAAACACTATTTCAGCCACATCCTCAAGTCTTTTACTGACAATGCTTAACTTATCTATGATATCACGTACAGCTACGTAGGTCTCGTCAAGACCTAATGATTTAAAGATTATTAACTTATACTTACTTAAATGCTTATTAAATTCGTTAATTAGGTTTAAAACGCTGTTTGATAGGTAGACATCAGGCCCTTCCAACACCTTTAGAACCCTCTCAACGATTAATGATAAGGTATCCATGCACTCCTTGAAGACCTCTTTATGCATGTTTAAATTGTTAAGTACTTGAGCACTCATCTCCGATAGCATTAAGGCTATCTGAGCCAGCGAATCACCTATGTCCTCTAATGACTTAACAATAGACCTGTACTCAGTTATTAAGGATGTTTTAATTCCTAAATGTTTGGCTTGGCTCTTACTATCCTGCGCAAGTACGAGCTGCCTCACAGTAAGCCCGTATAATCTGTCTAACTCACCCTCCAGTTCGACGACCTCCTCAAGAATTCCTAATTGCTTATTACGAATTGACGCCTCTATATGCTGGATCATTAGCTTAACGATATTCACCATCCTCTCAATAAGTAGTAAGGCAGAATACTTAGAGGGATCTATGAATATGTGTATCGTAACACTTTCAGGTGTGTGCTCAACTATCTCAACACCTATGAAATTCTTAATAGCGTTCCTCACACACTTTAAATAACTACTAGATAGGAATCCTTCAGATGATTGCACCATGATCCTATCATATCCTAGGAGGTAAAACCCGTATAGAGACCTCGTAAGTAGGTCTTCATTACCTTCCTCCCAAAGAACTATCCTCACAGCTTTCTCCTTCTCCTTATTCAGAACTTCTAATGGCGCCATCCTTAAAGAACCGTCATCAAGGACTTCAATACCGATAACATCCCCGGATTTCAGGCCAATACCTTTAACCCAGCCAGCAGGTAGTGATACCATTAAAGTTGACTTACCGAATTTCTGAACTTTCCTTACTTCAGTCATGAAATCTCCTCACTCCTACTCACTGATTACTATAAAAATTTTAAATTCTATTAAGCATCAAATCATACCTTAAATAAACTAGTAGAGATTTAAAACTGCTTAAATCCTTAATACTCTATTTAGAGATTAAATACTTCGGAGGTCTATATTTAAAACCTGCTTACCTTTCGCTAAGTTTAACAAGGCCAGGACCTCAATCCTCGAATTCTCATTGCTTAACGACCCCCGAGCAGCCCGTGTAACCATGTACATAGGTTCTTTAACACCTCTAACTATAGTGCAGGTATGATAGGCTTCCGCTATTACCATAACACCTTTAGGCGTCAGTTTCCCGAACATGAAATCAGCTACTTCATTAGTAAGTCTTTCCTGCACCTGCAACCTTCTAGAAAATACGTCAACCACTCTAGCAAGCTTACTGAAACCAACTATCCTACCATTAGGTACGTATGCGATGTGTATGTAGCCGAAGAATGGGAGTAGGTGGTGCTCGCATAAACTCCTAAGCGGTACGTCTCTAACGATAACTAAGTCGTCATGCTTTTCATAATCATCAGCTATGTTGAAGTACTTAAAGATGTCGTTAGGGTCGACTTTATAACCCGTCGTTAATTCCTCAACCCACATTCTAGCAACCCTTGAGGGAGTCTCAATTAAACCCTCCCTACCTGGGTCCTCACCTACTAACGTTAGGAGCTCCTTGAAGATTTCCTCAATACGTTTGATGACTTCCACTGACTACCACCTTAAAGACCATAAGTCTGAGGTCATCGTTGTTAGTATACTCATAGCCTAAAAGTCTTTCTCCTAGCTGTTGAGACCTTCTTACCCCAATCAGCTCTGAAACCCTTGCTAAGACCTCTAACCTTATTTACGTAGTTTACAGCACTTAAAGCCGCGATAGCTCCTGTAGCAGCGGCTATGACTGCTTGCTTATACGGCACATCTATCAGATCACCGGCTGCGTAAAGTCCCTCAACCCTAGTCTCACAGTGCCTGCCGACAACGACCTCACCACTTTCATTGACATCTACATACTTTCTCAGAAAGTCTATCCGCGTTTCAAAACCTAACTCCGCAAATACGCCGTTAACCTCTAACTCCTTAGTAATTCCCCCAGCATTAGTTAGGATTACTTTAAGCACCCCACCACCTGATATCCCCACAACCCTATACCCTGGGTGTATGTGGACGTTACCGTACTTCCTAGCTACGTCAAGGCTTTCATCTATCTCAGTAGGGGTAACGTAGTGAACCTCAGCAGCTATAGGGGCTAAGATCTGTAAACTCTCAGCACCTCTAACACCAAAGCTAACTAAGACTACTTTCTTACCCCTAAAGAAGTGGGAGTCACAGATCACGCAGTAACTCAAACCCCTACCGACGAATCTCTCCTCACCATCAACACCTAATCTCTTAGGCGCTTTACCGCAGGCAGCAATAACTGATAACGACTTAAAGACCTGCCCACCTTTAGTCCTCACAGTAAATACATCACCATCCTTAACCAACTCAACTACCTCATCTATAACTATATTAGCGCCGAACGACGTAGCTTGATTACGGATCCTGAAAACTAAGTCATAACCTGACCCGACCTCTAAACCTGGGTAGTTCTCGATAGGGCCTGCATACAATAGTTGACCACCTACATCAACTGATACGATAAGCGTCTTTAAACCAAGCCTACATGAGTAAATAGCTGCGGATAACCCAGCAATACCCGCACCAATAATTACGATGTCGAATACCTCATCAGAGCTCATAAACCTTACCCCTACACTTAACTATTTAACACGGTTTATAAGTGAGGGTATCATCACTTACTCACCACCGCTTCATACCTCTCCCCAATTCTAAGCATCTTACCAACAACGTCTAACGCATCAGAGCCTAACACAACGCTGAGGGGTTCCCTACCCCAACCACCTCTATAGAACAGTATGTCAGGTGCTGCAGATTCCCTTAAAGCAGACCCTAAAGTCTCAGCTGATTGCCGTAGATACACATCTAGGTCTACATACTCTACCTTAAGTCCTAATTCCTTAACCACCATATCTACTAATTCATCATATTTTATGCTCGCAGCTGCGCTGACACCCTCGTAAGTACCTACTAACCTTATAAGCACTTTAGAAAGCTTAGAATCCACTCCGAATTTTGGTGGGTGTGTAGCCCTAACCTTATCCCTCACCCTAACGATCTTCCCCGGCACTCCAGCCACATCAGCAACACCTCTAACGTAGTGTTTAGGGAGTGTCATAACGATCTCCGACTGGCTTTCAGGGATTAAGTTAACTAAGTAGGAACTCCTATTCTCAACTAACTTCACAGCATCCTCTAATATCTGTAGGACTCTATACCTCTCAGCCGGCAGTAATTGCCATGCAGTAGGGTTCACAGGTCCGTAACCCTTACCTATGGGTAGTCCGTAAGCTATCGCTGTCGTTATGAATTCCTTAGCAGTCCTAACAGCCTCAGGTATCGGTTTACCCTTAGCGATCTCAGCAGCTATAGCTGCTGAGAAACTACAGCCGGTTCCGTGGGTATTCTTACTTCTCACCCTTAAAGCTCTGAATTCGTAGAACCTACCTTCGTAGTACATCACATCAACGCTCTCCTCCTCGCTCATATGACCTCCTTTAACAACGGCTGCAGTAGCTCCTAACCCATCAACTAATTTCTTAGCAACTACCTTAGCATCACTTAAATCCTTAATTAAAGTGTTAGACAACCTCTCAGCCTCAGGTTTATTAGGCGTTACTACGGTGGCTAGGGGTATTAACTCCTTAATTAAGGTGTCCACGGCATCCTCCCTTAGTAGTAGAGCCCCACTCTTAGCGATCATAACAGGATCTACTACTACTTTTACATCATACTTCCTAATCAGAGAGGCTACTAACTCGATAATTCTAGAATTACTTAACATCCCAGTCTTAGCCGCATCAACACCTATATCATCTACAACGGCTTCGAACTGAGACTTAATGACCTCAAGAGGTATATCATGCACCGCCCTAACCTCATAAGTATTCTGAGCTGTAATCGACGTAATAACGCTCATCCCATGAACACCTAAGGCAGCAAACGTTTTCAAATCGGCTTGAATACCAGCCCCCCCACCTGAGTCACTACCAGCTACCGTTAAGGCCTTCCTAATAACCATCAAACCACCAACTGAATATTATGAAAATGGTAATTTTAACGTTAAACGTTGGTAGGACACCCGGTACGAAGTACGTTACTATTAAACGAGATAATTTAAAAGGTCTGATTTTTAACACTTTATGGGTGCTAGTTAGTGGCTAGGATTTATGCAGCTGTGGTCGGTAGTTTTCCTAGGCCGAGAGGATTAGCTAGATTAGTAGGTAGGTTTAACTCCGGTAAAATTGACTATGAAAAACTTGAGTTAGGTTATGAGAAGTATACGCAGAGGTTATTTAAGTTATTCATATCTGCAAGTATAGAGTACTTCACTGACGGAATGCTTCGATGGGACGATGTCTTCAACCCATTAATAGGCTATGTAGATGGTTTGAGGGTAGACGGCCTCTACAGATTCTACGAAAACAATTTTTTCTTCAGAGCACCTCAAGTAGTCGGTAGGATTAAACTGGTTGGTAATTGCCCAATACCTGATTGGTATGGGAATTCTAAGAGGATACTTAATGAGGTAGCCGGTAATTCCAAGTCGTATGTTTTAAAGGCTGTCCTCCCTGGGCCGCTGACCTTCGCCTTAAACTCTGTAAATGAGTACTACAGCGATATAGTGGACCTAATTAATGATTACGTATATAACGTTCTACAACCATTAGTTAAGGAATTAAAGCATCGGGGAGCTGAGGTGGTTGAAGTCCACGAACCTGAGCTAACTTATGGGAGGGCTGATAGTAGACTTAAGTTCTACGATGTTGAATTACTCTCTAAATTATTTACTGAGCTAGGAGTTAGGCTATGGCTTCAAACATATTTCGGAGATGCTTGCAGTGCTTTAAACTACCTACTATACCTAGCTAGACATATAGTAGGTGTAGACCTAATAGCATCTAAGGACTACAGTAGGTACTTAAATTACTTCTCAGAGTTTAACTCATTAGCTATAGGTATTTACAACTCTAGGAGTACCTTAGTAGAGAGGAAGAGGAGTGTAGGTTGGTATATTAGTAGGTTCGCAAAGCTACATGTCAATGAGATATTCGTAGCTAATAATGCTCCCATGGACTTCCTACCGGAAATCATAGCCGTTAGAAAGGTCAGGAAATTAGGGAGGTTTGTTAAGTCATTTAAAGCCGGAGGTGTTAAATAACGCACTTACCAGTCCTACCTACAACGGTTATAGGGTCATATCCTAGGCCTAAGTGGTTAAGGGAGGTTATAAAGGGTTATAAAGCAGGTCGCTACGACTTAGGTGTTTTAAGTGAAGCGATGGATGATGCGGTAATCACCGTTCTAAGAGAGCATGAAGAAGTAGGTATTGACATACCATCTGATGGGGAGATGCGTAGAGATGAGATGGTAGAGTACTTCGCTGAGAGGATTCGGGGATTTAAGTTCTACGGCCCTGTAAGGGTTTGGGGGAACCACTTCTTCAGGAAGCCTGCAGTAGTTAATAAGCTGTCATATATAGAACCTATAGTAGTTGATGAGTACTTATTTGCTAGGAGGCATACGCTTAGACCGATTATTAAGGTCACGATAACAGGTCCTTACACGATTGCTGACTGGAGTTTCAACGAATACTATGAGAGTAAGGAGGAATTAACCTTCGAATTAGCTGGGATAGTAAACACCGAACTCAGAAAGTTAGAGGAGGTTGGAGCTACCTACGTACAGGTAGATGAGCCAGCGTTAACGACCCATGCCAGTGAGATGGAGTGGGCTGTCCAAGCCATTAATAAGGCTGTTGAAGGTGTTAACGTTAAGGTAGGCTTACATGTATGCTACAGTAATTACATGTTGCTCAAACCTTACTTTGACATATTAAACGTTACCCAATACGCGTTGGAATTCGCTAATAGAGGTTTCAGAGACTTAGAAATCGTTAAAGGTTTAAGTAAGGAATTAGGGTTCGGAGTTATAGACGTTCATAATAAAGCTGTAGAAGAGCCTGAACATGTAGCTAAGGCAATACTTAAGGCTATGGAGTACGTCAACCCTGAATACCTATATATCAACCCAGACTGCGGTCTTAAACTACTTCCAAGAGATATCGCTAAAGCTAAGTTGAGGGCTATGGTTGAGGGGGTGAAGATTGTTCGTAGGGAGCTGAGTAAGAGGGGGCTGACCCAAATACCGCTACATACTAAGGTCTAAGGAGGTAAACCGTTTAGTGGTTAGTGATTGGTTAGGAGAGCGCTATATGCATACAGCAGTACTTAAAGATGTTTGGAAGTCCTACAGCAATACTCACGTCTTAAGAGGTGTTAACCTAGTGGTTAACGAAGCTGATGTTATAGGCATTGTTGGAAGGTCAGGCGCAGGTAAGACCACCTTAATTAAATTATTAGGCCTTTTAGACCGCCCTAATTCAGGCTCTCTCACCGTTTTAGGTAGGGATGTAGGGAAGTTAAGCGATTCTGAAGCCTCTAAGCTAAGACTTAAGGAGATAGGTATAATACCTCAAACTTTTAACTTAATACCACACCTAACAGTCTTAGAAAATGTTGAACTACCCCTCTACCTACTAGGGTTTAAGAAGTCTGTTAGGGAGGCCGCCGCATTAGAACTCCTTAAGAAGTTTGAACTCCAACACCTAGCGAGTAGATACCCACATGAATTAAGTAGTGGTGAGCAGCAGAGGATTCTAGCTATTAGAGCGTTTATTAATAAGCCGAAGTTAGTGTTAGCCGATGAACCTACAGCATACTTAGATGCGGAGAACTCGAATACGGTTTATGAAGTATTTAAAGAACTTATTAATGAGTTTAAAAGTACTGTAATCATCACGGCTACAGGCCCTGATGACATATTAGTTAGTTGTAGGAAGTACTTACTCTTTAAAGGTGTTTTAAAGGAGTTTTAGAAGTAAGTATGTAGTTACTATGAGCGTAGCTATTACAGTAGTTCTAGACCTTAACTTACTGATTAACTCCTCAACCACTAACTCATCCTTCCAGAACCTAATTACAGGGGATAGTATTAAGTAGGCTAGAGGTGTGTATACCACTAAGTAATTTAATTCATATACAGTAACGGTAAGTAATAAGTAGAGAACTAACGTAGACGTAGTTAGTATAAGTGTTAAATCCTTACTTCTCCTAACACCTAAGTACTTAACAGTACTTCTAACATTGCTTAAGTCACGGATCTCCTGAAGTATTCCACCGATGCATGATGCTGTAAACACCATAGAACTTAGTATTAAGGCCTTAACGTCTAAAGGCCTGAAGACTATGTAGGATGTTAACGTGAGTAACGCGGGCACTAAACCATGGATTAGTAGGTCAGCAGGTATGAATTCCTTAAATCTAATACCTATGGAGTATAGATAAGATAGCGTTAATGTGATTAAAGCTAACGTAAAGGCATGTAAGTTAACACCTATTAATGAGATGATAGCTAGAGCTGAAGTCGAAGTGAAAAATGTTAACACCTCCTTAACACCTAACTCACCGGTGGTTAGCGGGTTTCTAAACCTACCTACTGCTAGGTCTGCACTAATATCAGCTAAATCATTAATTACGAACGCTGATATAGATCCGAATAAGGTATAGGCAATTAATTGGAGGAGCCTAACATCAAACACCGTCTCTGATAGTAAAGCACCTGATAAGCAAGCTATAAGTGCTAGGGGGCCGTACTCATGAAATCTCACCAACTTAACCCAAGACCTGATAGAGTTCCAACACATGATTAATACCTACTGAAGGTATTCTTAGGGGAAATCATTGAGTTCCTACCTCCAGTATATATTAAGGAGTTATTAACCAGCATACCTGAGTCAAAGCTTACCGGTACACCGTATAAAGATGCTATATAACCCACATCCTTAAATAACTCGTTAACAACTAGGTAGCAGTTAAGATTTGAAGTACGTAGTAAGTATTTCAAACCTCCACTAACGTCAACATTCACGCTAGGGTATAGAAGATACATAAACCTTAAATCACCGCAGAACACCTCCCTACCACCGTAATTCCTAACATATTCAGCAATCAGTAAATCAGATTCTAGGTAAGTTCTCTGAGAACCACCCACATAGCCTGAGTTAAACGCTGTGTAGGGGACTACGTAAACACATATGAGGAGAGCTGCAACGATAAGCATACCTACTAATACCTTAAAACGGGAAGTACTTAACGTATACGCAGCAAGTACTGCGACCCAGATATACATAAACGTAGATAGTCTGTAAGCCTCACCGATAAGTCCTGGAGACCCAAATATTAAGTAGTATTCTATGCCAAGCAGTCCAAGTACTGTTAAATATGTAAACGTGCTTAAGTATTGCTCGCAGACCCTGCCAACACTGAACACAGCTACTGCCGCAACCACTAAGTATGGTGTGAAAAGTACTAACTCATAAGGACCTACTCTAATAGCCCCTAAAGTCAACTCAACCCTAGTACTCAGCAACGCTAAGGCAATTACCGATATGTAGGCAATTACGAACCACAGCTTAATTAAATCAGTTAACTCTCTACGTACGATTAGTGAAAACCATACTGGCAACATAGCAGTAACTTCATAAGCAATTAACGATATGGCATCAGCTTCTGTAAGCGTTGCTAATACTGGTAACGCCCTACCTGAATAGACATATATGTAGGAGGTTAGCATCAGAGAGTTTACCGCTAACACCGCTGAAAGCACCTTTAACCTACTAACTAAGACCTTACCAGCTAAGTAGGAAAGAGCTAAGTAAGTAATTATTAATAACGTGATAACGCTGGTTAAATGGTGGGTTAACACTAAGGTTAGGTAGGTCATTAACGTTAGGTAAACTACGTATTTGCTATATCTAAGCACTATTAACGTCGTCAAGTACATCACCAACATCGCTAAGGTTAATGCGTAGCCCTCCTTAGTAATACCAGCTCCTAATACAGCCTCAGTGCCAGCTAATCCATATATGAGTGAGGCAGCTAATGACGCCGCCCTAGACATACCTAAAACTCTAAGCATTACTGCGAATGGTAAAATGCTTAGAGAGTTAATCACCGGCAGCGTAATAGGTGTTAGACTGCTGGGCTTAAGACCTATAACTTCTGAATGAAGCACTGCATAGGTAATCACACCGGGCCAGTAAACGTTATAGTTATCAAAGCCGGTATGCGGGGATAACTCAGTAGGAGTTTTAATTTTAAGTAAATCCATAAGCGGTAGTAACGCGTAGCTATCCGTATGGTATGGAATGCCTGTAAGTAAGTACGGCATTAGCCGTACTAACGATATAGTGGTTAAAGTCAATAATAGCAGATGCTTAACCACCACCCACACCTGAAGGACTGTATTTCTCAGTCCTCCACCATCCAATTCTAACCCCTAATAACAAGGTGGTGATCGCTATCCATGAAGAGATAGAGTTAATCATGACATAGGGTAGCGTAAGTAATGAGAGTTTAAGCCTAATGCCTAATCCTAACCCCTCCCCCACTACTATAGGTGTTATTAGTTGCGGGATTATCAGCGCTAATGTGATTAGGTTGTAAAACCCGCCTAGCAACGTGTTGGAAATCATGGCAATCGACAGAAGTGCTGGTGAGATAGGTGATATGTACGTTATAAATGCATCTAACCCCAACCTAAGATTTAAATATTTAAGCATCTTAAACCTTTTCCTAAGAACATCTAAAGTACCTCTATACCACCTAATCCGCTGTTTAATCAACGTAGTGATACGTATTGGCGACTCAACAAATACCACACTATCATCTAACCTAACATTACTGCCTGACGCATATATCCTTAAAGTTAAGTCGTTATCCTCAGCAAGTGAGTCCTCATCCCAACCACCTAATGATTCAATACATGAACGCTTAAGCAGTGTGAAGTACCCGGGCGCCTGAACAAGGAGTCCTAAGGAGTCCTTACCCAGCATAAATTTCCACCAAAGCAAGCACTCCACTAAGAAGAACTTAGGTATTAAACCGCTACGTAGATTACTAGGCCTTGGATTACCTGTAACCCCGCATGAACCTGACCTAACCCCAGTACTAACTAACTTAGATATTGAGTCCGGACTGATTAAGGAGTCACAATCAAGTAGTAATACGTACTCACTACTAATCAAATGTAGTAACTTATTGAGGACAGCTGGCTTACTTTTAAAACCAACGTCAACAGCTGTTACGTGCTGTGAGAACTCCTTACATACGTCTAAGCACTTCATACACCCACTACTCACACCTACGTAGACCTTAATCTTATCTAATGGGTAGTTAACTCTTAATAAATTACTTAAGGCACTCTTAAGCACTTCATACTCATCCTTAACAGGTATTAAAACGGAAACCTCGGGGAAGTCGAAACCGTTAAGTACTTCAGAACGTAAAGACTTCCTACTACCTAATAACGTAATTACTAAGGCATAACACATTAAAAACGCTATAAGCGATGTAGTGATTGTTGAAGTAACTATGAGTGAGTAATTTATTAAGTCCACAGACGTCCCTAATTAATGATACTTAATAAAGATAATATATTTGCAGTGAGCGTTCCATCGCTACGGCTTAACCCTCCGCTATCGCTTTAGACTTAACAAGTATTGTTAGTAGGATAATCGTAGATGGTAGAAGTGCTGAGGAAGTAAGTACTTTGAAATCGTTTACCAGTTCTACGCTGTGAAGCAGTAGACGTACTGCTGTAATGTTAAATATTAGGTTAAGCGTTAAATAGCTAATTAAATATCCGAGAACTCCAGCAGTAATACCTAACGTTAAGGATTTAACGGCTAACACCGATGTTAATACCCTACTGCTTAGCCCTAAGAATTTAAGCGAGTTAATTATAGGCTTTAAACTACTTAGACTCCATAAGACGCTGTAATACATTGCTAAGGAAGATGCTGTAAGTACTAATATTAAGGAAGTCCATAGTAGGTTACTCGATATTTTAATACCCCTACCTAAGAGCTCATCAACTAACTCTACATCACTTCTATTCCCGCCGAACCTACTGATCACTTTTAAAGGCATTATATCGAGTTCAGACCTACTTGTTATGTTATGTAATAACGTATCAATCAACCCACCCGCCCTAATCCTTACTAGGGTTACGTAGTCCGGGCTAACACCGCGTAATTCTTGAACTACTCGGAGGTCACCTACTACCTCATCGTCTAATGAGGTATTACTTCTGAATACCCCGCTTACGAAGACCTTAACCTCCTTACCGGTAGGGATTGCGGTAATAACATATGAATCACCTACATGTATTCTTAGATAGTTACTTAGCCTAATACCTACTAATACCTCATTATCCCCTCTAGTCATGTCGCCGACCAACGTGGCGTCAGCTAATTTATTGAACAATGATAAATTAACCCCTCTTAGGAATACTACCTCCCCATTAAGCACTACAGGTGTTATTACCTCAGGACTTACTAATTCAATCCCCTCAACATTAGCTATGCGGGTAGTAGCATAACGTACTAACCCAGTATGCGGTAGTTTAGAGGTCGACGATGTTATCACCGCATCACCGTCGTTAATCATCAACGAAGAAGTTAGCGTTCTATACATGCTTACCATGTAAAGACCTGTAGATGATATAGCTATAGACGCTGTTATAGTTACTATAGCTACTAACCTAAGGCTTCCCCAAGGAATTAACTTAAATATCAATACCTACACCTAACTAATTTGGTTAATGTTGGGATACCGCCCAACAGAATTAACAGATTAGTAATTACTGCTAACTCTACTACATCACTTAAACCTAGGTAAGGTACTTCATAAGGTGTGCGGAGTACATATGCAGTAAATCTAAACATTACTTGGGAAGCTGTAAGGCCTAAGGATAGACCTATCAACCAGCTTAGAAAAGCTATTACGAAATACCTAAGAAGTAGTAAAGTGATTACAAATCTTTTTGAAGCACCTACATATACTAACTTAACATATGTTGGTATTAAGTCATGTGATAGGTAATTACTCATTAAGTACATAGATATTAAAACCAACACCCATATAGGTATAGACCATAAATATGTGATTAGCCTTAACTCCTTGTAAACACTAACCAGTAGGTAGTTCCATAACCCAAACACATCACCCACCACATAACCTCTAACAACGTTGGTAAGTGCTGTAGCACCAACAACTAGCGACGCTATTAACGATATCGTGAATACCTCGCTAATTAATATTTTAACATCACCTAACGCTAACTTCAGCAAACCTACCATTGAACTACCAATTACTCATCGGTAAGGATGTTTAAACGTTTTAATCATCATATCGTGGGGGACCTGACACCTGGAAGTTAAAAAATTAGGTTGAGGAAGTGTGGTGGGTGTTCTCCGTCATATCCTAGCTTAGACCGGTCTTTTCTAGATAACGCGTAGGGCTTAAAAACCTATTTACGTATTCAGCATACGTCCTACTCTTCCTCAACCACTCACCGTACTTACATAGAGTCCAAGCGGCCTTAGCAGCCCTCTCCACCGTTGGATACATAGGTATCCCCTCCCTCTCCACCATAGTAGATAATTTCTGCGTGTAATAACCCCCAGTAGCTGCGCCGACTATAGGTATAGGTATTTCTAACTCGTTATTTACCTTCCTAACCCTCTCAATAAAACTGCTAACAAGTTCTGAAGTTATCCCTGGAGCCATAAAGTAGGGGATCCATATGATAGCGTCTACCTCACCGCTACGCATTAATATCTCCACGGATTCTATTAGGTGTTCATCTCTTGCAGACCCAGTAACATCGACTGGGTTGTAAGGACTTGCTATCGGTAGGAGGACGTCCCTCAACTTACTTACTGTACGGTCCGATAACTTTGGTACTCTCAGCCCCAAACTAACTGCTGCGTCCGTAGCCATAACCCCAGAACCACCTCCAACAGTTAATATCCCCACCCTCATACCCTTCGCAGGGGGTTGAAGCGCTAAGGATAAAGCCATATCAAATAACTCATCCATACCTAGAGCTCTAATAGCGCCGGACTGCTTAAAAACCGCGTCGTAAATAGCATCAGAACCTGCTAAGCTACCGGTATGTGAGACTATAGCCCTAACACCTTCCTCACTCCTACCAGCTTTAAGGATTATAACCGGTTTAAGCGGGGTAACCTCCTTCAACGTCTTCACGAACTCCTTCCCATCCTCCACCCCCTCTATGTATAAGGTGATGACCTGCGTATCACCATCCTCTACTAAGTAATTTAAGATATCTGATTCGTTGACATCGCATTTATTCCCCAAGCTTATGAACTTACTAATCCCTATGCCCCTCATAGCAGCCCAATCAAGCACTGCAATTCCGAAAGCACCGCTTTGAGAGATAAACGCTATATTCCCATGTCCCGGGAAATCCATACGTTCAGGATTTAAGAAGGTAGTGTTCAAACCGATCTTAGGTACGTAAACACCCATACAGTTAGGACCTACGACCCTCATCCCAAACCTCCTAGCGATTTCAACAACCTTCTTCTCACCTTCAACACCCTCCGAAGTTCCTAACTCCTTAAATCCAGCACTAATTATAATAGCTGCTTTAACACCCTTCAAACCACATTCCTCTAATGCTGAGGGGACTGACTGAGCTGGGACTGAAACAACGGCTAGGTCAATACCGCCCGGCACATCCATAACAGATCGGTAGGCCTTAATTCCTAATACCTCATCAACATACGGATTTATCGGGTAAACAACACCTCTATACTTAGTAATCAAGTTGTAGAGTAGTTGATACCCAACCTTCCTAGGATCTCTTGAAGCACCTACTACCGCCACGGAATCGGGGTAGAAGAACTTCTCAATCAACCCATAACCCATGACGTATACCATAAATATTTTAAATTGGTGTTTAAAAATGGCGGTATTCCTAAATTAAAAACTAGTAGTTTAAATTATACGTAGGCATTCACTCATGCTTAGATACGATTTCAACGTAGTCTAATTCGTTCTTCCTTAACAATTTAAGAGCTTGAGGTGAGATTTTTGGAGCAGCTATAACCCCCCTAACCTTAATTCCTATGTTCCTATAATATTCTACATACCTCATTAACTGATGTACAGAATCTAAATCAGCCGTACCCCTCTTACACTCAACAAGTATTAATTCCTCATTAGCATCTCTTAAAATTATGTCCACCCTACCGTGCGGTGTTATGACTTCCCTAGCAACTAACTTAGCCCCATCCTCAATAACCGATGGGTTCAACGCTATGTAGTTTATGAGGTCGTCTTCAGTACCTTTAATTGTGAATAAACCCTCCCCTAACTTAAAAACCGCTACATAAGGCCTATCCTTAAGATATATCTTAAGAACCTCCTTAGGTCTACTTCTAGCGGCGATGATTTCGAAGTACTCACTGCTTAGTCTATATGTTAGCGTGGCATTAGGCTGCCAATTAATAGGTTCAATACCTGTACTGCCGTGGATTAGTAGGGAGCCGTCCTCTTTAATTATGATTAACCTACGTGCTTCTGAAGCCTTACTAGAAGCCCTACCTTCATATACGACCCTACAATTCCCAACTATCACTAAGGTATTCAACCTAAAATTCCTTTTTAAGATCGTCTGAAGTAAGTCCCACCCAACATTAGGCAGTACTACCTCTTCCAACACTTCTAATCACCTCTAATATACCTAATTGAACGTTCTCTAACGCTGCATTACTTAACGTAGCTGATGCTGCCTCAACATGACCTCCGTACCTACCTCCAAGCTTCTCGGCAATAACCTTACATAACGCTAGGGCGTTCCGCCTGGAAGACCTAACAGTTACTACTACCTTCCCCTCCTCCTCCCTAATCAGTATTACATCTTTCCTCATCTCCTTAGTGAATTCCGTAGATGCTACTCCTAATAGTCCGGCATATATTCTTGACTCAGAAGATGTGAGTGTGGTTATGAGGTAGTTCCCAACTAATATAGCTCTATCCCTCATAAGCTTAAGTAACCTACTGAGCAACCACTTAGCCGTCGTAGCCCTCTTAACAACTTCCTCTAAGCCTGATATATCACTCCTTCTCAGCATAGAGCCTATCAAGTAGTTAAGAAATCCTACATCATCTGCATCCCTAGCTATTGAAAGCTTTATTAAATCAGCTACCTTACTAACAACGCTGTCCTGAGTTTCAACGCCCTCACATATATCAGCCACTTTAATCAACATAGCTTCGTAGGGATTTATAGCAAGCTTTAAACTATCATTCATTAACCTAGGTGTTGAGGTAGCCTTACTCCATATAACTTTAGCTCCAACCCTGACCAACTCATTTACCAATCCCTCACTGCTGATGTGGTGGTCTATGAACACTATCTTAGCCTTACTGGCTAAGGGAATTACCCCATTAACTATATCCTTACTTAAAGCTATGTCAAGCATAACTAACTCACCTACTACCTTAGGCACCTTCTTAAGGTCTAAGTGAGCCCTCCACGGCTGGGTGAATATTAATTCCGTGTTGTTCGGGTAGGTATCTCTTAGAAAATGTTTTATGTAGAGAAAAGCGCTTATAACACCGTCGCAGTCGCCGTGACATACTACTGCAGACTTCATATAACGCTAACCCTAGGTTAATTACTACCTCTTAACTTATAAACTTGGTATGTACTTTAAGCTTGGTGTAAATGCAGCTAACCACCGACGTGTATACAGAATGTGTGGAGAAGTTGAAGGAGCAGAAATACCACTTCATAGGGGTGCATAGCGCCGTTAAGAAGTGTTTATGGGTTCATAACGCATTAATATACGGTAGGTTCTGCTATAAATGTAAGTTTTACGGAATAGAATCCCATAGATGTATTCAGATGTCACCTTCAGTACTGTGGTGTTGGAATTCCTGCCTACATTGCTGGCGTATGAGGCCTCAAGACCTAGGTTTAAGCGGTGATGACCTAACTAACCTACCCTACGTTGATGACCCAGAATTCATTGCTGAGTCTGCGATACTCGAACATAGGAGGACTGTCAGCGGGTATAAGGGTAGGACGTCGGAGAAGATGTTTAAGGAGGCTATGAACCCTAAACACGTAGCCATCAGCCTTACCGGGGAGCCAACACTGTATCCTAGGCTATCAGAACTCATAAGTGAGTTCCATAGGAGGGGTTTATCCACCTTCTTAGTCACTAGGGGGGTAAGACCTGACGTACTAGCTAGTTTAGAGGAAGAGCCGAGTCAACTCTACATATCTTTAGAGGCTTACGATAAGCAGTCATACATGTACTTTAACAGACCCCTCATACCTAACTCATGGGAACTGACTTTGAAGACTTTAGAAATCTTACCGAGCTTTACATCCCCTACAGTAATTAGAATTACCTTAGTAAGCGGCTTTAACACCGACTCCGTAGCTATTAGGAACTTTAAGAAGCTCATAGATCTCTCACAGCCTACATATGTTGAGGTGAAGGCGTACATGCATGTTGGTAGGTCTATAGGTCGGCTAGGAAGACATAACATGCCAACCTTTAAGGAGGTAATGAACTTCGCTGAGAGATTGTCCAATGTGGTAGGGTATAACTTAGCGTCCTACAGCTTAGCGTCTAGGGTTACATTACTAACCAAGCTTGAAAAACCTACGGTTAGGTTTGGAGATGGCTGTCCTAAGGGTTGGGATGATGTTGATGGGTGTGAGGAAGGTTTAAGTGAGTATGAAAGGGTTAGCGACTTTATTTAGTCGAACGGCCTCGTAATATTTACGTCTTTAACTAGTAAGTACGGTACTTTAGATGGTGTTGTGACTTCCCACCACTTAATTAAGTATTGCTCCCTACCAATCATCACTATGTTATTCAGCAACTTATTTAAGTTATCAGCGATTCTAACCCTACCGGCATTACCTACAACCACACCATCACGTATGTAGAGCACTGCGTCCCTGCTAACCGTTGAGAAAACACCTTCTACGTAGTTATGAAGCCTTGTATACCAGTTATTAGTGATTAGTAACCCATTCCTTACCTCATTAATCATCTCCTCTAACTCAGCATCTCCAGTCATTAAAGATATGTTCCAAGGCCTAGGGGATATCCAACCAGCATTCCCTGTAGACTTAACGCCTAACCTACTTGCTGTCTTAGAGTTGTGGAGTAATGTCTTAAGAACCCCTCTACCTATGATCTCCTTATCATAAGTCTCAACCCCTTCATCGTCGAATGCTGTAGAACTGCCTAATAAAATATCCCTGGGTACGTCTGCTAACGTTAAATCCTCAGATGCTACCCTATCCCCTACCTCCCTATTCATAAAGATTGAGAAGCCTGATAGGACGTAAAACGCTGAAGCCATAGATGCGATTAACTCCATGAGATTACCTACAACCAACGGCGATAGTATTACGTCGTACCTACCTGGACTCACGTTCGCGGAGTCCTTAGCCACAGCCGAGTACTGCGCTGCCTTCCTACCAACCTCCTCTAAAGACCTAGGATCTAAGAACCTACTCCCATATGCCCAATGTCCTGAGCAATCACCTCTGAAAGCCCTTAAATAAGCTACAACCTCACTACCCCTCTCAAACCCCTCAAACCCGTTACTAGTTGTTAACGCTTTAGATGATATGCTCAGCTTTAAAGTACCTGAGGTTCTCTGAGCTCCCTCATTTATCGCAGAGTTAATTAATAACTCACATAACTGTGTTGGATTGCTAATATAAGCTACGACTTTCTCATCAACTAAATTATCAAGCGGTTTATATGGTTTAGGTTCTGGTAGCGGTGCATACAGCTCTGATTCCTGGATCATGCCTGCGTAATCCCTTAACCCCTCAACAAGCCTTAATAACTCGCCAACATTAGATGTCGAAGACTCTAATACAAATGTCCTCCTATTCTTAACTAAGTATAGGCTAATTGTGTAAAGGGTTTGAGCATGTTGGAGTGCTATGTCATTGTTAACTATTTTAATCATAACTGAGCTAACCTCATTCGTATGAACTACTAACTCGTCATATAGATTACGTAACTTACCCATTACTAATTCGTTAATAAATAGTAATTCCTTACTCATAACGTAACACCTCCTAACCTAATCTTCGAAAGCCTAACATTAGGCCCCCCAAACCATACCGGAATACCCTGCGGGGGCTCACCCTTACCGCAAGTCCCCGGATAGAACCTCAACTCCTTATCAACACCTACTATCCTACTATAGAAATCCGATGTCGTCAATTCTAATACTGGGTTCCTAACAGCGTCTCGGAGCTCCCCCTTCACTATTAAATACGATTCTAAACCTACATATCTTTGATTCCATCTAATATCATCTATGTTCCACTCCATATACGATTTAATGTAGACCCCGAAGTCTATGTCCTCAATAAGCTCCTCAAAACTCATATCACCAGGTTTTAAATACGTGTTAGACATCCTTATGAGGGGCTCACTCGCGTAGTCCATAGACCTTGAGGAACCGTTACTCCTACTTCTCAACATGAAGGCCGTATACCTATTGTGGAGCGGTTCTTTTATTAAACCCTCCTTATATAGGTATCTTGGATACGCCTTAATACATTCATCATCGTATTCGTAGTAGCCAAAACTCCCAGGGATTGTAGGGTCCTCCACAACTGTAGCGTACTCACTACCTATCCTAAAACTACCGAGGTATTCAGGCTTAACATAGGACTCCCCTGCCTGCGCTGCCTCCCTACCTAAGATCCTATCAGCCTCCATAGGATGCCCAGCAGACTCGTGTACCATTAACCCAACCACCTCCGACCCCATAACTACGTCGACAGCCTCCTTAGGCGGCTCCACGCCGTAGATAAGTACTTTCTCTAAATTCCTCGCCTCATCCTCTAAGGCCTCTCTAGGACTCCATCTATCAAGGAGTTCTAAGCCGCCTGAAGCACCCCAATGCATCAACCTCTGAAGACTTCCTTTACCGTTGTGACGCATTACTAAGCTAAACATTATCGATAACCGAGGTACTTCACCCTTAACAAATCCACCGTCACTATTAAATATTAGCTTGCGCTGCATATGCTCAACATACTCGCAGTATGTAGTAGGTATTTTAACCTCCTTAACACTGCTAACCACTCTGCCATGGAATTCCCCAAGCAACTTAACTTTCTCATCAATGCTAACTGACTCGAAACCCTTTAAGGCCTTAACTTCGTAGGACCCCCTACCTACTTCCTCATCACTAAATCTTACAGGTATCCTTACTAAGTGTGACAGCGCCTTAGCCCTATCTACGGCTTTCCTCACAACGTCTATTAGGTCATCCCTACCTAATTTATTAGTGGCTGAGAACGCTAAAACCCCATTATATATTAATCTAATACCCACTCCATCATTTACACTCCTACCTAAGGTGATGAGCCTACCGTTCCTAGCGATCATAACTAACGTACTATCTGATTGATACCTAGCTTCAGCGTACTTAGCTCCTAGAGATAATGCGTAGTCAACTATGTAGCGAAGTACGTCCTCACTCAAATAACCACCTAATTCTGATAATCTTAAGCTAGGAAAAATAATTTTTCGTTTTCCTAACTGCTTTGAGTTACCTCCTTTTCAGTCTCACGCCTCTTAATGTACTTATCGAAGACTATCCATGCCTTATACCAATCCTCATTAAACTTCCTCAACAACTCTAAAATCCACTTAGTCAGCTCCTTCGCCTCAATACTCTCTAACCCCCTCTCATAGATCCTGCCCTCAACGATCCTAGCAATCTTCCTCGCAACATCTACTGGAGCACCTGTCTTTAAGACGCTTGCTACAACCTTCTCAGGGATGAACTCCTCCTCTAAACCACTCCGCTTAATAACTTTAACCAATAACTCCCCCATATAGTTAATTACCTTCTCAGTTAATAAATGATTATCACTTATATATTCCAACCATATACTCGACATTGATGTGATGCCCTTGAAGTTAGTTGACGCGCATTGCCATGTACATGAACTTAATGGAGATGAGCTAAGCGAGTATTGCAATTCTGAGGACATCATGATAATTGCGGTATCCGACGACCTTACGAGTTCGTTGGAGACTTTAAATATCTCTAAGAGGTGTTCCAACATAGTCCCATCGGTAGGCATACATCCCTGGAACGTCAGTAAGGCATCTAAGGATGACTTAGAAGCTATTCTAGAAAACGCTAAACATGTTAGGTTTTTAGGTGAGGTCGGAATTGATAAGAAGTTTGCATTGAAATCCTATGACAAACAACTAAGATTTTTCAAGAAGTTCGTACAGTTTGCCTCC
Organism: uncultured Sulfolobales archaeon; assembly: GCA_937949785.1. Classification (GTDB taxonomy): domain Archaea; phylum Thermoproteota; class Thermoprotei_A; order Sulfolobales; family NBVN01; genus DTCV01. The sequence goes on along the minus strand of CALEDH010000008.1, from coordinate 150,873 downwards.
AATAATAACTTAGGCGTTAACGTCCACGCTGCTGGAGCTTGGAGGGATGCATTAAAGATCCTCGTCAAATACGATGTTAAAGTTGCAATAATACATTGGTATTCAGGTCCTACCGAGTTGATCAGTGACATATCCTCCTTAGGCTACTATATAACCGTTAACCCAGCAATAAAGATTCAACAGAGATTACGTGAGATAGTCCTTAAAGCACCTCTAACCATGATTCTAACTGAGAGCGACGCTCCCTACGTGTACAGAGGTATGAGGATGGCTTCGAGGAAGGTCTTAGACGTTGTTAATGAGATAGCCTCTATTAAAGGTTTAGAGGTGGTGGAAGCGTTAAACATTATATTCAATAACTATTGCAGAGTTCTGAAAGCCGTTGGGGTTTCATCAGCTTCTAGGTGGGGAAGTCTTCCAACTAAGTTTTCCGACAGCTAATACAGACCTTACTTCCTTTAGGAGCTGGGTCCCTGGTTAAGCGTTGATTATAGGCCTACTACCTATCCTCCCCTCCCTCGAGGTTTTCGGTGAAACTCGTAGCCTACATCCTAAAGAACCCTAAAGAATCGTTACTACGTTCCCCGCTCCAACCAGTAATTTCATGACAGACAAATTAGACGGTTTCTTCTAAGATTTCTTTAATGCCTTACGATGAGTTGATTACCCAGAGGGTGTTAGAACTCTGCTAAAAGTCGGTGGTAAGACGTTGCGGTCTCAGTGTAGGGAGGGTCTAATTAGGTGTATTAGACCTCCATCTGGTAAGCTTAGCTCAGAGTCCTACCGGTCGTTAATGTCCTTATCTCGGTATCCACATCTGGGTAGGTATCCATCAAGCCGTACCTAACAATATCTATTCTGCCTTGATTGAAACCGCTGACGGGAACTGTAGGCCTGACATCTGACATGCTGCCCCTACCTCTGGTTGTGATGGTTTAGGTTGTGTGAGCTAGTGGATGAATAACTATGAATTCTAAAACAGTAAAAGAGCCTAACACTTAAATTAAATCCTACTTAGACTTCTAATCTTAGGTGAGGTATTTGACTCGATATCAACTACCACCGCCTGAGGGTGTTTCAGAGTTAAGTGTTTGGGATGCCTTAGAGGAATTCCTGCTTAACCTTAGATCTTCAGGTGTTTCTGAGAAGACTGTTAAGTCTTATAAGGTAGGTATTTCAGATTTCCTGAAGTTTTGCGGTAAGCAGTATGTTAAAGAGTTAAACGTGAATGATGTTATTAGGTGGAGATTAGCTAGGTTGAAGAACGGGTTTAACAAGAGTGTTAAGGGTGATTCTAAAGCCACTCAACTCACACTCCACTACTACTCACTGTATGTGAGGGCCTTCCTTAAGTGGTTAGGCTTAAAGGATGAAGTCAGCGTTGTTAAAGCCCCTAGGAGGAGGGTAGTAGCTACGTTGACGGAGAACGAAGTTATTAAGCTGTTAAGTGCTTCTAGGGATACTCTCGACCTCCTCATCATATGCTTACTCATCGAGACAGGTCTACGGGCTCAGGAACTCCTCTCACTAACTGTCAATGATGTCGACCTAACGAATAAGGAGGTATATGTTAGGTTAGGTAAGTACGGTGAGGAGAGAGTAGTCTTCATAGGACCTCTAACCGAGGAAGTTTTAAGTAAGTACTTAGAGACCCATAGTGAGGATAGGTTAGTGCCGCTGACGTACTCAGGACTTTATAGGAGGGTTAAAACGCTGGCTAAGAGAGCCGGTATAGACCCTAAGAAGGTAAGACCCCACATACTTAGGCATACGTTCGCGACCGAGGCTTTAAAGCGAGGTCTAGCACTACCAGCACTTCAGAGAATCTTAGGTCATAGAGACATTAAGACTACTCAGATATACCTACACCTGCTTAAGGAGGATGTGAAGAAGCTCTACATGAACGTATTTACGAGGCCTACGAATAATTCAAACACTCCTACAGTAGGTGTGGGTTCTACCTAATATCGTTGTTAAGACCTCATGGTATAATTCCTTACTACCTAACTTATACCTCCTCAGCAATTCTACGACGGTCTGCACATCATCTATGCTGAGTAGGTTGGTAAGGTATGACGTAATTCGGCAAAGGTTGCATGGGTTAATCGATATTCTAGCACTCTCAAAATCTACGAACTTCACGTTAAGATCTTTTAACACGAATACGTGTTTATGAGGGTTAGTAAGTTCTAGGTGGTCTATAAGGTTTAAGTCAAGCTTATACGCAGCAGTAATTAAGTTGGCGAATACCTTAGCCAAGTTCTCACAACTATGTGAGCTCATTAAGTACTTCCCTAAAGTACTTCCGTCTAAGTACTCCATAATTACTACGTCGTCATCAAAGTAGTATACCTCAGGGGTTACGTTGAACTTATCTAATGACATCAGGTAACCCTCCTTAGCTAGTGAGTCCTTCTTCGAATCAGCCCTCCTAACCTTCACGGCTACATCACCTAATACCTCATGTCTTGCTAGGAAGACTATTGAAGAATGTCCCTTACCTAAAACCCTAATCCCATCTACTAACTTAGTTCCGTAGTCGTAGAACCCGACAATACCTAACCTGACTAGCTTCTCATACCTAGTAATACCTAGATCGGTCACGTTCTTAGGGTAGGTTAGCATGCGGTAGGCCTCAGTAGGGCTGATTAACCTATATGGGGACATACTTAAGTTCTAGTCCCTAACTGCTTTAATATTAACTCAACGAATTCAGAATATGATAACTCTATACCGCAGTAGGAGCATCTAGCCCTTAAACCAGCACTTAATATTTCGAAGTTCGTTTCAATGCCTTCATGCCTAGTAATACATGTGATGTTAGGACATCTAATCAGCCCTGAAATAACCCTTGGAAGCGAGACCTTCCTCTTCTCAACAACTTCGAAGTTCCTAATTATATTTATAGTTGCTGTAGGGGCTATTAGAGCAATTATATCAGTTTCATCCTTACTTAAAAACCTGCCTTCAATCTTAACGATATCCTTCTTATTCAGCTTAGATGACTCAACGTTCATCACTATAGCTACTCTATGACCTTTCCCTCCTGAAATCCCTAATACCTTGAGGACGTCTAACGCCTTACCTGAGGGTATGTGGTCTATGACAGTCCCATCTTTAATCTTACTGACTATTAACTCCCTCATACCCATCAATGAACACCTCCAAGTATAAGTGATAGTAATGCAGCCCTTAGGGGGACACCCAAACTTGCTTGGGTGAAGTACGCTGCATGTTTAGTGTTGTCGACAGATCTATCAAGTTCGTCAACCCTTGGAAGCGGGTGTAGTATTATGAAGTCCTCCCTACACTTCTTAACAATCTCTGCTGTAATTCTATAGGCGTTCTTAACCTTCTCATATTCTAATGGGTCTAAGAACCTCTCCTTCTGCACCCTAGTTAAGTAGAGGACATCTAACTCGCTAAGAACTAAATTAACATCGTTTACCTCCTCAAAGTTAAGTCCCCGCGAAGCTATGAGCTTCTTAACATCTTCTCTAAGCCTAAGCAGCGGATGTGAAATTAGGTAGACCTTCTTAGGCTTAAATATAGTTAATGCTAGTAGGAAGGAGTTCACCACCCTAGCATATTTTAAATCCCCCATAACACCTATAACTAAGTTGTTTATGCTACCCTTAAGCTTACTTATCGTGTACATATCTAACATTGCCTGTGTTGGGTGTTCGTTCCTACCATCACCTGCGTTAATTACCGGGTGCTCAGCGATTTCAGCAGCCAACTTAGCCGAACCCTCATATTTATGCCTAATAACTATGATGTCTGAGTACGAGTCAAGCATTCTAATAGTATCTACGAATTTCTCCCCCTTCACTATAGAGGTAGCTTCCTCACTTGAGAAACCTATGACTGAACCACCTAATCTATGCATAGCAGATTCAAAGGATAGCCTGGTCCGAGTACTAGGTTCGAAAAAAGCTGATGACATCACCCTCCCCCGGAGGACATCCTTATAACCGTTTACGACGTACTCATCAGCTAGCTTGAAGAGCGCTTCAAGATCCTCCTTATCGAAGTCAAGGGTTGAAACTACGTCTCTACCCCTAAATCTTGCGATGGCCTTATTCATCTAACAACACCTTTGTTAATCCACTATAAACATCAAGGGAAAATTTTATAAGTTTAAGTACATCAGTATCAGGCGGGTTCGTTGAGTAAATTAGCGGGGAAGGCTGTAGAAGGTAGGGGTAGAGTGTTAATAGCTGTTGACGACCCAGTAATAAGTTTAAACCTTTTTGAATCACTAATACTTAGCACTAAGGAATTAGTAGCTGGTTATAAGGTAGGCATACCATACCTCCTAAACTTCGGTTTAAGTAATATTAACAACGTCATTAAGAAATACAGTGATACCTACTTCATAGCTGACTTAAAACTAGCTGATATTGATGCCGTTATGAGCTTAACTACTAAGGCAGTTAAGGCAGTAGGTTTTAACGGTGTTATAGCGCATGGCTTCATAGGCCGTGAAGGTGGTTTAGAAGGTTTGTCTAAGGTATGTGATGATTTAAGCATAGATTTATACGTATTAGTCTCTATGTCCCATCCTGGGAGTTTAGAGATCTACGACCTAGTCGTAGATAGGGTTTTAGCTTTAGTTGAGGGGTTAAGACCTACTGGTGTGGTAGCACCAGCTACGAGGCCCGATGTTATTAAATATGTTAGGAGTCGCTTAGGGAGGTCCTACCTAATAATATCTCCTGGCATAGGTATGCAGGGAGCGGAGCCGGGCTCAGCTCTGTGCGTCGGCGCTGACTTCGAAATAGTTGGCAGGGCTATCACTAGGGCTGAGAACCCGGCCAGGGCTGCTGAGGACGTCATTAAGGCTCAAGTTGAATATGTAAGAAATCGTGGCTGTGTGGAGTTATAGTATGTATGGGGAATTAATCCTAAACCTCTATAGGGTAGGTATCATCAGGTTCGGTGATTTTATACTAGCATCAGGTAAGAGGAGTCCGTACTACTTCGACTTCAGGATATTGCCATCATATCCTGAAGTATATTCAGATGTAGTTAAGTTTTGGATTAGGGAAGTGCAGGAAAGTAAGACCTACTTCGAAGGCGTAGTAGGTATAGCTTCCGCAGGTATAGTTCATGCCGCCGTGTTAGGCTACCTAACTAAGAAACCCGTAGGCTATGTTAGGGCTGAGAGGAAGGACCACGGCACAGGTAGGTTAGTAGAGGGATCTTTAAGAGGTCTTAAAGTCTTAGTAGTCGATGATGTCGTAACCACAGGTAGCACATTGGTAAGGGCTTACAACATATTAAGTGAGGAGGGGGTAGGAGTTGCAGCTTTCTCAGTGATTTTAGACCGTGAGGAAGGTGCTGAATCGGTTGTAGGTCGGTTGAGGGTCCCGTTAATACCTTTGTTTAGGGCCTCACAGATCTTCACAACCTTAAAAGAACTTAAGGTAATTGATGAGAGTACCTACGAGTTAGTAGTTAACTATTTGAGAGGTCCTAGATGATCCCTTCTAAAGTTATTAGGAGAGAGTTAATTGCCAGGAACGTAGCGCATCTCTACCTAAAACCCGTAAAAAGGTTTAAAGAACCGCTTCCAGGCCAATTCATCATGGTATGGGTACCTAACCACGAAGAAGTACCTATGAGTATTAGTGATTACTCAGACAGCATTATTAGAATTACTGTGAAGGTTAGAGGGCCGACAACTGATTACTTAGTTAATGAACTGCCGGTCAATAGTTACTTAGGTATTAGAGGTCCTTTAGGTAGGGGTATTACTAAAGATTTAATCTACGGGAGGGGTCTATTCGTAGTTGGCGGTATTGGCGTTGCCCCTATACTCTACATGGTTAGACTATATAGTGAGTTGGTAAGGGACTCCAAACTCTTAGCAGGGTTCGCAACCAATGATGAGTCCTCAGTAGTTAATGAGTTAGTAAGTTACTTAGACGTTAGCGTAGTTAGTGAGGACCTAACTAATGGTGGTACTGTAATTGACTTGCTGAGGGAGGAGTTAAGCGTTGGTATGAGGTATAATTACTATATTGCCTCAGGACCTAAGGCAGTTTTAGACCAAATAGTTAAGTTAATACCTGACTACGTACCGGGCTACTTACTGGCCGAATCCCTCATGAAGTGCGGTATTGGGTTCTGCGGTTCATGTGCTTTAAAGGACTTCTTAGTATGTAAGGATGGTGCTTTAGTTGATTCAACTACTTATAAACACTTAATTTCCTAAGCAGTAACGCTTATCTAAATAAGCTTATATAATTTATTAGGGGTGTTTAATTATTTGTAAGGATGTATGTAAGGTGTTTTACGTAAAGACTTTTATCGACGAATCACTCACCGACCTAACCATCTACGTAGATTTGTATGGATTTATCGCTAAGATTGCCTTGGGCAGGGAGTTAAGCACTGGTGGATGTGAAGTCATAGACATAGCTAACGGTAAGTTAATAACGTTGCCAGGCTTCATAGACCTACATGTCCATATTAGAGACTACGACTTCAGCTATAAGGAAACCATGGAGAGCGGTACGTTAGCAGCTGTGTCTTCAGGTTATACCTTAGTTTGCGATATGCCTAATACTAATCCACGCATAGACAACGTTGAACTCCTAATGAGGAGAGCTGAGTTAGCTAGGAGTAAATCATACGTAGATTACAGCGCTTACTGTGGTATTCCAAATGACGTCAACACCGTAGATGAGTTGATTAAAAATGAAGACCTCTTCATAGGATTTAAGATCTACCCGGAAGACCTTAGAGATAAGCTTAACGTAATTAAATACGTACTCCGTAACTACGGTGGATTAGTAGTTGTCCATGCTGAATTACCTGAGTATGCATTACGTAGTTCAACACGTGAGTTACGTCTTAGGTATTTAGATAGGCCTTCATGGAATGAGTTAAGCGTTGTAGAGTTCTTGAAGGGTATGAATAAGAACGCTAAGATACATATAACCCACTCAACCCATCCGTCAACACCTACTAGATGTAGGTCTCCTGGAATTACCTTCGACACCACTCCCTACTACTTCATGTTAAGTAGTGATGATGTTGAGGATTGCTGGCGTAAGGTTAACCCACCGATTAATGACTTCATCAGTAAATCTCTAATATTTAAGAACTTAATTGAAGGTCTTTACGATGCCGTGGTCAGCGACCACGCCCCACACTCATACAGTGAGAAGCTATGTGATTGGCGGTTATGCCCAGCGGGCTTCGCAGCAGTAGAAATTACCAGTAGGGTTCTACTTACATTACTTACTAAGGGCTTCATATCACATAACCTACTGATTAAGTACTTATGTAGCGGTCCTGCTAAGATATTAGGTATTGATAACTACTTCGGTAGTATTAGTGTTGGCTGCAGGGCTTCCTTCACGGTAGTAGACTTAAGTAAGGAGGGAATTACTGGGGTGAAGTTTACGAAGACACCTAAGTCAGGTTTAGATGGGTTTAGGTATAGAGGTGAAGTGATTAAGACTGTAGTCGGAGGTGAGGTCGTCTACGACTACGGTGAGGTTGTCGGTAGGCCTAAGGTGGTAGTTGTTGGTAGGGGAAGTTATAGTTGAGGTATTAATTAGTGGTTTAAGACTTAAACACCCGGTCATGGTTGGCTCTGGAGTCTTAGGTGATAGGCCAGAACTTATTAATAGGTTGATTAGGGAGGGTGAGCCAGCAGCCGTAGTAACTAAAACGCTGACTAAGGATGTACGTGAGGGTTACCTACCACCTATAATAGTTGAGTTAGGCTGTAACTCATACCTAAATGCTGTAGGGCTTGCGAATCCAGGTATTAAGGTGGTTAAGGAATTGGTCAGTATCGGTGTGAAGTACGATACACCTATAGTGGTTAGTGTTGCAGGTAGTAGTGTTGAGGAATTCGCTGAGTTAGCAGTTATCGCTGATGAAGCTAAAGCATCTGCAGTAGAGTTAAACCTCAGCTGCCCACATGTTAAGGGCTTAGGAGCTGAGTTAGGTAGGGACCCCCAAACAACTTATGAAGTTGTAAAGAATGTGAGTTCCGCAATTAAAATACCTACGTGGGTTAAGTTAGGGCCTTGGGATAACGTCATAGACGTTTCAGGTAAGTCCTTAGAAGCAGGGGCGAATGTCTTAGTCTTAGTGAATACTTTAAGGGGTATGAAGATAGATATTTACTCCGGAAGACCCGTACTCACAGCACGTATTGGAGGGCTCTCAGGACATGCACTCCACCCAATAGCTATTAGGGTTGTTTACGAAGTGTTTAAGGAGTTTAAATGTGATATAGTCGGTGTTGGAGGAGTTTTCAACTACGAAACAGCTATAGAATTCATATTAGCAGGCGCTAAAGCAGTTCAATTAGTGTCGGCCCTAATTAATAACCCACCCTCGATAATTAAGGAAATAGTGAGTCTCATCAAGAGCTACATGTCCGAAATCAATGTGAGAAGAGTTGATGAATTGGTCGGACTCTCACATAAAGTGTAATCTGTAAATCAATAGCGTAAACCCTAAAACATCGATCAACATCGATAACCTATCTACCACAACTAACAGTGGAAAATAACTAATGAAAGCACTAATTTAATGTACGTAGCTATGAGATTTATCATACAGCTCAGTCCCGAAACCGTACATCACATCTCAGATAATCTAACCTTCATCACTACTTAAAGTTAACTACGTTTCAGATATATTAACTTTAAAGGCTTAGTGAGCAGTAATACTAATACTCAGACATCCTAGTAAGTTGTTTAACACCTTCAACCACCTCTTAGACATAGCTCCTACCATGTAAGCGGTGTTAGAGAAAGGATGTGGAGAGTTAATTATTTAGAAACAGCTACACCTACTAACTTGCTAGCAGTATACACTGCTTTAGAGGTGGTGTTAAACGATTTAGGCTATTAGGTGATGGACCTAATCTGATTCCCTTTCTAATATGACAGCTGTTCCGTAAGCTAATATTTCTGCCGCACCACTCATAACGTTTGATGATGCGAACCTCATACCAACTACTGCATTAGCCCCTAATTCCTTAGCCTTCATCACCATCCTTCTAACAGCTTCATCTCTTGACTGAGCTAAGAGTTCTGTATACTCTACTATCTCACCTCCAGCTATGTTTCTTAGAGCTGCGATGATGTCCCTACCGATGTTCCTAGCCCTCACCACACTACCGCTAACTATGCCTAAAACCTTCCTAACCTTATAGCCGGGAACGTCTTCAAGAGTTGTAATGATAATTTCATTCATAACACCCACCATAGTTTAACCGATTTAAATCATTTTAAGCTTTCCTCAACCTCAGCGTTGAGAGTATTATGAGTGTGGATATTAGTAACGTCATTAAGGCTATTAATCCCTCAACTAACCAGACATCCTTCAACAACATTAATGAAGTTACCGCAACAGAGTTTACTAAGGTATGTAGAACTATTGCTATGATTAACAGCCGTAGATCCTTAACGTCCCTACTAAGCAGTAGGGATAGGGATACGTGGATCATCACCGCGCTATTCCTTTCTATAGCCCCTGGCAGTAGGTCTAACCAACTATAACTCATCGTAACACCAGCAACGTATGCAGGTATTAAATATATGATTAAAGATTCAACTAATCCCCACCCAAGTCCTAGGGAGAGAGCTCCCCTCACCGATAACTCCCTTATAAAACCTACCCTCAGCAATGTAAGTCTAAGACATTCTTCGAAGATACCGGCTAGGAGCGAGGCTATATACGCGTAGGAAATTCCTATCCCCGCAAACATAAGTAGGAGCGGTTGCCTTAACAGTAGAGCTGTAAGCCATCCACCACCGCCTAAGAGAGCTGTAAGCCATAGCTTAACATACTTCCTAGCAATTACTATCAGAACAGCTAGTGTTGGGGTAGACGAAATTAAAATCGGTATTATTAAATTCAAAATCACCTACCTAAGTAGTTTGTCAAGTATTCAAACTTAAATTTTAAAAATTAGTACTGTAGAAATTTAACCGGTAGGTGATGTCCTACTACGAATGATTATAGTACGTACGCGTTACGAGGTGTCATCGCTGGGCTTATTACCGGTATTACATTATGCGCTATCTATCTACTAATACTGCCCAGTATAGAGGAAATGGTAAGTCAAGTATTAAGGTACCAACTCCTAATACGGTTACCACGAGATAAAGCTGAGGGGTTATTAAATAATGTTAAACCAACCTTAGACGCTATTCTAACTATAGCTCCAGTACTTCAAATATTTCAGTATGTGATCTTCGGCTCAATTTTCGGAGCGATTCAAGGATTCCTTAACATTAAGCTGAGATTAGGTGAGGTATTATCCGCAATAGCTTCAGGTATGATATACATACTCACACTATGCGTGGTGCCCCTCATAACGGTTAAACCATTACTTCAAGAAATTTTCGGGTTAGGAAGCAGTGATGAGTTCCTCATATACATGTTAACGTTGGTTCACGGAATTTTATTCACAGCATCCTTAACTTTAACAAGTATTAGACAGGGGCCTTTCAGTAAGTTCTGGGAAGGTAAACCTAAGCATACTTAATGAGTAGTAGTGTTTAATGTTTATTAGTCTAAGGGCTACCAATGTTTGGTAGTTAAATAATGGACGTGATGTTTTTAGGTCTTGGTAGGGTTGGTTTAAAGACGTTATTCCTATTTAAAGAGCTTGTTAAAGATTCATACATCTACGCTTTAGATAAGGATCCATCATTAGGTGAGGTCGTTAAACGTTTAGATAACGTTGAATTCCACGTATATGACGGTAAAGTATTCGATAACTTAACCTATAAGGTAGACCTAGCTGTAATAGCTTTGCCCTCATCCACAGCATTTAAAATTATTGAGAAACTTGTAAGTAGGTGTGTTGATGTTGTCGATGTTTCCTTCTTCTCTGAAGACCCATACCACCTTAAGAATTTCGTTGATGACTGTAACTCTGTTTTCGTACCTGACGCAGGCTTCGCCCCCGGGTACAGTAACTTAATAGTTGGTAGCGCTGTAAGTAAGCTTAACGATGTTGAAAGCGTTGACATCATGGTTGGAGGGATCCCTGCAGACCCCATACCTCCTTTAGGATATGTAGTGATGTGGAATCCTGCAGACCTTATTGAGGAGTACGTTAGACCTGCTAGGGTTGTTGAGGACGGTGTTTTAAAATACTTAGACCCTTTCGAGGTAACTGTTCAGTTAGATTTAGAGGGTGTAGGTGTTTTAGAGGGCTTTATCAGTGATGGTTTACGAACTCTCCTAAGGAACGTTAAGGTAAGGAATATGAGGGAGCTCACCCTGAGGTGGCCAGGCCATATTAGAGGTATGAAGTTGTTAAGGGATTTAGGGCTTATGGATAAGGACTTAATTAAGGTTGACGATGTTGTTGTAAGGCCCTCAGACGTCCTAGCCAAATTATTTGAAGTTAAACTCTCTAAGAGGGTTAACGATATAGCTGTAATATACGTTACTATAAATTATGGGGGAAATAGGAAATACTCAGAACTAGTAATGCTTAGAGGAACCCCTGAAAATCCGGCTACCCCAACATTTACAGCATTAGTACACGCATATACCGCTAAGCTTGCATACAACTCTGCAATACTTAGGGGTATCCAACCATTAGAAAACCTAAGCATGTTTAAGGAAATGTACGATGAGTACTTAAAGTCTAAGGGGGTTCTGAGCAGTTCTCAGCTAGTGTAAAGTTTAAACCCTTATAACTTCAACAGCTGAAATCATAACTCTATAGGGGGAGACCTGATGTCATAGAAGTAATGATGAGTTATAACAGCTACTTTAGTATTAACTGTTATATTCGACCTAGAGGTTCACCGCCCTAAATCTCCACCCTCCTTCGTAGGATAGCCCCACCCTGGTTAGCAAAGCTGACGTACCTGCTTAAACATGTTCTCATAATACTACCTTTCTACTCCCCCTAACCCATATTAACGTATCCTCAGCCTATTCTAAACGTAGTATAAGACGTAATCACGTAACCCTAGATAACGTGATATGTTCTACTTATTAATTTGCTTATGGTGTTGCTATTAGGTATGTAGCTATGGGTGAGTGCGATGGGATTATATTAATCGCCGGTTATGGTGGGCATTCTGGTTACGCGTTTGCTGTTGCATATGAGTTGTTTAGACTAGGATTTCAGAGGAATATTATAGTAGTTGCTGAGGGGTATGAGTTCCTAGTCGAGAAGTTTAAGCCTTACGGTGAGGTAGTCCTTCAGACACTGCCTAGGAAACCTGCTGAACCTTTGTACAGAGGGTTGGGTAGGTGGGTTAAGGCTTTCTGGCAATCAGCTAAGCTCGCCTCTAAGTATAGAGTGAATACGGTATTTGCAGGGGGTTCTAACTTCTCCATACCACTAACGATGACTTCAAAAATCCTCAATACGTCGAAGATATACACCATTGAAGCAATTGAACACTTCACCACTAGGTCTAGAACTGTTAGATTACTCGAGGATTTCGGGGGAACAGTACTTCTCCATTGGGAAGAGCAACTAGAAATTTTTCCTAAAGGCGTTGTAGTAGGGCCTGTATATGAACCACCTCTGTATGAAGCTATAGATAGGGATTACGTATTAGTGACTACCGGTACTTTAGGGTATAAGGAATTATTTGACTGTATAGAGAAACTAGGTTTTAAGAACGTAGTGTTACAGTCAGGTGATATAGACCCACACCCATACGTTAAGAGGAATCCTTCGTGGGTGGCCTTTAGATATACCAGTGATATACATAAATTGTTGGCTGGTGCAAGCCTAGTAATAGCCCAGCAAGGAGTTACAGCGTCTATAGCAAGGCTAGCATATAGGAAGCCGACAATCATCACGTGGAATCCGAGGGTAACATTAGGAGCAAGTAGACAAGATGTTAGGATATATGCTGAAAAACTCGAAGTACCTCTAGTAGAGGAGGTAAGTCTTAACGCCCTTAGAAACGCGGTGGACAACGTTAAACCACTAACTAAGACATACCACGTCGGAAGCTTAAAAGTAGCAAACATGTTACTACATTGCTGTCAAGCTAATTAAAACGACAGCCTCAATCCCACCCCTGACTGGTGTGGATAGCTATATTACGTAGGGGGTGGAGTACGGAAATAGGTTAGATATCATGCTAAGAACGTATAAAGCCTAAGTAAACCCTTCGAAAACCACCTCTAAAGCATTACATCACCTCTGAATGGGAATAGAGGTCGAAGCCGCCGGCGGGATTTGAACCCGCGGCTTCCGGCTTACGAGGCCGGCGCTCTACCCGCTGAGCTACGGCGGCTCTAATTCTTCTATTTTCCTTCTAATAAATATCTTTTACGGTGATCTCCACCTAAGATCTCTGTGGAATCTCATCTATTCCGTGTGTGGTGTATAGGGGAAACCTTTATTGATACTTAAACTACTTACTGCAGCGCTTTTAACTAAATCGCTGTTTGAATCTTAAGGCGTCTTGAACCATATATACGTTATTAAACATTACATATATTTCCTTACTCCTCATTTTAGTTTCCTTAACAACCATGCATAACTCATTTAAATCGTCATCGCTATACCTATACCTGTAGTTCAACTCACCGCCTAGACCGTGGAGTCTGAAGTAACTTACATCTCTATATAGTGTTGGCTTACGTTTTAATGGGTCGACAACGTGTATTAGGTTTTTAAACCTCCCAATTAACTCCGCGACTTTATCTACGTTATCTAACCACGTCCCCCTAGGCTCCCACCCAATAACAAACCCGGAATTAGTTGCTATGGAGAAGAAGTCATTAGCGTTTCTGAAGTTCTCTTCATTAAAATTAAATGAAGGCGGTGTCTGTACGATAATTACCTTAGCGTTCAACGTCTTAGCGCCCTCAACCACGGACTCCCACGCATCTATTACCTCCTTAGTAGGTCTTAGAAAGCCGTATGACTCCCTCTTTAAAGGACTTGGCTTTACCTTAGACCTCTTCCACGTAGGGGAGTCTACTGAATGTGTTACTGCTTGCCAGCACTTCATAGTGAAGTTGAAGTCAGGGGGTGCTTCAATCCTTAACCTCCTTAGTTTTGCTGGGTTTGGCGGTTCGTAGAAAGTTTCCTGTAGTTCGATGGCGTTGAAGGTGATGTAGTACTTACTTCTCGATAGGCTGAACCCGCAGCAACCCACGTAGATTGACATATAACACCACTACCTACTCTATACTTAAATTTTTAATTTAACAGATATCTATATTAAGGTACTTAAGATGTTGGCTGATAGCTTAATTTCGTTAATTGGGAGAACGCCTATAGTTAGGTTAAGTAAGTTATCCCCTAAAGACGTCAACATATACGTAAAGTTGGAGTACCTAAATCCTACGGGGAGTCATAAGGATAGGATAGCCCTCTACATGATTAAAGACGCTGTTGATAAGGGGTTACTTAAACCTGGGGGTAGGTTAGTTGAGGCGTCTAGTGGTAATACAGCAATATCTGTTGCCTGGCTCTCCGCCTTACTCGGCTTTAAAGCGATTTTAGTAGTCAATGAGAACATATCGACGAATAAGATGAACGCTATTAAGGCTTTAGGAGGTGAGGTAGTTCTAGCACCTTACGTACCTGCAGAACACCCTCAAAGCAAGTATAGCGTTGCTAAGAGGATTTCAGAGAATTTAAATATCCCTTATATGAATCAGATGGGTAATGAGGCTAATGTTAGAGCACATTATGAGACTACAGGCCCTGAAATCCTTGAAGACCTTAAGGGGGAGGTCGACTACTTAGTCATGGGCATCGGTACATGCGGTACTATAGCAGGTGTTGGAAAGTATTTGAAGGATAGGTTAGGTGGGAGGGTGAGGGTAGTTGGTGTGGTTCCGAGAGGTTCTAAAGTTAAACACGGTGTTAGCAGTGAGGATGGTGATTACATTGAGGGATTAGTTACTGAGTATATTCCTGAGATATTCTTAAGGTACCGCGACCTTATAGACACAATAGTTGAAGTAGGTTATGAGGATGCTGCTAAGACCGTAGCTAAAGTAGTTAGGTATGAGGGGATCTTAGGAGGACCTTCAACCGGTGCAAACATCTACGCCTCAATTAAGATAGGTGAGGAGTTAAGTAGTCGTGGGGTGAAGGTAAATATAGTGACATTAGCACCTGATAGTTTATTTAAGTATCCACAGCTAATTAACGATATAGCTGGGTATATCTGAAGCTAATTAATGATTGTTGATGTAACTAATTTTTAATACTCATGTTGTAGAATTATTAGGGGTGGGGTAGGTTACGGAGGGAAGTAATAACGACGGTAAGCTCATAACGCCATCTAAATATGATGGTGTTAATAGGCTCATATTAATAGGTGATAAGGAAATACGTGTTAGTACTGACCTACCTGTATTGAAGGAAGGGGAGAAGCTAATTAGGTATACTCAGAGTATATGTCCTTACTGCTACGCATTACTCTCAGCAGTACTGGTTGAGAGGGGCAATAAAGTATATATTAGGAAGGTATGCCCTGAGCACGGGGAGATTGAGGAGCTTTACTCAGGAGATGTGGAGTTCTTCAAGAGGTTGGAGAGGTGGTATGTTGAGGGTAGAGGTCCTAGACATGTTTATACGTATTTAAGCGCTCCATGCCCCTATAGCTGCGGCCTATGCCCAGTACATAAAAGCCATACAGCCTTAGCAAACATAGTCTTAACTAATAGATGTGATTTAGATTGCTACTACTGCTTCTTCTACGCTGAGAAGGTAGGCTTTGTATATGAGCCTACGTTGGAGCAGATAGAATTCATGGTTAAGAACTTACTTAGGCAGGGAGTTACAGCAGCTATACAGTTGACTGGCGGTGAGCCCCTTATCAGAGAGGATATCGTTGACATCATTAAACTACTTAAGTCATTAGGTGTTAAACATATACAACTAAATACTAACGGTATTAAACTCGCACGCCTCTATCTTGAAAGTCCTGAGAAAGCTGTAGAACTTGCTAGGAATATTAAGGCAGCTGGAGTGAACACCATTTACCTAAGTTTCGATGGGGTAACCCCGAAGACCAACCCTAAGAATCATTGGGAGGTCCCATACATACTGGAGGTCTTCAGGAAGTCAGGTATTACCAGCGTCGTCTTAGTCCCGGTAGTAATTAAAGGTGTAAATGACGGTGAGTTAGGAGATATAATAAAATTCGCTGCGTTGAACATGGATGTAATTAGAGCTGTTAACTTCCAACCAGTAAGTCTAACAGGTATGATTAGGAAGGCTGAGAGGGAGGAGATGAGGGTAACAATAGCAGATGCTGTTAAGATCGTTGAGGAGTTAACCAACGGCTCTATAAGTAGAGATGACTGGTTTACAGTACCTTCAACTATACCGATATCAGAGTTTGCAGAGTTCTTAGAGGGTAGGTTTAAATTCGAGTTAAGTAATCACCCACAGTGTGGCGTAGGTACCTACGTATATGTGGAGAGTGTAGGTGATGATGTGACTTACATACCGATTACTAGGATGATAGACATTACAGGATTTTTAGAGTACCTCCACGATAAGGCCCATGAATTCAGGAGTGGGGGGAAGTTATTAATAGGTTCTAAAGTACTCCTAAACCTAATGGCTAAGTTCATTAAGTGGAGTGACGTACCCTTAGATATTAAAACCTCACTACCTAAAATGCTCTACGATATATTCACTAAGAGGGATTACCACGCCTTAGGTGTTTGGCACTATAAGTTCTTATTCATAGGTATGATGCACTTCATGGACCTCTACAACTATGATGTTCAGAGAGTTATGAGATGTAATATACATTACTTAATGCCTGATGGGAGGTTAATACCTTTCTGCACCTTCAACGTATTAAATGAAGTCTACAGAGACTATGAACAGAGGAAGTATATGTTAAATATTGATGAGTGGGTGAGGAGGAGTGGTAAGGAATTAAGTGCTGGGAAGTATAGGAGGAACTTAGAGCTAATTAGTAGATTAGAGAGCAGTGACCTCTACCTAAGAACCTACGGTAAGTTCCTTAGGAAATAATTGGCTCGCAGTCCATCACCTTAGGTTAGAAAGCGACGATCTTCACAGTCGTAATCGAATAAGTAGCCTTATGTTGAACGTACATCGTTAGCAAGTAACTCACTTCAACGTTTCATAGTAGGTTCTCAGCAAGTTGTTTAGCTGTGTAATCCATTTTTCAAGTCCTTCAGGTGTTGAGGGGTAGTTAAGGTAGTGGTCCTTAATTAAGTCCATATACTTAACAACAACCCTTAGTTTAAGTAGGAGTGAAGGTCTTGTTAGTAGTGAAGCTAATTTAAGGACCTTATCAACAACACCTACATCGAACCTACCCTTAAGTGATATTTCATTTAACTCATCACCGCTTATCAATTTCCTACTAATACTGAATTCTAAGTCGTCATTACTTAGCCTTTGGAGGAAGTATCTAAATATATCTAAAACTCCTTGTTTATATCCATACCTCATCATAAAGCATAGGTTAGCCCTCCATAAGTCCCTAGCTGAAGCATTCCCAACCTCTAAGGCGTTTAAAATAGCTTCAGACACGCACTTAGCTGATATCATAGAGGATCCTTTTCCACCTCCATGTACTGGGTTGACGACATATGCAGCATCACCTACTACCGCGACACCGTTCCACACTAACGACGCTGCAGGCCTCCTAGTAGGTACTAAAGCACCCCCTGCTTCTACAACCTTGCTATCCTTGAATTCAGGCCTTGAGAGAACGTATTTGTAGAGAAGTTGTTTAGGGTTAACCATCTTTAAATCCCCTCTAATACCTAAACCTACGTTGACGTAGCCATCCATCAGGCTGTATGGGAAGAACCACCAGTAACCTCCGGGAGCTACCTCATTATTAACATATATTCTAAGCACCTCAGGCTCTTCAATTCTATCCTTCACGATTCTAACCTCCCTATACGCTATGTTTGCATCGCCTAGGTTTAATTCTTCGTTGACAGGCCATAAACTCGGAAGTAGCCTGGTCACAGACCTAGCATTACCTGAGGCATCAACTAAGACTTTCGAACTTATCTCCCTAACACCGCTCACCCAAATCTTAGCGCCAACTACACATCCGTCCTTAAAGATAGGCTCCCTAAAATGAGTCCCCCCTAAGAAATCAACACCTCTACTAATAGCGTCTGAAAGCAGTTTCTGAGCGTATTTAATTCTGTGGACTTCGAAGCCCTCACCCCCTATGAAGACGTTATGTTCCTCACTAGGTGAGTATATTAGAATACCCCTTACCAAGCCCTGCACCTCATCCTTCTCAGGGTAAGGCATTCCTAACTCATCGAAGTGATGCTTCCCTACAGCATCACCACACGGCTTACTGCCAACACCTTCCCATCCCTTAACGTCGATGACTAATGCTTTAATCCCCAACCTACCTAAGAAGTAGGCCGTTGACGCACCAGCAAATCCAGCACCAACCACTACTACATCATAACTCATATGAGACCCGGATATCATTAAAAGCTAATCCCTTTTATACCTTCCTGAAGCACTAGTATAGACCTAACTAAGGCTTTGAAGCTCGTTTAATGTTAGGCGTAGATATCCTACCAAACTACTGATACGTAAGTTATGTGGGTATGGAAGTCTATTGCTGAGCTCCTCAGCGTTATTCAGAGCTAGTTTTAAGGACTTCATAGCGGCTTTAAAGTCCTTATCACTTAAATCTGTTAGAGCCTCCCTCAATAACGTTAATGTATCGTTAAGTAATTTCTTAGCAGCTGGGTCGGCTTTAAGTAGGTTCAGACCCTCTAAAGTCTTCATACTAGTAGTTATTAACTTCTCAACGTAGACTTTCTTATCATCTCTAATCTTACGTGCTACCCCATTAAACATGCTAACCTTCCTCAGCATACCGTCTAATGATTTCTCCACATCATCTACTAAGGGAATTATGTCTCGGTGTTGATCATGCATACCTAATGACCTCCTTAACTCCTGACTATACCTCCAACTATCTCTAACCATAGCTTCGAATCTCTCAAGTAATGCATCCGTAGACGAGGTATTAGTCATTAAGTTCTTCATAACATCATCGCTTTCATTTAATATCTGGCCACTCATCCTTACCATCTCAGCAATCCTCTCCCTAACATGCTGTGGTAGCCTACCATCTTCCTTTAATCTCAGACCTAACCTTGCAGACACCTCTCTAATCCGAGCGATCTCACCGCTAATAACGTCTCTAACCTCAAAGACCTCTTTAAGCACGTTGTTTAAGTCATCTATACTTAAGTTTAAAACGTTTAATACTTCATTGATGTTTGAGAGCTCTCTCAAACATTCTAAGTTGTCTAAACCTTCAAGCTTACTGATGAGTTGCCATAACCTACTGATATTTTCATCAAGCCCTCTAATCCGCATACCTACGATTCGACTTACTTCTAACATCCCCCAAGCCCTAATATCTTCACCCATCCTCCTTAACTCATCCACCCTTCCCTCAAAATCCCTTAAACGTTCTTTAACCCTAGTAGTAACTTCATCTCTTACCTTAATGAGTTGAGCACTACTTAATTCCCTACTCAATACCCTTATCTGTTCTCCAATGCCAGCTAATTCACTTGCAACGTACTTATCGTTAAAGTTGCTGAGGTTTGAGTAGACACCATTTAAATAATCTTTAAGAGAGTTCACCCTAGCTATTAAGTTATCAATAGTGGTTAAATAAGCGTTAACTACCGATGTTTGGAGGGCAGCCGACCTATTTAAACTTAATAATTTAGATTTAACGTTATTTATAGTTTCATTTAATATTTGAACCTCTTGTAACCCCTTCCTAACCATCACCATGTTCCTGAATTCCTCACTACCTACATATTCCCTTGCAGCTAATGATATTGCGGAATGTACGTAATTCATGCCTTCCTGGAAGTACTTCCTAGCTAACTCCCTATCACTCCCCTCAACTTCAGATATACTAACAATTAAACTTCTTGCCTTATCTAATAACTCCCAGGCATCACCTCCTAGTATACCCCACCTCATAAGTATATTACCTGCTACCTGAACACTATGGCTGAGGATCTCAGCATAGCTAGCTGAGTAAGTTGTTGGGGAAGTCTGAGCTTTCACCGTAGTAACTAACGTAGAGTTTATCATTACTGCTAACAAGGTTAGACAAATTATGATTATACCCTTATTAGACATAACTACCTACCTAATTCAATATTACTAAAATGTTCTAAATTAAGCACTCCGTTCCTGATTGTCGAGAACTACTAAGGAACTACTAAGATAAATTTATAAGTAGATTATATACAATAGTATATGAGGTTTTCAAGGTATGAGCGAAGCAATTGATTATAAAAAGTATTTGGACCAGATCGAGACTCCGCCAAAAATTGAGCTTAAGTGGATTTGGACTGTTGCCGGACCTGGTGCGATAATTGCCTCACTCACAATAGGTAGTGGTGAGCTTGTCTGGACGCCGAGAGCTGCTGCGGCCTTCGGATATGTCATGGTTTGGGCGTTCTTATACGGTGTTTGGATTAAGGGTGTGATACAATACCTAGCTAATAGATGGCATACGATAACCGGTATCCCCACATCAATAGCTTGTGCTAAGGTCTACACTAGATGGTTTAACCTCTTCTTACTAGTTACTATATTAGCAGTTATGCCTATGTGGTTTAATATATTAAGTTCGTTAAGCGCTTCAGTATTATGGCATGCCTTAGGCAGGCCTGCAGACATCCTATACTTCTGGATACTAGTTGTTGCAGTTACAGTACTATTGTTGGTATTCGCAGCTAGACTTGGCAGAGCATATAAAGTTATTGAGACTATAAGCTTACTTGTCCTATGGTCTATGTTCCTTGCCTTCTGGGCTGCAACACTATTAGGCACAAGGCCTGACTGGGGAGCGTTCTTCGGAAACCTCTTCATACCACGTCCAATACCACCTTACGAACCGTGGATTCAGAAAGCAGCCCCAGATATATGGGCGCTAACACCATTCATGCTATTAGGTACAGCATTAGGTGCTCTGGGCGGCGGCATTCAAGACTACGTAGGCTATCAAGCCATGCTGAGGGAGAAGGGGTGGGCCCTTCTAAGGTTCTCAGATGAGATACTAAAGAAAGTCGTCACCATAGGTTTACCAAAACTATCCATACCTGAAGATGAGGAATCGAAGAAGAAGATTAAGGGTTGGTTACTACCAACTATGTTTGACTGCGGCCTGTCATACTTCATGGTATTCATCGTAACGATACCTGCAGTAATATTAACTATTGAGGTTTTACGTCCAATGCGTGTAGCTCCCTCAGGCATTGCACTAGCTGCAGCTCAAGTAGACTGGCTTACTAAGACTTTAGGTCCTTGGGCAGGAGTGATATGGTGGATAGGTTCCTTCTTCGCCTTCTGGGGGACGTTCTACGGACTCCACGAAGTATATATGTGGACAATATATGATATGGCGAGAGGTACGTTTAAGAAGGCAGTTGATATCACTCCTAATAAAGTTAGGTTATACCTATGGCCATACTTAATCATAGTCGGTGGTATATTCTTCCTCACAAAGTTCTCATTACCGATATTAGCAGCATTCGCATCAGCCGCTACACACCTATTCGCCCTAGCCATATGGGGTATCGCGTTATTATACCTAAACATGAAGTATCTACCAAAGTCTTACAGACCTCACATAATAATAGTAATACTATCAATAATAGGTATAGTCGTGTACCTACCCTACGGGCTAATACAGCTCATCCAAGTCTTCATACCGACATTCACGATATAAGGATAATGGAGCCTAAAAACTATTTTTGTTTTTTAAGTTAAAGCTTCTCCATAAATCCTTAAATAAATATTCTAATACATTAAACACTGCCTACGAAGCTAACGCCATATAAAATCGGTCCCAGTCGCTCCATCAACATCACAGCTCAGAGATAGTCGTCAGGTCATCCCAAATTAATTAAAATAAGTGAGTTAATTAATTAATATGTTAAGGTGTTAGCACTGCTGTGTGAGGTCTGCGAGGCTTTTGAGGCTGTAAGTAGGTGTAAATTATGCGGTAGGTATGTATGTGGTAATCATATAGATTCCAACGGCGTGTGCAGCGTGTGTAGGGAGACTCTATGTAGTATATGTCATGTAAGACTTTCAGTAGGTAATTGTTTGATATGCGGACGTATAGTTTGTAGGGAGTGTTCTGTTGAGTTACAGCCTTCGATCAGGGTATGTAATGAGTGTTATAGTAAGATGCTCAACGACGATATGTACATAAAGTATAGGGAACTCCTTAGAAGATTTATTAAAGATTAAGGGACAGCGAATACTAATATACCTAGTAGTTAGTAATCAAGTACGTGAAGGCTACCTTGACTTAATAACCAAGTAACATATCTATGCTTAGCATTAAGCCTGCCCACAACATCCCTTAAGATTTTAACTACTAATTCTAAGTAGCTCAGATCTATGGGCTCAGAGCTGGAGGGGAGTAGACAACCTACGATTTTAAAGTCCTTAGATATCGAGCATATATTGAAACGCACCTCATCGAAGACCACATATTCAGTAGTCCCCCTAATTTCTAATGATGTTAAAGCATAACCGATAGGTGTTATCATTTCTGATACGTAGAAATCACCTAAACAACTATTTTCCAACGTTCTTAACGGTGTAGCAGTTATTACAACCTCTAAGCTAGGTTTACATGTGCCTAAGCTCATTAACTCCTTAATGAGCTCGCCGAAGATCATTGTCTCCACTCTTAAACGCATCAAGCCATACAACCTGAAGGCCTTACCGATAAATCTTATAATATCCAATAAGGCGTCATACACCTTAACACTAGCCCTGAAGTAAATTACCCCATCATCACTGCTAAACGTATTATACCTCACATAGTCTAAGACCTCATCAACTACACGTTCCACACCGCCCTCTAACCTTAAATCCAGCCTAGAGACATTCCATGAACTACAAACCGTTCAGCACACCTCAATAGCAGTGTAGTTTAAGAGATTTAAAGACGTAACCATAGTTGATGAGCCCCTCTACAAATGTGTTTAAACGTTATGCCAGCAGATCCTTGATTAAGAGGAGAAACGCCATTAAACCGATAACTACATCCCCTGCCTAACCTTCATTAATTCCTACTGAGTAAGGAAAAGGTTTTCGGTTTAAGTAAGACTACTTCCTAGGTCAGCGATTTAGTCTACCTAACGTTAAGTACTTAATGAGTGTGGATTGATGAGGTTGTTAATCCATGGTGAGAGGACCTAACGTTACGAAGGCTAACGCTAGTTCAGAGCGGTGGTTTAAGCTTGACTTAGCTGCGTTGAATCTGTCTTAGTCCTTAACCATATAACTCTCTGCGGGAACGGTATCTCAATGCCAGCAGCTTCTAACGCTCCCTTAATCTCCCTAATAATCTCCCTTCTTATGGTCCAGAATTCCTGAGATGGTACCCAGAGTAGGACTTTAATGTTTACAGAGCTATCACCTAGTGAGTCAACTATGAGTGTTGGAGGGGGTTCTGCTAGGATAAGTTCTTTACTTTCTAACGTCTTTCTAATCACGTCTAACGCCTTACCTATATCTGAATTATATGAAATCCCTAGAGAGAGGTCTATCCTCCTAGCGATCGGCCTAGAATAATTATATATTTTAGAGGACATTAAATCGCTATTCGGTATAGTTACCACCTCACCACTCCACAGTCTAATCTGAGTTGACATAATCCCTACAGCCTCTACGACTCCCCAATCATCCCCTACTCTAACTGAGTCTCCGACCTTAATCCTACCCTCTATAAGCATAGAAATACCGGCAAATATCTGACTTAACGTTTGCTGTGTTGCTAGACCGACAACGATACCGGCAAATCCAGCTGCTACCATTAGGCCAGTGAGTTCAATACCTAGTATAGATAGAGCTATTAGGAAGCCTATGAATAACATAACTAGTTTAACTGCCCTCATAATATTATACATGAGTTCTGGATGTACCTTTATTTTAGATTTCTTGATGTAGCCACTGAACAGTTTACCTAAGTAGTAGGAGATAAGTATAGCGATTAAAGCTAGTGTTATTTTAATGAGGAATTCAAAACTACCTACTATGAAGTCTAAGACCATCTTAAACACCGAACCTCATAGTATATGATGATTTCTCAGCCCTACCACCATATCTGATTTCACTAGGAGTTAAGGAGGTCTTACTATCCGTGGAGACTTCAACATGGAGTGGGGATAGACATCTAACTTCAACGTTGTTAAATCTTATCTCATTGTCGTGTAAGACGAAGACTGCTAAGCCCTCTACCGGTATGACTACTCTGCTAATGCTTAAATTATCAGCATATGTTGAGGTAATGCTAACATTCATACTACCTAAGAACTCCTTAGGAGTTGAATCTACTACTTCCTTACTTATATACCTGCAGAGATCTCCGATGTCTGACGGCCCGTAAAGCGCGTACTTAACCTTACTTAGAGGTATTGAGTCAACTAATACGTCACCTACGAAGACTCCTAAATCCGTTGGGAGCTGTAGATTTACAGATGTTGATGTTTTAGGCAGTAACGTAAGCGGTTCAGAAAATCTTATCATTAAGTAGTTAACTTTAATCATGTTCCCAGACGGCTGTTTAGGTCTTAAACTAATGAACTCATCAACAGTTAGGTTAATAACCTTAGAAGTTATCGATGAATTAATGGACTTAACAATCCTTAGATGACCGCCATTAATTCTTTTAAACACTACCTTACCGTTAAGTAGGTTAATTTCGAACTCATCGAAGATCTTAAAGTCCCCGAACATCCCTGCTAAGCACACCGTATACATTACTAAGTTATCTTTTAATATTTTTAAACTATTACTACACTCACTTACCACGGTTTTACTTTCTTCTCAGAGCTACCCGTAAATATAGCTAAGAACTAGCTTCATCACCTATAACATCATACAAAGTTAAACGTAGACGGAGTCTTCTAGGACAACTTAGATACATCTTGATGTTAGGTCAGAATTGGTGGAATTGGGGACCCTACATTACTAAGGTTGGAAAGCCTCGTCCTTAAACCTATACTTTTAAGCACAGTTATATGTCTCGTGGTCTTAGGGGGGAATAGTTTTCCATTTAGAGCTGCTTCAACTACCTCAGCCTTACTGATCCTAGGCGGTAGGATTATAATGGAATTAGGAGCTCTTCTAGGTTTTGCCGCCCTAAGCTTCACGATTATGTTAGGAGAGAACTCTAAGGCCTCTAAGAACCTATATGCCTTCCCCCTCAAACCCTCATCAATCTTAGCAGTTAAAGGATCGTAGTCTACTATCGAGATCGAAGGCCCGAAGACCTTTCTAAGCTCTCTTAAGACCGTGTTCTTATCGCTGTTTTTTACTTCATAGACTCTCACCCACCTATCTACGACTATTTCATTACTGCCTTCATAGTCTACTAGTATAGCTGGTACTACCTTAGCCGTAAGTCTTCTTAAAGCTTCAAGTCTGTGGGTGCCGTCTATTACTGTAAGCGTTTTACTGTCAACTATTAGGGGTCTCCTCAAAACCCTACTTTTAATAAGGGAGTCTAAAATTACGGTAACCCTTTCGGGGATAAACCTTTCATGGGGCTTAAGCTCCCTAATGTCTACGAGGGCTATCTCCACTTTAAGCTTGCCAGAAATCATAGCTTTAGAGGGTCCTCCTACGAATCCATTCTGGGAAGATATGATAGGTCTATGTTCTCAGGTTCGTAATCCTTCAATCTACCTTCAAAGTACTCTAGGTATCCTTGGAGGTCTAGGAGGCCGTGACCGCTTAGGTTGAACAATATCACCTTAGCCTCACCACTCCTCTTAGCCTCTAAGGCTATATCAATGGCTGCTTTAACAGCATGAGCGCTTTCAGGTGCTGGGACTATGCCTTCAACTCTTGAGAATAGAAGTCCGGCAGCAAACACTTCAGTCTGGTGGTATGCTCTAGCCTCTATGAGACCCCTATTAACTAGAAGGCATAGTGAGGGAGCGTCGCCGTGGTATCTAAGCCCTCCAGCATGTATGGGTGGGACCCTATACTTATGACCTACCGTGTACATCTTAAGTAGAGGTGTTAAGTTCGCAGTATCTCCATAGTCATAGGCATAGGCTCCACGGGTCAGGGAGGGACATGCCTTAGGTTCCGCAGCTATGAACTTCATATCATCCTTCTTCCCTAAGAGTTTAAACCTCATGAAAGGGTAGGCTAGGCCTGCATAGTTCGAACCCCCTCCCACACAACCTATAACATAGTCCGGGAGCTCCTCTCCAAGCTCTTCAAGTTGTTTGATGGCCTCTAACCCTATAACCGTCTGATGTAAAAGCACGTGGTTGAGGACGCTGCCGAGGCTATACCTAGCCCTATCGTCGGATAGGACATCCTCAATAGCTTCAGATATTGCTATACCGAGGCTTCCGTGATGTTCAGGATCTACCCTCAGGATAGCCTTCCCAGCCTCAGTCAGTTTAGAAGGGCTTGGCACAACCTCTGCCCCGTAAAGCTCCATCAGAACCCTTCTATAAGGCTTCTGCTCATAGCTCGACCTAACCATGAAAACCCTAACCTTCAATTTGAACAAAGCCCCAGCTAAAGATAGGGCTGAACCCCACTGCCCAGCCCCAGTCTCTGTCGAGAGCCTTTCAACACCCTCAACCATGTTATAATATGCTTGAGCTATAGCAGTGTTAACTTTGTGACTCCCAGTAGGTAGGACACCTTCAAATTTATAATATATCCTAGCCGGCGTCCCTAAGAACTCCTCAAGCCTCCTAGCTCTGAAGAGGGGGGTAGGCCTTCCCAAACTTATTAGAATCTCCCTGACTTCTTCGGGGATTCCGATAAACCTCTCACAGCTAGATTCCTGGTCTACGAGGGCTTTAGCGAAAAGTCTTTCAAACATCTCCCTAGGAGGGACTCTACCATCTGGGAGTAGTGGTGGAGGCAGAGTTTCAGGGAGGTCAGGAACAATGTTATACCAGGAGTTGGGGACTAGACCCTCGGTTTGAGAAGCCTTTCTACGAGGACCTAAAACCCTAGCCATTGGCTCAACTACATCACCACATAATTAATGGGGTGAGGTATAAAAGTTTTACTGTTAATGCTTGAATACTACAGGCTTAATCATCTAGGTTTATAGAGGATTTATGGTGAACTGCCGGATTCGTCAGTAGTCTCTGAACGGTTAGCCCTTCATACCGTTTCGAGGTTAAGAGCTTTATGGATTGCCTATGTGATCTGCATGTGATTGATGTGTGGTGGGGTCAGTGCTTAATGAGTATATACCACTGAAGTACGGGAGGTGTGGTTGAGAAATTAGGATATACCTACGAAGCCGTAGAGGTAGTGTGAGCAGATGACTACAATATAACTACCTAACGACGACAACTACCGGGATAGTTCCTGGACCACTGCTCTTTCGATAAACATACGTAGTTCTTACCCTAGAACTGTTAGTAAAGACGCTGTGTCGATAACTCTCAGGATCTTTAAGGAGTAGGAGACTTTATGTAAGCTTCGATTATCTCTTTACTGCTGACTATCACGGTATTTAATTTCTCTGCAAGTTCCTTAGCCTTGCTTAAAGGCATTGAGTACCCCTCATCAAGCACCTCTGCAATTACTGTCGCTGGTGTTAATTTTGCCAATCTAGTCAAGGCCTCACTCAACTCCGTATGCCCCCTCCTACTCGTGATACCGCGACTCATGAGTATTGGTACATGGCCTGGACTCATAAATCCCTTATAGAATAGTTTCCTACCTTCATCAACATAGCCCTTAACGATAAGTTCTGTAACTTCGTACAACTTACTGATTGTTAAGGCCCTATCCATATCCGAGATACCTGTCTTAACACCTACGTAGTTAACCCATAGGCTGAAGGCTGGCTTATCACCGTAGCCTAACCTCTTCATCGTCAACTCCTCTAAACCAGCTGCGTTGAGTATTTCATCCATAAATTTAAGGCCTAACTTAACTCCAACTTCATAGGGTATGACATAGCATATTAAACCACCTGCTATAGTCCTTAAACTATATATCTCTCTATACGTGATGAACGACGCATGGTAAACCATATCAACCTCATCTTCACGGCTGTAGGAATCGTAGATAAATATAGGTTTGCCTGAGGTGAAGAACTTCAACACCACTTCTAATGAGTTCACACAGCATCCCCATTAACGGTACTTAGCAATATTTAAATATCTGCATTCTATTTAACGTGATCAGCTACCTGCTGGGGCATTAACCTCCCCACAGGATATGGAACTAAGTCAAACCCGCATCGTAGAACGAACCATGAGAGATTCGAATTTACCTACAATGTTTACAGATTACAGGTAATATGTTTACCGTTATCGATGCTTAACCCAGAACACCTCACTCCTCAACCCTGATCCTCGTTAAATATTTAAGTATTATTGAAGACGTTATTAGGATAATACCTATTGTGAGGAATGATACCCTACCCCATACCAGCTCATCAATCTTTAAAGTATACAGTGGTTCCTTAGAATATGTAGTGGATGTGCTCTCATTCCTCCCGATTGAAGTAGTAGCTATAGCGCTGGTAGTAGGTGATGGGATGGTATGTGTGGAGACTTCATAATTTAATTCGCCTTTATTGAAGGCTAACTTCAGGGTTGATGGAAATACGTCGACACTGTTTAACGAGACATGCCTAGAGTTAAACCTCCTAAGGTACTCAATTACTTCATCAAAGTCACATATAATTAAATTGCTTCTGGCAGAGCTCGCATAGCTATTTAAGTATACGGCTTTATCGTTAGCCATCGATATGTCTACGGAGGTATTACCCAGGCTGAACGCTATGTGGATTCCCGACGATACGTTGAGTAAGACCGTGTATGAGTCCCCCATCAAATCCTTAGCAATTATTAGTATTGAATCGTTGTAGTGGGCAGCGTTAACACCATCCACCCTCCTACCATCTACTAATATTCTATAGAGGGATGTGTTGAAGTTATCATAATCGGCAACCGCTACGTGGAGTCCTGAGGTGTCAGAATTTATCACTGTGTATATGGTGTTGTTAATTAAGAATGAGTTTACTACGTAGTCGTTACCGTCAAGACTTACATAACTACCAATTAGCGATGTACTACCTAATACTCCGTGGAATACATCATAGCTCCACTGGTAATTCCGACCTCTTAGAAATAAAGAACCTGCTAGGATGACCTCACCTCTCTGAGCGATTAGCAGTTTCCTACCATAACATGCTGACGGGCAGTCCGCTATATAGGTTACTACCTCAGAACCGTTGGAATATGTAATCATTATTTTATAGGTAGAGTTAATTAAGGCGTACCCACTGCTCAATATGGTGTTACTACTTATTACGGAGTCGTATAGTGCGGAGTCTACAGAGTATTTAATTGATGTTGCAGTCATATTCTGATTGAGAAGTAGTATGTATGCCTTACCGGAGGTCTTACCGGTCCCTACAATAGCATCATTAAAGAGTTCTAAGTCGTAAATATCTTTAACAGGGATTTCACGAATTAAGCCCTCACTCAGATTTAATAGTAGTAGGGATGACTCTGTCGCTATTAACACTTCATCGGTATTCGGCAATGCTATGGCCGAGTAAATTCTTAAGATATGTCGAGGTATTGTGAAGTCTGACGTTAGGGTTTGAAGGTCTGCAGGCGGTTTTAGGGTGATGAGCACTATGAATATGAGTATGTATATTCGTATATATCTAATCCTTAGACTCTGATTTAGGTTTACCATACCTATCAACGATGTTTGCTATCTTATCATAATTCTTACTGTAAAATCTATACTTAATTACCGAGTTCTTATCAACCTTAGCTATCTCTACGAACTTCCTGCTTGGTTCAACTTTAACTACGTAGTTACTTGATAAGGGAAACTTAATACATATTCCAGAGCCCACGACCCCCCTATCATATATTATGAAATCTCTGACTACCTGAACCATGGTCTTAAAAGACTTCCTAGTGAATAGGCTGACAACAGTAACAGCGATGTAAGGTATTTCATAGCCTAGTAGAAACCCTACGAATTTCATCGTTAAGTCCGCTCCTTCAAAGCTATGTATAAGAATGTTAAAGTATATGTAGTACCATGCAAATATGATGAACATATTAGCTAGGCTTAATAGGGTGGTCTTCATCATAGGTTTTAACTCATCGTTTAATTTGGCGTCATGTCTAGCTACGCTCATAACATCATCGTATTTAACCTCAAGTAACTTCCTACCTTCCCTTACCTCCTTAGCCTCAGAACCGATGACGTGCTTTAACGACGTCCTAAACGTGGTGAACATCATTACGAACATAGATCCTATGAATATTAGGAAAGTGTAGCTGAGGTATTGAGGGTAATAAGTGTTGACAACTGCGAGGATTAATATTATCATCTGACTGTAGATTTGGCTGAAGATCATGAACCTCCTACTATACATGTACGCCATCTAAACACCTAAGAGTACATAATAGTAGTTACCTTTATAAGCGTACTGTAGTACTTTAGCAGTACGGTTAGAGTTATAGCCCCAGGTATTATGAAGCTGAATGCAAACCCTAAGAAACTCCAAATCAGTAGTGATTTCCTTAACCCTTCAACCCTCCCAGAATCCACAGCACCTACCATATCACCTACCTTAACGTACCCGCAGACCGATACGATGCTAGACACAGTGAGATACGTAATCCTAGGTAGGTCTACGAGTTCTAAGTTAAGCAGATTCATAATATTCGATATTGAAGTTAATACGATAACTATAGTAATGGAGAACGACGCTAACACCACACCTACTACTAGAAACGAATAAGACGCTATGCGGAGAAGTAGTTTCACCCTACTTATCATGGGCGATGAGTTATTAATACCCATCCGACTTCTTTACCTAAAGATAGCTATGTAAAAAAGCTTAAAAACTATTAGATGGTGTGGAAACATAGAGTGAGTGAAAAACCCAGCTGTTCCAATCTAACCTAAAATTCCATTACGCTTAGCATCCCCCTTCCATAGGAGAGCTTTCAGCTGTTCCCAAATGGTTAAATTCTTAATTATATGGTGTGGTCTGTGTGCATGATATGCGGTGAGTTAAATGAGCTGAGCTAGTATGTCTTAAAGTCCCGACATGTGGTCCCTCACTGTCAGCGGTGATAGCTACTGATGTCTTAGAAGTTGAGGCGAGCATGCGGTGTTAACCATCCGATAACGACCTATGTCCTCAGTCCTAACAACTATCCAAACGTTTGTAGGCATTCGTAGGCTGAGGTACTACCTCCATGAAAAAGGGAAAAATGGAAACTGCCTTGGTTACTCATATGTTTAACTATCATCAAGCCTCTGCCTCGTAGTTAGGTATTACAGCTGGTAGTTTAACCGTTCTAGCGTACATCATGTTTAACATCATATGTAGCGCTATCAATAATAATATACCGGCTGGTAGCAGTACTATGTAGTTAGTGATGCCTAACGCGAACAGTGCATATAGTACTATACCTATTATACCGGCTGTTAATGCGTACGGCAGCTGAGTAGATACGTGGTCTATATGATCTGCTGCTGAGAACATCGATGACATTATTGTTGTATCACTTATTGGTGAGCAGTGATCCCCGAATATCCCCCCACCGAAGACAGCTCCTATCGATGCGAAAGCCACAATATATGCTACGTTAATATCGTTCGGATATTGAAGTAATGCTAACTGCCAAGCCATAGGTACTGCGATAGGCATCATAACTCCGAACGTACCCCAACTAGTCCCTGTAGTAAATGATATGAACATCGACGCTAAGTATATGATGAGAGGTACTAATAAGGCTGAAAGCCCTATAACTACAGCTCCGTGTACTACGTACTCAGCTGTCCCAACAGCATCTGTCGCCGATTTAATACTCCATGCATGGAGTAGTATGGCGTTGGGTAAGACCATGAGGTACATCCC
Source organism: uncultured Sulfolobales archaeon (assembly GCA_937949785.1). Taxonomy (GTDB): domain Archaea; phylum Thermoproteota; class Thermoprotei_A; order Sulfolobales; family NBVN01; genus DTCV01. The sequence goes on along the minus strand of CALEDH010000008.1, from coordinate 118,942 downwards.
CTTGAAGGTATTCCTCATAACATCCTTGAAACTCATAACCCTACCTAATAGTAGCCATGCAAACGTTATGAAGTAAGTTGCCATCCCAGCCCATAACAACGCCTTAGCCGTATCAGCATTCATCAAAGCATCAGTAAACGGTGTTTCCCAGAAAGTTGTTAGGTCTTCAGCTCCTGTAGCCCATAAACCAAGTAATGTAACGATGACTAAGACAAGCATAGCTATGCCGAACAACCAACCGGAAGCCTGTTTCCGAACCCTTATTTCCGAGCCTAAGACCTCCTCAGTCGGCAGTAGTGGTGTTGCACCATCTCTTAATACCTTCCCCTCCTTAATAGATCTGAACTCAGCGTTTAACATAGGTCCGTAATGCCTCCTACTTAACGCCACGATGAAGACCATAAGTATAGCTAGTAGTGAGTAGAAGTGGTATGGAACAGCGTTTAACCACATGTAATAAGCCTCATAAGTAGGTGCTGCACCTATAGCACCTTCAGCAGCTTGCTGTGATAGGGAGTCTATAGAGTCTCTAATTAAGCTTACCTCATAACCTATCCATGAGGAAACTAATGCTATACCGGCTATCGGCGCTGCGGTTGAGTCAACGATATAGCTGAGAAGCTCCCTGCTCACTCTTAACTTATCTGTGATAGGCCTCATAGAATTGCCTACTATGACCGTGTTTCCGTAGTCATCGAAGAATACTGCAAGACCCAGTAAGGATGCTGCAAGGCTAGCACCTCTAGCACTTTTAATGTTCTTCGACACCGCCCTAGCAAATGAGTGTACTGCGCCGGAAGCGTAGAGAAGACCCATAAACGCCCCTAAAACGAAGTCGTAAAGTAGTATGGACGCGTTCCAGGAATCTGTCGCATTAGCTATGTACCAATCAATTAATTGAACAGTGGCTTGCAACGGGTTATAACCGGTAACCATTAAAGCACCTACCCATATACCGGCGAATAGTGCTGGAACTATCTCTCCTGTAGCCATCGCTAAAGCTATAGCTAGTATTGGAGGTAGAAGTGGGAAGGTTATGTAAGGATATCTCTTCTCCTCAGGCATGAACTCAGCTTCAGGCGATGTGAAGGTTAGTAGGGCTACGATCAACACTGCAATTACTACTGAATACTTAATAATTTTTTTATTAACTTCACATCACCTCCTATCTCATATCTCTTAATATACGAGATATCAATAAAAACCTTTCGAAAACGTGAAACGATGTTATTCAAACATATTGAACATATGGTCAGACGTTATAGAGGGGTAGGGATAGACAGGTAATACCACCATCACATTTTCTAAATTCCGAGACATCAACCTCGATAGGTTTAAACCCATTACTCCTTAGCTTACTGTAGGTTTTCGGATACCCCTCAGGCATTAAGACCTTACCATCACCTAAGTATAACATGTTTACAGCGTACGCCTCATTAAGCGATACCTCAATTATTTTAAAACCCTTAAATACTGATACATCAATTAACTCCGGCACTAAAGCTACAGTCTTACTACCTAAGTAAGTCACAGCTGAGAGCAAATGGAAAACCTTATTAACCACCACCGGAATTACCTCATATCCCTTATAGAAGTTCTTTAAGTATTCAACACCGCCTAAATTAGTCCTCGTAGTAATACCAACGTAGATCAATCCAACATCAGTAACCAATACATCACCACCTTCTAACGTAGCAGGCGGTTTAACATAAGCTAATTTATATCCATGCCTCCCTAAGAACTCAGCAATACTTAATTCCTCACCCCTCCTACTGACCTCACCAAAGTTTGAAATCAATGCCTCCCTCCTTAAAGAACTTACAATAGCTGTATCCTGTATAAATACAGCGTCAGGAAAGCCCTTAAGGGTAGGCAATGAATAAACATCAATCCCCTCCTCAAGTAATATCTTAACGTATTCAACATGCTGTTTTAAAGCATTTAAAGTATTAACACTATGCCTCTCATGACTAGTCGAAACACATCTTATTAAATCATCTGCTGGAGGCCTAACAACTACACTATCAAAAAGCCTCTTAAAACTACATACGTTAGAGGAGTTAACCATCTTAATCCCTAATTAAACTGATCATATATAACCTCTATTAATGTTTGCGAGGTCTAAGATGAGAACGCTTGGCCAAGGTCTTTTAAATTTACCTATATTCAAGGAAGTTATTAGTGGCTTTCAATGAGGGAGAGAACGTCTATTAAAAATTTAGGAGAGTTGGTCAAAGTTGTAAAGAATTTAAATCAAGATGAAATTACTGAACTACTAATACATGTTCTAAGTTCTAACTCCTATACTATTAGGAAGAATAAGATATTAAATATGCAGAAACTCTTAAATGACAACGGTTTCTTAATGACTGACGACTTGCTTTACAACTTTATTGGTTATGAAGCCGACGCAGCCGTTGCTTAGTAATCTCAACTTTTTACAAATAGTTAACTCTCATGTTCGAAGACCAATCATATAAATATACTATACATCACTACATTGTCATTTTGATATGTAGTCTTACTGCCTTAGCTAATAAGCTTAGGAAAACTAAAAATTAACAAAAAACTGAAGTAAAGCATATCAATCTCTGAGAGACTGCAACACCGAAGACATGTACGTAGGCCTTCACATCATAAGGCTTTCCAACCTTAAACATTTTTAAGCTATTAAAAGAGTTATTCCAGGTATTAATAATGAAACTTATTACGGTACTACGTATAACACTTATACTTTCCTTAATAACATTAGTGATAATATATGTTAATTTAAATATCGTATTATCTGAAAATAAATTACTTAAATCTGAGTTAAGAGCTTATGAAACTGAGTTGGATAAGACTTTAAGGGAATTAAATTACTACAAGTCTGAGCTAAATAAAAAGATAGCTGAATACGATAAACTCCTCATCAAGTACAATGAAGTTGATAGATGGCTTAAGGCCAACATCACATACTACGAATCACACATATCCAAACTAAAAACCGAGCTTCAAACATACGCTAGTGAGTTAGAGTACTTCCGGTCTTATCTTAGTAAGGCTGTTATCCCGAATGATTTACCTTATAAGAACGATACATTAAATAAGATTTTCCTTGATAATGCTGTCAACTCTCTAAGATATGTGAGTGGGTTATTACCAGTACTACCGTCTTCTGCTGAAGATATGATTGTTAAATTGATTGAGTGGGTGTCGAATAATACCTATTATCAATACGATCCATCAGTGATGAAAGATCATTGGAAATTACCTAATGAAACTATAAAAGACCAAGGCGGTGATTGTGATGACCTCGCAGTACTTGGGTACGCGCTTCTTAAGAGTGTTGGATTTAAGGATGTATATCTTCTAATATGGAGAGCTAATGATTCAGCTCATGTAGGTGTACTAGTTTATGTTGATGGGAAGTGGTTTCTAGTAGATCCTACTTGGGCTTATGTAAACGACTATGGATTACGCCTAAGTTTTGATATGCTACGTATTGATAAAAGTAAGTGGGTTATCCATGTAGTTCCATCACATTTACACCCTACAACAAAGAAGTACCTGCTTGATGGTGGGTTTACAAGATATCAGTGGTATGATTATAGAACAAATAGGTATATTACCGATCCGATTATAGGAAGGCAGATATCGTTGAAAGAACTCCTACTAAATTGGCCGAGAAGAGGAGGGTATGAGGCTAGGGTATGGAGTTTAATAGCTTATGATAGATCGGTCATAGACACTAGCCTTGACAGTATAGTGGAGGTTTTAAATGAGTTAACTAGAAGGTAAGTGATTGATATAACGTAAATGAATAAAAAATCATGATGTTAAGATCTTTTTCTTACCTACCTTCTAACTTACATGTGACTTATGCGACCTAACCACCTTTTAAGATGCAAACACCTTTACCGTACTTTAACCTAATACCTATCGCTTCCCACGCTCTAAATCCGTGGAATCCGTCCTCAGGTCCTATGTAGTCTACTTCAGCATCCCCTGCTAGTACGACGTCTAATATACTTACCTGCGGTGAGAGTATTATTGCATGGTCGTCTGGTAACGCAGGTACTATGATGACCTCATCGACTAACCCCTTAACCCTCTCAAGCTCTGTAACACCTGTTTTCTCATGTACGACTAGTAGGTCGGAGTACCTTGTAGGACTTACGAGTAGTATTAATGGTTTGCCAACCCTGTTTTCATATAGTTTGATGACTGCGTTAGCTACATCACTTACTGGAACCCCTAACTCACCCCAATTTCTAAGAGGTAACTTAACAGTGTCCTCGGCTGTGAGTAATTCCTCAATTATATACTTATCTTCTGACATAGCGAAGTTCCTAGCAGTGTTGTACGCATCGGCAATCTCTATAGGCTGCCCACCCTTAGCAGCTACGTCAATAGATTTCTGACTGATCTTAAACTTCATTGAGATCTCATGCAGTCGTTTTACAGACCTCTCTAACCTACCATCTACTAGTTTCTCTACTACGACGCTCTCAACCCCCCTATCAAGTCTGACTACGGGTAGGTACTTCTTAAGAATCCTCGACTTATCTACAACATCTTTAAACATTGATATGACCTGCTTAAACAAGTCTTCTAGAGTTACTTCTGACCCTACCTTACCTAACTGCGGGTCATTAACCGAGGTTCCCGTTAACTCCTTAACCTCCTCAGCCCCTTTAACCAGCTCCTCTACCTGCTCCTTATCTAATACTTTAAGCATTGCTAGGAACTCGCCTATATGTGTTTTCTCCTCCTTAGCTATGTCTTCGAATACCTTCCTTACCTTCTCATCGTCTATAGCCCTAGCAAGTTGTAGGTAGAGGTTTACAGCATCTAATTCTGCTGTAATTGATAGTCTTAAAGCCTCTTCGACCTCCTCCCTAGTTAACTTCCTCCCCGGCTGTAGGTCTAATGGATGTTTGGACATCATATACCGCTCATCTCCTAAAATCCTACATACTTGTCCTTAGGCACACCGCATATAGGACATTTCCCAGGTGCTTCATCCCCGACGTATGTATGCCCGCATACTGGGCATACCCATACATTACCTTTCAATGGGTAGTCCTGCTTATTAATTACGTATCCCTTAGCCTCCCTGTAGAGTTGGGCATGTATCTTCTCAGCCTCTAATGCGAAGTAGAAGCTCCTCTCAGCTCCTTTCTCCCCCTGAGCTTTCGCTACCTCAAGATATATGGGATACATCTCGTTGATCTCAAATTCCTCACCTCTAATACCTAACTCTAAGTTCTTAGAGGTATTCCCAGGACCTATTGGGAGTCCTGCAGCTACCTTAACATCTTCATCATATTCTTTAAGGTTATTATAGTGGTTTCTAGCATGAACAAACTCGGAATAAGCTATTGCTCTGAATAACCTAGCTACGTTGCTATATCCCTCCTTCTCAGCTACTTCAGCAAATACTAAATACCTGAGGTGAGCCATAGACTCCCCGCCAAAAGCTGATAGCAACGCCTCCTTAGTCATAGCTCTAACCATATTAATACTCCCCCTTCAATATTAGTAACCATAAATTTAAAATTTTCGTAACATTGTTAGTGTTAACATTTTTAAAAGTTCATTAATTGAAAAAAATGCTTTACATTTTAATTAGTTAAGTTAATTAAGAAAATATCATAAAGTTAATTATACATTGTAGTAGTAAATATCGGTTATTAATGCTATGCATATCAGATCTGTCTGTATGAGGGACTGCTATGACACATGCTTTATGAAGGTAATTGTAGAGGACGGTATTATTAAGACCATCCGTCCAGATCCTGAGAACCCGATAACAGACGGCTTCCTATGTGCGAGGGGTGTTGCGGATAGTAGTAGGGTCTATAGAAATAGGGTTATGTACCCGCATGTTAACATAGGTAGTAAGCCTAAAGGTAATTTCATGATTGTTAGCTGGGATAATGCGTTGGGAATTATAATTAGGAAGTTCAAGGAGGTCTTAGAGAATTACGGATCTGAAGGTGTGCTCCACCTAGAATACGCTGGTAATATGGACTTAATAACATGGTATTTCCCTCAAAGGTTCTGGAACGTTATCGGTGCTGCTAAAACTGATTACAGTATCTGCAGTAGGTCAGGCCATGAAGGCATAAGCCTTCACTACGGCTTAAGCTATGGTGTACTACCAGACGAACTCATCAGCATGAAGTTAATTATCCTATGGGGATTTAACGCGGCGGTGAGTGCTCCTCACCTATGGATGCAGTTGTTAAGAGCTAAACGTGATGGGTGTAAGGTAGTTGTCGTCGATCCGAGGAGGAGTGAGACGGCTATGCAGTCAGACCTATGGATACCTATTAAGCCCGGCACTGATGTGTGGTTAGGTTACGGCATGGCGAGAACCTTAATTGAGGGAGACCTCATCGATAAGGATTTCATAGAGAGGTATACGTTTGGTTATGAGTTATTTGTTAATGAGGTTATGAAGTATGAATTAGAGAATATCTCTGAAATAACTGGTGTTAGTAAGGAGTTAATAATTAAGTTTGCAGAGATTTACAGCCATATTAAGCCAAGCACGATTATGATAGGTTTAGGGGTTCAGAAATCTGTTAATGGAGGGGAAACCGCTCGGATACTATCCTTACTGCCAGCGTTGGTAGGACAGCATAGAGGGTTTTACTACAGCAATAGTAGAGGGTTCTACGTAAACGTAGGTTATCTAACTGGTGAGGATTTACTACTAAATAAGGTTAGAGTTGTAAGTCAAGTCGCATTAGCAGAACATATCTTAAAAGGTGAGTTTAAATTTATCTACATATATAACATGAATCCCTTACTCACGTTACCCGGGCAGAAATACTTGAGGGAGGGGTTGCTGAGAAACGATGTCTTCGTAGTCACACATACCCCGCATTGGAATGAGACATGCATATTCTCAGATGTAGTCCTACCAGCACCTACGTACTTAGAAAAAACCTGCATCACACTGCCCTACAGCCATAACTATGTGAGGATATCTGAAAGGGCTGTCGAACCGCTCGGTGAGAGTAGGGATGAGGTATGGGTGGTGAAGGAACTTGCTAAGAGACTTAATATAGAGTGTGGATTGATATATGAAGATCCCTGGGATGCTTTGAGGAAGGTATTAGAAGGAGCTGTTGAAGGCTCCTTCGAGGAGTTATTAAGTGGTAAGACCTTAAAGCTTAAATACAGACCTAGAGATGAATATCAGACACCTACAGGTAAGATAGAATTCTACTCAACTACAGCATATAAGAAGAACTTAAACCCACTTCCAAAACCAGTTATGAAATCCTTAGACAATGGGAGATTTACACTTTTAAATACCGCATCACCACTATATACACATACGCAATTCTGGGAGGTATACGGAGACCCTAGACCTGAGGTTCATGTAAATCCGGATGATGCTGAAGAACTAACCATTAAAGAAGGTGATATAGTTGAAATATGCAGTGAAGATGGTTGTGTGGAGCTCCTTGCTAGGATCGATGGTTCGCTGTTAAGGAAGACCTTATGGGTTCAAAGACAGATAAAAGACATTAACGGTAAGTCACTAAATACTATAGTACCGGTTGAGACGCAGCTGGTGGGGGGAGGTCCGATATTCAACTCAGTTAAAGTTAAGATTAGGAGTAGGTAATCATCTCTTAACACCATCAATGAATTATCTAAACGTTTATTGATGGTAGGGTGGGCTACTAGCTTCAAAGCGTTAATTCTAAACCATTCAAACCTTCTGAGAAGACCTGATTGATGTCTAGGAGTTATAGCTTAACTATCATATCCATGAAATTCGTAAATGTTTTAAGTAGGTACTCTACTTCCTTACGACTCTGAACTAGTGATGGGTATACATGGAATAACTTCTCACTGATGTAGAGTATGCCGTTGGTCCTGGCATATAGGTTGAAGGCTTTCTCCACTACCCTACTCCAACGTAGCTCCCTAACCTCTCTAAAGTTCTTAGGTCTTAACTTAGTGAAGTGGACGGCCCTCATAGTCCCTACACCTGTTGTCCAGCACATACCACCGTACTCCATACATACTTTCTCGAACTCCTTAGAAATCCCTTCCCATAGATTATTAGCTACTTCGTAAATCCCCCTATGCTCGGCTAAGTACTTAACTAACGTGTAGCCAGCCACCGTAGTTATGGTGTTTCCTACGAAGGTGCCTCCATGATACGATCTAAGCCTCTGATCCGGGTACTTTAACTGGTCTAGCAATTCCATGTACTCAGCCCTACCTCCGAAGCCTCCAGCCCCTGGGTAACCACCACCTATTACCTTCCCGTAAGCCACTAAGTCAGCGTTGATGTTGAAGTATTCCTGAGCACCGCCTAATGCGAGTCTAAACCCTGAAATCACTTCGTCAAGTATGAGTAATGTACCGTACTCGTAGGTCAGCTGTCTTAACCCTCTGAGATACCCCTCTAAAGGCTCTAAACACCCCCCACCGCCTAACACCGGTTCTAGGAGGACTGCTGCTACTGGATACTTCCTCAACACCTTCTCAACAGCGTCTAAGTCGTTAAAAGGTATTGTTAAGGTATACTTTACAGAGTCTTCGAGGAGTCCAGCCGATTCAGGCTCGTCTATGAGGTTTACCGATATGTGAAGCGAGTCATAACCTCCATGCCAACCACCTTCAATCTTAACTACGTATTTCCTTTTGGTATACGCCCTAGCCAGCCTAACTAAGTACATATTAGCTTCAGTACCACTAACACAGAACCTTAACATTTCCACGTTAGGGAGGACCTTAGTTAGGTACTCAGCGTATTCTAATACGTAGTAATTCTCAAACCCTAAGTGTGTGCCCTTCCTGGAGATCTCACATACTGCATCAACTACGAAGTCAGGCGCATGCCCTAATACGTGAGTGCCGTGACCCATCCAAAAATCCAAGTACTCATTGCCGTCAACATCCCAAACCCTAGTACCACTACCCCCTACAATGAATGGTGGGTAAGGATGTAAGAACCTAACATGATATGTAACACCGCCAGGTAAAACCCTAAGAGATCTCCTAAATAACTCACTGCTAACCTTAGTTTTCCCAACATAATCTCGCTCAAGAGATGGAAGTAATCCCGACAACCTACTCTCCACAACCTCATATTCAGACAAGGCAAACACCTACTGATATACGTAAACTACTTTATATTATTATTGGTCAAAGTCTAGTAAGTCAAACCTAATACCTCATACTGAGGGGTGGAGATGTGAGGACACCATCATACTTCTAGGAGTGCTTTTCAATTACTTGGTGCGGCGGCCGGGATTCGAACCCGGGATTTCCGGCTTGGGAGGCCGGCGTCCTAACCAGGCTAGACGACCGCCGCCCTCCTTAAACTCCTTAAATTTATACCTTAATTAACTTTTAGTTTGAGGACGTAGTATGTTATCCATGATTTTATCGTCTACTAAGGATTTAATCTATGGCTACGGGTTTGCAGGAGGCCCTGCGTTTTACTCATCCTTAGCTCTTAGTTTCTTAGGATTCAATAAATTCACGGTCCTCACAACTGAGGGCACTACATATGAATTCCTCCGTCGGTTAGGTGTTAATTTAATTCCATGCGGTGTTGGTGAGACAGTCTTTAGGGTAGAATTAGATAGTAGCAGAAAGCTTAAGTTGGTTAGGAAGAGCCATATTAATTTGAGAGAGCTTGCAGGCAGTCTTAGTAGGTACGTGGTTATCTCCTTAACCATGAATGAGATCCCGTTAGAAGTTGTTAAGGAGTTGGTCAGCGGGAAGAGGGTTGTGATAGATGTTCAAGGGTTTACGAGATCTGTAGGTAGGGATGGGATAGTCTTCAACGATTACTCGGTGTTTTCAGAGCTAGCTAAGTTAGAATGTGATGAACTGATCTTAAGAGGTGAGTGGTATGAGTTCCCGCCTAGGTGTAGGGGTGTCGGCGTCATTAACTGCTTTCACGAATTTAACATACCTATGATCATCACTAACGGCTCAGGTCCTACATACTTCTCAACTAATGATGGAGTCTTCAACACTATTCAACCACCCCAACTAATCTACGGGAATACGTTAGGTACTGGAGATGTATTTACTGCAGTATTTGCTTATAAGTACTTAATCTTAGGTGTTAGTTTTGAGGAGGCTGTAGCTACTGCTACCTCAGCTGCCTCACTTAGGGTTAGAGACTCAACCCCGTGGTTTACGGTTAATGAGGTTGAAGTATTAAGTAGTAGGGTATTAAGGTCATGTAAACGTATAGCTTATTAATCTTTACATAATCATTAACTGATCATGTATCGAATGAGTAGTGAGGCAATAGTAAGGCGGTACTATAAAAGACTCTTCCTACTCCCTAAGGCGTATGTGATAATTGCTACGTACCTAATCGTAGCTTTATTAGTAGGTATAGCCTCGGCAACGCCGGCAGTAGAACTAAGCATATACCTAAATAACGTAATTAATTACGTAGTAGGATTTACAGTCTTCTTAACCCTCAACTTAATTACGACTAAGTCTAAGACTTTAAATATTAAGAGGGTTTTAGGTCTTACGACGATCCTAATATGCGTCTTCTCCATTGCTGAGGTAATCCTCACTAAGCTAACTGATATTAGGGGTCTAGGTGTGTTAGCTACCTCAGGGATGGCATATATAGTGCTTCAAGTTTTTATGAGGCGTCTACAAGCATTAATAACTTCAACAATCCCCCAATTTATAACGTATCTAATACTAAATAGTGATGTGATCAGCTCATCTGCACCGATATATTTAATCAGAGCTTCTTTAATACAGGTATTATCGCTTATAACATCAGTTCTAGTAATAATCATTATAGAGTCTAAGGGCCGTAGCTCATTCGGAATTAAACCTATGTCGCTCATCAACGCCTTCGTAGCAAGCTGGTTTAGCAATGATCCGCAACCCATTGAATTAGAATTTGATAAGTACTCTGAGAGTAGTGATGTCTTAATGAGGTTTGCCTTAATTAAAACTGATAGTAACGAGAACATATTGTTAGTATTTCCGACAATTCATTTCGGACCGTTTAGAAATATAGGTAGTTCTAGATTCATATACGACCTAGAGAGGTCTTTAGGAAGTAGGTATCAGGCATTCGTATTCCACACACCGTGCTCACATGAGAGGAACCTGACAACGTCATTAGATAGCGGGGAAATAGTTAAGTACTTAAATAACAATTTAGACGGACTTCTCAACACAACTGCAGCCTTAAAACCATGTAAGCCATACGTCGTTGTAGGTGATAGCGGTTGGGAAGCTTACGTAGTCCCACTTAAGACAGGCTTCATGGCCTTCCTTAAGAACTTAGAGATAGGTTCTGATGACCTGCCCTACGAGATATGGGACTTAGTTAAGGGTAGTAGGGAGTTATACTTCTACTCACTTATCGACACCCACAGCGCTAAGGGGTTTAGAGAAGTAGATTTAGGCGTTCTTAAGAACTTACTGGATAACATAGTTAACAACCATAGTTGCGATGAAGTCACCAACTTTTCAGTTGGTTATGGGGAAGGCTATGTGAGCTCCCTACATAGAGGGCTTTGCTTCAATAAGGTAAAGTCGTTAGTAATGGATTTCAACGGATCTAAACATGTGTTAATATACCTATACGGTAATAACATGGATATAGCGTTTAGGAAGGCTTTAACATCTGAAATACTTAGTTTAGGTGTTGATTACGTAGAGGTCGTAACCCCTGATGACCATAGCTGTGCTGCATCATTTAAGGAATCACCATATGATGTGGTTAACTGCTGTGACGATATAATAGAAGTTGTTAAGGGTGTTGTCTCTAACGCTATGTCTAATACGGCTAACGCGTACATCCACACCGCAGATGTGGTGTTCAGAAACGTTAGGTTGATAGGGAACAAGGTATGGGACATGGTTGGGAGTTTAGAGGTGTTAGGAAGTCTAGCCGCTAAGTACATACTTATATCTCTAATAATTATGAACGCGATCCCACTCCTCACACTCATAAGTATCTTCTAAAACCGTACCTACTTCTTTATGAGGTCAGCCATCACATCTACGAACCTATCAATCACTTCATAAGTTATATGCGGTCCTACTACAATCCTCAATGAGTTAGGTAAAGATGTTGGGTAAACATACATCTTTAAATCCCATAACTGCTTCATAACTCTATCCTTATTACTAACTCTGAAGGTCACTATAGGTAGTTTAGGTTCGATTAAGACTTCAATACCTAAATCAGTTAAGCTACGGCTTAAGTACTTAGCCCTACTGACTAAGTCTAAAGCTAAATTCTTAAGTCCCTCAATCCCTAAGGACTTTATAGCAGCCCACGCAGCAGCTGCGATGCCGCCGCTCCTAGTACCTAGTAAACTTCTATTCACACCTGAAGGCATGTATGGAGCTTCAAACGTTATCAACTCCTCTAACTCCTTATTACGTAGTAGTAACGCGCTACACGGCACAGGGGCGATTATCTTATGGAGGTCAACAGTTATTGAGTAAACGTTGCTTAGTCTGAAGTCGAAAATAGGTATGCTAGGGTCTAGCTCGGCGGTAAATGGAGCTATTAAGCCCCCGTACGCCGCATCTACGTGGATAGCGTACTTAACATCCCTGCACTTACTTACTAATAGGTCAGTAGGTTCAATGACACCTAAGTCGGTAGTCCCTGCAGTCATAACGACGCAGGTAAGCCTACCATCATATCTATAAATTAAATCGCATAATTCATCAATATTGGGTATATAATCATCTTTAACCCCTACCTCAACTAAGTTCATCTTAAGTACCTTACATGACTTCCTAATACTCATATGAGCTGTTTTAGGAGCTAAAACAACGTCTCCCCCGGTAAACTCCCTTAATACGTAGAGAGCTGTTAAATTTGACTCACTTCCACCATATGTTAGTAATCCATAGCCATCGCCATGCATTAAACTTGATAACCACTTAATACACTCTACTTCAAGCTCATACGCAGCCCTAAAGAGCTTAAGGTCATTTAGGTTAGTGTTAATGAATGTTTTGAAGGCTTCTACTAGGTATTGAGGTGGGTCAACTGTCATAGACCCTAATATCTCACCCTTAGCATAACTCGGCTCCATATCCCTCAACACCTTCAACATCTTAACGACGTCATCAGGACTTAATGATATCACCACAGAATATTAGTTAAGCTTAAGTTAAATCTACAAATCCTGTTAACGGTGATTGAATGAGGGTATGCGTAGATGGTATAACATTTGAAGCATCTCACTACACCCCAGTTAACAACATACCTCAACTACATGGACATACTTTCACCTTAACGCTATGTGTTGAAGGTGAGTTAGGTGAGGATTTAATGGTTATCGACTTCCTAAAACTTAGGGAAATAGTTGAAGGTGTTGTTGAGCGATATCGTTACTCATTAATCGTGCCGAGAAACGATTTAGAAGACGTACATATTAGCGGCCCGTTTAAAGTTAAGTTAGCTATTATCGACTACCCGCATGCGACAGCTGAAGCCCTAACTATGAGCATGCTTGACGAACTAACGACAGTATTTAAATCATTAAAGATTAAGTTAAAAATAACTCTGAGAGTTGCTGAAGGGAGTAATAGCTTTGCTGAAGCATCTAGTCAAACCTAACAGCCACTTACAACCATAGAGTAGTTAATTGGTAGTAGACCCTCCACCACGTTTTAATAATTTAATTATTGATTCATGATACTTTTCCTCATCAACAACCTCAGATAAGATCTCATCTAAAACATCACCGAACTCCTTAACCATTAACCTCCTAAGCATGGCTATTAACAACTTATTGTAGGTTTCCTCACCAAAGAATCCCTCAACGAATTCCAACTTACTAAGTATGTCGGAGATATCAAACCCTCCAGACTCGATAGACTTCATCAACTCCTCTAATACATGCCAAGGAGTTCCAACTAATTTCGAGCAATCAACTCCGGAGGTCTCAATACCTAATAGTTCGTATATACTTCGCATAAGCACTGCATGTGAGTCACTCTCCACTGAAATCCACTTTAAAGGTAATGACTTACTTCTATCATCTAGCTTTGATGAAAGCATATCATAGAAGTTTGAGGTAAGCTCCTCAAATTCCTGAACGCATTTAACTACGATAGCTAATGATTTAAGCTCATCACTACTTACACCCATTTATTAACACCGAATAATAAAGTAGTCGTTAAGCTAAATAAACTTCCACTACCTTACACGTTTATTATCCTACCACATTAATGTATGTAGGTGTTATCTTGAGCGGTAAAGCTGTGAGTATTAGGAGTCCAAACTGCGCTTACTGTAAGGTAAAGCCTTGTAGTAGGGAACCCCAAGCGGTTAAACCTGATTTCTGCCCAATGCTTACCTACTCAGATATTGTTAGCGAATCTATTAATAAGTACGTCGGCGTTGTTAAGGATCTCCATAGAACTGCCTCAACCGTTGAGAAGGAGGGCTACTGTGTTTGGCCTCGACTACGTGAGGTATACGAGTTCTCAAAGATGCTTAATCTAAGGAAGTTAGGCGTGGCTTTCTGTATAGGGCTGAGTGATGAGGCTGAGTTCGTAGTGAAGTACTTAGAGAGTAAGGGGTTTGAGGTTTACTCAGTGTGCTGTAAGTGCGGTGGGTTTGATAAGACCTTAGTAGGTCTTAGTGAGGAGCAGAAGCTTAGGCCGAACACGCATGAGTCAATATGCAATCCAGTAGTTCAGGCAGAACTACTAAATAATGTAGGGACGGAGTTAAACATCGTCGTAGGACTCTGCGTAGGACATGACACCATATTCATAACTTATTCGAAGGCACCTGTAACGTACTTAATCGTTAAGGATAGGGTGACGGGGCATAACCCAGCTGCTGCGATCTACGTGCAGAACTACTTTAAATCTAGGTTATAGGTATAGATTAGTTAGCAGTGTTGTGATGTTTAAATCGATCATCACTAATAACCAATTTTTTCATACATAAATTACTTAACGGGCACTTACTGCATAGTGCTTTCCGCGCCTTACAGTACTTCCTCCCAAGCTCTATTAAGAGTATGTGAGCTTTTAAGTAGTAATCAGGCGGTAGTAGTGAGTGAACAATATCCTGCATTCTTAAGTAATCATCACCTCTACCCACGATGCCTAACCTCCTCAGTACACGCCTTATATGTGTGTCGATAGGGAAGACCTTCTCACCCCTACACATCAACATGAAAACATCTACAGTCTTATACCCTATGCCCTTAATACTTAACAGTAATTCTCTAACATCATTAGTAGGTAGTGAATTTAAGTCCGCATACGATCTTAACTCCCCTACATTCTTAGCACATTCAACTATTACCCTAGCCTTCCTCCTATATAGACCTGCAACCTTCAACGACTCCTCAATAACATTAATTGGAGTATTTAATACTGAGTTAGGTGTTATATCACCTAGTACCCCCTTTAAGTTGTTAAAAGCTATTAACGCTAGGTCATCACGTGTATTTTGAGAGATTATTATAGAGATTAAGACTTCGAATGGATTATACCCCCTCCTACATAGGTAGTAGGCAATGAATTCCTCATCACTTACTTTAAAATGTTTCTCAAGTAAATCAATCATTTCCTTAAGACTTCCTCCGTAAGTCACTTACCCACCTAACAACCATCAAAACACCTAATAATTTAAACGTTAATTACCCGGAATTGTAGGTATGATGAATTAACGTATCTATGGTTGAAGCCCTACCTAATTAAGTGCTTAAGCGTTTACCCCTAGCCATTAGTGAGAGAAGAGCGCCTAAGATACTTAAAGCTATGTATATCGTTAATGATGTCTTAGTAGCTATTAGTAAGTTCTTCTCAACAGCCATTACTGAGGTAATTATTGAAGTGCTTAAGGCCTGCCCTACAAACCTCATAGTCGCTAGGAAAGCTGCAGCAGACCCGTATGCCTCTCTAGAAGCTATGTTCATGATCGCTGTAGTGTTAGGTGATGCGAATAAGGTGAAACCCATACCTAGAACTGCTAATATGAGTGTTAAGTTAGTTATGGGGGTTGTCTCACCAATTAACATTAAGCTCCCCACACCAATAGCTGTTACGAACATACCTACGGAGGCTATTGCTGATGGTTCGTAACGGTCGGCTAGGAGTCCTGCCATAGGTGAGAATAGTGCTTGAATAGTTGGTTGGGCTGCTAAGATTAACCCCGCATCGCCTGGCTGGAATCCACGGACCCTCTGTAAGTAATTGCTTAGCAGTATAGTAAGTGCGAACGTAGCACTATAGTTAAGTAATGCAGCTATGTTAGCAGCTAAGAACCTCCTGCAGAACATACTGCGGTGCAGTATTTTCGGATTACCCCACTCAACCATCAACGTACTCACAAATATGAGCGCTCCGCATAACATCGTTAAAACCCCTACCACGCTGTTAAGATTAGCTGCACCTACCACAATTAATACTATCGATGTAGATGTAGTGAGTAATCTAAACTGATTAGGCTTTGAGGCAATACCACCAGCTAGGCTAACCACCATTACAGTTAGGATTAAACTTATTAAGCATACCGCAGCCTTAACTATGAAGAGGGACCGCCAGCCGAAATGCCCTATTAAGTAACCGCCGAGTAGCGGACCTGAAGTACTCCCAATATACACCGCCATAACGTTTACCCCCATCACTAATCCCCTCCTCTCCCTAGGGAAGGAATCTGCCAGTATCGCAGCTGCAGTACTGGCAATCATAGCTGATGACACACCCTGTAAAAACCTAAATGCTAGGAATGCCGGATAATTACCTACTAATATAGTTGTAAGCGATGTGATAGTGAATAAAACTATGCCTACTAAGAATACCCTACCCCTACCCAACCAATCACTTAAACGGCCGAAAACAAGTACTGATGAGGATAAGGCTATGAGGAATACGTTCGCAACCCAATTCACCTCAGCTAAGCTAACGTTAAACTCATCTGATAGTGTTGGAAGTGCTAACGCTATCGAAGATGATGTAAAGGGGGTTATGAAGGATGCGGTCGTCGTAGCCAGTAAGACGTTAAAGTAGTAGGTCCTACCGCCTCTACTCAACCATAGCCACCACTACTTACAGTTTAATTATATCGTAATTAAACCGTAATGATTACTTAGTTATGTAAAGCATTATAAGTAGGTGTTAGGTATTCATTAAAGGTGGGAGATAACTGTTAAACGTGAACATCTTAAGAGCTGGGTTTAGGAGAGGTGTACCGGTAATCAGAGATGTTAACTTCTCCCTATCTAAGGGTGAGTTACTACTTATTACAGGTCCTTCAGGCTCAGGTAAGACAACTCTAATACTGACTATTACAGGGGTGCTGAATAACCTACTTAACGGCTCAGTTGAGGGTGATGTGAGCTTAGCTGGTGTAAATACTTTAACACCTGAAGGCTTCCTTGAAGTACCTAAGTTAGTTGGAGTTGTACTTCAAGACCCTGAGAAACAGCTTGCTATGCCAACACCTGCTGATGAGGTCGCATTTACGTTAGAGAACTTAGGCTTTAAAGTAGACTCAGAGTTAATAATTAACTCTTTAAGACATGTAGGGCTTGAGGTTAAGGCGTACAGCCCGACTGAGTATTTATCAGGAGGTGAGAAGAAGAGGTTATGCATTATAGCTTCAATAATTCATAAACCTAAGTTAGTAATATTTGATGAACCGACTGCTAATTTAGATCCTTGGGGGATTTCAGATATCCTTAAGTATATTAACCGGTTAAGAACGGAGGGTATTACCATAATAGTTATTGAGCATAAGGCTAGGTACTTCCTAGGCCTAGCCGATAAGATACTAGTGATGAAGGATGGTAAACAATTATATTATCTAGATAGAGACTGTTTATCAGGCAATTACAACTATATTATCAATATGGTGGGGGGTTTAGGTATTGATATATCTAAACCTAGCCTCACTAAGAAGTTAAGCATAAATAGTAGTAGAGTAGAGGTGTTAAGAGCTGAAGACTTATGGTTTAAGTACCCATCAAGTAATGACTACGTCTTAAAGGGAGTTAGTATAAGTCTTAGAGAAGGTGATGTAGGGATTATTGTTGGGAGGAATGGATGCGGTAAGAGTACGTTACTTAAAGTTTTATCAGGTCTTTATAAGGCAGAGAGAGGTTATATTAAGGTAATACCTCGTAATAGCATTAAGCGTTACGGAGTTAGAGATGTGTTTTATGTTCCCCAAGAACCTGACTATATATTTATCTATGATAAAGTTTTAAAGGAGTTAAGTTTATTAGGTAGTAGTGAATTAACTACAATTACTAATGAAGTGCCTTGGATTAAAGAGGTACTTAATGAATCACCCTATAAGTTAAGCCACGGCCAGAGAAGGTGGCTTTCATACCTAATTGCTAGAGCCTACAACCCTAAGGTATTGATGTTCGATGAACCGACTGCAGGTCTCGACTTAAACCTACTTAAGCAGTATGTAAGTTGGGTTAGAAACGCTGTTTCTGAAGGTAGGTCAGTGCTGATAGCTTCCCACGATGTTAGACTCCTAGGTGAGGTAGCTACTAAGACCTACATAATGAGTGGTGGGAAGTTAGTAGAAGTTAGTGTGGAGGAGGCTGTGAAGTACCTTGAAGGACCTATTGAGGTATTATGATGTTTAAGTTAAGACCTCTAACCTTATTTATATACGGACTTATAGTAACTATCCTAGCATTCATAGCTAGGTCTACAGAGCAGTTACTAATCCTAACACTCATCAACTCACCAGTAGGTATAGTCTTAGGTCTTAGGAAAAGATTTACAGCTCTAATAGCGTTATTCCTCGTAGGTCTTATAGGGTTATTCATCAATGCCTTAATATTCTCAAATAGCGGGGCATTATTAGTAGACCTCAGCTTCATAGCTATAAAGGAGGGGGCAATTACATCATTCCTAAACGTAACTTTAAGACTCCTAGTAATTCTCGGCGCAGCACTTATCTTCATAACCCAAACAAATGCTAGGGAACTCATAAAGTCCTTAGAAGAGGAGTTAGGACTGTCTAAGGACATAGCCTACGCATTAGCTGTTGGTTTAAGAATGTTAAACATACTTGAACGTGATGCTGGGGAAATACGCTTAGTCAGAGCTGAGAGGGGGTTTAGGAAATACCCGGTAACACCAGCAGATTTTGGGAGTTTCCTAAGACCCCTACTGAGTTTAGGTTTAGAGAGGGCTGTCTGGATCGGCATAGCTGCTGAGTTAAGAGGGTTTGCACAGAGAAGTCCTAGGAGGGTTGGACTTAGGGTAAGCCTTAAAGACCTAGTAATATATTCGATACTAATCCTACAATTCATTGCAGTATTCGTAATGCATTGATTAATAATTTATCAACATATTTATAAATCAGTGATTAATGATTTACTAGAGGTCTTAAACTATGTCATTAGGTAGGAGGTTCACGGCATTAGACCTAACCTACTTAGGGGTAGTTGCAGCAGTAGCTGGGGTAATATTCGCATTAACTTGGAATATTTACTTCTTAGGAAGTGCTATTGGAGGCCCGATAGTTGCGAGGGTTATTTCCTACGGCCTATGGTTTATCGGTGCCCCACTAGCAGCTACGTTAATTAGGAAGCCAGGTACTGCCTTCCTAGGTGAGTTCTTAGGAGCTTTAGTTGAGACCTTAATACCGACCTACGGCGCGTTTACTAACCTTATCTACGGCTTTGCTCAGGGACTAGCGTCTGAGGCAGCATACATGCTATTCAGGTATAAGAAGTTCGGTGTTCTCCAAGCATCGTTAGCAGGTGCGTTTGCCGGACCCCCATGCGTAGCTCTTGACGCCCTACTCTTCGGCGACATATACCCGGCTGAGGTTATGGTCTTAATAACCATCGCTGCAGTCGTAAGTGGTGCGGTATATGGAGCTATAGCAGCTATTGCCGTAAAAACTATTAGGAAGTGATGAATATGAGTCTAACTTACGAGTTAAGGGTAGCTGCTGATAAGATATGGCAGAAGATCTTCAACCACCCATTTGTAGTGGAGTTATTTAGCGGTACACTTCCCATGGAGAAATTTAAGTACTACATAATTCAAGACTATAACTACTTAATAACCATGTACAGATGTTTTAGCCTAATAGCATCTAAGGCAGACTACGAACTAGCTAGGAAGGCCTTAGAACTAGCTTACATAGAGGCGACTACTGAGATGGCAAACTACGGAAAACTCCTACGTAGATTAGGGTTGAGGTTAGAAGATGTTATGAATGTAGAGCCAGCCCCTACAAACACGGCGTATATGAATTACTTAACAACGACCTGTGTGTTAAACCCACCAATTTACGGGATGGTGGCAATGCTACCATGCTTCTGGAGTTATGCTGAAATAGCTGAAAAACATAGGGAGAGACTAGCGAATAACACCAACGAATTATACGTTGAATGGGCTAAAACATATGTTACTGAGGAATACGTACAGTTAGTCAACGACTTAAGGAGAGTAGTTGATGAAAGCGGAGATCTAAGCGATAAGAATAAATTAAAGAGAATATTCATAACTGCAAGTAAATACGAATACCTATTCTGGGACATGTCATACAAGATGGAGTCCTGGCCGCTATAAATGATGACACCATACATTACACCTTAAGCAATGCTTAGCAATTAACAAGTAAAACACACCTTCTTAATCAAGAACTAAAAATTTACAATAATTGATAATTGATATAAGTAATAGTTAATAATTAGCCTATATCCGATTTTCCATGTTTAAGGAAAGATAGATTTTAAAAAAATATAGAATATAAGTATGTAGGTCGTGGTTGAGAGGTAATGAGTGATATAACCTTCGGCTACGAGTACTTGGATGCGATGTACTCCAACGTTTTCAATTTAAATCCATTAATAATTATTGCAGGTGACCCCGGCGCAGGTAAGACAGCCTTCGCCTGCACTATGTGTTACGTTAATGCTTTAAGAGGTAATAAATGCCTATACATAACCTTCTACGAAGATAAGGATAAACTATTTAGTGTTATGTCGGGGTTAGGGGTAAACTTAAGCAGTGTTGAGTCTAAGGGCCTCTTTAGATTTGTTAAACTCCCAACAGCTATTTCACCAGAGTTTCTAGGTGAGACAATATTAAAAATCGTAGATGATTTCAAGCCTAAGGTACTAGTATTAGATTCAATAACACCAATCCTCATACCTATGAAAACCCATGCTGAGAGAAGGTCTGTAACTCAGAACTTCCTATACGAACTTCCTAATAAGATTAAAGGGACTGTTGTATTAATTGCCGAGTCACTCGGACATAATAAGCTTAAGTATTTAGGCGATGCCTACTTCATCGCTGACGTCCTCTTCATAATGAGGAACATCACTAAGAGAGAACTCCCATTTAAGGTCTTAGAGATTAGGAAGGCCCGTGGCTGTGAAGTAAAAGTAAGTGAAATCCCGTACACCATCTCCAGCGGTAAGGGCATAGAACTACGTCCGAAACCGCTCCTAGAGGAAATACCTAAAGCTGTCGGTGAGTTAAAGCTTCCCTGTAAGATGATTAAGGACGTTCTCGAACACCTACATCTTGGTATGGCGGTCTACATAACTTACCACCCAGATAATAGGCCGTTAGAAAGATGGATACTCCTAACATCTTTACTAGTTTTAAACAACCTTAAATGTCTCTACATATCATACAACCACCCACCTGACTCGGTAAGAGAGCAGATCGTTAGGATATTTAAGAAGTACGGAGTACCTAAAGAACTTGCTGAGGCAGTGGTAGATAAGTACTACACCATCATGAGTATAAACCCATTCATATACGACCTTAGAGGCCTCCTTTTTAAGGTAATGGAATTAGTTGAGAAGACATCTTCAGATGCTGTGGTTTATGATGATGTTAGCATGGTTGGGTCCGCATATAGTGGGAGGAAATACTTAACCGTAATATATGATAATTTAAACTTCTTAAAGTCTAAGAATAAGTTAATTGTCCGTATTGGTAGTTATATCGATGAGGAGCGTTATAGGCTGAACGCCATGCTCTCCGACGTTGTAATTAGGTTTGAACCTACTTACAGAGGTGATGCTAAGGAAGTAGATTTTACTACCTACGTATGGGGTAGGGGTAGGGGTTCAGCATTACTTAAATCTGACGATTTAAAGCCATGTATTGAGGAATGCGCTCAGAATATTATATTATATTGGGATAAGCACCATAATGTCGTTAATACATAAGATTTCTATATAGGACCTTAACGGCTTTATAAAGTTAACTTATGCTGTTTTAGTAACACGTCAAGAACGTAACTCAACGTAGGCATAGCTTAAACTACGTTAAGTATTACCTAATACGTTTAAGAATTAACTCAGAAAAATATTTATTTAGTATTACCTTAAATTTAAGGGGCTTACTGGATTGATTAAATTAAATCATATGATGCGCTCTAAACTGCATTCCAAGGTGATTACTGTGAGGATCACTAAGGAGTTAGACGACCTCATATCTGAAGTATGTAGTGAGTTTGGTTACTACTCTAGGAGTGAGTTTGTTAGGGAGGCTATTGATGAGTATGTTAATTACCTGCTTAGCTTAATGAGGAGTGATGATGAGTTAGTGGAAGTAGAGCTTGATGATTTATTTGAGACTTCTAAGGTCATAATGATTTAATGATGTTTAACTAATTATGTTAATTGGTGTTATGTTTTTTATCCTATTATTCCATAACTTGTAGGGGTTTAATGGCTAACTACTTAGTTAGATGTAGGCAATGCGGTAAAATCTTTGGGAAGGAATATAAGTTATTTAAATGTTCTTGCGGCGGTGTTTTAGAGGTTTTAATAGATATTATGAATTCTAAGTGGTCTGTGGGTAAGGATGCTGAAGGTATTTTCAGATATTCATCGCTTCTCCCAGACTTACCTCAGCAAATATCTTTAGGTGAGGGTAAGACCCCTATATTAGCTAAGTCTTCAGATGGTCTCACCTTTTACTTTAAGTTAGAATATCTAAACCCTACAGGTAGTTTTAAGGATAGGGGTTCTGCTATAGCTGTTTCAAAGGCTGTCGAATTAGGTGTTAGTGAGGTTTTAGAGGACTCATCAGGTAATACCGGGATCTCCATATCCGCTTATGCTGCCCGTGCTGGCATTAAGGCACGTATCTACGTACCGAGCGATATACCGCTAGGTAAGTACCTACTTATTAAGTCTTTTGGTGCTGAGGTGGTGAGGGCTGGGACTAGGGACGAGGCTTCGAGGAAGGTACTCAGCGACTTAAGTGATGAGGGATACTACATAGGGCATACGTGGAATCCCTACTTCATTGAGGGTACTAAGACGTTTGCTTACGAGGTATACGAGGTATTAAAGTCTGTTGACTACGTGATAACCCCGGTCGCTAGTGGTACACTACTCCTAGGTGTTTGGAAGGGATTTAACGAATTAGTTGAGTTAGGACTTACTTCATCAACACCTAAGTTAGTAGGTGTTCAAGCATGCGGCTATGATTCCTTAAACAACTACCTAAGCAATGTTATAACTACTGAATGCGTAGAGCCTACATCACTAGCTGATGCGATAAGGCTGACCAACGCCCCTAGACTACCATACATTGCTGATGCTATTAGGAGGTCAGAGGGTTTTCTAGCAGTAGTTAACGATGAGCTAATAATTAAGGCCTTAAAGGAGTTATATGGTATGGGGCTTGCCGTAGAACCTACTAGCGCTGCTGCTTATGCAGCTTTTAAATTAGTGAGGAAGGAGTTAAGCGGTAAGGTATTAATCCCATTAACCGGTAGCGGTTTAAAGTACGTAGGGGGTGTGGAATCACCTCTGTATAAGGTGTTCGTTAGTGGTCCTAATTAATGAGTTAGTCAGTAATGCAGTTAAAGGTGATAAACTAGCCACATCTAAGCTTATTTCGTTGATAGAGACCGACCCTGAGGTAGTGAAGGACTTAGCCGATCTGATTTGGCCTAAATTACCTAGAGCACATATAGTAGGTGTGACTGGGGCAGGGGGTGTCGGTAAGTCCTCACTTATATCCGCACTTGTAGATGAGATAACTAATAATAACTCAGCTGCGGTCCTAGCCATAGACCCGTCATCGCCTATAAGCGGTGGGGCCCTCCTAGGAGATAGAGTTAGGATGTACGGCATAAGGCATACGGATAAGGTATTCATTAGGAGTATGAGCACTGCCTCGGAGGAAGCACTCCCACTTAAGGCTCTACTATCAATTGAAGTCCTAGATGCTTTAGGATATGACTACGTAATAATTGAGACCCCAGGCATAGGTCAGTTCAACGTAGGGATTTCACAGTTCGCCGATACCGTAGTCCTCGTCCTAATGCCTGGAGCAGGTGATGAGATACAGGCGCTTAAGGCTGGAATCATGGAGGTAGGTGACATATACGTAGTTAATAAGTCAGATCACCCCAACGCTGAACTCACATTTAATCAAGTACTCTTCGCCTTAAGCGATGTAAGTACAGATGGCTGGGTGCCAAGGGTTTTAAAGACCTCAGCTACCCGTAGGGTCGGCATTAAGGAATTAGTAGATGCCGTAAACGAACATAGAAAGTACTTAGTAGATACTAATAAAATAGTTGTTAAGTGGGAACTGCGGAGGTCCTTCGAACTAAACCTTACGGTAAAATATAAGATTATGAGTAGGCTTAACGAGATGCTAGCTAAGGACTTAAAGACTAAGAACATACTCAACTCCCTTATGAAAGGTCGGCTAAACCCGATATCTGCAGCCGATGAAATTATAAAGTTAATGTTTAAATCTAATTAGGCCTAAGTAAATTAGGTAGTTGGGGGCCGTAGTTTAGCTTGGCAGAATGCGGGGTTCGGGTCCCCGTGGTCCGGGGTTCAAATCCCCGCGGCCCCACCAAACAACTACCTCAGACCTGACCCATAACTAAAACTACTAATCAAGTCTAAATTTGGCTCGAAGCAAATTCCAGGCTCCCCACATATCTCAACATAACCCTTATCCACAACCTCGACCGGCCGTTTAGGTAGTTCACTAGCTAAGACGTTATCCCCCTTATACATGTATTCATAGCTTAGGAATATCTCCCTAGGCAGCGCTGCAGACACTTGAATTGAGGCCGCCCTACACCCAGGTCCTGAAAGACCTACATGCGGTGCTACTAACAGGCCTTCAGCCTCAGCAATAGCTACAACCTTCATGAACTCCGTTATACCTCCAACCCTAGCTATATCCGGCTGTAAAACGTCGAGAGCTCTCCTCCTCACATACTCTAAGAATTGGTACTTAGTGAATAACGACTCACCGCCAGCTATCATAACATCTAGCCTCCTCCTTAATTCAGCATATCCTTCAATGTTATTAGGTGGGAGAGGTTCTTCAAACCATATAACCTCATATCTCTCTAAGTCCCTACCAACCCTAACAGCTTCGTTTACGTTGTAAGCAGAGTTCGCGTCAACCATAATCCCTACATCGTAACCGACCCTATCCCTAACAACCCTTAACATATCACGTACTTTAAGACCTCCACCCCCGATTTTCTCCATACCTATCTTAATCTTAACCTGGTTAAAGCCCTTCCCCACTAACATCATTACCTCATCAGCTACAGAATCAGGTGATAGTCTATCCATGTAGTGCCAGTAAACCGATGACGCGTAAGCTCTGACCCTATCCATCGTAGGCCCCCTTAACAACCTATGAACCGGTATCCCTAAAGATTTACCAGCTAAATCCCATAACGCTATATCAACGCCTGAAAGAGCCTCAATGAAGAAACCCCCGAAATGACCTCTAGTTTTAAGCGATGCGAACATCCTCTGCCATAACTCCTCAATAGCTAGAGGATCATGCCCTAATACGATCGGGGATAACAACTTCTCAACTATCTCAGCATGTGATGTAGGGACCTCCCTAACTAAAGCCTCACCCCAACCAACCAAGCCGTCATCAGAACCCACCTCAACTAATAACATGTAGTACCTACTTCGGATGCCGGCAGCAGCTAATTCCTTCCAGTAAGGAAGGTAGTGGTCAGGCCTATCAACACTGACTCCAGGTCTACTAGCTGTTAGTGGGTAAGCCCTCACATAACTAATCCTACTAATCATTATCACCGATATGGATGTTGAGTAAGACCTTAAAAACAGTAACTACTCTTACTGATGACGGATCCCCCACCAACAACGCTTGACGATCTTTAAATACCAACACCCTGTTGATGTGGTTAGCCTACCTACGGATCCGACCTCACCCCATGAGACACACCATAACATCTACTAAAGATGTTCATCCTATCGTCATACATGCTGTAGCCTTAAACCCCTCCCATAAACCTCACTATTAACTATACCTTCAGGCATTACACCGCTTAGGTAATCCTTAATAGCCTTAAGCACGGACTCATCCATACCTCTTAATCCCTGATATGTGAAGGCAGCTATATGCGGCGTTACAATCACGTTATCAAACTTAAGTAGTGGGTGGTCAGCACCTATAGGCTCATCCTCAACTACGTCTACAGCCACCGCCCCTACTAATCCTTCTTCAATAGCTTTAATTAACGCCTTAGTATCTATGACCTCCCCCCTAGCCGTATTAACGATTACCACACCTTTCTTCATCTTAGTAAGCCTATCCCAATTGATTAAGTGGTAGGTTTCAGGTGTGAGCGGTGTGTGTATTGATATTATATCTGAACTTACTAGCAATGTATCTAAGTCTACTAACTCCACCCCTAATTCCTCAGCCTTAGACCTAGGTATGTAAGGATCGTATGCGATGACCCTACTGCCGAACCCCTTACTC
The DNA here is from genome assembly GCA_937949785.1 of uncultured Sulfolobales archaeon. Taxonomy (GTDB): domain Archaea; phylum Thermoproteota; class Thermoprotei_A; order Sulfolobales; family NBVN01; genus DTCV01. The sequence goes on along the minus strand of CALEDH010000008.1, from coordinate 92,194 downwards.
AATATTTCCGAGACCCTAGAACCTATATTACCAACACCGATTAATCCAACTGTTAAGTACTTCAACTCATTGCATACAAACTTACCTCTCTCACCCCACCTACCGGCAACTACTTTACCATAAGCTTTAACAACATCCCTTAACGCAGCTAACATCAAAGTCACCGCATGTTCAGCAACAGCATTACGTTCAACGTAGCCGGGAACCCTAGTAATAACTACTCCATACTTAGTTGCAGCACTAACATCTACGTTATCAACACCTATTCCATGCCTGGCAACCATCTTAACCCTTAAATTATCTCTGAAAAACTCCTCATCATACTTCGGGGTAACACTAGCTATTACTATGTCGTAGTCCTTAAGGGCTAATGCGAGTTGGGAACCGCTTAAATCTTTTGGAAGTTCAAGCCTATCAACATCTGCAAACCTCCTCAGCTCATCAATGACGTTTGAATATAAGCCAAACGTCTTACTATTTACTATAACCACCTTCAGATTTGATGACATAATACCCCCAGTAACAATAAGTAAGAAATCTTAATTATTTTTCTGAAGACGTGGGCATGTAATCTTGAGATTAGATTGATGAGGAATAAATTCTAGATGGTATGAAGCGGTCTAACCCTGATCAGCTAACTACTGCCTACCCTACGTAGCTTTATAGCCTGCTCATACTCTTTTAAGCCGTATGCCAATATAATTAAATCACCTAACCTGATTTCCTCCTTCTTCTTAAGCAGTTCGTAGGTAAGTTCAAGACCTTCATCATAGTTTGAAGCGCTGACTTGATAAACCCTCAAACCCCATAATATGCTTAAAGACCTTGCAACATCGATATTAGGCGTCCCCACATAAAAATCGACTGACGGCCTTAACAGCGCTACTATACGTGGGGTATTACCATATATGCTGAAGACAACTAATTTTGCGTTGATATCCTCAGCTAATTCGGTAATCCCCTTAGCAAACTTAGCGCTTAAAGACTTAACATCTCTGAACTTACTTATAACTAATCTATCCTCTGTTGCTTCGACGACCTTCCTTAACCACCTAACAGCTTCAACAGGGTACTTACCTATAGCTGTCTCACCTGTAAGCATTAACGCATCAACACCGTCACTAACAGCTGTACTCACATCTACGACTTCAGCCCTAGTGGGTATTGGATTCTCAATCATCGACTCAAGTAACTGGGTCGCCACTATTACCGGCTTACCTAACTCTAACGACTTACTGATTATCTTCTTTTGGAGGTAAGGTATTTCCTCAAGCCCGAAGTTCATACCTAGATCACCCCTAGCTACTAAGACTGCGTCAGCAGCTTCTATAATCTCATCTAAGTTCTCTACAGCTGACCTCGTCTCAATCTTAGCTATGACCCTAACGTTATCACGACCTGACCTCCTAATCATATCCTTAACGATTTTCACATCCATACCCCTCCTAACATAACTTAAGCCTATGTAGTTGAAGCCCATGGTTAATGCGAAGTTGAGGTCTGATATATCCTTCTCACGCAGTAGTGGTAGGTTAAACTCCTTATTAGCCACTACTAATGTCTTCCTAGAACTTATTACTGCGTCAGTCAGGGCTATTAGTTCTACACGATCGCGTAGTATATCTGAAACCCTAAACCTAATCTTCCCATCATTCATTAAGACCGTATCCCCTACCTCAAGCTTGTTATAAACATCGTTGAGCGGGAGGGGGACTTCCCTCTTCCCACTTAAGCCAACATCCTTCAACACTAAATTAACTACCTCACCCCTCATCACGGAGTAGGGATTATCTACATCGCCTAAACGTATGGAAGGACCTCTTAAATCACCGATTAATGTAAGCGGTCTCCCAACAAACGACTCAGCTTTTAAGATGTTATCAACCATAGACCTCCAGAGGGTTTCATCCCCATGCGCGAAGTTAATTCTAAACCCAACTACACCCTCCCTACATAAGGTAATCACAACATCCTGACCTGCTGTTGAAGGACCTAATGAAGCTATGAGCTTAGCCCTACACATCACCTAAACCCCGATAACTATAGAGTTCACTAATAATAACTTAACTATCAGTTCAGCTACCTCCTACTATAAGTTATGTGTACCTCACTACCACACTCGCAGACCGTAACATCCCTAAGGATTAACTTAACAAATTCTAAGTCGGTGTTAAATCCGTTACCGCCGACTACTGTAACGGCGTCCCTCCCCCCGACAATGTATGGGGATATAGTTATCCTAAACTCGTCAAATAGGTGTTCCTTAACGAAACCCCAAATAGTCTCACCACCACCTTCAACGAGTAATGACTTAACACCCCTCAATGATAACTCAAGTAATACCTTACTCATAGGTAGTTCGTAGCCTACAACATCCAGCACTACGACTTCAACACCCTTACTCAGTAAGCTATTAATCTTATCTGGAGGTGCGTGACGTGAAGTGAGGATTAAGGTCTTAGAAGTCTTATCATTAACTAACCTAGAGTTTTCAGGTATTCTCAGACGACCATCTACAACAACCCTTAACGGGTTCCTACCTGAGGCATACCTCACCGTGAGCAGCGGATCATCTCTAACAACCGTATTAACTCCAACCAATACGGCGTCAACTAACGCTCTTAAGCCGTGTAACCTCCTCAAATCATATTCACAGCTAAACCTCGAATAACCGCTTACCGAGGCTATCTTACCATCAACTGATGCGGTTACGTATATTATTACATAAGGTCTCACACCTACTGGAGCAGTATCTGAGGACGCCATCAGTGATTAACACCTCAACACTTTCTGAACCACCTCTCTTAACAACTGCTAAGTATTTATTCCTAGCATATCTAATAGATGTTAACTCCTCGTTTATCACTAAGAGGTTAGCCATACCGCCCTCACGTAACCTACCATCAATACCGACTAACCTCGAGTTCGTAGCTACTTCTAAAATCCATTTAGGATCTAATAATCCCTTAACCCTCAGCACATTTACAAGTAGGTCTAATTCCCTCCATAAATCGCCTTTAATCCAAGAAGCGTTATCCGTCCCCAACCCGACCTCCACACCTAAATCTCGGACAGCCTTCAAGTTCGGGAGGCCACCAACAAACCATAGGTTAGACCTTAAACACATTATTAAAGGTATTTTAAGGTCCTTAAGAAGTTTTAACTCATCCTCATTTAAGTAAGTTCCGTGAACCACTGCATCAGGTTTAATGTGTTTAAGCATGTATTCTAAGTCTCCCTCATCATGGGTTTCAACTACCTCGGAGATGTGCGCATGGACATACATGTTCAAGTCCTTAGCTAGATTGTTCAGAGCTTCTAACTCAACGCCTTTAAAGTAAAGAGGTGATGATATCCCCACACCCCTGACAAACCTACTCATCTCAACTACTTGAGCTACCTTACTCGTATCTGCCAACATGCCGAAGACTAAGTGTGTCTTAGGCCTTGAGTTAATATCAAGTGATGCGTTGGTGGGGCCGCCCTCCCTAAACTCAACTACCACGCCAACACCGTAATTCCAGCTATGGTTTAAGAACCTACTAATAGCTTTCTCTAAGGAGTCCCTACCACTCCTACTAAGCATTAAGTATTTCACGCCGTATGGGTCGCCTACTAAGCTATCAATGTCTAAATCCCAGCCGACTTCGGGGAAGGCGTAGTCAAGTACATGTGTATGTAGGTTTGCTAGCGGTGGCATTACAAGCATGTTGTTAAAGTTTATTACGTTCCTACCAGATACCACACCCCTACCTATATGCTCTATAATTCCGTTCCTAACTACGATGTTCAGACCATCATCCCAGAATTCGAGGTCCTCACCTATAAAACCTGCATCGAAGTTCATAACTACCTCTTCAACCATTAAGGCCTACCTCCTAATCACACCCTACATATACTATCTAAGAGCCATATCACACCGTCAACACCTTCAACCTTAAGGTAACAGTTAGAATCTATACAGTAGGATACTACTGAAGCTACTAATGCGTCCCTCACATCCTCGCTGAGAGCGTTTAGATCATAACCACCTAACATCATAGGCAGCCTACCTAGCAATTCCCTCACACCACCACACTTACTACTAAGTAACGCGCTTCTCGGATGGGTCTCATACACATCTGTAATACCTAAAGATCTAAGCCTTTCAACTAATCTCATAGCCCTCAACGTCAATGACCTCATATGCTTAAAATTAGGTGGGAAAACCCTAAACCCCAATGAAACCATCTTCCTATCAACATCCCTCATACCTGTGGATAGGTTGAAAGGCGCGTCCACAGACACTATCAACAAATCATAACGTTTTAAATCGTATATCGCTGTAATTATCTCGTCATCACCATAGTAACACCTAGTCAAATTTAATTCGCAAAAATCACCGCATGTAATAACTGCATACCCAGTACATCTTGCTGGACTAGCAGCTAGGTCAATACCTACGTATGCCCTCCTCAACGACTACCCCATCCTAATACATTAACGTCTCTTATATCTCTCTTCGACACACTTACTAACTACGGCTTACTTAATCCTAGAGCTAGCAAATTATTTAAAACGCTACTACTTAAGGTTAGTGGGGATGTTGTTGGAAGCTTTGGGTGAGGTAAGACTAGCTGTAGTGGTAGCGGAGTTCAACTACGATATCACATATTTAATGCTTCAGAAAGCATTAAGTCATGCAGAATTCCTAGGTGTTAAGGTAGTATACGTCGTTAAGGTTCCTGGCTCCTTTGAAATACCGTTAGCGGTCAGTAAGCTCCTCCTAAGAGATGATGTAGATGCTGTAGTTACCTTAGGCGCTGTCATTCAGGGTGAGACTAAGCATGATGAGGTAGTAGCACATCAAGCGGCTAGGAAGATAATGGACTTAGCCGTCCAGTATGGAAAACCTGTTAGTTTAGGGATAGTAGGGCCTGGAGCGTCGAGAATTCAGGCCTTAGAGAGGGTTGAGGACTACGCGCGGAGGGCTGTTGAGGCTGCTGTTAAATCCGTGAGAAGGTTAAGGGAATTAGGTAGGAAAGAACGTTCTGAAAGCATAGTGTTCATTGAGTGAACTTAGTTGACCTACACAGCATTAGTAAGGCTCACTAACTACAAGCAGTGGACAGAGTCATTAGGCTATGATAGAGAGTGGGTCATCCAGGTAACTCAGTCAGAGATTTACCACAACCTACAGCTACTCTCGAAGGAATTTAACGGCTTTGCCCTACCTTTAAGGTATGACGTACAGGTAGTTATCCTACCATCAAATACGTCAGCTAACCACTTCATCAACAAGTTAAATGAGGTAGTGGTTAAGTGGTTACCGATAAGGGTGGGTGTAGATCTCTACTGCGGCTTACCCCATGAAGCACTAAACAACAGCGTTAAGAGCGGTGAGTGTCAGAGTAGTGAGGTATGTGTAATACATTTAGACTTAAATAACTTTACCTCTCAGTCAATCTATAAGGGGTTCTACAGACCTTACGTTGAAGTATTAAATATGAGTTGTAGGCTCGCACTTAGACTGATGGATAAATCAGTAGTGCAGTACTTAGGAGGTGATAACGTCGTCATAATAACGTACCCTCATAACTTAGATGAGGTCCTGGAAGCGATTAGGGATGAAGTTATTAGGGATATGGGTGTTAAAGTCGGTGTTGGTATCTCAGAATATCCTAAGAAGGCTTTTGAACTAGCTGCAAAGGCTTTAAGCATTCTAAGAGCTGAGAAGAGAAGCTCTGAGTGCTTTATCATTAAGGAATAAATCCACCGTCAACATCTAACTTAAATCCCTTTGAGTGAAGGTACTTACCACACGTTTTAAGAAGCTCCTCCACTACTTCCTTAAGCTTACCTACGTCTTTAGACTCACCGTAAATCCTTACCTTAGGTTCAGTGCCGCTCGGCCTAATTAAGATCCAGGAACCATCATCGTAATCTATTCGAAAACCATCTATATCAGTTATACTTGCCTTACCGGACTCCCTACTTTCTAAGTATTCCCGCAGATACCCATATAAACCTAGCTTCAAGGAATTAGGTACTTTTACAGAGTACCTTACTTGGGGGTAATTAGGTATGTCCTCCATTAACTTACTAAGCGACTTACCTTCCTCAACCATTATCTTCACTATAAACCCTGCTTGGTATATCGAATCTATCCAATAACCCCAGGAAGGCTCTATGAGTTTCCAAGGTTCTGCAGCGATTACCGCTCTATAAGTAATTAAAGCTTCATGTATTTTCCCTAACTTACTTATAATTAACTCACCGCCATATCTTTCAACTACCTCCTTAACCGCATTACCACAATCTATTGAAGCGACAACCTTACCATTAGTCTCTAATAACTTATACTTAAACATTAACGCGATGAGCCTGTCCTGCTTTACGAAGCCGACCGCAGGATCTATAACTGCCAACCTATCCCCATCCCCGTCATGTGCTAGGAAGATATCGGCGTTCAACTCGTTAACCACGCTTAAGTACGGGCTTAACACATCCGGTCTTGGCTCAGGCTCTCTCCCAGGGAATCTACCATCAATGAACGAGTTTAAAGCTAGTACCTCAGCACCTAAGTTAACCAACATTTTAGGGGTTACTAAGGACGTCGTACAATTCGCTGTATCAACTACTACCCTAACTTTCCTCCCATACCTACGTGGCGTCAACCTACTACTTAACTCACCTACATATTCATCTATTAAGCCCTCTACCGGTAGGTAATGACCTACAGAACTCCAATCTACGTAGGTGTAGGAATTAGTAGTAATTAATTCCTCTATTAGTGTCTCATCCTCACTCCTTAACTCTACCCCTCCATTATCATATATCTTAACACCATTGTATTGAGGGGGGTTATGACTAGCTGTTATGTAAGCACCACCTAAAGATGAATGCCTAACGATGCCGTAGGTAAGCACTGGTAAGGGCAGCATCCCAGCATCTACTACATCAAAGCCTCCGGCCATAAGACCTGAGGCTAGGGATGTTTTAAGGACTTGAGTCGTTAGCCTGCAGTCCCCGCCTACTAGGAATTTCCCCCTATGCTTTAAGTATGAAGCTATTGCTAAACCTAACTTCAACATGAAGTCAGGCGTTATGTCTGAGCCGTAAACACCTCTAATACCTGAAGTCCCGAAAAGACCCATATTCACAGCCTTCTGAGATCTTCAGGCTTAAGTAATGAGACCGTAGCTTTCTTCATAACCTTACGGAACCTAATAACCCTAACGTAAATTACCCAGTCAGGACTTTCTAAATTAACAGGTCTATCAACATATTTAGCGAGTTCCCTAATAGCCTCTAAACTCCCTAACTCCTTAAGGAAGCCTTCATCCTCATAGAATAGGTGTCCATCTAAAGTTATTCTGAAAGACTCGTTATTCGGTATCCTACTGGCCAGTTCTTTAACCACCTCAACTACCTTATCGATAAGCGGGTCTACCACGTGATCTACTGGTATGACCTTAATGATAGGGCTTGAAGTATTAGTTAATGATTCCTTAATCGCTTTAGTAACTACACGTGGTTCTTCAGTTAGGTATAAAATAACTGATTGATATGAACTAACATACTCTACCCTACCGCCTAATAGCTGCCTTATGTAATTACGTACCCAACTATAGTTATCAACTCCTGGTTCATGAATTACCATCAAGTTAAACTCCAATGACCACACCGCGTAATATCATTACTTCAAAGGTTAAAAAAAGCTTAAAAATTTATGAATCACGGTAATTGATTAAAAATCAGTGATGCGCCTCAGCAGTTTTCTCTTCTGAAGGTGCGGTCGGTATTGTCGGTAGTTCAGGGAATTTCTCCTTCATCTTCTGCTCAGCGATTACTTGAGCTTCCTGAAGTATCTTCCTAGCGTCCGGGGAAGCTATTAAGTCATAACCCCCACCGCCTAACATCTCACCAGCCTCCAACACGGTCTCCTTCAGCATATCCTCAACCTCAGCTAACTCAACACCTATTTCAGGTAGTAATCCTCTTAACGCTGACCTAAGCTCCCTAACTATACCTACTACGGGTCCTAAGGCAACCATCACATCACCTATTTCTTGAACTGTCTCCAACCTGAGGACTACTTGCTCTAACGCTATCTGAACCGTGAGTAACTGCCTTACCACCTTCCTAAGCTCGGCGACCTCGTTAGCGTACATAGTAGCTCTAGCTGTGTCCTTAACTAATAACGCATCAACAACCCTCTCGAATAGTACTCTATCCCTTTCCTTCATTCTCTCAATGAATACCTCTATCCTACTAACCATAGCTCTTATTTTGTAGGAGGCCATAGCCATCCTATACCTTAAGGGTTTCTCCCTACCGATAGATTTCTTAATCTTCATAGCCACACTATCTTGATTTCCCTGCCATACTTTTTCAAATCCTTTCCAGCCGCTCATGAACCCTAACACCATTACATACCTCCCAAAATAACTTCCTTAAAAGACTTCAGGGATATACAGGACTTAATCGTGATGTTGAGTTTTACTTAGCTTAAACCCGTACCAAGGTATTAACTTAGGGCCTACCACCTTTAAAACCTTAAGATACTTAGGTATGAATACCTCCTCCCTCCTCTCCTCCACCGCTTTAAGTATAGCCCTAGCAACAACTTCGGCAGGAACCCCTCCACTAATACCTCTTAAACCAGCCCTCCTATGAAACTCAGTGCTAACAACACCTGGAAACACTGACACCACCGTAATCCCCCTATCCTTCAACCTCCTCCTCAAAACCTCAGTAACGTAGTATAGTGCTAGCTTACTAGCACCGTACATTGATAACTCAACCATTAATACGTATATCCCCGCAGTTAATACGTTAACTATCACTGAACCTCTACCCATACATCCAACTAAATCTCTTACCAGTACGTAAGGTGCTACGAAGTTAACACCTACTAGTCCGAGAACATCATCATCGCTATGATTTAATACATCCTTATACGTTCCGAATCCTGCGTTATTAACTAATACGTCAACACTTCCTAAACACCTCTTAACCTCATCAACTACCCTACGAATCTCACCTATTATTGAAAGGTCTGCGACTACGTAGTCAAACCTTCCTCCATACTTAAGCTTTAATTCGTTGAGCTTAGCCTCATTACGTCCGACTCCGAGAACTTTAGCCTCCGTCCTACTACTTAGGATGAGTTCGCAGAAAGCCCTTCCAATACCTGAAGAAGCCCCAGTAACTACGACCCTCATAAACCCACGACCCCGCTGAAAAACTACTTAACGTATACGTACTTCGTATTCTTATCTACTACGTAGAACTGCCTGCCCCAGCCATGTAGAGGTATGGACACCTTATTTAAGTCCCACCCATACCTACCAGTAACACCTTCCTTCACGTAAGCTGCGACTACCTCACCGATAAATATCTTAGAACCGCCTACCCCGTACGTCCCTATCCTCACAGCCTCCACCACCGCGAGGGACTCTGAGATAGCGTATGAGTTAATTCTAGCACACCTAATTAGGTTGACCTCCATAGCACTAATCTTATCTACATCCCTCCCAGACCTCGAACCAGCAATCCATATCTTACCTAAGAATTCTGACGGTAATACGTTGATGGCGAACCCGCCTGAACTCTCAACACATTCAGCAGTGTATGATGTCTCATCAACAACAACCAGGACTGTCGGAGGTTCCTCTGAAACCGGTGTGAACCACGAGCAAGCCATTGCGTTGACTTTACCACTATCACAACTGGACGTTATTATTATGACTGGACGTGGGTGGAGTAGCCTATAGAACTCACCTACGTTGAATTCACGAAACAACGAGTACCACCGACTTAAAATTGTGTAGGACGTCACTAATAAAGACACTAACCTAAGAGTAGTAATACGTTACTGCCGACGAACCTCCTACGTAGTAATTCAAAGCCATGCTTAGATTTACGTAGGCTTTTCAAGGTTAGGTAATCACCCTCAGTGAAGGGACCTACTCTAAATAAGATGTAATAGCATGTAGGTGATGTAATACCGCTTCCTAACCCACCATCAAAGAATAAATTTAAAGTAGTTCTTAAGTCGTTGGCTGAGGGATTGCATATAGAGCTATGTGTGTGGATCATTAAGGTAGCGCTGACAGCCGGTATCGCAACCCTGTTAGCCTCACCCTCAAGCAGTAATGCCCTACCACTCTTTAAAATAATATACATGTACTCAACCCCTGTAATTGCTGTCTTTAACGAGATCTCCTTCATGTACGGAATGATGTTCTCTAAAGCCGTGCTAATAGCTAACTCGTACAGCATATGATAGTCAACGCCTAATACCCCCTCCCTCACCCTTACGCCACGTACTAAGCCATACCTAATTAGGTCGTTCAACTCAAATAGATTTTCAACCGCATTAGAACACCCGCTCAAACCTACTTCTACCTCCTCATCGAGGAGGTCTTCCAACGAAGTAAACTCGTTAAATATGTATGCATTACCACATGAACAGTCCTCTACTAAGGACTCAATACCGTTTACTAAGTTATTAGCTAATGCTAAAGACCTAGAAATATCTGAAGTTACCTCTACTTCCATCAACTACCACACCAACCCTAACTCCATAAGTTATGAATGCTTACCTAAAACTAATACTGAGTACATTGCCGAGGATGTAAAGTAGGAATGACGTACCTAATAAAAGTAATGAATTCTCAGCAAATTCTCTGAGGTATTTCTTCTCATGCAGTATGACGGTGTAGAACGTCATATACGCTATTAAAGTTAGGGCAGTTACTAACATTAACGAGAAGGCCACCATTATAGATGGTATTAGTAAGTACGGTAACGCAAGCATTACAACAACCGCTAAATACGATAGCCCGGTGAAAATAGCTACCATGCGGGGTGACTTACTAACATCTTGCTTTGCCTGTGTATACGAAGCTACTGTCATGGATAACGCGGCAGAGATTCCGGCTAATACCCCTATTAAACCAGCATTAAACGTAGATGATAGAACACCTAAAGCACCTGCGTAAATACCGGTTAACTCAACTAACGCGTCTGAAACACCTAAAGATATCGAACTCAAATACTTAACTCTCCTCTCATCTAAACTATTAATTAATTCAAGCTCATGTTTTTCCTCATCTTCAACTAACTTTAAGAGCTGGTTATGTAGCCCTCCTAACTTAGCTAACTCGTTATATGAGCTTAAAGCCGACCTCTCTGAGAGCTCTATAACCTTTAAAGTAACCGTAGTCCCGAAGAGTATGGAAATCGCTAAGTACATTAACGTCTTAAGTTTAGAGGTATTCGATTTACACTCACCTACAATACTACTTAAGATTTTGTAGTGTTCCCATTCATCCTCAGATGCCTCCCTAAATACGTTCCTAACATCTTCATTGACTAATGGATGCCTACTTAACGACTTATAAATGTGATGTGCTTCAAACTCATCCCTACACATCCTCTTTAAATCTAATGACTTACCGCTGTACATGTCTTATCCATTACCACTACTACTACCTAACTTAAATCTTCCTTCAGGTAAAGTCCTATTAATGATGTTAGGTTATTAGGAGAGCTGGTTAAAACATCATTCTACTATAAGAGGTACTTCTAAGTAGTACTCCTTATAACCTCTGATAACTTTAATTCTTATATACCCCCTCTCAATAGCCTTTTCAGCTGCTCTACGTAGGTCTTTAGAACTCCTGATCTCATTTCCATCAACCTCAACTATTATGTCTGACTGCCTTAAACCTACTTCATCTGCCGGCGATCCACGTAACACGTTAATAACTATAACTCCGCTATTAACTGGTAACCTATACGTCCTAGCAAGTTCTGACGTTATATTAGTTACGTAAACCCCTATCCAAGCTCTTATCGCCTTCCCATACTTCTTAACCTGGTCTAAGAACATCTTAACATCATCTATCGGTATTGCAAACCCTATCCCCTGAGCAAACGGTATTATAGCTGTGGTAACACCGATAGCCTCCCCCCTGGCGTTTATTAGAGGGCCTCCGCTATTCCCCTGGTTTATCGCAGCATCTGTTTGAATTAAATCTTCGAGGATCAACTCCGGTTTAGCTGCTATAGTCCTCCCCACAGCGCCTACAACACCCATTGTCACGGTAGGACCGCTCCACAGTCCTAACGGATTGCCGACAGCGAATACTATCTCACCTATCCTAATATTTGATGAATCACCTAACTGTATTGGTTCTAACTCCCCTTCAACACCTATTAACGCTAAGTCCTTCCAAGGAGCTACTGATACCGCCTCACCATTCATTTTAGTGCCGTCAGCCATAATTACTGAGATCTTAGAACTACCGCTAATTACGTGATTATTCGTTACAATTAAATTCCTGCTGACCGCAAAACCTGACCCAGCCCCCCTTACCGGCACTGGGTTGAGCATGAAGTCGTAGGCATAGCTTACAGTGAATAACGCTACAACGGATTTAGACGATCTAGAAATAACTTTAGATATCTCGTTGCTTAACTCATCTAACTGCATATTACACACATTTAATTATATACATCTCAAATATAAAGCTTAATCACTACCCCAACCTTTCTTCACGTATGTACGGCCTTCCTAAGGCAGTAGGCGCACCTAACTTCAACTTAAACCTCTCAACATTAACTATTGTGAGTATCATTATCGTCCCTATGTAGGGGATCATAGCCAGGAAGTAACTACTAACACCTACCTTACCCTGCAGTATGTAGGACATAGATATTAATGCAGCCATAATATATGAGGCCATTAAAACCCTAACAGGCATCCACATACTGAACGCTACTAAGCCGACGGCTATCCAACCAATACCTGCTGTTATGTTCTCAACCCATGTCCCGACAATACCTAATGATAGATACGCACCACCAAGACCTGCTAAGAAACCCCCTAATAACACAGCTGAAAACCTAATTAAAATTACGTTAATACCTAATGATTCAGCTACGCTTGGACTCTCACCACATGCCCTTACAGAATTTCCGTACTTAGTTTTAAAGAGTAGCCACGTAGCCAGTAGTGGGATTATTATCGATAAGTAGACTATGATATCATGTCTTACTAAGGCTGCTAGCAGAGGTTTTAGGTAATCAGGTACTCCTACATCGTATGGGTATAGCGGTGAAGGCCTCAACCCGTATAACGACCTACCAACATACCCCCTACCTAGAAGAGCTGTTAGACCTAAGCCGGTCATAGTTACCGCTATACCGGAGACTATTTGATTCGCTCCGAATACCACCGTGATAAATCCATGTATTGACGCTAGTAGCAGTCCTGCCAAACCGCCGACCGCGAAGCCCAATAAGTAATTACCACTCATCAAGGTCACAGCAACACCTACTAAAGCCCCTACAACCATAGAACCCTCAACCCCTAAGTTAATAATACCAGACCTCTCAGCAATTACCTCGCCGACGGAGGCCAGAACTAACGGCACTGCATTCTTCAGGGTTAGGAATATGAAATTCCCCACCAGAAACGTATCTATCATACCTACCTACCCACCTTAATAACCAATCTATAATTAATGAAGAACTCAGCGGAAATTATTGAAAGCAGTATAATCCCATTCATAATACTTACGATGCCTTCAGGCTGACCTAAGACTGCCTTAATAGTTAAGCCGCCATTAACTAAAGCCCCAAGCAGTAGTGCTGATGGTAACACAGCCCACGGCTCTAACCTAGCAAGCCAGGCTGATACTATAGCCGTATAACCTAATCCCTCAGTCACACTCCACGATTTCGGCCCTAACCTACCATGTACTGCTATGAGCTGTAACGACCCAGCCAACCCCGCCAGCGCCCCGCTTATAGCTAAGCATAGTAAAGCTACTTTCAGGAAGCTTATCCCAGCAGAGTAAGCAGCCGTAGGATTTAATCCGTATGCCCGGATCTGGTAGCCGAGAACGGTCTTCTTAATAACGGTGTTCATAACAACCGTTAATAAAACGAATATTATTAAGTTGGTTAAATGTATGCCATCATATGATGGCATCATAAATGACTTAGGTATAGGCTCTGTTAGGGGGAAGCCGTATGCCTTAGGACTTCTCCAAGGTCCGTAAATCAGGTAATCAGTTAACGAATATGCGGTAAAATTAAGCATTAAAGTTATTAAGACCTCGTTAACGTTTAACAAACCCTTAAGGAGACCTGGTATTAAACCCCATAGAAGGCCTCCGAAAGTCCCAGCAAGCAGTGCTACTACGATTGAATAAGGACTTTCCAGATCGATTAGCGAATAAGCTGTCCATGCAGCAAATATAACCCCTACAGCCATCTGACCCTCAGCTCCTATTGAGTATATACCGGACCTATACGGTAGTATAAGCCCTAAGGACATAATACCTATAGGGATTGCATACCTTATCGTGACTTGGAAATCGCTATATGAGGTTAACGGCTTAATAAGTAATTTACTTATAACTTCATATAGGTCAGCTCCGTAGGAAACTTCTAGCAGTGTGAATGCTGATAAACCAACGACGAATGATAAGGTGTATACCGTTAATTTAAGTTTAGTAGATACTTCATAACGCCTCAAAACCTTTAACTCAAACATTTACAAGCCCCAGCATAGCCCTCTCTAATACATCACGTGAGGCTGTAGTTCTACTGGTCTCATAGACTATTGACCCTCTATACATAACGACAACCCTATCTGAGAGCGTGAGGACCTCATCTAAGTCTTCAGATATAAGGAGTATTCCCGAACCGTTAGACCTCGCCTTTATCAATAACTCACGTACCAGTACTGCCGATTTTAAGTCAAGTCCTAACGTAGGATTGTGGGCTAGTATTACCTTAGGATTAGACCTTAACTCCCTAGCAACTATTAATTTCTGAATATTACCCCCTGATAACGCCTTAACCTTCTCTGAAGGTCCTCTAGTAACGATGTTGAAGGCCTTTATCCCTTCCTCAACGCTCTCCACGACGTCCTTCTCTAATATTAAACCGTATTTACTGAACGATTTATGATTCTTAAGCATGAAGTTCTCAGCAACGTTCATCTCCCCTATAACGCCATACCTTAATCTTTCCTCAGGTATATACGCAAAGCCGGCTCTAACCCTATCACCAGGACCCCTATTAGTTACGTCTAAGCCGCATATCAAGATCTTACCGCCCTTCACCTTCCTCAAACCGGCTAACGCCTCAGACAGCTCCTTCTGACCGTTACCGGATACACCGGCAATACCGACGACCTCGCCAGAATTGATATCTAAGGAAACACCCCTAACAGCTATCCCGCCAGCATCATTAACAACGGTTAAATCCTTAACGCTTAATACTTCAGGACGTCTAACACTGTTGCCAGGGCTGAAGTCCTCACTAACTATGGGTTCTGCCCGAATAGACTCGCCTACAACGAGTTTCACCAATTCATCTACCGAATACGCGTTCTTAGGTCTGGAGGCTACGACCTCCCCCCTCCTCAACACCGTTATCCAATCACTAATCTCTAAGGCTTCAACAACTTTATGTGTGATTAGGAGGACTGACCTACCTTCATCGATTAACCCCCTTAAGACTGAGAACAGCTTCCTCCTCTCATAAGAGGTTAACATCGTTGTTGGCTCATCAAGTATTAATAGCTTGACATCAAGTAATAACGCCCTGATAAGCTCTACTTCCTGCTTCTCACTAAATGATAAATTGCTTACTAAGGCGTCAACATCTACGCTAATGCCATACCTACTACTATACTCCCTGATTAACTCTTTAATAATTTTAGGTGATTTAAAATAACCTAACTTTCTAAAACTGATGGAGAGGTTCTCAGCTACAGTCATCTTATCTATTAACATAGGATGTTGTTGGACCAACACGATCCCGTAGGAGATGGCGTCTCTCGGCGAACCTATCCTAACATCCTTGCCGAATACGTTAATCACTCCAGAATCAGGTCTGTAAATACCGTAGAGGATGTTCACTAAAGTGGTCTTACCAGCCCCATTCTCGCCTAGTAATACGTGAATCTCCTTCTTCCTAACATCTAAGTCAACCTCCTTTAAAGCAGTTATACTGCCAAAAAACTTACTAACACCCCTAACTGAGAGTACGTAATCATGATTACTATTAGTCGTATTTAATGAAAAATAGGTTTGATTTACCTCCAACCTAAGCACCTATTAACCACTACCTGCAGGTATAGAACCGACTACGTTATCAACAAATGACATAATACTCCACAACGCTTCATGTCCTAAACACTCTCCTAGCCTTACTAATACCTTACCATCCTGACTTAGTATAGGTTCCTTAACAGCGCAGAACGGGTCGAAAGCTGGTCTGGGCTCGCTCATCTGCTTTAACCTCAACATCACTAGGTCATATACGCTTATATCATCACCGCTTATTTTTTCGTTAACCTTAACCTTCTTCAATACCTCAACGAACTTTGGATTTATAGGAACTCCGAAATCCGCACCTAACTCCACCGCCCTCTCACTTAATAACCACCAATAATCTACGTTCTTCAAGTTAGTGGTGTTGTAAACACCTGTAAGTACCTTAGCAACTATGTCCTCATATATTACTCCCCAATTCACTAGTTGACCGCTGACTACTACGTTAGGTCCGAACTTCAGCATAGGGCTGTAGTGGGAGAACACATAGATAGGTATGCCACGGTTATAGTATTCTTGGGCAACCTCTATAACTGCTGGGGAGTCCTCGGTGAAGGCTAGGACGTCTACGCCTTGCGCTATTAAAGACTCTGCAGCTGCTCTAGCCTTCGGAGGGTCGTACCATGCATGTATCCACACAACGTAAACCTTCGCCTTCGGATTAACTTCCCTAACACCTAAGGCAAATGCGTCTATATGTCTGACGACTTCTGGAATGGGGTGAGCAGCTACATACCCTACCTTACCAGACTTAGTTAACGCACCTGCTATTAATCCGTTGAGGTAGTATAGCTGGTAGAGGTCTGCGAAGTAAGTCCCTAGGTTATTCCACCTTTCATAACCGGAGCAGTGAAAGAATATTACGTTAGGGAAGTCCTTAGCAGCCCGTAATGTCCCATCCATAAATCCAAAGCTAGTTGTGAATATAACCTTATACCCCTCACCAACTAACTTCCTCAACACATCGTAGACCTTAGGTTCTTCAACAGATTCAACGTAGTACGTTTCTATTTTATCCCTAAATACTGATTCAATATACCTCCTACCGACGTCATGCGCGTGCGACCAACCATAATCACCTATAGGCCCTACGTATACGAAGGCGATCTTAAGCTTTTCAGGTAATTTCGTAACAGTAACGGTTGTTGGCGGTGCAGTAACTGTGGTTACCTGAGTTATCGTAGTAGTCAATGCTGGAGCCGCCGTAGTGACTGTCGTTGTAACTACTTTAGGAGGTGTGGCTATAGATGCTGTGAAATACCCAATACTTCCAGCTATGATTGCCACTACAACTAAAGCCAGAATCAACTGGGACTTCATTTTACACACCTTTGCATACTCAATTAATAAATGATTACTTAACTAAAAAGTTTAATTAAACATGTTAACGTAAATATTTATGATAGCAAAAAATTTAAGAAAGTATTGTGAGATACTTAGGTGTGATGTTTGAGTGACGGTATAGAAATAGTAACTCATACAGATCTTGATGGATTGACTTCAGCTGCTTTGATCGTCAAATACTTAAAGGGTAGGAAATCAGGTGATCCTGGAATCACACTTACCCAACCACATAATCTACATAAAGTTTTAAGAAGGTTGAAATGCGATGAACTCTACATATGTGACTTAGGCGTCAACCACGTAACCTACCAATTACTGGTTGAGGAGGTCAGTAGATTAAGAAGTGAGGGAACCAATGTCTACTGGTTTGACCACCATGTGTGGCAGGGTTCCTGGATTGATAAAATGCTTAGTTTAGGTGTCAACCTCTACGTAGATATGAATACCTGTGCTGCCGGAGTTGTCGCAAAAGCTTTGAAGGTTTCCGACTTTAATTCGTTACAATTAGCTAGGGCAACATGTTCCAACGACTTATGGATTTTCAACGACTACCTAGGAAACTTCCTCAGTAGGTATGTGGTCTGCAAGCCAGGTAATAAGTGGAGGAAGCGTTTAATCAGTAAGTTAGTCGGGTTTGACGGTTTGCTAAGCGATGAGATCGTTAAATGTGCAGAGGACGTCATGGACAGGGATTTAAAGGTGTTTAACTCGGTGGTTAAGAACTTAATAGTATTTGAAGTAAATGACGTTAAGGCTGCAATAGTTATGAAGGAGTGGGAGGAAAGCTCTACATCCTATATAGCACATTTTATAATGAGTAGGTATAATGCTGACGTAGTTATCGTGTATAAGGAAGGCAGCCTCAGCATCCGAAGCAACGATTTAAACATAAGGGAGTTAGCAGTAAGGCTTGGAGGGGGTGGACATCCGAAAGCTGCTGGAGCCCCTTTTAAGACCCCCCTTATCTACAGATTATTATTGATGTTAGGGATTAGAAAGCCTGTACTTAAATACTGTGCTAAGGTGGTTTTGAAGGAATTAACTGAGATAAACCAACCTAATTAACATCCCTACTTACTCAACCTCATTCTCAGTTGGTATGTAAGTTATTACCATTCCCTGCGCCTTAGAAACCCACCACCTAAGGAATTCCTGCATCGACCTCCGCTCGCTATGATTTACTGATATCTTCTTCCTCGCCCAATCCACGTCCTCAGCTGATATCTTACTGTTACCTCTACTAGCAGCTAGCCTTATGAAGGCATCGACCTCAGCAGCTGAGAACCACTTAGTAATACCTACGATGTGGTCTATGAGTCCATCATCAACTTTGATTTTATACTTATTCGAATTCCTCTCCACGATATTACGTCTCATAACCTTATCAGGAAATCCTAGAACTATTGATACATCGATCCTACCAGGTCTTAGTAAGGCTGGGTCAATTAACTCTGGGTTATTCGCAGATAGTATTGTGAACGGTCTATCAGGTCTTTGTAAATGGTAAAGCATTGTTGATATCTCACTTATATGGGCTTCATGTATGGTGTACTTCCTACTGCTAACAAATTCGGCATCATCTATGATTAGGGCTACCTCAGACCTCCTCTTAATTATTTGATGGAATATAGCATTCAACATTTTCTCAGTCGCACCATACCACATAGATCTATATAGGCCTGGTCTTAACTCAACTATCTTGAGGTTTAAGGATGATGCTAACGCCTCAGCCATGACTGATTTACCAACACCTGGAGGACCTGTGATGAACGCCCCCTTAGGGGCGAAGTCATACCCCTTAACTATCGGGTTAACTACGATCGTCTTAACGTCTTCCACTACCTTTGGCGGTAAGTCATTAAAACTCCAGGACGGTGCCTTAATCGGTATCCTTACCTCCCTATACTCGTTACCATCTGATACTACGGCTTTAACTTCGTCAAAGGTCTCAAGACCGCTTCTCAAGGTCATAACTACGAGGGGTTTCATAAGTTCTAAAGAGTTAAAGGTCTCGAAGTACCTAGGTGCGTATTTACTGAAGTATATCAGTACATCATCTAAGAGTAGTTTTGAAACCCTACTCGAGCATTTCTTGATATGCGTGTCTGAGATGTCTGGCGCTAAAGATATTAATATAGGTCTTAAGTACTTAACATCATTCTCTAGATTTCTATCCTTATTAACAGTTATAGCTGATGCTATGAGCTTAGGCTTGCTAAAACCCTCGAATAGGAAGATGCTGAGAGCGTAATCACCTTTTTTAGATATTATCTTAGGAATGTATGTAAGCGATAAAGGTATTAAAGAGTATGAGAACTCGTTAGCGTTTAACGAGTAGTTCTTAAGGTTTACCTTCAGCAGTAAGTGATATCTATCATCATCTAACTCATCAACAAACTCTTTCCTCTTAATGAAAGTCTCCACAAGCCTGTATGATATGGAGCTCTCAACAGGTTTTACAAAAGTAAGTAGGAAGGTCCTCACAGACCTGTAGAGATTTGTCCAAAGCACCTTAATATCTACTGTCCTCCTCTCACTCACTTATTAGCCCTCCTAGTACTGAAGTTCTACAACTCTTAAAAATTAGTGGTCTCTTTAAACTTAACATGAACTTAGTAAGGGCTATTACCTGATATCTGAAACACCTTATCCTTACCTCAGTATTTATATAACTTCCTCAAATTTAGTTTAGAGGGTGTTTAATGCCTCAAAAGAAGGTTACAGGGAAGGTTGTCAAGATAAGGAAGTCTAGGCGTACCCCACCAATAAATAAGAAATTAATAATCGCCTTAGTAATTACCGCAGTAGTAATTGCTTCTACCTACGGATTCGTTTCAACATATCAGGGCGGTACAACCCCTACTCAAACCCTAAAACCCTATGAGGTCATAGAGAGATTAGCCTATGAGGATAACATCACGGCGGTCCTAATATACATTGTTTCAGGTAATTTAAAATTAGAAGATAAGGTTTTAGGAGTCTACGATAGACTTATATTCTTAATACAACCAGCAACTATGCAACTCCCATCTAACGTAGGAGAAGGTGAGAACACTACTATCAGATATTACATGGTGAGGTACAATACTGAACACTACCTCACTAACTACCTACTCAACATGTTAGGCACCACCTCTGTCGTTAAGAACTTAAGCGATATATTAGTCGATGAATGGTTATTAAGGCTGCTCTACGAAAACATCACTACCACTGAATTAGGTAGAAGTAGGGAGACCATACAACCACTAGGTGATGTTGAGGTCCAGAAACTTAGGGTCGAAGCTAACTCCACAGCAATCACCATATCTAGGGAAGTACTATACGGATTACCAGTAGAGATAACGTATAGTAAGGAAGGTAGTGAGGTTAAGCTAAGACTAAGCGATGTTATAAAGTATTAATTAAGTCGAAGTGACACTTAAGCCGTCTACAAAAGTTTTAGGGTAGGGAGGTTCAGGCAGTGTAATTTGTGGTGGTTATTTGTGCTACCGAACGATTCGTTGCGGGGTACCGCTTATCTCTCGATGTCTGACCTCCTACGGGGTTAGGGCAGCGTTTCCAAGCCTTCAGATGTATGGGTTAGCGGCCCGCTACCGGTGAGGGCGATGTGACCCATACTAAGTTCTTTTCTCCATACCGTATGGTAAACCTCATATATTAATTAAACGTAATGTGGTTAGGGGGTGATGTAACCCACGCATCTGATCGTTGATGAGATCTCCATCGACTGAAAATATTAAACCCCTCAAAATACTTACCTTAGGTTTGGCTATGGTATTAGTAAGCCCTCAACTATATGCTAAGCATGTAAGCTCGTCTGGAATCGTCCAGAAGATCGGTAGGTTATTAGAAAGCGATGAGGAGGTTGATGAATTACTTAAGATGAGTAATGTGATGGCTGTAACTAGGTTAAAGTATAACGATCACGGCATTGTCCACGCTAGAATTGTTGCAGGCACTTCCCTAGAAATCCTTGAGTTACTGCTTAAGAGGAGTATAGAGTTGACTACATTAAGGGATGGTATCACTAAGAACTTAGATGAGGTTAAAGCGGTAGTGTTCCTATCCGCTTACCTACATGACATAGGTAACGCAGTACATAGAAGTGACCATGAATACGTAGGGGCGTTAATGGCTAAGGACATAGTTGATAGGGTGTTGAGGAAGTCTTTAGACATCCATGATAGGAGGTTAATAAGTATTAGGCAGGAAGTACTGCATTCCATATACGCAAGCGGTTATGATGCTGAATGCCTAACTGTTGAATGTAGTATCGCGAAATTAGCTGACGGTTTAGATATGTCTGAAGGTAGGGCAAGAATACCGTATAGGTTAGGGAAGGTTGATATGCATGCAGTATCAGCCCTAAGCATTAAGAAGGTTGAAATAGAGCTAGGTGAAAGACCGATTAAAGTTTCAGTATTCATGGATGACTCTGCAGGCCTTTTCCAGTTAGAGAAAGTATTAATACCTAAGATCTTAGGAGGTCTTATCAAGGACTTAGTGGAGATACATGTTTTAACCCAAGGTAGGACATTTAAGTATTACCCGAAGGACTGATAGGTCTGCGATACTGGTTTGCTGAAATTAAAACTTAAAAGTAGTAAGTAACTGATGTTATGGGTGCTAGCAATGTTCTCCAACCTCATTGCCATTGAACCCGTTTCGAGAACGGTCTCATTAACAGTAGGTTTGAAGAAAGTGTTGATTAGCACTAGAACTAAGTACCAATACGTCCAGATAGTTGAGTTAGAGGAATTCGGCAAAGCATTAATATTAGACGGGTTAATTCAATCCACGTCAGCTGATGAATTCGTGTACCATGAATCACTAGTACACCCAGCCTTACTAACCCACCCTAACCCTAGGGAAGTACTTATAATAGGTGGTGGTGAGGGCGCTACACTACGGGAAGTACTTAAATACCCAACAATTACTAACGCGGTCATGGTTGATATAGATGGTGAGTTAGTAGAGTTAGCTAAGGATTATTTAGTTGAGATGCATATGGGTTCCTTCAACGACCCTAGAAGTAAGGTCGTAATTATGGACGGCTTTAAATACGTTGAGGAATTCAATGAGGTTTTTGACGTCGTCATATCAGACCTTACGGACCCGCACGGCCCTGAAATAGCTAGCGCGTTATACTCCGAGGAATTCTACTCTAAGCTCGTGAGGAGAATTCGTAGTGATGGTATAATAGTAGCGCAGGTCGGTAACTCGTTTTTCTTCCCTAAAACCTACCGTAACATCCTACATAACCTGAGGAAAATCTTCAACGTTGTCCGGGAGTACTCCGTATGGATACCTTCCTTCGGATACGCATGTAACTTCGTCATCGCATCGCAGGTTCACGACCCAGCGATGTTAAGTACTTCTGACGTGGATAAGTTGTTGAAGGACAGAGGTGTGTTGACGAAGTTCTACTGCGGACGTGTACACACCGCATTCATGAACATGCCGGTAATGCTGAATAGTCTTAGCGAACATGTTGATGGTTAGTTAGCAGCACTACTGAAGTTTGTGGCTTAACCTATTCATAACTTCCCTCCCAGAATTGGTTATCAGTACCATATCCTCTATTCGAACTCCGTAAAGGTCTCCCACATAAACCCCAGGCTCTAATGTAATTACCATACCAGGTTTTAACTCCTCAGTAATTCCCTGAGCAATCCTAGGTACTTCATGGACCTCGATCCCTACTCCATGACCTGAGGAGTGGGTAAAGTGTTTCTCAAGACCGTACCTACTTAAAACATCTCTAATCTTACTATCAACATCTGATACTCTGATATACGGACCTACATAATCCTCAGCAACTACTAATGCTTCCTCAACAGCGTTAAGCGTCTCAGAGACCTCGCCGGGGATATTACCTACACATACAGTCCTCGTTATGTCTGAGGAATACGAGTGGAAGACCGCCCCTAAATCCACGATTACGTGCTCACCACTCACAACACTCTTACTGCTAGGCAACGCGTGTGGGTAGGCAGTATTAGAACCGGATGCAACTATCGTATCGAAGGCAACTCCATGAGCGCCTAAATCCCTTAAATACTTCTCTAATAGTCCAACAGCCCTTAACTCAGTGACCCCTTGCCCTAAATCGCTTAAAAGCCTAACTAGGGCGTCCTCAGCAATCCTCAACGCCTCCTTGATGGAGTTTATCTCATGCCCATCTTTAATAGCCCTAATACTTAATATATCGCTGCTGATGTCCGTTACCTTCCCACCTAATACTGACACCAACCTATACATTGTGAGGTTCACATAGTTTAAATCTACACCTACTTTAACCCCGTTGGGAAGCTTACTCTTCACATAAGTTATGAGGTCTGAGATAACCTCGCTGTACGTCCTAACCTCATACGTTGTGTAAGGTAGCACTACAACTCCATTAGACCTAACACTCCTTAACACCCTGCTATAATCGAGTAGTGGGGTGAGTAATTCGGTATAACCATCTCCCCTCATCACTAGTAAACAGCCTGAGGGCTTAGATATTCCGGTGAAGTACGTGATGTTCGGCTGACCTCCTAGAACTATGTAATCCAGCCCTCTAAGCTCTAATAACTTAAATAACTTACCTAGACGGCCACCCATAAACACACCGAAATATTTAAGGTAATGGACTGTTTAAAAATGTTGGGATTAGGTCTGAGTAAAAGAAATATGTTTATTTAAAATATGCCTTATGGAAGAATACTTGCTCACCGTCAATATTTACTCTGAAGTTCTGTAAACTTGCTGATGAAGCGTAGAACCATTTCTGAGTGTATAGGAATATCCATGGAGCTTCATTCCATATTATCTCTATAGCCCTCCTATAGTATTCAACCCTCTTACTCTCATTTACCTCACTCATACCCATCTCTAAGAGCTTATCTACTTCAGAGTTATTGTAATGTGCGGCTGCTAAGCCCCTAGGCGGTGCCTGAGCTGAGTGGAACTGACCGTGAAGTGCTAGATGCGCGTCTGCAACACCAGGACCCCAACCAAGCAGTACCATATTATATGTTTTCTCTTCAAGCGGTTTTCTTAACTCAGCGACGAAGCTAGGCCAGTCCATAGTCCTCAACTCAACAGTTATGCCAACCTTAGATAGGTATGCTTGAACTGCCTCAGCTACCTGCTTATCCTGCATGTACCTACCTGTTGGATGCATTAAAACTACCTTAAACCCATTCGGATATCCAGCCTCAGCTAATAACTTCTTAGCTTTCTCAGGGTCATATGTGTAGGGCGGCATTTCATGGTATCCGAAGAAGTGCGGCGGTAGCGGTGCGTTAGTCCTAATAGCTAATCCGTAGAGTATTTTGTTAATTATCGCGTCAACGTCTACGGCATAATTCATTGCCTGCCTAACCCTAGGGTCTACGAGAGGTCCTCTGGGAATCATGGCAACAAAGATTATTCTATTGCTAACAGGTAGTACTGCAGTGAACCTCGGATCTCCTTTAACCCTCTCAAGGTCTGTAGGAGGTAGGTTGAAGGCGAAGTCGACATCACCTGCAAGTAATGCAGCTAACCTAGTTGATGCTTCCGGCACTATAACCCATTCAACCCTCTTTAATATCGGCTTATCACCCCAGTAATAATCATTCCTTTCCAAAACTACCCTCTTACCCTTCTCCCAAACCATAAATTTATATGGGCCAGTACCAACCACTTCAGTTATAGATTTATTGCCGAACGTCTCTATGACCTTAGAGCTCGTTATGAATAGATATGTGCTTAAAGACTTTAAGAACACTGCGAAAGGCTCTCTCAAGTAGACCTTAACGATGTACTTATCTACGACCTCAACCTTAGATAGAGGTCCTAACTGACCTCTCTGAGACACCTTAACTGTTGGGTCCATCCATCTGTCAAAATTGGCCTTCACAACATCAGCGTTTAACTCGGTGCCGTCATGGAACTTCACATCCTTCCTAACGTAGAACGTGTAAACCTTACCATCAGCTGATACTTCCCATCTCTCAACTAACCAAGGAATTACACTACCCTTCTCATCAACCCAAACTAATGTTTCATAACAATGCCTAAGTACATTAAATACCATAGTTGTCGTTATGTCATGAGGATCTACGGTATCTAGGTCAACACCAATAGCAACTTTAACAGTGTCCTTAGTTGTGCCGGTTTGAGTAGGAGGTGATGTCACCGTAGGCGTCGTTGTAGGACTCTGCGTTGTCGTAGGCGTTGTAGCAGTCGGTTTTGTAGGACCTGTAAATATAGTTAAACCAGCAATCACCGCTATTACCACAATTGCAGCTATTAATATTGCAGCGGTTTTAGTTGTTACACCCTTATTTATCCTCATGGTGATACCCTAATTACTACAGGGTAAGGGTTTTTAAACTTTTAATTGGACTCCTAATTAAAGAATTTTTAATTAATTCTAAAGCATACGTTTAATTTTATTTAATAATTAATTAATTTTTATGCAAGCTACTTTATGATTTTCAGATACCTCATTGAGCTTAGGATCTACTTCATTACATCGTGGACAGGCTATGGGGCACCTGGTAATGAATCTACATCCCTTAGGTGGGTCTATAGGGCTTGGAGGTTCCCCCCTAGCCTTAAATCTTAAGTCCTTATAAGCCATTGTTGATGATGCTGTAGGTGATGATACTAAAAGCATCTTAGTATATGGGTGTAGAGGGTTTTTAAATACCCTCTCAGTAGGGCCTACTTCAACTACCCTACCTAAGTACATCACAGCAATCCTATCTGATATATTCCATACTAACCCCATATCATGGGTTATGAAGATCATGCTCAACTTAAACCCATCTATAATATCCATTAACACGTTCATTACTTGAGCCCTAACAGATACGTCTAAGGCTGAGACGATCTCATCAGCTATTAAGATCTCAGGCTCTACTGCTAATGCCCTAGCTATAGCTATTCTCTGCCTCTCACCTCCGGAAAGCTCATGCGGATATTTAAATATGTGGTCGTCGGAAAGCCCTACAACCCCTAACAACTTAATGACCTTCTCAAGAACTCCTGCTCTACCTAACATAGGTTTCTTAGTAAGTACTGCTTCTCCTAATATGTCAAATACCTGCATCCTAGGGTTTAAACTAC
Organism: uncultured Sulfolobales archaeon; assembly: GCA_937949785.1. Lineage (GTDB taxonomy): Archaea > Thermoproteota > Thermoprotei_A > Sulfolobales > NBVN01 > DTCV01. The sequence continues at coordinate 65,624 of CALEDH010000008.1, read as the reverse complement.
TATCAGGGTTTTGAAATACTGCCTGTATCTTATGTCTCACATCCTTCGGTAAGGAGTTCCCCGACTTGTAGATACTGTAATTCCTGTAGAACACCTCACCACTATCAGGTCTTTGCAGACCTACGATGATCCTGCCAAGTGTTGACTTACCTGAACCGCTTTCACCAACTAATGCCAGTACCTCACCGCTGAAGAGTTCTAAATCTACGCCATCAACAGCCCTAACATGTTTCTTCGCCGAGAAAAAACCTGTAGAGAGTGGGAAGTATTTCTTAATGCTAACCGCTTTCACCACAGCCTCCATCCTAACCACCTACTAAGAAGCATGAAACCACCCTACCCCCCACATCAATGAGGTTAGGTTCTAACTGAGAGCACTTAGGTAGGGCGTAAGGACATCTAGGATGGAACCTACAGCCATTAGGCGGGTTTATCAGACTAGGTATGGAGCCTTTAATTGATGTCAACCTCCTCTTCCTCTCATACCTTAATGAGGAGAGTAATGCCTTAGTATATGGATGTAACGGCTCTCTAACCACTTCATTAGTACTACCAACCTCAACAAGCTTGCCAGCATACATTATAGCAACCCTATCAGCGATCTCCATTAACAGCGCTAAGTCATGAGTTATGAATATAAGTGAGGTCTTCATCCCTTCTCTAATCTCGTTGAGGAGCTCGATGATCTCGGCTTGAACGGTAACATCTAGAGCTGATGTCGGTTCATCAGCAACTATGAGTTCCGGCTTCTCAGCTACTGCCATAGATATTAAAACCCTCTGCTTCATACCACCGCTCATATGGTGTGGATAAGCATTAACCCTCCTTTCAGGGTCAGCTATCCTAACAGATTTGAAGAGCGCTATGACATCGTTTAAGTACTTACCTATCGGACCACCTCTATGTGATTCAAAAACCTCACCAACCTGAAAGCCCACAGTGTATAGGGGGTTAAGGTATGTGTTAGGGTCTTGGAAAATCATACCTATCTTACTGCCTCTAATCTTCCTCAACTCATCATTACTTAACTTAAGTAAGTCAACCCCATTAAATAAGACCTTACCCGAGGCAACCCTGGCAGGAGGTCTCAATAAGCCTGTAACCGCTAGAGCTAGTGTTGACTTACCTGAACCGCTTTCCCCTGCAATCCCTAGTATTTCACCCTTAATCACATCTAAGTCAACCCCATCAACAGCTTTAACAGCTCCCTGAGGGAGGTCGTAATACACTCTTAAATCAACTATTCTAACAAGCCTCTCCATATTTAAAACCTCCTAATAAACATCCTAGACTTAGGGTCTAACGCGTACCTAAGGCCGTCGCCGATTAAGTTAAAGGCTAGCGCTACAGCCATTATGAACAATCCCGGAAACACTACTATATGTGGGGAGCTGAAGAGGTAGACCCTACCTCCTCCTATCATTGCACCCCACTCAGGTGTCGGCGGCGGGATCCCGAGGCCTAAGAACCCTAAAGACGATGCTAAAAGTATTGAAAACCCTAAGTAATATGTAGACTGTACCACTATTACTGGTAAGATGTTAGGCAGTACGTGTTTGAACATTATATACCAGGAAGTCCTCCCCAACAACTTAACTGCCGTTATATAATCTTCATTAACTAACTGTAGGACTGTACCTCTAACCAATCTAGCATACACTGGGAAAGTACTTAAGGATATTGCTACTATGAGGCTAGTCATCCCAGGTCCGAGGGATACCATGAGGGCTATTGCTAACAACGTTGTTGGGAAGGCTAAAGCAACATCAACAATCCTCTGTATTACGGTGTCTAGACTGCCGCCGAGGTAGCCTGAGATGAGTCCAAGTACGCTCCCCAACAACGTCCCCAGTAAGACTGAGATTACTGAGATGCCGATGGTATACCTACCCCCTACCATTAACCTACTTAATATGTCCCTACCTAATTCATCAGTTCCTAGTGGGTGTTTAATGGAGGGAGGTTGCCTGGCATTACCTAAGTCAAAGTCGTAGGGACCGTAAGGCGTGTAAACAAAACCTACTAATATCAACGCTACTATGATCATCACTACATATAACGATGCGTAGGCCACTCTATTAGATTTAAACGTCTCCCAAACCTCTTTCAGACGTCTCCGTCTGACCTCAGCTATCCTTTCAAGTATTAACCTGTCCTCCACAGGAGATCCCTTATCCTCGGATCTATGAATGCGTAAATCACATCAACCACTATGTTTATAACTATGAACGCCAACACTATGAAGAGTATTATACCTTGAATTAATGTGTAATCCCTGAAGAATATTGAGTCTATAAGTAAGGATCCTATGCCAGGCCACGCATACACCGTTTCAGTGATGATAGCACCGCCTAAGAGGCTACCTATCTGAAGACCCATTAAAGTGACTATGGGTATCATAGAGTTTTTAAGGACATGCCTCATCAGTATAGCTCTTTCCCTAAGCCCCTTAGCAATAGCTGTTAATATATGATTACTATTCAACGCTTCAATAACCGACGACCTAGTAATCCTAGTTAGATTACCCATTAGAAGGAGGGACAACGTAGCTGCAGGCAGTATTATATGTCTTGGACTGTCAGCACCGCTTGAAGGAAGTATCCTAAGGTTCACTGAGAAAATGTAGATAAACATGAGCGCTACCCAGAATGTAGGGGCGGAAGCCCCTAATAATGATAGGACTGACGTCACATACGTTAGTTTAGAATTAGGTCTTAACGCAGATATTATACCTAAGGGTAATGCTACAGCAATAGCTATAGCCTCAGCAACAAATGCTAATGCTACGGTATAAGGCAGCCTAGCTAATACCTCGTTAATGACAGGCGTCCTAAACTTAATTGACTTGCCGAGATCCCCTCTAATGAGGGTTACGACGTAGTCCACGAACTGCTCATGTAACGGTTTATTAAGACCTAGCTGCTCTCTAATCCTCTCCACATCCTGTTCGAGCGCTTCAGGCCCAGCTATCAGTCTAGCCGGGTCCCCAGGCAATACACGGACTAATATAAACATGAATAATAAAGCACCAATAAAGGTTGGGATTGAGTGATACACCCTCTTACATAGATACCGTACTAGCGACATGTTATATCATAAAGTTATGCAGATAGCGGTTTAAATATTTAAATTTACAAATTCATGTTAAGATATTTCTGAAGTGTAGATGGGTGAGGGGCATTAGCAGAAGTCCTAATCCTCTAGTATTCAAAGTAACGTTCCTCTTACCACCTCACTACAAGTTTAAATAGTTTCAATAATTAATTCTATAGGTCTTACTTATGGTGAATCCAGTTATAATAAGGGCTAAGAAGGGGGAGATAGCTGAGAGGGTGATTATTGGGGGGGACCCAGCGCGTATCGAACAGCTAACATCACTTCTTGAAGGGCCTAAACTGGTCAACAGTAATAGGGGCCTCCTAGTATATACTGGTATTTATGAGGGCGTCCCAGTCACCGTAGCGACCCACGGGATTGGAGGTCCTTCATCAGCTATAGTAGTTGAAGAACTCATAATGTTAGGTGCTAAGGTTATCATTAGGTTTGGAACGTGTGGGGCGATGGTTAAGGGACTAGGTATAGGTGATGTAGTCATACCAACAGGTGCTGCATATAATCAAGGAGGTATACTCTACCAGTATTTAAAGGAAAACATATGTATGGCGACAGCACCGAATTACGAAGTACTTAACAGCATTGTTGATGAAGTCGTTAAATCAGGTGTTAAGTTTGTTGTAGGGCCTGTAGTTAGTAGTGATGCATTCTACGCTGAGGACCCGGACTTCGTGAAGAAGTGGACGAGTAGGGGTATAATAGCTGTGGAGATGGAATGTTCTACGGTCTTCGCGTTAAGCTCTTTGAGGGGTGTTAAGTCAGGAGCTCTCCTACTGGTAAGTGACTCCCTCGTTGAGGAGTTAGGCTTCGCCACAGCTGAGGAACTCCGTAGGTATGTTGAGAGGGCTGGTAGACTGTCTCTAAACGCGTTAATTAAAATTAAGGTTTAAGTAACAAATTACTTCACGATTTTCTTAAAATCTAATAAGAATAAAAATAATACTTTTTGTAAGTAGGGGTTTACGGTGTTGGCAATGCATAACTTAGTTAACTATGTAATACTTACTATCTTAGCTTTAAGTATTGTCCAGGCCTACATAGTTGATGCATCAATATATGATAACACCAGTAAAGTGAAAGTAGTTGCAGTGAGTTCCTTACCTAATGGTAGTTATGTAGGTGTGACCGCCGATCTTTACGTCCGTGTAGTATGTCCCGGCTCAGGACATGTGTTCGTTGAGACCTTACCGTTAAGTCAGATAGACCTTCAAGCATCTACTAGGATTGCTGCTTTAGTAGCTAGTAGGTTAGCCGGTGTGGATTTCATGAGCTGCGATTACTATATGTCAATAAAGGCTGAATCACCTATAGTGGGTGGTCCTAGCGCAAGCGCGGTGACCTCAGCAGCATTTGCAGCTTCCTTACTAGGGATACCTATACATGGCGATGTAATTATGACTGGGATGATCATGCCTGATGGAAGTATAGGTCCTGTAGGAGGTCTTAAAGCAAAGCTTGAAGCTGCTGCAGGTGTAGGAGCTAAGAAGTTCTTAGTACCCTACGGTCAGACATACGATGTTAGCTATGTTACAGTTGAGGAGAGGAGGGGAAATCTGATCATATATAGAACTCAGCAAGTAGTTACCGACTTAATCGATTACGGTAGGAAGTTAGGTGTTGAGGTAATACCTATTGCTAACATCTACGACGCCCTAGAAATACTTAGCGATGGTTTATTTAAGGTGTTAGATGGTGGGGGTTATGCTGTAATTAGTAGAATGAGATCTAAGATAGACCCCATATTTGCTGAGTGGGTTGGCGATATCAGCGGTGAGGTTCAGAGATACGTTAGTGATGGGGATTCCATTAAGGGTAATGTACTTAAAACCTTAAGCGGTACTGACGTACAGTACGTTAGGAACCTACTTAGCAGTATTGAGCTCTCCATAAATAACACTGTGTTAAGAGCTAATATGTTGGAGAGCCAACAACTACTATATGCTGCTTCATCAGCCTACTTCCAAGCACTTATACATGCTAAATGGCGGTACCACCTACTTAAAACACTACTAGATCGAACGTACTTAACATCTGAAGCTAGGAACGTAAACAAATCAATAAACGACGTCATCACTACAGCCCACAACCTAGTGGGTGAGCACGTAGACCTAGGTGTGATTAATGTATTAGCAAACGTGTTGGAGAGAGCTTATGACGCATTAATATACTTAAATAACAGCCTAAGTTCTCAGGAACTATCCACGTCTACTTATTACTTAGGGTTAGCTGATGCAAGAGTATACACAGCCAAGCTATGGCTTAAATTACTGGAACACGCATTAGTTGGTGAGTACGTCTCATCCGAAGATCTAAGTAATATGGTTGTAAATATTGAAGCTCTCGCTCAAAACATCTATGCCTACATAATCGCCTTCTCCAACTCTACGAAAGGGCAGTCAGATATACTTAACGATGCCTACATAAGATATACGTTGATGAGTTCTCTAAGCAATAACTTAGATAAGTTTGCAGTTGGTTTAAGCTCACTAGGATATATGTACCTAACGTTAACCTCAATGTTTACAAATAACTATACCGCTTCAGTTGAAGCGTTAAATAGAACTATATCACTAATCTTAAGTATGTTAAACACTACAACACCGATTGATGTTGTAGCATATATGGAATTAGCTAACGCATATACTTCCGACCCACAGTATCAAACATATATGCTAGCTAGGCTCTCAATGCTGCTCTCAACATATTTAAGCTTGAAATATGTTGGTAAGGCGTTACCCTACATAACCACTACCCAACAACCATGTAGTGAGGTAGTAACGAAGACAGTGGTGGTAACTGAGACTAAAACCGTAGGTGAGGTAAGCTCCGCAGCAACTAACTACACAGCAGACTTAATGACGTCCCTCATAGCTCTAATCCTATTAGTGTTAATAGCTATAGTACTTCTAGGTGTGAGAATCCCAGAGCAAATAAGGTAGTTAAGATAAGAACCAACCATTGTAAAAATTTACATCTAGTCAAAACTACTCAGATACATCAACGATCTCCCATATTACCCTTCCTTCGGGGTCAGGGCATTCAACCTCCTTCACTTTCAACATCCAATCACCTGGTTCATCGATCTTCCTCTGCTTAGCGGGTAGTAATGGAATTAAACTTGATAGGGAGTAGAAACATATATGCTTGCCAGGCGGTAACGTAATCCTACTACCGTAAACTTCGAAGTAGTCACCGACTACGTGAACATTACACCTACCTCTTACCTCTTTAACCCTGACAATTAACTTCTTCATGTTAAGTCACCTAGGATGTAAACCATGAATACCATCCATATACAAGTATTAAAGCTATTATGAGTGGGACAGCATATCTAGTCCAGTAGTAGATTAAGTTGCCTAACCACCTTGTCGATTCTATATATGTTCTAAACGACGATGACTTACCTAACTCTACTAAAGCTCTTCCCCTACCTAAGGCGGTGGTGAAGGCAGTAATAGCTATTAACGACCCTACCTGAAGCGCTGAAGACCATATCAAATCATTATACAGTATGACGTCAACGCTTAGCATTGAAGGGATTCCAAGTAATAACTCTAAGGCTGCTAAGGTGATTACCGATTTCCTTCTAGACCACCCGAATTCCTGCAACGCATCTGAGAATATATCTCAAATGCTGGAATAGCTGATAGTATAGCTGCGAATAACAGCCCTAAAAACATTAACGACGCTAACATAACACCCATCGGCATCATCTTAAATATCTCTGGAAGTGTTATGAAGAGTAGTGGTGGACCGCTTCCTGGGTCAACACCGAACGCATAAACTGTTGGCAGGATTGCCAGTCCAGCTATAAATGATGCTAACGTATCGCCGAAGGCTGTCCACCCACCAGCCTCAACCACGCTTCTATCATCATCTATGTAAGACCCGTACATGAATATCCATGTAGCTCCTAAACCTAAGCTGAAGAATACTTGACCAGTAGCCGTTAATAACGTAACTGGTGTGAGTAAAGACCATTCAGGCCTTAAGTAGAAGTAGAGGCCCTCAACAGCGTTAGGTAATGTTAAAGCTCTAGCCATTATGAGAAGTAACACAGCATACACTAAAGGCATTAAATACTTACTCGCCCTCTCAATACCTCTCCTCACACCACCTAAGCATATGGCAACGCAGAACCCTATAACTAGGGAATCCATCAACACTTGAACCCAGAAACTACTTAATGTCTGGCCGAAGAACGTTGCTGAATCCGTATTTAAGTACATTCCGAAGACAGATGCTATGAAGTACCATAGTACCCAACCAATAACTACTAAGTAGTATGACACCGCTGCTACAGCAACTAGTAAGAGGAAGATACCTATGAACCTACCGCCAGTGATGCCCAGTTTAACATACGCCTTAAACGGACCTGACCTAACGTACCTAGCTAGAGATAGTTCAGCCCATAAAGCCGGTACCCCCACAGCTAGTACTAACAGTACGTAAACTAAGAGGAAGGCAGCGCCGCCAAACTTCCCAAGCATGTATGGGAACCTCCATACGTTACCTAACCCTACTGCAACACCTATTAATGCTAAGACCATACCTACCCTACTACTCCAAATCTCCCTACGTGCTGACTGTCTGACCATTGCTTAACCACCTGATAACCTAGCCACCACGTCACTAAGCCTTAACTTAGCTAATTTATCGGTGAACTTCTCCATAGTTGGTAAGCCGCTGGTTAAGTCCTTACCATCTAATAGTTTAATACCCCTACGTTCAAGATCTTCCACTACATCGCTAAGCCCTAACTCAACTAATTTCCTAGTAGTTGGTAAGCCATTAATCAGATCCCAACCACGTACTTCATAGTACTCATCTAACATTGTCTCCAACTCTATGATATGCCCCTTCGAAGGTCCATCCTTTATACGCTCTACTAAGAACCTCTTCGGAAGTCTGTCATCCTTCCTCCTAATACCCTCCCTAGCTAGATAAGCTCTCTCCAAATTAACTATCCGTTCACCTACAGCAATGACGTCATCCTTAGACACCTCAATGCCCGTAACTATGTTTAACAACTCAGCTATTCGGTCGAATGTTAATATCTCCATGTTTTCAGCGATGTTCTTACATACTTCTATTGAATCAACGACGGCGCACCAGTTCTCGTAGTAAGCAACGAGTTTTCCCTTACCTTTAACCCCTAACCTTAAAGTTGCTTCAGGCTCTCCGAATAACTCGGCACCTAGTCTTGGGTCATCTGCTAATTCTATGAAGGGCTCTGAACGTAGGTGATCTGCACCCCTACTCGCCACAGCAAACCCTAACCCATAGCCTTTCAGTCCTCTAGGATCTGCTTGAATCATTTCTAAACCCTTTACATGGAAGGCTAGCTCATCACCCCTCCCAAGCCTTTCAGCAGCTTTAGCAACTCCGTCGGCGAGTAAGCCACCGAATCCCTCCCTACGTGATATCATTTCTACTAGCTGAGTTACTGAGTTAACATCACCCCATTCAAGGTTTAAGCCTACTTCATCCTTATTTAGGAGACCTCTCTCAAATAACTCCATACACCAAGATATGACCTCACTAACTGAGATGACGTCCATACCTAAATCATTGATTAGACTGACTAGCTTTAAGGCAGCGTTTAAGTCTTTAATACCTATTCTAACAGTCATACCTGCTAATGCTTCATATTCTGGACCTTCACCAAAGCAACCCTCATACGTCCCGTACTTCACCACGTAGAACCTACTGCATGGAAGCACGCATGAGAAGCAACTCCTATTCTTAACGTTATACTCTAATGCCAGTCTCTCACCGCTAACTCCGTATGGGTAATCAGCTACGCTATCCTGGAAATGCCTTACTGGGAGGAATCCTAACATATTAGCTGCTAGTAGTATTCTCGACGTACCCATTACCCTTCTAGGCCAGTATTGTTGGTGGCTGTAAATCAATTCCTCAATAAAGCTTACAAATTCTTCAAACCTCTTAGAATCCGCTACCTCTACATACCCATCACCTCTAACTACTATTGCTTTAACGTTCTTCGATGCGAGGACCGCCCCTAACCCGGTCCTAGCTGCAGGTCTGTACACGTTGAAGAATATCCCTGAAAATTTTACGAGGTTCTCAGCTGAAGGGCCTATTAGAGCTATTTGAGCTCTTACATCTCTTAACTCCTTCCTGATCTCACGGTAGGCTTCAGATATGGTTAAACCTCTTAAACCGCTAGCACTTCTAAATTCGACAGAACCGTCATGAACGTATAAATACACAGGTCTTTCAGACCTACCCTCAATAACTATTTGGTCGAATCCAGCGAACTTCATCTCCGCTGCGAAATGTCCTCCTACATTTGAATCTCCTAGAAGGCCTGTCTGAGGTGATTTAGCTGTTACGTTGAGCCTCGTACCTATTGGGAATGCTAATCCAGCTAGAGGACCTGTAGATATCATTAACCTATTCTCAGGGCTCAGCGGGTCTACGTTAGGACCTACTTCATCGTATAACCTACGGGCGTTTAAACCCCTACCTCCTAAGTACCCTCTAACCAACTCCTTACGTGTTTCCTCAACCTTAACGTCATAGCTACTTAAGTTAATCCTTAAAACCTTTCCAGCATAACCGTAAAGTCTACTCAACACGCACACCCCATAACCTCATTAACCCTTTATGAGCTTCTGCAGCCCTCTTAAACTGCTTACCTAAAAGCGCTGCTAACTCCTCTAACCCATACTCAACAACGCCTACCGGGTAGATCCTCAACGCGTTCGTCGGGCATTTAACAACGCATATAGGGCTTCCACCACATAAATCACATACTATAGGTTTAGATGTGATCGGGTGTAATTTTAATACGTTGTAGGGACATGAGGTAACACATTCTGAGCAGCTAACGCATTTCCCGACATCTACGTATATAACACCGTTACTTAACACATTTAAAGCACCTGTAGGGCATGACGCAACGCATGGGGCCGGGTCGCAGAACTCGCAGACAACGGGGTAGTCTAAACCTAACCTATCGTCCTTGATTAAGGAGATCCTTGATAAAGAGGTACTAAAGACCCCCTCGTGTTTGAAGGAACACCACAATTCGCAGTACCTACATCCAACGCATTTAGAAGGATCTACAACTAACTTTCTTTTTACCATTGGTGCATTTTCACACCTCTCTACTTAGTTCCGCCGGATATTTAAACGTTTCCTAACCAAGCTTAGAACTCCATTTAAGTGTTGACTATCAAAGTAGGTAAAACTTTTACATAGCGGTTCATATTAAGTAATAAACACCTGTTAAGTCTCTAATTTAGGACTGAAGTATGACTGAAGTTAAGGTTTCATATTATGGTGATGAGGGAAGCTATAGTGAGGAAGCTTCTTTAATGTTCTTTAGCAACGCATTACTCATTCCGTGTAGGAGGTTTAAAGATGTATTTGAGAACGTTGAGAGGGGGGTAAGCGAGTTCGGCGTGATCCCTATTGAGAATTCGTTAGAGGGTAGTGTAGGTGAGGTTTACGACCTATTAAGAGAGTTTAACGTTATGATCTACGGTGAGTTACAGTTAAGGATATCTCACTGCTTGATAGCGCTTCCAGGAGTTAGTTTAGGAAGTATTAGATACGTGTATTCGCATCCCCAAGCACTTGCACAGTGTAGTAGGTTTTTAAGTAGCTTAGACGTGGAGCTAATCCCCTACTATAGTACTTCCTCAGCAGTTAGGATGATTAAGGAAAAACAACTCTGCGACTCAGCCGCTGTGGGTAGTTTAAGAGCTGCTGAGATATATGGGATGAACGTAGTGGTTAGGGAAATAGAGGATAACCCCAACAACTTCACTAGGTTCCTAGTACTAGCGTTAAGAGACTGCGAAGTAAGTGGTAGGGATAAAACATCGATAATCGTAGGACTTCCACACATACCTGGCTCCCTATACAGGGCGTTAGAGGAATTCGCTATTAGGGGGATTAACTTAACTAAGATTGAGTCAAGGCCTAGTAAGGAGAAGGTATGGGAGTACGTATTCTTCATAGATTTCGAAGGCCATAGATTAGATGTTAATTGCTTAGAAGCTCTTAAGTCGTTGTCTATGAAGGTGCCCTACATTAAGGTCTTAGGCTCTTACCCCAGAGCGGTTTAAAACTCTTAAGTTAATCTAAGGCTCTAATTGGGAGTATTAAGTTCCTACCATAGCAGTTTTTAAGTACTTCAACCCTAACCTTAAATATCTTTTCTACTAATTCCTTAGTAAGTACCTCAGGCCCTCCCACAGCTACTACCCTACCACTATCTAACAATATGACCCTATCAGCGTAGAGTGAGGTTAGATGTAAGTCGTGATTAGCTACTAATGTTATCAGCCTCCTATTCTTTGTCAAGTTCTTAATCATATCAAGTACTTCAATCCTATACTTTATGTCTAAGAACGCTGCTGGCTCATCTAATAGTAATATAGTAGGTTTCTGAATTAATGCCCTTGCAATTAAGACTCGCTGCAACTCACCACTACTTAAGTCCTCTAACTTCCTACTAAGTAGTCCCCCTATGTTTAACTCGTTAACCACTTCATCTAATACCTTGATATCGTCTAACGACTCAACGTATTGTAAACGATTTTGATGGGGGTACCTACTAATCAGTAAGAACTCGAAAACCGTTGATGGTAATACCCTATATACCTGCGGTCCAGCATATGCGAAGGCCTTACCTACCTCCCTAGGACTGTAGTTCCTTAAGTCCTTACCATCTATATATACAGAACCTCCTACTACGTTAACTAAACGTGAAATAGCTTTAAGTAGCGTTGTCTTACCAGCCCCGTTAGGCCCTAAAACAAAGGTTAACTCCCCATCTAAGACCTCGAAGGTCACCTCATCAAGTACCTTAGTTGAGTTATACTCAACGACTAGGTTCTTAACAGCTAACCTCACTCCCTCACCCTCTTTAAGACTAGGTACGCAAGGAACGGAGCTCCTATAATCCCAGTCACCACTCCTAGCGGTAGCTCACCTAGGCCGCTGACCGATGAGATAGCCCTAACTATGATGTCTGAGAGTACTACTAAGATAGCCCCTACTAGAGCTGATGCCGGCAGTAAGAATCTGTGGTCATTTCCGACTAAGTACCTACAGATATGAGGTGATGCTAAACCGACAAACCCGATAATACCTACGACGGCGACTGACATACCTGTTAATATGCTGGTAATTGTAGCTGCTGTAAGTATGGTTAGCCTAGGATTAAACCCTAACTGCCTACTATATTCGTCGCCGTAGATGTAAGCGTTTAAAGATTTGACGATCAGTAGCGAGGCTGAAATACCGATAATTGAAGTGAGTGTTAGTGTAGGTATGTCGGCTTTAAGCACGGATGTTGTTGAACCCATAAGCAAGTATACATACGGTATTCTAAGCACTGACTGAACTAAGTATAGAAGTATATGTGAAATACCGGAGGATATTGAGGTCACAGCAATCCCAGCTAATACTAATGATAACCCACTACTCCCCAACCTACTTAACATTAGGGTAAACAAGAATCCGAGGAGGGCGCCGAGAAATGAGTACAACATCACCTCAGTTCTTGAATTGATCAGCGATGGATTTAATATTAAAGCTAATGACACAACCGACAGTGCTGTTGAGGAAATCCCTAAGATGTAAGGCTCAGCTAAAGGATTTCTAGTGATTCCTTGAATCAGAACTCCGGCAACACCTAATGATGCACCTGCCAGCACTGAAGCTGATGTCCTAATAACCCTCAGATCTATAATGCCTTTTAAGAATGTGTGACTGCTGATGCCTAGCAGATGGTCCACAACATCTTTAAACCCTACAGATACGACACCAACAGATATAGAGAGGATGGATAGTAAGGTTAGGGAAGTGGTTAGGAAAAACATTGACAGGGTAAACCTCCTCATTAAATTCCTATAAGTCTGCAGAGCCATTAACTAAGCACCTTATACACCCCAGACATGTTGGCAGTCCCGAAAACATCTGGGTGTAATATCTTAGATATTATGTCAACTGCCATGTATACCCTAGGACCAGGTCTGACCAGCACGTCACCAGCCTCACCAACTAGTAGGTACACCCTACCATTCTTGAAGGCGTTAGTATCTGCTAAAGGCGTCTTAGACAGTTCCTCTCTCACCTTCTCGACATCACCACCTACAGTCGCTATTAACAACACATCAGGGTTCTCACTCAATATCTTCTCATAACTTAGTAGAGGCCAGCCTGAGAACTCCCTAACTATGTTAATACCTCCGGATACCTCAATAACGTATCCAATGTAGGTGTTCCCCCCAGCACTGTATAAGCCCTCCGAAGGAAGTCCAGCTAGGAATAAGACTTTAGGCCTGCCAGTAGGCATTGATAATAAGCTATTACTGATATTGCTGACCTTACCTATAATAGAAGATGTTAGTTCATCAGCCTTACTACTTACGTTGAACACCATCCCCACAAGCTTTATATCGCTTATAATATCAAATACATCCCTACAACTAGAACCTCTAAGATATAATGTGTTAATACCTAACTCCTTAAACTTACTTTCCAATACTACCTGCCTGTAAACACCGCTATCAGCAAGTACTAATGAAGGTCTTAACGCAATCACCCTCTCGACATCAGGTAACCACCAACCTCCAACATACCTAATCTTACCACTACTAATCATATCTAAGAGCTTACCTGGGTAATTACTGAAGTCATCAACACCTACTAAGTAGTCCTCAAGACCTAAAGCAAATACTATCTCGGTTATGCTGGGAGCTAGAGAGATGACCCTACTATAATTACCTACCCTAACATATCTACCTAAAGAATCAACTACCACGACGCTCTCTAAGGACTCATAACTAGGTGTTACCGATGTTATCAGAGCTGTGTAATAACCTACAGCTAAGCCCACCAATAAGAAGATTAGCAGTCCTGATAGGTAGGTTAACCTCATATATGGATACCCAATCCATATATATCAGTCAACTTAAAAATATTAATGAAAATGACCTAGATAACTTAACTAACATCATCAAAACTTAGTTGAGAGAGTTATAGAGTTGTAAGGTAATACCGTGAAAAGACCTCACAGTAATGTATATTAAGTAGTTAGGTGGTGTTCTTTCGGTGGTGTGTTGTATATGGGTGCTTCAGAAAGACTTGAAGTAGGCATGAAAGGGGCTAGAATACTTCTAATAGCGATAGCGCTTGGGTTTATATTAGGTATAGCTGTAGGATATGTTATCAGTATGACTCCAGTACCAACTAAAACATTATTTGCTAGCTGGTTTAAGGCTTTCGGCGATATCTTCGTAAGGTTGATTAGGATTATCATACCGCTTCTAATATTCTTCACTATTGCTGCAGCTACCTCATCAATAGCCAGTGGTAGGAGGTTAGGTACTATATTAGTTGTGATGTTGGTGGTCTACCTAGGTACGTCGGCATTAGCCGCTTCACTGGGTGTTTTAGCTGGGCAAGTGTTTACGCCGGGTGCTATGGTTACCTTAGATGTGCCGAAGGACTATAAACCGCCCTCACCGCCGTCAGGTGTTGATGTACTGCTATCATTCTTCCAGACGGACTTTAACAGCCTACTGGCTGTCGGCGGTTCTATGACGATGATAATATTCGCAATAATTTTAGGTGTTGCTACGGTTTTACTTGGTGAGGAGGGTAGGAGAGTAGCATATTATCTTTCCTTAGCATCTAAGACTACCATATCATTTGTTAGGGTAGTTATGTACTACGCACCTATTGCTGTGTTCTCATATGCGGCATGGCTTATGATCAGCTACGGCCCGGCGATGTTAGGTGCTTACGCCCGATTTCTAATGTCGCAGTACAGCCTCTCAATCTTCCACCTAGTAGTGGTATACTCCATCCTCGTAGTGCTTGGAGGGTTAAACCCGCTTAAATACTTTAGAGCGCAGTCAACTCCCTTCCTAATAGCGTTTACGACTAGGTCCTCAGCCGTGACGCTACCGTATAATATGGAGGCTGCGAGGAGCTTAGGTGTGCCTAGAGAAGTTTACGGCTTAACGCTACCACTAGGTGCTACGGTAAATATGGATGGAACGGCTTTATATCAGGCATTAAGCGCGGTGTTCATAGCGCAACTCTTCGGGCTTACACTAACACCGTACCACATATCCTTACTGATCATAGCTGCTATGATAGGTTCGGTAGCTACGGCTGCCATCCCCGGCGGTGGTACGATAATGTTAGCATATGTTCTATCGGTTATCGGCCTACCCTTAGAAGGTATTGGAATAATGTTAGTGATAGACCCCATAACAGACGCTATGAGGACGGCCATCAACGTTTCCGGAGATAACGCGTCGGCAATATTAATAAGTAGATTGACAGGCTATAAGTTAGAACTCCTCCATAAACCTTAAAGGAAATCCTTTTTAGATAACTCTAAACACCTCTTACCCCCACCATTTCAACGAGTCTTAAATACCACGTAGGTAGTTTAAGTTCGCTTACAACTCTATCAGGCGTGTACGGCCTTAAATCTATAACCGGTGTTTTATTGAAGAGGTCTAAACCATTAACATGTAGGAACCTACCCTCACGTTTAAGGAGTCTCACTATAGTTATACCTATTGGGTTAGGTCTGTGCGGTGAGTCCGTACAGAAAACACCTACTTCAGGGATGTCCTCAAGTCTTAAACCAAATTTAACTAACCTCCTAGGCCTTACTATAAGCGTCTTCCTATGATCTTCCAACGTCTTATGGAGGTAAGCAACTACGATGATATGGGAAAAACCGTCAATCCCTACGAGGCCGTCTGCAAATTCTTGAAAAACCTCTATACTCCCACTCACACCGTCAAACGAATTTCTAACAACTTCATCGTCAAACGGTACGTGGACAACACCTATAGGTATTAAGTTAAATACCACTAAGTAAACACCGATACAGATAATCTAACCGCAATTATTAAACGATGTTAAGACGTATGTGAGGTTTAATTAGTACTCCGCAAAAGTACTCCTACCTTCCTAAAAGCTCTAGAAAATCCTTTATTACTACTGACTAACCAGAAAGTTATCTATGAGGTCTTAAAGTTTAGGTAGGCAGACATATAAGATCCACACGGTCTTAAACATGTATACACATGCTGAAATACTTCTACAAACAGTTTTAAGTTGGAAATAGAATGTGGTTGGAGGGTAGTAATGGTTGATATAAGGTCTATTCTTAAGCGTTTACTAAGCGGTGAGTTAGGCTTAGATGAAGCTGAAAACATGATAAGGTTATTAGCTATTGATGAGTTAGGCGGTGAGGTAGTTTTCAATAGTGGGAGAGAGTTACGTAGGGGTATTCCGGAGGTTGTTTACGGTGAAGGTAAGGACTTAAAAACCCTACTGCAAATAGCTAGAACATTAACGCCTAGGCTTGGAAGGGTTTTAATTTCTAGGGTACCACATGAGTACTTAGATCCCTTAGTTAGCGAGTTAAGCCATGATTTTATGGTTAAGACCTACAGAAGCGGTAGGTTATTAATAGTAAGGGTTAAGAACCTCGGTGAGGAGAGGGTGAGATGTAGGGTTTCAGTAGTTACTGCAGGAACTGCTGACATACCAGTAGCTGAGGAAGTCATAGCCGTTCTTGAGGAATTAGGTTGTGATGTTAAGACCTTATACGATGTCGGTGTCGCAGGACTTCAAAGAGTTGTTAGAGCTGTTAAAGATATTAAGGAATTCGATGCTGATATCGCTGTAGTGATAGCTGGTAGGGAGGGGGCATTACCATCAGTAATCTCATCTATGTTAGACGTACCGGTAATTGCTGTCCCAACATCACATTCATACGGCTTCGGCGGGTCAGGTATTTCAGCACTTATGTCAATGCTTCAATCATGTTCCTTAGGTATTGCTGTAACGAACATTGATAACGGTATTGGTGCAGCACTCCTCGCAACGCTTATATGTAGGCGTATCAGTGCTTTGAGGGATAGGTGTGGGTAAGGTACTTGTCTTAGACCCTACCCTAGCAGGAGTCTCTGGTGACATGTTAGTAGCTTCGTTAATTGACTTAGGCGGAAGTGTTAAAATATTGGATAACGTTGTAGATGTTATCCGTAAATTACCGCATGTTAGGAGATTTGATGTAGTTGTTGAGGATTACCTTACGGGTAGTATTAGAGCTAAGAGGTTAAAGATATACTTAGATGAGGTTAGAAGCTACGTCACTGGTAGTGAATTACTTAAGTGGTTTGAGACCTCAGCCAATAACTTAGGTTTAGAGCAGATGCTAATGGATAAAGCTAGAGACGCATTAATGAGTATATTAAGCTTTGAGGCATTAATCCATAACTCAACACCTTACGATGTACACCTTCATGAAGTAGGTTCTGTTGACACTCTTTTCGATATCTTAACTACTACCATACTACTCGACGAGTTAAAGTTGATAGAAGCTATGAGGTACTCACTCCCAGTAGCTGTGGGTGGAGGTTTAATTAAATCAGCGCATGGTGTAATCCCGAGCCCAGCATATATAACATTAGAGTTGTTGAGGGCTAAAGAGTACTACGTTGTCGGAGGCCCTATTGATGACGAGCTAACAACTCCTACCGGCGCTGCATTACTTACTACATTCTTCAAACCTATTAAGTACATGCCGTTGATGAAGGTTATTAGCGTAGGATACGGTTCTGGCGCCAAGGAATTTAGGGAAGTACCGAACGTTGTTAGGGCTGTCCTAGGTAGTTCAGACATAGCGCTGAGCAGTTTTAGATATGAGGAAGTATACGTGCTTGAAAGCAATGTCGATGACGTCACAGGTGAGGTGTTAGGATATTCGATAGAGAAGTTCATGTCATTAGGGGCTTTAGACGTATCTGTAATACCGGTAACAACTAAGAAGTGTAGGCCGGGCTACATAGTTAGGATTATAAGCGATGAAACACATGTTCAAGACATCTTAACATCTATGTTTAAGGAGTTAGGGACGTTAGGCATAAGAATTTCTAAGACTGGTAGGTACGTAGTACCGGTTAGGGAGTTTAAGGAGTTGAAAGTAGGTATGGGTAAGGAGTTTAATGTGAGGGTTAAGGTCTGCAGGGATGTGGAGGGCAACGTAATTAGAGTTAAGCCTGAATTTGACGATTTAAAGTTAATAGCCGATGAGTTAAACATACCTATCCGTGAGCTCTTAGAGAGACTACTTAAGGAGTTATAGGTTTATGGGAGGAGGAATACCGCCTTAACTATTTCTAAACCTAAATACGTTGTAGTTAGAACTATTAAGGAGGCTATTAAGACACCTATCTCTATAGCTACAATAGCTCTAACCCTACCCATACCTACGAGGAAAGCTATTAATGATGCAGTCCACGCACCAGTTCCAGGGAGAGGTACCGCAGTAAATAGTAATAACCCGGTGAAGCTGTACCTCCTAATCTTAACACTTTTAATGCCTACGTAGTCTAATATCTTAACGTACGTGTTACGCAGTGTTTGGGGAACATAACGTGAACTCCTAACCATCATATCTACCCTACCTAACAACATCATTATGAGCGGTGCTATCAATAAGTTCGTAGCAATAGCTATGGAGATCCCGTAGAACCTCCCAAAGCTGTCATTAAAGAGTATGAAAGTAAGAGGTATTGACCCCCTAACCTCAACACCGGGAGCTAAAGACGTTATCACTATAGTAGAATACCTCATTAATTCATCCATATACCGTTACCACTAACCCCTACAGCAGCTAGTTATATGTTCAGCTAATTCATTAAGTGATAAACCATGTATCATATAGTCAACATTCTTATCAGCAATTTCCCTCAACACATCTGTAACGTTATGTACCGGCACCCACTTAAGTCTGGCTTCAACATCACTAATTAGTGAATTAGGATATGTGAAGAAGTCACCTGTAATCACAATACCCTCTATAACTCCCTCAAAGACCTTAACATGGATTCTCATTAACCCAGCAGGCGTTTTATACGTACAAACCTTAGTGTACCCACTACCCCTCCTAAATTCGTATACCCACTCATCACTCCTATACTTCTTAATAACTTCCTCTAACTCCTCTAACTCCCACTTATTTAAATCGCCATCAACTAAATCAACGTTTAAAACATCGGTAACAGCCTTCTTAAAAGCGTTTACTACCTCATCGATATGCGGCTTATATCCTAACTCACGTTTAATCGTGGTTATCCTCTCCTCAAAACTCTTAATAGCTTTATCACTAATCTTCTCAATAGGTAATTTTAGTGTTTTAAGCATTAACTCCACATCGAGGTCTACCAATACCGTACCGCAGAATAAGACTCCATCATAGTCTACGTATATTCCGGTACCCGATATTTTACGGCCGCTAACTTCAATATCGTTCTTAGGTCTGAAACTCGCCTTAGTAACTCCTAAGTAGTGGAAAGCTTTAATAGGGATACGAATTAATTCCCCGTACATAGAACTTATATCTAGATCACCTAGAAAACTCCTCGGAACCCATATCTCCCAACCAGGGGTGTCCTCGTACATTATTATTGCCCCACCACCACTCGGCCTCCTATTAATCCTAAATCCAAGTTCTTTCGCAATATCTACTCTTACCTCCTCATATACGTCTTGATTGAAGCCTACTAGTACGGATGGAGGGTCGAAGATATTTACACGTACCGTAGGGGGGGACTTCCCAATCCCAACACCCTTAGTTATGACTTCCTCAGTAGCTAGTAGGAAGTCATCTGACGCTCTATGAAAGATAAATCTCCAACTACGCATGATATATCCCTATATATTAGTAACAATTCCTTTATAAGGATATGTTATGCTATAGTTATGGTTGTAGTGATGTTAATCATATTTGCAACATCGAACATCCATTATGAAGTCCCTGAATTAGGGATATATGGTAGGGACTTCCCATCAATAAGCTTAACCGGTAGGAAATGTGAGTTAATGTGTAAACACTGCTACGGCACACTACTAAGTAATATGATAGGTGTGCTCTCACCTAATGAGTTAGTGAGCCTAGGCACTAAGTTAATGGGTGAGGGAGTCTCCGGTATTTTACTGAGTGGGGGGTGTGATAGGTTTGGAAGAGTACCCTTTGAAGAATACTTCAACGCGATTAAGTATTTGAAAAGATCGGGTTTGAAGGTCTTTATGCATGTAGGTCTTGTTGATGAATTTAGAGCTAACTTAATTAAGGAGTTGGAAATCGATGCAGTATTAATAGACTTCGTAGTTCATGAAGGAGCTATTAAGGAAGTCATAGGCTTAGATAATGCTAAAGCCTATGTGGAGACGTTTAAAATACTTAATAAATTTGACCTACCGGTAATTCCCCATGTAATCGTGGGGTTGTATAGGGGGTTGCCTAGCAAGGAGTTCGACTCAGTAAACATTCTTTACGATTTAATGCCTAAAGCAGTGGTTTTCGTTATATTCACACCGTATCCAGGCACCCCACTAGAGCCTTCAAACCCTCCATCACCACATTACACCTTAAAGCTACTTGAGTATGCTAGGAGGAAGTTAAGCGAAACACCTCTAAGTCTTGGATGTATGAGGCCTAGGAGTGAGGAATTTATTGATGTCGAGATAGCTGCAGTAAGATTAGGGTTTAACGGTATGGCGTTTCCATCAACAACTACGTTAAACTACCTAATAGATAATAACATTAAATTTAAAGTAGTCCACGAATGCTGTGCCTCCATCTACAAACACGTAAGATCTTAAAGGTTCGTCAGCAACTTCTGAATGGTTAGCTCTTCATAACGTTTTGAAGTTAAGAGCTTTATGGATTGCTTATATAATTCGTATGTGCTTGATGTGCGGTCGGAGTTAGTGCTTAATATAACTATCCGACAACGATAAGTTAACTGCAACCATAGAGCTGCATCGTTAACTATAATAACTGTGGGGTTATGGAGAGTGCTAAGTAGTCATATTCGTTAATCGTAAACCGTATTTGCTAGTAACTTAACTTATTAAGTAAAAGTAATAAGTAATATCTAGGTATAGTGGTGGAGGAACCTGTGAAATGTCACTTAATAGTAATTTGTTATTTAGGTGTTATGGATGGGGTTAGAAGAAGCTGTACAGAAAGTATTTAGAGTGAATACAGGTATCGCTAAGACTTTAATAAGGAGTATTACCTCGAGCTGTGACTCCCTAGCTAAGGAGGTGGGGGGTAGTACTAAGATAATGAACTTCTGCGGTACTCATGAATGGACAACTACGTATTATGGCTTAAGGTCTTTAATGCCGGGGGCATTAGAGCTAGTTGCAGGTCCTGGATGCCCAGTATGTATAACGCCGGCAACATATGTTGAGGAACTAATTAAGCTATCATTAGAGGGTATTAGAGTGTATACATTTGGTGATGCTTTCAAACTTCCTACTACTTCAGTTAAAGAGCCTAATAACCTCTCGCAGGCTCAGGCATTAGGCGGGGATGTTAAGGTTGTTTATAGCTTCTTAGACGCTGTTAGAGATGCTAAGGCGGTTGGTAAGGACTCTGTCTTCTTCGGCATAGGTTTTGAGACTACAGCCCCCTCATACGCCCTACCCATACGGAACGGTGATATTCCGGAAAACCTTAAATTGTTAAGTGCCCTACGGCTAACACCTCCTGTGATGAGGTATACTGTCGAACTATATAGGAGGAGAGGCTTACTCCCAATTAGAGGTGTTATCGCACCCGGCCACGTATCATCAATTGTTGGGGGTATTGCTTGGGACTTCCTCCCCAAGGAATTTGGAATACCTACCGTCGTAACAGGTTTTGAACCTATAGATGTTTTAGTAGCAGTAGCTGAGATCCTTAAAATGTTATTAAGCAACGAACCATCAGTAGTAATTGAGTATAGGAGGTTGGTTAAATGGGATGGGAACATGGTAGCTAAGAAAGCAATTACGGATGTATTCGAGGTATGCGACGCTGCCTGGAGAGGGATAGGCTTAGTACCTATGAGTGGTTTAGAACTTAAAGATGAGTACAGCATGTATGATGCCGCTAAAGAGTTCGGTCTTAGAAGACTTACAGCACCTTCAGAAACACATGTAGCTGAGCTACTACCCGGCTGTAGGTGTAGTGAGGTTGTATTAGGTATTGCTAAGCCTATCGAATGCCCATTATTCATGAAGAAATGCGTACCTGAAACTCCGTACGGGCCCTGCATGGTTTCCTCCGAGGGTACGTGTAGGATTTGGGCTTCCTACGGCGGCTTAGAACTCCTTAGAGGTTATTAAGATGTGTTGGGGTGTTCCTGGTAAAGTAGTGGAGATCGATGGGATGTACGCTAAAGTAAGAGTGGGAGGTACGTTAATAGATGCTATATTAAGCGTTGATGACGTTGATATCGGAGATTACGTCATAGTTCACGCAGGGTTAGTGATAGGGAAGTTAAGTGAGGAGGAATTCGTCGAAAGCTTACTAACTCTTATGGAATTACAGATAGTGAGTTATGTAGATGAAGGACTTGAGGAATCTGAGGCAAGAGAGAGAGTGTTTGAAGAATTTAAGGATGTCTTAAATTCCCTTAACGTAGACGTAAGGAGTCGTTTGAAGTTAGGCTGACTTAATTAGAGAGTTTAATTACTATAAAAAGGTTTTGCTATGATTTAATGTGGAGTGCTTATTAAGACCCTACTTAGATACGCCATTAATTTCTCGTAATTATTACCTATAGGTTCGTAGGAATTTAACTCCTTCCTAATAATCTCTAATTCCCTCCCCTTAGGAACGTATGGATAGTTCCTAGGCCTCTCACTAGGTCTCTCATTAGCATACGGCCTATTACAGCCAGGACAGCCTGACGTTACGAATGGTATGCCCGTACTAATCGCTTCTTCTAATACGCTTCTTGGTATGCCGTAATCAACTACTTGCCCAGAACTGTTAAACCTCATCGATTCATACCTACTTATCTCAGTGTTTATTAAGTACCTCGCTAGTTGGACCCTTCTATACTGCCCTATGGGCGGTCTAACCCAATTACTTAAGACTGACTCCTCCTCCGGATAGAAGGAGAATAAATGTGTTTCAGCTCCTACATCATGAGCCCATTGAATGAGTTTAACTGCTTCTTCCTCAGTCTCACCTAGGCCGATGATCAGATGGATTCCAACCCTTCCCTTACCCATCACCTCAACCCCCTCTCTAACCCCTTCAAGATGTCTCTTCCAGGAATGTATTCCCCTAACCTTCCTACCCCTAAGGATTTCGAATAAGTGCTCACTAGCACAATCAATCGCTATCCCTAAACGCTCCGCACCAGCTGCCTTCAACTCCTTCATGCTATCCTTTAAGAAGAGTGTAGGGGTTATTAGAGCTGAGAGCGGTATCCTAACCTCACTGTAAATCCTCCTAATAACTTCTACCTCGGCCTCCACAGCCCTAGGATTAGATATCGATGCAACGCAGACTCTGTAAGGTCTTAAAGAACAACCGCTGTAGACAAACGCGTTAAGCCTTTCAATGATGTCTTCTAACTTCCTTATAGGCCATTCAACCCTTATTAACGACTTACATATCGGTGATGTGCTGATCTCTCTTGCCTGCCCGCAGTATAGGCAATTAGCTCTACAGCCATCATTAAAGTGGAGGAGTAAGTTTATACAGTATGGGAAGGCATTCCTATAGAACCTCCCCGACGTAAAGCCTAATACGATGTCAGCCGCAGTACTAATCCTTACATAACCAGGTGACTCATGATTTTCCTGAATACTCATATGTACAACCACATATGATTTTTAGATTTAGGAATATAACTGTTTTTCTAGAGATTTTAAAGTGCTTCATACCTTACGAAGTACGTATTCGACCTCTATGTATGTTTCACCGCTAAGAAGCGGGTAGTTTGTATATAAGCTTAAACGACTGTCTATGAGGTTCTACTGATCGGCATTCTAATGTTGATGTTATAAGGGGTATGATGCTGACTGTTAGGTAGGATACGTTATTAATGCCTGGTACCTCCTAGTTTTAAGTAATTATATGCTAGCAAGGCATGCAGCGCTGCCCCCTTCCAGAGCACGTCTTCATCGACATCGAACTTAGGATGGTGATGTGGGTATATTATTCCCTTACCCTCGTTTTTAATTCCTAGAACTATGAACGCTCCCCCAACTTTCTGGAGGTAGTATGAGAAGTCCTCAGCACCCATGCTCATAGATGCCTCTCTAACCCCCCCTAACTTCTTAGCTATTTCCATGACGAATTCAGCGTGTTCTGAGCTATTTATGACCGGTGGGTATGTGATCTCAGTAACTTCTAAGCTACCCTCACATTCCCAAGCAAGTGAATAATGCCTAACTATAGTTTCTAATCTCTTTAACACCTTATCTCTTAAGTCCATATCGAAAACTCTTAATGTCCCATAGATCTTAACCTCATCCGGTATCACATTACTTGCATTGCTGCCTTCAAATCTAGGTGTTGAGATAACTATAGGTGTGAAAGGATCTACATTCCTAGACACTACTTTCTGGATGGCGCTGCAGATATCTACAGCTGGTGTTGTCGGGTCTTTAGTTAATTCTGGATGTGCTGCATGACCTCCTAAACCTTTAATCCTAATCATAAATGAGGTTGCTGAAGCATTCATAGGTCCTTTCCTAGTTGCTATCACACCTGAAGGTAGTTCAGCCCATACGTGAATACCGTAGATAGCCTTAACATCATCTAGAACTCCTTCATCAACGAGCCTCCTAGCACCTGCACCGCCCTCCTCAGCAGGTTGGAATATTAGCTTAACAGAGCCTCTTAAGTAGTCCTTAAACTCGCTTAAGACCTTAGCAGCACCTAATAACATAGCTACGTGGGCATCGTGACCGCAAGCATGCATCTTACCGGGAATCCTAGACCTATATGGAACGTCGTTCTCCTCTTGAATAGGTAACGCATCCATATCAGCCCTCAGAGCAACGACGTCGCCTCCCTCCATACCCTTAATCAACCCTATAACACCTGTACCAGCAGCTCTGTAAGCTTGGATACCCATAGAGTTAAGTTCATTAAGAACTAATTGCGAGGTCTTAAACTCCTCAAACCTTAACTCTGGGTACATATGAGTTTTCCTCCTTAAATCAATTACGTAACTACTTAGACTACGCGAATACTCGAGGATCCTATTCTCGACATAGTCTAAGGACATGGTATCCCCCATAGTAATGATGAGAAGAGTTAATTAAACATTCTACGTATTTATTTAGAGTAAATAAGTAAAATAACGCTTAAATCTATGAGAACCTAATATAGCTTAGATTTAGACGTAAATATAGCTACGACTATATGAATAGCAGCTGCAGGTGTTTTATGTGGATGATAAGGAATGGGTGTTAAAGGTTTCGGTTATGAGGGCAATGCTTAAGTTAGGGCTTCCTATAGCTGTGATACAAGCGCTACATATAACCTACAACCTAACTGATATGTTCTGGTTGGGAAGGCTTGGCAGGAATGCCTTAGCAGCTATCAATGCTACATGGCCTATCATCTTCTTAGTAATTAGCGGATTAGCAGGACTACTACAGGCTGGCATTTCATTAGTATCTCAGTATTGGGGTGCTAGGGAGTACAACCTATCTATGAGGGCTGCCGGTCAAGTAATCCTCATAGTGCTATTAACTGGAATTCCAATCACGTTAGCTGCATACATAGCAATTCAACCACTCCTACAATTACTCGGAGTTCCTCACGAGGTTATACCGGATGCAGTAACCTACGGAAGGATATTCGCTTTGGGATTCATCACATATGGTTTAATGGACTCTGCAATACTGATCTTCAGCGCTACTGGAGATACGGTAACGCCGATGAAAGTAACTGTAGTTGGAGTGCTTATGAACGTAGTCTTAGACCCTATACTTATATTTGGCTTAGGCCCACTACCTCACCTAGGTATTGCTGGTGCAGCTATAGCTACATTAATCAGTAATTTAATTGCTATCTCAATAATAATCTACCTCCTAGTCAGAGGTACTAGATGGGTGAACCTAAGTTTCTCCCACCTAAAGCCCCATCAAGAATTGTTGAAGAAGTTAATTAGGATAGGGCTTCCAATCTCTATCTCATCAGTTGGTGAGGCAGCCGGGTTTACAGTCCTAGCGGGAATTATAAGCCTTATGGGTAGTGCTGCCCTCGCATCATGGGGAATAGGTGATAGGCCTCTAGGACTTCTGGATATATTTGTTGGAAGCTTGCTTAGCGCTGCTACTACGATGATCGGTCAGAGCCTAGGTGCTGAAATGCTTAGTAGGGCTAAGAAGGTAGTATATAGAACACTTACCTACGGCGTACTAATAACTAGTACTGGAATCCTCAGCTACATACTTCTAAGGTTTGAAATAGTCTCACTATTCACACCTTCAGATGTTGAAGTAATTCAAAATGCAGCTGATTTCGTCCTATACATGGGGCCCTCAATAATATTTTTCACAATACTTAGAACAGCGTTTGCTATTGCTACTGCATCAGGACATACAAAGATAATTATGTTCTTAAGCATTCTAAGATTATGGGTACTTAGGAATGCACTAGCTTACTTATTCGGCCCAGGACCTCTTAACATTGGTGTTAAAGGGCTTTGGATCGGTATGTCAATAAGTAACGTTATAGCAGGCTTATTAGCGCTTGGATGGATATTAAGGTGTAGTTGGTTAAAACCGATAATAAAGCCTATAAACACTTAAATTCGTAACATTATTGATGCTTCCTACACATAGCTATATCTGGATCTGCTGTAAATGTTATAAATTACTGATTAAACATCAGCATTTAACGTAGAGGTAGTTAAGATCAAAGAAAATCCTACCTAACTCGATATAAAAAATTATGTAATTGACGTACCGAAGCGCTAAACACTGTTTTAAGTATTTTTACTTCCTTATCGCTAACAGAACTCCTACTATGAATCCAAGTGTTACCGGACCTATAGTCATTATGCCCAACAGTTGTAGGAATGTGAGTATGTATGGTATTAGTTCTCTAAAGTTAATGTAAAGTTCTGTGAGGAAGCTCTCAGGTGATGAGCCTATGCTCCATACAGAGAGAACAGTCCCTAAAACTAGAATAGCTATTAAAGCTAAGATGTACTTAAGAGCTTTTGAAGCGTAGTAACCTAAGCCTAAACCCATCATGAACTGAATACCCATAACTATTAACATTCTAGGATTTCTTATAACATCCTCAAGTATGTCTGTAAAGTTGATCCCCGTCTCAGGTTGGGCAGCTACTACTATGGGAAGCAATAGTAGTGTGATGGTGATTGTAAGATATATGATATACCTCTGGAACATACCTACACCACTTACTCTTAATATATGTCAACGTTATATTACTTATATAATATTATAATAATGAAAACGTTGTTTTAACATTCAACTTAGCTTAATTTCATTAATTAGGTTTAAACCTCTTATATTGAAAACCTTAACTACGTCCAGTGATATCGTGTAGAGTTCATCATTGACATACGTAGTCCTTATAGCTCCTTCATGTTCTATGAATTTTCTAGTTGTTAGCACGTCACCTTTATAGGAGATAGCTAAGATCCCTGATGGAGTGCCCCTCCTAATACTTACCGGTATGAAGACTAATTCGTTGTCTAAGTCTACTGTCACTGCGTGGTGGTCGCTGTATGCGATACTCCATGCACTAGCTATTCCGACCTTAGATATCTCCCGCATGTTAGTAGGATCTGAAACATCGAATAATGATATCTTAAAACCGTCTTCAACACCTATCCCTAATAACCTCCTGTTAGGCAGTGGGTGTAGGTACTCACTAAACCCAGGTATCTTAAGATATCCTAATACCTCCGGCTTTTCCGGGTTGGAAATATCTATTGCAAATAATGGGTCAACCTGCCTATATGTCACTAAGTAGAGTATATTACCGATGAGTCTGGATGAGTATATCCTCTCCCCCTTAGCCAGACCCCTCAGACTACCCACAACCTTCAACTCCTTTAAATTCACCGTAAATACGTTGTTTTCGTCAATACCTACCGGCACTACGTCGACATATACCCTAGGCTTATATAGCTGTTGTTTGGGGATTTGCGTAAGCGTTACGGTCTTCGTCACACAAATACTTCCATTACATTCGGTTATTTCGACAACATCCCTATATGGTAGGGGTGAAATTATAATTGGTGGTTGTTCGTAACGTATCTTTATAGTTGAATTAGTTGATGTAGTTGCCACTACAAAGTAGTTACTAACCTCCTCCATCGAGAATTGGTCTAAGACCCTACCAGCAACTTCGAAGCCCCCCCTCAACTCGATATTTACCCCACTTACTGAGAACACGTAGAACTTACTGTATTCACTGAATATTCTATTGCTGAGCTCGTCGGAGGTCTTAGTAAGTAGGTACTTAACTTCGTCATAGCTTAAACTGCTTAAATAGTCTGAAATAACTTCAATACATTCCCTGAAGTCCTCACTCTCTAAATAACTCCTAACCTTAGAAGCGATCTCAGATGGTAAGTACTTAACTAATACCTCTATAACTGCTCTATATGCTTCTAATATAGATGGTACCTTACTACTAGCTAGGTATAGGTTCTTTAATGACATGTAAAGCCAACTACTATGTCCTGTCATGAAGGCGTATGACGTGTAACCACCCTTAACCACGTCTAAAACCACTATAGTTGTGTAGGTAGTTGGTTCTGAATCAACCTTAAAGATGTTCTCAGCCCTTACAGGGCTATCATTAACTAAGGGTATGGTAGGTCTTAACATCGGTAGTGAGGTAATTAAGTAGACATAACCTCCACTCATCCTTGAAGTAGTTAATAACCCGGTAACTATGACCTTACTCTTCAGTTTAGGATTTTCAGGAGACGTCGTATCGTATAGGTATATTGAGGTATTTGAAATTCCCGGAGGTATTACTACGTCATAGTAGTGTTTCAGACCTAAATCAACGATTAGTGGGACGGCAATGGGTTCAGATATCGTAATCACTATTAAGGTATTACCGTGTAGGAACATACCGCCTACTTGCTCGTTCTTAAAGACTATAGTATTTAAAACCTCCTTCTCCTTAACGCTGACTAAGTACACCTTAGAAGACGATGCGACTACTAGTAAATTACCATCACACTTCACCACATCAGGTTCGTCAACACCTAATACCTGTATATTCGTCCCCGGAGTCCTCGCAGAATCTACTGCTAAACCCTGCTTCACACCCTCAGCCACAGTCCTCACTAAACCTAGGCTGAAGGGCGATGATATCAACTCATTAGCTAAGGTCCTAGCTCTATCCAGTCCTAATAAGTAATTTATTACATTATCATATGACTTAAACGTCTTCAACTCACCGCTAATTAACTCATCTACCCTCAACGGTGTGAATGTAGCGGTTTCCGACGTACTCTGAATCTGATTTCGAGTTAGGTCTACCTTAAACAAAGTGTTAAACAATATAGGTGTTGAAGTCCCTAATAACAACGCTATAATCCCTAATACAACTAACACGTTTCGCCCCACATGAATCACCATCTACACACTGCGTATACGTGGTTAATTACTCTAAGCTTTAGACAGCGGTGTTCTAATAGCTGAACACCGCTTAGTTTATATTAACATTAACACGATTAAGAGAGGAAGGACTTTGAGTGAGGCTGAGGAATTAGGTAGGAATGCTTTGAGGATATACTTCAGGCTCTTCGAGTCTGAGGCACCGCTCGGTGTTAGGGAATTAGCTAGGGATTTAAACCTACCTGTGAGTACTGTACATTATAACTTAAAAAGGCTTGAAGAATTAGGGATAATTAAGAGGTCAAGCAGTGGGTACGTCATCAATAAGTCAGTACCTCTGGAAGGCTTCCTAATAATTCATAAGAGGTTAATACCTAAACTAATCATATACTCGGTATTCTTCCTAGGGATAACTTTAGGAAGTATTATCACCATAATAACTTCGGGGTTCAACACCGATAGAGTATTCGTTATAATCATATCATCTATAGCTTCACTTATCTTCTTATTAGAAGGGTTAGATATTAGGAATAGACTTACTTAAAACACTTGCAGATAGCGCTCTCCACCGCAGGGCAGACCATAAGAGATTAGAATTTATATAGTTATGTAGGGGCGGTCTCGCATCGGCTACTACGCTTAGAGGTTATCTTCAATCTAACCCTACAACCCGGCCTTAAGTTGAGATCCCCTACAATCTTAACATTACATACATCGCTTAGGAGGAATTCTAAGCCTTTAACCCTAGATTCATTTACGTAGACCTCAACTCCTCCCCAACCACTATTCGCTAAAACATTGCTAATAGATGTCATCTTAAAGAACCAGTCTGAAAATAATGAAGCCCGCTCACAGCTTAATAACGAATACCACTCCCTAATACGTACGGTGTAACCGATACTACTACCCAACA
Source organism: uncultured Sulfolobales archaeon (assembly GCA_937949785.1). Lineage (GTDB taxonomy): Archaea > Thermoproteota > Thermoprotei_A > Sulfolobales > NBVN01 > DTCV01. The sequence continues at coordinate 35,152 of CALEDH010000008.1, read as the reverse complement.
ATTTTACCTCACAGTGTTTAGGAGGTTTTAAATTGATGTGGATTAACCCTAAATAACCAGCACCGATGCCTAACTCACCTTGAGGTATTACCGGCATACCTCCAGCTAACGCTATAGGGTGGGTGGATGACTTACATAGTGAGAAGTCCTTAAAGACTTTTAAGACTTCTAACTCCCCCAGACTAATACCTAACTCACTAGCATCTCTGAAAGTCCTTAACACATCATCACCTATTTTAACAGCCATAGACTTAGTAGGTCTTAAAGTAACATACTTTAAAACCTCTAAATGTGCATGGGGTAAGTGGTGGTATGAGAAGTAATTACTCCTAATATAATTACCGATGACGTCTCCTAAACTAATTAAATCACCGACACTGACTTTAGGTCTAACATGCATTAACTTCACGTAATAGCTCCCAACTCTCAAGAAAATTACGTAGTCAAACTTAGAGTAAGGCCCTAAACCCGTGAATACCTTAACAATCTTAACAACCCTCCCAGCAACCGGTGAGTAGAACTCAGCGCCGAACTCAGGGGATGTGGATATGTCAACAGCCCTACCAAGTAGGTGTGAAGCGTAAGGACTTGAGAAAAAACTTACGAAGTAGTGCCTAGGAACGCATATATCAACATCACCTGCCCTAGCTAGTAGGATATCACCTATCTTACACACCCAATAACTTTTAGAACCCCACAATTAAATTATCATGCAGCTATTGCATTATTTTCAATAGTTCGTGATAGGAGTTTTTCAGCCTATTACAATTAATCTTAAAAACCTAAGATATGATATTAACTAGGAGATGTTTTTGACTTCATCGACTACTAGTAATAACTTAGAATTTAATGTGAGGAAGCTCCTCGTCAAGTGGTTGGATAGTGTTTTCGGTCCACTATACTATATGACATTTAGGATTAAACTATCTAAATTCCAGACAGAATCGCCGGAGTCCCTACTACTCCACTCCCCTCGATCTTTCTATGAATCTGTGATTAACGTCTTTGAAAGTGAGTTGCTTGCTGAGTCATTTATATGTACTATTTTAACATACGCTAAAAAGTTAGGTATGGATAACATAACTACTTGTAGTGAGTATATAACATGGTTTAAAAACAACGATGTCGAGAAAATGAAATCGCTTATAACATCTCTAATAAACTTAGAGATGTAGATACCTGTTGACGGCTTTAAGTATTATTTCAATTCGTTATAGAACTAACCCCTACCAGCCATATGTGCTGCTTAAGCCCTACAGTTTCATTGACGGCTTTCTGATGTGATAGACCTCTCACCATAAGTAGGTTTATACATTATTAATTAACCATAACTACTGAGACCTCTCCTGTAATATAAGATTAGATACTAGTAAACCTACGGTGAGTTACATATATTTATACCATCTCCATTAATATATGTAGTAAGTGTTTACAGGTGCTGATAGTCTTGAGCTATAGGGGTAGTACTGTAAGGGACTCTTTAGCGAGGATATCACTATTTACATTAATGACGTTCTTAATTACAATACCTTATGACTACCTTATGAATTATTTACGTGATTTAAGTTTAATTCAGCTATATCAAATATCACTTACATTTAGGAATTTCATCCCCCTGACATCTGTGTTATTTACCCTACTCATGTTACGTATGGGTATTAAGAGCAGTCTTAGGAGTTACGGCTTAAGAAAATGTAAGATTAGATTTTTATTCCTTAGCGGTTTAACACCTTTCTTAATATACTTTATCGGCTCGATCTACGCATTAATCTTAGGCTTTGAGGTTGTAAATCCTTTAATCCCGCTGTATAGGAGTTATGGGATGGATGTACCTGCGGAGGGCGGGGAGTTGACGCTTGCTTTATCTTTAACGAGTTCCCTATTCGTTGGTTCTACCGCTATGTGCTTAATTATGTTAGGACAGGAGGTTGGGTGGAGAGGGCTACTGCTGGAGGAAGCCTCACATATATTTAAAAAATCGTTGCTTAGTAACTTACTAGTAGGTATTATTTGGGGTTTATGGTACTCACCACTTATAATACTACACGGTATGTACTATCCAGAGCATAGAGATGTTGTAGGTATTCTAGCAATGATTGCAGTACATACTCCTCTAAGTGTAGTTTTCTCATACCTAAAGTTAAGGATAGGTAGTCTACTCGCACCGGCTGCTGCTTCAGGCGTTCTTAACGTCCTGCATAACTTAATGGCCTACACAGTAGTTGTTGATGACCCATTATATGCTATGCCTACAGGTTTGCTAGGTATTGCCTCAATAAGCACGTTAGCTACGATACAGTACTTAAGGCAGAGGTAGCTATCTAATATTTTAACGACCTCATAACCACTTCATCCCCCCACACCTCAACATTAATGACTAACCCATCAAAATATAACTCATCCTCGATTAGAACCCCTCCATACATCGTAGCGATAACATCTAACATTCGCCGAAATTCAGCAGCAACTTCATTAGAGGTCCATCTAACCCTCCACTCCAGATACTTACCTAATCCATCATCGCAATACATAACTCTATCACCAACCCAAGAACTACTAATCCTTAAGGCCAGTGACTCGTTAAAATGCTTACCAATCATTACGTAGATATAGGAGGGGCCTAAAACATCATCATATACCACATTACAGTTAACGCTGCTGGTAACGTTGATGGTTAGCTCACCACTTAAGTACTTTTCAGGAAACATCACATGCTTCATCGACTTAGGCGGCTCTCCATACACTTTATTAATTAACTCCCAACCACCTACATCTAGGAGTTTTCTAACGAAGTTACCGCCGAATACGTAAGGTATTAATTGAAGTGATATGAAGGGGTCTTCGAACAGCAGTTTAGTGATCTTAATCACCCCTTTAAACCCCTTACGTTCTACGTAGGTGTCGGCTACTAAGTCAGCATCACCCTCGATAAGCGATTTCAGAGCTAAAGACTCATCTAAGTTCTTCGGAGTAGGTAGGGTGAAGTACTGGTACTGCAGTACATGAGTTAATTCATGTGCGAGGATCCTGTGAAGTAAGGCGTCCTCAACTCCTAGATTATCGCTGACTACGTATATAGTGTTCCCAGCCGATGCTGCGACCCACATACCGAGTAGAGCTCTATACGACTTACTTATGTTGTAGTCTTTAGGTGTAAGTAATGTCATCTTAAGTACTTCGCCGAGAACTACTACGTTACTAGGTATTCCATCACCCCAAGTAGCTATGACTGCTGAAGAATTTATTATCACGGTATTCGGTAATTCCTTAAAGGTTAGCCCCCTTATAATTGATACCTCGTTAGCTACATCAAAAACTAATTCCTCGACATCAGATACTGTGATAACCCTATATGAGAGTCTGTGGGTGCTTAGGTAGTAGCCTAAGGTAAACGCTGAAAGCAGTGTTAGGAGTACGAAGAGTGTGGGAAGTGTTCTAACTCTCATCACTATCAAGGTCTTACGGTATAATATAACCTCTTCCTCTTCCTACCCTTATTCTCAACACTAACTAACACTACCTCGCCAACCTCACTCACATTCCTTACATGGGGTCCACCATCAGCCTGTATATCAATACCTACTATCTCAACAATCCTTAACTTACTTACATCCGGCGGCATCTTACTAGCTAACTTCACCACACCTGGTATCTTAAGAGCTTCCTCCCTATCCAACCAGTAAACCCTAACTTCAATACCTAGTCTAATAACCTCATTAGCTTTCCTAACCACATCCTCAAATATAGCTCTATCGAAGCTCTCTAAACTATAATCATCGTAGGCATGTTCCGGAAGTATATTACCACCAGTTATTAATGCGTTGTAATCCCTGTAGAATATAGCTGAGAGGATGTGGGCCGCTGTATGAAGTCTCATCAACCTATACCTACGGTCCCAATCAATAATTCCTCTAATGACCTCTCCCTCTCTCAGACTTGAAGCACCGCCTTTAATGATATGTAATACGCCGTAATCGCTGAAGACCACGTCAACAACCTCATATACTGCCTCGTCCTTAACTAACACTCCCAAGTCGTTGGCTACACCACCACTCCTCGGGTGGAAGGCAGTCCTATCTAATATAACACCATTGTTAAGGACTTTAACAACGTTAGCATTAAATTCTCTAATATAACTGTCAAGCTGGTAGATTAATTCCTGCATAGCTAACCCACCTAACATAGTCGTAGGGAGTTATAAAATTAACATGAGGACCGCGACGATGGTAATACCGGATAACGCTATGGTTAATGTATTTAACGTGAAATCATCATACCGCTTACCATAGATTTTGAACCTAACAACCTCATTTAACTTAACGATGTAAATGCCTCCAGTCAACGAGTCTAGAAGTAGATGAGTGAAAGATGCGGTAACCGATGTGATTATCATTGTGATTAAGGATTGAGGAACCATATAAAATGTAAATACGTAAACACCTAAACCGATGCATAGAGATAAGAATACGTTACTAAATACTTCATGGGTTAACGGTGTCCTCCTCCCATCTTTATGACCTAACATATCTATGAAGTAGTTAATAACTAATGAGAGGATAAACACCTCATTAAGAACCCACACACTCCTAAATATTAGGCAGCAAATTAAGGAACTTAACGCAAACGTTGAGAGGATATGGGTTAGCATCTTCATTACATTCACTAAGGTGTGTCCTGTAAATAAAGTTATAAGTTTACTTTCGATAGAGATAATGGGCTGTAACAGTGTTTACCTTTCATGTATGAATATAAGCTCATTATTAATCGGTGTTACCTGAAAGTAAGTTATTAGATAACTAGTAGTTAGGTAAGTGGGGATATAGGGGTATTAGGTATGTTAGGTGGAGGAGTGTAGGTAAGCCATGTCGTTCTTCATGAAGGCTAGGTATGTCTATCAAAGATTACATAGTTCAGAATCCGTGACCGATATACCTAACATTATGAAGCTTACCGGGGTGGTACTTGATTAGATGTCTGATGCAGCATTTTACTTCCTCAAAGGTGTTAAGGAACTTAAGTTCGCTGAAGACCTCATAGAGGCTGGGAAGATTTCAGAAGGCCTTAAAGTAATTAGGTCTTCCTTCACATACCTAGCTAAGTCTTACCTCCTATTAAGCGGTAAGCCCCTCATAGGTATTTCAAACCCCCACTACATAGCATCAATTCTTTACGACTTAGGCCATGAAGACATATTCAAGTTAGTAAGCTTAGCTGAAGTTGAAAGCATTTACAGGGAATGGAAGTCAGCTGAGCTATACACCACTGCCTGCAGGAAGTTATTGAGACTCATAGGTCTTAAGGATGCGTATTTAGACGTTAACAATAGGACCTACTTATTTTAATCTATTTTAACCTAAAAAAGCACTTTTTTAGGTTAAGGTTGAATTAACCGGCGTAGGGGCTTTCAGCCGGTAGAGGTATGACAGCTTTAGTACCTGCAAACTTCTCTGGGTAGACAACTATTAATCTACCCTTCTGCCACTGCATGACGACCGGGTATGAGAGGATGTTCTGACCTATGTGTTGTTGTGGTTTCTCAACCCTACCGATCTTACCTAGGATTGTATCATCAGGTTTCTCAGGTTTTGCGAAGAGAACTCCGTACCCCATAGTAGTTCCACCCTCAGATATGTTGATTTCTAGAGCTGCTAACCTTATAGTATCAGGTGTTACCTCCCCGTACCTCATTATTGCTAATGGTAATACGTTTGTAAGTAGGATCCAGGTGTGTGAGAAGCCCATATGCGCATGCGTCATTGGTTCGTAACCTCTTTCAGCCTTAAACCTCTCGACGAACTCAAGCAATGCATCTCTGACCTCAGGGTTTAATGCTTCGTAGTTTAAGTAGGGTGAGGGTGGGTCTACGTTAAACATGTACTCCATGTCCTTACCTAACGCTTGATAAGTAGCGGGTAATCCACCGCCAGCACCGTGAGCTATGTAGGCCTTGAGCTTAAGGCCTAACTCCTTTGCCTGCCTAAAGAACAGCACTGTATCGGAGTAGTAGCCGGTATGCAGTATTATATCAGGACCTACCATCTTAAGCTTCATAATAAGTGATGAGAGGTCTGTAGCTGCTGTAGGGTAACCCTCATATAGTACTATAGGTATCCTCAGTTTTTCAGCCATTAACTTATTACCACTAGCCACTGACGTACCGTAAGGTCCGTCCTCAAATACTATCGCAACTTTCAAATTACTTACGTCCTTCCCTAAAGCCTTAGCCACCACATCTCTAATGAATAAGACGCTCTGAAAACCGAAATCACCGCCTATCGGCTGAGGTCTGAATAAGTATTTGAAGCCTCTTAATGTAGCGCTATCGGTAATAGCGCCTACCTCCCAGTAAATAGTCTTATACTTCTCAGCTACCTCACTAGCTGCTAGGAGTAATGGACTGGCATAACTACCTACTATTACCTGAACCTTATTCATAGTTATTAATCTCTCCGCCTCAGTAGCCGCTACGGTAACGTCACTCTTACAATCAGCAACTACGTAATCGACCTTATACTTACCTAGGACCCCGCCACGCCTATTAACCATCTCAATAGCTATTTTAGCACCAGTCATCTGATCTGTCCCTAAGGGTGCCCAAGCACCTGTTAGCGGGAAGAGGAGGCCGATCCTAATCTGAACCTTATCAGGAGGAGGTAGGGTAACCGTCGGCGTAGGTGTTGAAGTCACTGTTACAGTCTCAGTAACAGTTACCCTCTCAGTCCTAACTACAGTTGTTGTAACTGTAGAAGGAACTACTGTCACCGTAGTGGTAACTGTCATAGGTGTAGCAGTAGAAGATCCTGCGAGATAACCACCAACACCAGCAACAACAATTAAAACCGCTAATATACCTACTAAGATGTTACTTTGTTTAGCTACCATGTCAAATAACACCTATTCCTAGAAGGCTTAGGGATTAATAAATTTTACACTGTTTAACCCTACTTAATCACCTAAGTATGCCTTCCTTACGTACTCATTTACCATGAGTTCTCGACTACTACCGCTTAAAACTATCCTACCCTGCTCTATTAAGTAGGCCCTATCAGTTGATTGAAGTACCTTCCTAACATACTGTTCTACTAGAACTAACGTTATACCCATCCCACTCAACTCTTTAAACGAGTCATATATCTGCGTAACCACCTTCGGCGCTAAGCCTAATGAAACCTCATCAACTAAAAGTAGCTTAGGTCTTAGAATTAAACCTCTAGCTACTGCTAACATCCTTTGCTCACCACCGCTTAAAGTACCAGCTAATTGCTCCTTCCTCTCTTTAAGTATGGGGAATAAGGTGAAGAGCATATCTACAGTGTCTGTAAACTTATCCTTCGCCTCCTTCGTCGTTGCAGCCGCTCTTAAGTTCTCATACACGGTTAATCTAGGTATTACCCTACTACCTTCAGGAACTAAAGTTATACCCTTCCTAACCCTATCGAATGTAGGTATGTTAGTTACGTCCTCACCGTTAAAGATCACCTTACCTCCATACGGCTGGAGGAGTCCTACAACAACTCTAAGCAGTGTTGTCTTACCTGCGCCGTTAGGACCTATAAGTGCTACTCTCTCACCGCTACTGACCTTAAGGGTAACATCCCATAAAACCCTTAATAAGCTGTACCCAGCCGATACATCATTTACTTCAAGCAACAAACTCCTCACCTAGGTATGCCTTAATAACACGTTCATCCCTCATCACTTCTTCAGGACTTCCCTCAGCAATTTTAACACCGTAGTCTAAGACAGCAACCCTCTTACATATCCGCATTATAGTCCTCATAACATGTTCTACGATGATTACAGTAACACCTTTCTTATTTATATCACTAATAACCTTTAAAATTTCATCAGCTTCACTAGGTTTTAAACCAGACATCACCTCATCCAATAATAGTAATTTAGGTCTAATCGTTAAGGCCCTAGCCAACTCTAACTTCTTCCTCTCTATAAGTGTTAAGCTGCCAACATATACGTCTTTCTTCTCTTCAAGCCCTACTAACCTAAGTATTTCCCAAACATCCTTCAAAGCCGCACCACTAACAAGCGATGCAATTCTAATGTTATCGAAAACCGTTAAGTTATTGAACCCCTTAGTTAATTGGAAAGTCCTTGCAATACCTAACCTACTTATCTTATATGGAGGTAGGCCGACAATATCTACTGATTGAAAGACGATCTTACCGCTAGTAGGTCTGTAGTAACCGGTTATACAGTTAAATAACGTCGTCTTACCTGCGCCGTTAGGACCTATAAGTCCTAACACCTCACCTTCCTCCACATCAAGGTCTACATTCCTAAGGGCCCACAAACCACCGAACGCCTTCGAAACCTTCTGAATACTTAATAACATGTCAACCACCTCTAATTAAATACTTACTCCGAATGATTTCAGCAATACCAAAAACACCTCTTGGCATGAACCTTATTATGATTATCAACAATACCCCGTAGATTATTAGATGAGACCCGACGTAAGTACCTCCTAAAGTAATTCTTAAATACTCTCCAATAGGTGTTAAGACTAAAGATCCGATGAAGGAACCCCATAAGCTATACATACCTCCAAAAACACTTATTAATACCATCTGCAGGCTAGTATCTAATCCGAATGCTGTGTAGGGGTTAATATATCTAAAGTAGTAAATGTAGAAGGATCCCCCAACACCTGTGAAATAGCTACTTATTAGTAAGGCCATTAACTTATACCTAGTAATGTTAATACCTATGCTAGCAGCTACGTCTTCATCCTCCCTAATAGCTATTAGGTAGTCCTTAAACCTACCTGCAAGGCTTAAGATTATCATTAGAAGTAGCCAAAGCGATGTGATTACGTAGTAGTAAGACTCCTTACTTATGAAGTATAAGTTAACTATGCCCTCATGAGTCACCGGTAACCAAATACCTAGGGAACCCCCTGTAATATCCCTCAAATATATGAATACGTCCTTTAATATCTCAGCAAACGCTATGGTGGCTAAGGTGAAGTAAACACCTCTCAACCCATACCTAAAGCATGGGTACCCTATACCAATACTGATAAGTGATGCAAACATACCGCTTACAATTAAACTTACTATTGGGGGTATACCATACCACACTGTTAGGAAGTAAGATGCGTAGGCACCAATACCGAAGAAAGCTGCGTGCCCTAACGATAATTGCCCTGAAAAACCGCCTAATATATTCCACGCCGTTGCTAGGTATGCCCACATAAGCGTCATAATCATTAAGTGCGTAACGTAAGGTTGTTGAGGTATTAAGGGCAGTGCGTAGAGGATGACCGCCAATGGTACTATATACTTGATGTTCAAACTCTTAAACATGCTCATAGTTCACACCCTAGCCTTCTCACCCAATATTCCAGCCGGCTTAAATAGGAGTATGGCTATAAACGCTAAAAAAGCTACGGCCCTAGCCATCTCCAAACTTATTAAAATACCTACGAAGGCCTCTATAAACCCAACTATGAAGCTACCTATTAAGGCACCTGTAAAACTACCTAAACCCCCGAGAACTATTATAACCCAAGCAATTAATCCGAAATTACTTCCAACAGTAGGGTTAACCATGAATATAGGTATCATTAAAGAACCTGCTATTCCGGCTAACATCGCACCAAGACCGAAAGTTAAGGTTTGAATCCTCGGCACATTAACACCTACTATCTGAGCTACCTCAGGGTCCTGAGCTACTGCCCTTATCCTTATACCTAAGTCAGTCTTCATAAGTATGTAGTAGAGGCATAGCGATGCTGCAAGACCACCGATAAATGCTACTAACCTAGTAGCAGAGATGAAGATAGGGCCGATGGAGATTAACGGCATTTTAACGCTAACCCCTCTATAATCCGCACGCCATAGTATTAACGCTATATTCTGAAGTATTAATATCAAAGCTGCAGTGGTTAGTAATTGGTTGATTGAGGGGGCATTAAGAATAGGCTTAATCAACACCCTCTCAACAACCAATCCGATCAGGAATAACGTAGCGGCAACAATCGGTAACGTTATGTAGGGATTTAAACCGTAGAGAACTGTTAACCAATAACTAATATACATACCTAACATTATTAATTCGCCGTGAGCAAAGTTAACAATCTTAAGAACTCCGAAGATTATGTTTAAACCAATACTTATAACAGCGTACATACCCCCTAATAATATAGAATTTACTAATACTTGAAGGAAGATCGTTATATCCACTACGTATCCACCACTCCTTTCGGTAATTAAATTAAATTTAATAAGTTTTTCCGACACCTTACCTTCCGAGCCATCAACCTTTAAAGTAGAGCTCCTCACTAATTACCTGGGTAAGCATCTGTAATTCGTAGAGTATCTTCCTAATTACCTGCTCATTAACCTCTAAGATGTCAACTTTCTTACTAACGGTGAGCGAGGCTCTTACCGCGTAATTCCTTAGTAGGAGTACGTAGGTTACCGTAACCACCCCTAAACCGCTAATCACGTAAGTACCTAAAACGTTAAGTAATTCCGCGTAGTCTAAGCTCTCAGAACTTATTTTATTGACTAAAATACCATAGCTACTTAATACCTTTGAAACGTTGGTAGGTTCGTAACTTAAAGTCTTAGCTAGAGGTATGTATGTTTCGTAACTGCTAATAAGCTCTACATCCCTTACCGTAACTGCTGTTGACTTCAAGCCTAACAATTTCTTAAAAACGTTAACTAACCCGCTGAAGCCGTCAGATAAGCTACAGTTATCCATAAGTAGTTCGGCCTTAACTAACCTCCCAGAACCTCCTATTAGGATAAGGTCAATAGCCCCCACCCTCAGCAGAGCTGAAGACTCAGATAACTTATCAAATGATATCACCTTCCCAAAACCTTCGAACGATGTGATTATATCACATATGAATTCCGGTACATCAAAACTTACGAAGACTACTACTAACTTTAACGATAGTCTGCCTTCAATCATTAGCAGCACTGAGGATTACTCAGCAACCTAAATTATTAAGTTAACTATAGGACTTCAATCTAATTTCTAATATGGGGTGGACTTTCTTTACCCCCGGAGTTTACGGCCAAGACCTTAATACGACCATGGAATTAGTTGAGGAGACCCCCTTAGTATTCCTTATCTCATCTATGCATTTATTTAGGCTAGGTATATCTGTAGTGACCCCGACTATCACTATATCATACTCACCCGTTATTTCGTAAAGTCTATCAGTACATGTAACTCTTATTAGGTTTTTAGATACTTCAGGCACTGAGGTTTGAGGTTGCGTCTTAACTAGGATTATAGCCCTAATCTCGTTGTTAATGCTGTAATCTATCGTAAACCTCCTAATAACCCCTGCTTTAGCTAACCTATTAATCCTCTTACGAATCGCTGATTCACTGAGTCTTAATTCCTTAGCCATCTCGGTGTATGGAGTCCTAGCATTCTCCCTCAACCTACTTAATATCTTAATGTCCACCTCATCTAATAAGACTTCACGTTGACTCATTGACTCACCACGGTACCGTTTCCTCTTAAAACCTCACCTACGGGGTCTTCAACAATGCCTGAAGTTATTACTACCTCGCCGACACCGCTTCTTATAGCATTTAATGCCTCTATCAACTTTCTATTCATGCCAGCACCTACCTTACTTAAGATATCCCCCACCTCATCAGCCTTTATATGCTTTACCACCTCACCATCTACGAAGACACCGGGAACGTCTGTTAGTATTATTAGCTTATCAACTCTGAGGGTTGAGGAAATCTTAAAGGCTACCTGGTCTGCGTCGACGTTTAACATATTCCCTTCATCATCTATAGCTATAGGGGCTACTACAACTGTGTAACCATTGCTTAAGAACGTTTTCAGTAGGTCAGAGTTAACGCTAACTACCCTCCCAGTATAACCTCCATCAATAACCCTCTTCCTACCCCTTTCATCGATAACTACTATCCTCTTCTTCCTCTCAGCAATTAGCGTCGGCCCATCAGCTCCTGTAATACCTACGGCCTTAACACCTCTAGCCACTAAACCAGCTACTATCTCCTTATTTAACTTCCCAGCCATTACCATTACATACACTTCAAGCTCGCCCCTATCAGTATATCTACTCCTAATACCTTCTGGGGAGGTAACGAATTTAGGCTCAACGCCTAACCTCCTGCAGTACTCCGTAACTACGTTTCCACCACCATGTGCTAACACTATAGGGGTTTTAGACAACTCCCTACTAATACTCTCAACAACCTTAGGTAAGTTCCTATCTAATACCTTACCCCCGACCTTAATGACGTACATCGCTAAATCCCTCCTAAGGCTTTAAAGGTGGGTATTTAAGGCCTAACCCCTCTTCAAATCCCATCATAATATTGAATGCTTGAACTGCCTGACCAGCTGCTCCCTTCATTAGATTATCTAAAGCTGCGAAGACCGTTAACCTCCTCACCCTCCTCTCTACAGCGTAGCTCACATCCACGTAATTACTACCTACAACATACTTCGGATCTGGGTACCCTGGAGGTGATGTCTTAACAAACCTCACGAACGGTTCCTTAGAGTACGTCTGTACGAAAAGCTTCATTAAGTCTATATCATCTATATAGTCCTTAAACCATAGATGTGTTGATGTGAGAACACCTCTAACACTACTCACAGCATGAGGTATTAAAGTTACGTTGACCTCACTACCTGTTAAGTAAGTTAGCTCCTGCTCAACCTCAGCTGCATGTCTATGCCCCTCAGCTTCGTAAGGTCTTATAGCACCCTCCCTCTCAGGGTGATGTGAACCCTGACTGGGTTTTGAACCCCCCTCACTACTACCAGCCTTAACATCCGCAACAACCTTGCTTAAATCAACAACACCAGTCTTAGCCAATGGCAGTAAGGAGAGGATAACAGCAGTTGCATTACATCCAGGCGACGCTATTAAGCCAGTATTCCTAAGTTCATCCCTATGTATCTCAGGTAATCCGTAGACGGCCTTACTCAGAAGGTCTGGGTAGGGGTGTTTAAAACCATACCAAAACTCGTAGAGCTCAGGTTTCTTCAACCTGAAGTCAGCGCTTAAATCCACTACCCTAAGACCTACCTCAAGTAGTTTAGGAACGTAGTTTACTGAAACACCATGCGGTAAGGTGAGGAAGACTACATCCGAATTCCGTGAAACGCCGTTAACATCGAATTCAACGAATTTAAGCCCTCTATAATAACCTCTCAAATTGTAATGTACGTAATGTACCGGCTTCCCAACATACTCCCTGGAAGTAACGTATGTGATCTCCACTCCGGGGTGGTTAGCCAGAATTCTCAGCAGCTCACCACCAGTATAGCCTGAAGCCCCGACAATACCTACCCTAAAAACCAACCTACCTACCTCCTACTACTACTTACTAGGTATTTAACTAGATATTCGTGAACCTTAATACCAGTAGCTTTTATAAAGCCCTTAAATTCTGGAACCCCATTAACCTCATTAACATAGTACCCATCCCCTACTAATAGGTCAACACCTACGAATTCAGCCCCTACAGACCTAGAAGCCCTAATAACTAATTCCTCAACCTCACTATCCACTGGATAGTTCTCAACAGTGCCGCCTAAGGCAACATTACTCCTCCACTCATCCGCAGATGCCCTCCTCATCATACAGCCTAAAACATCATCACCCACAACTATACACCTTATGTCCTTCCCCAAACCTACGACCTCCTGAATGACGTGGGTCTTAATAATAGGCCCCATAAACTCTCTATGCTCTGAAATCATCTTCAAATCAACACTATCTCTAACATAGCTAACCAACCTACCCCAACTCCCTATAGGTGGTTTATCTATAAGTGGGAACTTCAGCCTACCACTAACAGACTGAAGTGATGTATTTGAAAGAGCTATGCATGTCTTAGGTATTCTAAGGCCTTCCCTAATAAGACAACCGTAGGTGAGGATCTTATCATTACATAAGTACAGCGTCCTAGAAGAGTTAACTGTTAAGGCCCCCATAGACTCAAACGCCACAGCTGAGTATATAGCGTTATAGGCTGAGATAGGCCTCATAACAACTAAACTATCGCTTAATGTTCTACTGTCAATTAAAGGAAGTAATTCGCTGTCCACCTTAATAATAATAACATCAATACCTAAACCCTTAAAAGCTTCAATCAATAACTTCTCATCATACCTTATAATATCAACTGCTAAGTAGTAATTCATCCTAGAACAGCACCCCACCATAGGACGTGTCTATTAAACCTAGACCACCACCTATATTTCCTTAATCACGCCTACATATCGTAATAGTTGTTGAAACTACTTAAAAGCTTTAATCAAATTTTATTTTATTGTAAGTCAAGGGAATCTAAATATATTCTACAGGAACTAAGCTATACCACCTATAGAATACAGCATCCGGCTAAGCCCCAAGCAGCAATATCCGCTATAAACTTCGCACTTATTCAAATAAGTAGGTTTGAACTACATACGTGTTAGTTCAAATAAGTTGTTAAGCCATCCATAAATAATTTTATAAACTCCGTACTGGGGAAGCTATCATTGGTGTCAGCAAGTGATAATCAAATGCCCCATATGCGGCGGTGATGTAGAAGTACCTGACGACGCATTACCCGGAGAACTAATAGATCATGAATGTGGGATTACTTTAGAAGTAGTAAATGAAGGTGGTTCAATCAAACTAAGACCTTTAGAAGGTGTGAGAGAGGATTGGGGAGAGTAAACATACTACTACTTTATGATGTTCTTCGATGGGAGGAGAAGTCATTCATAGAGACTGCAAAGAAGTTAGATATCAGCATAATTCCCGTACACATACCAACTATCTACGGTGAGGTCGGCAATGGTAGTTCATTGGATTTTAGCGGTGCTGATATCGGACTTCAGAGAAGTGTTAGTTTTTACAACTCATTAGAATCAACTATTTTAGTGGAGTCATACGGGATAGACGTTATTAATAAATCGTATACGATAATGATTTGCCAAGATAAGTTGTGGACCACGTCCCTCCTAATAAAAAATAAGATACCTGTTCCGAAGACATATGTGTCCTTCAACCACGATACCGCTCCGAAGATTGCTGAAAAGTTAGGCTATCCGTTCGTGATTAAACCTGTTTACGGTAGTTGGGGTAGGTTATTAGCGCTAATAGATGATGAGGAGGATATGAGGTCTATCATAGAACATAGGACTTATATGCATAACCCAATACACAGTATCTACTACATCCAGGAATTTGTGAGGAAGCCTGGTAGGGATATTAGAGTGTTTACTGTAGGTGATGAAGTCCCCGTAGCTATATACAGATATAGTAGTCACTGGATAACGAATACAGCTAGGGGTGGGAAGGCTGTTACAGCGCATATAGACCCTGAACTAGAGGATTTAGCTTTAAGAACTGCCGGAGTTGTTGAAGGACATTTCCTCGGCATAGATGTATTTGAGGACCCTGAGAGAGGATACCTAGTTAATGAGGTTAACGCCGTAACGGAGTTTAAGAATACCGTAGCTGTGACTGGCTACGACCTAACACGTAAGGTCTTAGAGCATATTTCTTCTTTGGTGAGGCGTTAATGCCTCTCAGATATTTAAACTTATACGGTTCTAGAGGAATTAAAATAGTGAGTGGTGAGGGGCAGTACGTTTGGGATTCTAATGGTAATAAGTATTTAGACTGCCATACAGGGCATGGAGTAGCGTTCTTAGGGCATAGGAATCCAAAGATAGTCAACGCTTTGAAGGAGCAGCTAGACGTCCTGATCACGCTATCAACATCCTATGAAAGTGATTTAAGGGATGAAGCTATTAAAGCCTTGGAAAGAGTTGTTCCCAGCAAGTATAGCTATGCCTACGTACTGAACTCAGGCTCCGAATGTGTCGACTTCACTTTAAAAGTTGCTAGGAAGGTCAGTAAGAAGTCTAAATTCGTCTCATTTATTAACTCATTCCACGGCCGTACCTTCGGCGCTATATCAGTGACGTGGAATCCTAAGTATAGAGAGCCTTTCAAACCTCTAATCGGTGACGTAGAGTTCCTGAAGTACAATGACGTAAGCTCCCTAGAAAAGGGTATTACCGACAACGTCGCAGCTGTTATCGTCGAACCAGTGCAGGGTGAGGGCGGCGTTAACCCAGCAACACATGAGTTTATGAAAGCTCTCAGGCAGATCACCTATGAGAGAGGTGTCCTATTAATAGTTGATGAAATTCAGACCGGATGTGGTAGGACTGGCAGCGTATGGGCTTCAGACATCTTCGGAGTTTACGGTGATATAATGCTTACTGGTAAGGCCTTAGGGGGTGGTTTTCCAGTCTCAGTTGCCCTCATCTCAGAGGAGATTGGGGACTTAGTAGGGGAGGGAGATCACGGGTCTACCTTCGGCGCAAACCCGCTATCACTAGCAGCTATAAAAGCTGGTGTTGACGTGATTACCAGCGATGATGTTGCGGGTAGGACTAGAGAAGCTGGTAAGTTAATAATGCATGAGTTATCAAACGCCATAGGTAATAGTAAGATGGTCAGAGAATTAAGGGGCTTAGGGTTAATGGTAGGTGCGGAGCTAAGGTTCGACCCTAAGAACGTAATAGAATGCCTTCAGAGAAACGGCATACTGGCATTGAAGGCAGGTACCACGGTAGTTAGATTACTTCCCCCATACTTGATAAATAAAGATGATATTACTAGACTAGTATCTGTGATGAGTAGGTGTTTGGATGAGGAGTTTATTAGAAGAACTAATGTTAGAGCTGCTTAAGACATATAGTCCTACAGGGAATGAGTTAAACGCTGTGAGGAAATACGTTGATATTGTGAGAACAACTGGTATAGGGGAGGTAGTAATAGATGATGTGGGGAATGCAGTATTAAATTACGGTGAGGGTAGTAAGTGGTTACTTCTTGCCGGGCATATAGACACCGTCCCAGGGGAATTACCAGTATCGTATGATGGTGAGGTCTTTAAGGGTAGGGGGGCTGTAGATGCTAAAGGCCCCTTAGTAGCTATGACTGTAGGAGCTTTAGAAGCTTTCAAACATTTAAGAAATACTGATGGCTTTAAAGTAACCGTTGCAGCGTTGGTTGGGGAGGAAGGCAGGAGTCCTGGTGCAAGAGCGTTAATTAAGAAGAACATAAAGCCTACAGCAATAATTATCGGTGAGCCCTCAGGATGTGATGGAGTTGTCATAGGATATAGAGGTAGTGTTAAAATACGTATTAAATGCTACGGTAGTGGGGGACACTCATCATATCCTGAAGGTGGTCTCTCAGCAATTGAGGAGTTTTTGAAGTCGTGGCTAAGAATTAAGGAACTGAGTAAAGCTCATCAACACCTAAGCTTAGGTGTAAACTACATATACGGCGGGCAACCCTTCAGCGTAATTCCTAAGGAGTGTGAAGGAATAGTAGATGTGAGAATACCGACCGGTCTAGACATTGAAAACATTAAGTCTGAGATTAATAATCACCTCTCAAACCACTGTACCTACGAAGTAATAGATGAAACTCCGCCTATCAAGGTAAGCGTTAACCTACCGATAGTTAGAGCGTTAATCAGGTCTATAATCAATAATAACTTAAAACCATCACCAGTAATTAAATTAGGTACCAGTGATATGAACATACTTGCAGCCCTAACAGGTAATATAGTTAGTTACGGACCTGGTAACCCTGAACTCTCACACAGTGATTACGAAGAAGTAAGTATTGAGGAATTAGAGTTAGGGGCTAGGGTTTACCGGGACACCATACTAGAATTTCTCAGAATTAATAGTTAAAGTAGTTAAGCATACCTCGAGAACTCAAACCAACTAAACTCTGAATTACCCCATCGAACCTAGTTAGAAACCCTAAGCTCTAGCTCGGTGTTAATTCCCGTAGCGTTAGGTTCGGACATCAGCTTGCGGTGTTAGATAATGTACTAAGTTTTAGTGGTTTCAGTTCATGGGAGTTTAATCACCGTTCATATCATTCAGTCACATCATCTTGCTAGGATGTACTCCTCGTAGTATTAAAGTTATACTACCTAATTACCATACATGAGACCGGTGAGTTTATAATTACAGATAGTACGGTACTACCTATGACTATCTGCTCAGATATAGTTCTACCCCTACCTCCTATGATTATCAAATCATAGCTTCCTTCAGATATTTCCTCTAATATCTTACTTACCACGCTCTCATTAGAATTCCTTATGTCTTTGATCTTAATGTTTACCTCGATTCCAGCCTTACGTATCCTACTCCTAACCTCCTCAGATATTTCCTCTACTTCTAAGTTCTTATCATTTACTATGAGTACTGTTAGCTTAGACCCATACCTCTTAGCGAAGTCTAATGATACGTCAAGAGCTTTCAAACTTCCTGCACTACCGTCAATAGGTATTAATACCCTCCTAAACATGAAGCTTATCGAGTATGTAGGTTCTCTATAATATGTCATTTTAATTACCTCCCTCACCGTGTAGCATTGTTTGAGTGGTGAAAAACTTTTTGGTTGACTCGGTAAGAGCATTTATTGCTGGTAGGGGCTCGCCTGAAAGGTATATGAGTAGGGCTCCACCACCTGTTGATATGTGGATGTTCTGCCTGACGTCGTCGCCAACCATGGCGCCTAGGTGACCACCCCCTACTATAACGAACGCGTTGCTGTTGAGTGCAGCCCTTAATAACTCGGCAGTACCTTTCTGGAACCTACTATCCTCTACGTAGCCTGCAGGGCCTCTCATCACTATTATCCCTGCATCCCTAATTAACTCTGAGTACATCGAAATAGTGTATGAACCTATATCTAATGCCTTACCACTTAAGTTATATACGGATTCCTCCCTCACATCACCGCCCCTTGTTAACACTATGTAGTCGTAGGGAGTCTCTATCGGAGCGCCTGATAATATGAGCTTCCTAGCCCTGGGGATAAGGGTGAGTAATCCCTTTGATTCAAGAACCCTCATCGAATCCTCACTAATCCTACCGCCCTTAGCTACGTGGAGGAAAAGCCCTACTAAACCAACTGTTAGGATTCTGTCGGCGACCTTATTCTTAGTTAAGAACTCAATAATTTTTATCGTATCTTGAACTTTAGCACCTCCTAAGAGGAAGAGTTTAGGACCATCAACTATTTCGAAGATCTTACTTAACGCGTCCAACTCTTTCTTCATAACACTACCTATAAGTGAGGGTAAAACCATAGGGAATCCTACAATGCTGGGCTGACTTCTATGGGCTGTTGCAAACGCGTCGAACACGAAGTAATTGAAATGAGGTGAGAGTCTACGGACTAGGTATGTCTTAGCCTGAACCTCAGGTACCGACTCGATGATCTCCTCAGATACCAATCTTAAATTATCAAGTAATAGTACCTCACCCGACTCTAACTTAGAAACCTCATTAATTGCTGTAGGACCTATAACATCTGGTACGAACCTAACATTAACCCCTAAACACTTACTAAGTATTTCACAGTGCCCCTCTAAAGTGATGAAGTCGTCCTCACCAGGCCTACCCTGATGCGATATTAAAACTACCGAAGCACCGTGTTTAAGGCATTCACTAATTGTGACAACATGCGATCTAATCCTAGAATTATCTAGGATCTTACCATCAACACCTATAGGGCAGTTAAAATCAACACGTATTAAAACTTTCTTCCTGCTTAAATCGACGTCATATATTGATGGCAGCTTAGGTAGTTTCATTTAGAACTACCACCCTAAAATAACACTAAACTAAAATAAATATATATTATAGAAATTAAAATCTTGCAATCATTGAGACTGTAGGCCAAGTAAAAATTAATCGTTCCTTAGCCATCATCGATGATTAAGAATACATGAGCTTCGATACACCTACAAATCGTGATTGGGTTCTGAGAGTGTGGTGACTGCTACCTCTTCATTACGTAGCACTACCTCCACAGACTGTACGGAGCTTTTTAACATATTATTCGGAGGTATTTAGCGGGGAGATAACATGAGTAGCTGTAATTTATTAACGACCTTACTTACCAGAGCGTTAACGTTATTTGCCAATACATATAAGCCGTAGGGACTGTATTCTAAGTCAGTACAGGACCAGTTCGAAACCTTCGTCGACGGTACTATCTTACATACGTAGTTATCTGTCATACCTCCCTTAGCTAGGGATATGAGGTATATCTCACCCTCTATTTCAACAACTAGTAATGTACATTCACGTTGTTTAATCTTCTTGACTTTCGTAGCTCCTAGAAGCTTTAACGACTCCTCTAACTCCTCGACCATCATACTACCATAGTGTTTTAACTATTTAAGGTTAAAACCGTTTATATAGGAGTTCGGTACGGCTATGGATGTAGATGGGCTTATGAAGTGGTTGTCTAGGTTTGGTGAGCTAGTAACTATGAGTGTTAGGGTCTCTAGAGAGTGTAGCAGTTTATGTGTAGATTTATCGCTGAGGTATTTGACAATCGTTCTAGGTCTAGACTTAATTAACTTCTGCAGTTACCTCGACCATGCCTTAGAGAGCGGTTCCTGTTATGATGATGTCCTCAAATCATGTGGAGCTGTAACAGCTCAGGACGTTTTAGAGATCATAAACATCGGTAGGAAGCTAAGCGCTAACGAATATACAGATCTTAACGTCTTAGAAGCTATTATGGATAGACTGCCTGAAACCTACCTATGTCTGTCAAGGATGGTGGCTACCTATATCTCAAGTAGAGGGCTTTAAAACCGCTTCTATTTAGCATTTAGTTCGTAAACTTATAACTACGACAAATTAAGAACATACCCTATATACGGGGGTGAGGTTAGGTCTGAATTGATGTGAGGACTCCATCAACCTACGTGAAAACCCTCCATGATGGGGAGGTCTGACGTTATGGAAGTTAACGCTAGGTTAGGACAGTAGGTTTCCAATCGCTTCATTCCCTTCAACCCCAGACCACTCCCTCCGCTTAGAACGTTGAAAACCGTAGTATTATCGAGTCCCCACCCTTAGTCATAACGAGGAACCTAAAGAGCTATGCACACTAACCGAGGACTACGTAACTTAGGACTCTACGTCAGTAGTCTTTAAGGTAAACGGGCGTTAGAGATTGTGAAGACCTCCACATGCTTTAAGAAGAAACGATACCCATGCTATACGGAGTTCAGCTTTACTAGTGGACATGTCTGAGTTAGGCGGTAAAACTACTTATGTAAACGCTGTCTTCGATATTAAATTTAATTTAAAGCAGCTATTCTTTTAAGGATATCAGTTCGTGTTATAATGCCTACAGGCTTCCCTTCATCGACTACTATGACCCTCCCCGTATTGTACTTTATCATCTTATTAATGATTTCTGCAAGTTCTTCATTAGGCTGTACGGTAATCACGTCCGTCTTTAAGTATTTAGAGACTGGGGCTCTATCATCGTTTTTGATGTATGCTTTGATGACGTCTGCACTGGTGATCATTCCAAGTAGTTCTCCTTTACCGTTATCCATTACCGGTAATCCCCTAATATTCTCTGCGCTTAATATCTTAGCAATGTCATTGATGATCGCGTTATTATCAACTGTTAGTAATTTACGGCCGTCAATTAATGTCTTAGCTGTTATCTTAGGCACGCTTACTAAGCTCTCCACCTCAACAACAATTTCACTTCTAAAAGCATCTACTAGCAGGACTACACCGCTTAGAATTAACCTATATGTTGGTAGCGGGCCTGCCTTAATCAAATCACCAGGTTTAAGTAGGTCTATATCACCTGCTACCTTAAGAACGGCCTTAGTAGAGTGTTGGTTTGTGAGGTCCATTAACTCCACACCTACCACATATACATTTACTTCATCACCATTCTTACGGATCTTCGCATAAGCAGGCGCTATATCTGAGAGAGCTCTTAAGTAATTATATGCTCTACCTGTTGGTTTATAACCGCCTGCCGGCCCCGTCTTACTCTCCACAAAACCTAATGACTTAAGATTTAGAATAACGTTCCTTATAGTGCCTTCATCCCTACCTAACGCGTTAGCTATGGCAGTACTTTTAACCAGTTTTTGACTCCTACTATAGAGCTCTACGAGTACACGTAATATTTCCCTCTGTGTAAACGATAGTTCAGCCATTTCTACCATTATTATCACTAGACCTTTCATTTAAGAACTTTACTAATAACATCCTTCGGTATTTTAAAAAGTATTTTAGCGATCTCCTCTATATACCTATCCGACGGAACAGCTTTAGATACACCAATATCAAGCGAGACTAACTGCTTGGTGAGGTCTTTCTTCATCTTATTTTTTATTAAGCCACTAGCAATATCTGAGGAAATCTTAATAGCTATGAAGAACTTTACATACCTCCTCACGATATCGACGTATTCTGGGAAGGCATTAACGATTTTCTTCAACACTAAAACTACGTAGTCGGATTTTACGAAATCAAGGTAGTAAAGCGTTATAACCAATCTTAAAAGCTTCGTCAGATCGGAATCACTTACATCCCTTCCCAGCAACTGCTTAAATGAGTCCCTTAACGAACTTACATCGCCGGAGTCCACTGTTTTCAGTAAATCGTCGTACAGTCTCTCTACATAGAAAACCTTACTAAGTTTATCACTGTACTCCTCATAAATGTTCAAACCCCTAGTACCAATGACGTATAATGAGGTTAACTCTTTTTCATAAATGTCTGAAGGCCTTGAAATACCTCTAAACGGACCTACACCATTTGACTCTAAGGCGTTCTTTAAGATATCAATAGCAGCCTCCCTAGTCGGATTATCCATAAGGATTAACTCGCTTAAAGCATTTACATACGCCTTAACCCTCTTCCTCTTAAGACTCACTTCTTCTCACGTCTAAGATAATTATAACTTTGATTGAGGTTAAATTACTTAACGCTTAATACGGCGTTATCACCTTACGTTAACTATTTAATGACTTAAGTCTTAATACTTATTAAGGTAGTCATAAGAAGTCGATTAGGTGGTTTAGTTGATTAAGAGCAAAGTTGAGAACGCCTTCGTGGTTAGGAGTGGATCTAAGAAATACTTAGTTGAGGTTAGCAGAACTAATTTAGGTAAGACATACGTAGTAGTACACGAGGACTTAACCGTTAAGTATCTTAAAGGTGATGAGGTTAAGGAGTGGGCCCATGACATCGATAAACTGGATGAGGTAGAGTTTAAAGCATTACCAACACATATAAGGAGGGCCATCACGTTAAACCTTAAAGAATTATAGATATTGTAGGTTTACCATCTAATCAGCTAGTCAGTAAAGGTGCTTAGAATGACTACGATCTTCATATCTAAGGAAGTCATAAATGTTTTCAACTACTTAGTTAGGTCTGTAGATGTTGAAGTAGCTGGATTTTTACTAGGTATTCCCTCAGGGAATTCCATTTACGTTAAGGAGTTAGTAGTAGGAGATAACTTAGATTCATCACCGATTTCTTTTAAGTTAGACCCATACGCCATCATAGGAGCCTACGAGTTAGCTAAAACGTTTAACTTAGAGGTTGTAGCGTTAATACATTCACATCCAGCACCCCCTTACCCCAGCATTAAGGATATAGCCGGTATGAAGCTATGGCCTATACCGTGGGTAATAGTAGATAGTGTGGGTATGGAGGTCAGGACATGGATTTTAAAACAGGGAGGTATTGAAGAGGTTTTAACGCTCTTAACATGATCACAAAATAATAAGTATTTAAATTTCGAAATATTTCTAAGATAAGTAGGAATTGGTGTCGATAGATGTCATCTCCCACATTGTTGAGGTTAAGGTTAGATATGTACGGTGTGATGGCCTTAGTTATCGGTCTAAGCACGTTAATACTAACCGCTGTGTTCTACGCCCTGGGCACCTCAGCAGATGTCAACCTAATTATTTGGGGGTCTTTAACCTTTATAGTCCTCATCCACATTATTCAATGGCTTCTAGGGCCTAAGATAGTTGAGACTATTTATAAGGTAAGACCTGCTGGGGCTGAGGATTCATGGATATCTGATGTTGTGAGGAGTATATCTAGTAGTAGTGGTTTGAAGAAAACGCCTAAGGCGATGATAGCATATGTAAACGTACCTAACGCATTCGCATACGGTAACATAATATCAGGCTATAAAATCGCTGTTACGAGGGGTTTAATCAATAACCTACCTAAGGAGGAGGTTGAAGCCGTCATAGCTCATGAGGTAGGCCATATAAAACATAGAGATGTTGAGGTAATGATGGTGATCAGCATCTTACCAGCTCTCATATATTGGTTGGGTAATACCCTTATTAGGTATGGGTTTATTTCAGGGGCATTAGGTGGTAGGAGGAATGATAGGGGCTCACCCATACTGTTAGCTTCCGTAGGCTTCGGCCTACTCATCGTCAGTTTTCTATTCAACTTAATCGTATTACACTTAAGTAGGTTAAGGGAATATTACTCCGATAGCCATGCAGCAACCACTATCCCAGGAGGTGCTCTAAAACTTCAGAGAGCCCTTGCAAGAATATTAGTTATTTCAGACAGTCTTAGGAGGGTCCGTGCTAATGAGCTATCTCAGATATCTAAGTTTAAAGCACTTCTAATCTCAGACCCGGAGTTAAGTATAGGTAATAGGAAGTTCTACAGCATAGATGAGGTTGTGGAGTATATAAAGAACTCTAAAACTACGTCCGTATTAGAGATATTCTCAACCCATCCAGATCCTTCGAAGAGGTTAAGATTTTTAGACGGTTTAAAGACCACTTAATTTTTAAGGTGGTCTAATACTAATCGTAATGGTGGTCGTCTATTGTCACCGAGTAGTAAGCCGAAACTCTTCGTAACTAGGGAGATATTCGACGAGGTTATTAGGAGGTTAGAAAGTTACTATGATGTGGAGGTCTGGGATAAGTTCACGAACCCGCCGCCTAACGTTTTAATTAGTAAGGCTAGAGAATGTGATGCCCTACTAACCATGGCTGGCGATAGTGTAACTTGTGAGTTATTAAGGGAGGCGAAAAAACTTAGAATAGTGTCTCAGATGATAGTAGGTTTTGATAACGTAGATGTAGAATGCGCTACTAAACTCGGTATCTACGTCACTAATGCCCCAGGCATAATTTCCGAGGCAACAGCAGACTTCACATGGGCGTTAATTCTCTCCACCGCTAGAAGAGTTGTAGAGGCAGACAACTACGTTAGATGGGGTGAGTGGGAGAGGGATAAGACGTCGTGGCACCCCCTCATGTTTTTAGGAACCTTAATTTACGGTAAAACATTAGGTATAATAGGTTTAGGAGCTATAGGTAGGGCAGTTGCTAGGCGGGCTAAAGGATTTAACATGAAGGTGCTCTACTACGACGTCGTTCAATACCCTGAAAACATCTGTAAGGAATTAGGTGTAGAGTATAGGGAGTTAGATGTGTTGCTTAAGGAATCAGATATAATAACCATACATACCCCCCTAACTAAGGAGACCTACCACCTAATTAATGAGGAAAGACTTAAAAACGTTAAGAAGGGCGCGATACTGATAAACGCGGCTAGAGGACCTATAGTAGATACTGACGCCTTAGTTAAGGCGTTAAGTGAGGGTCGCCTAGCCGGTGCAGGACTAGACGTATTTGAATCAGAACCACTACCATCAAACCACCCGCTGACGATGTTTAAGAACGTGGTATTAGCACCTCATATAGCAAGTGCGACAAACGAGTCTAGATTTGAGATGGCGTTAACAGCCGCTGAAAACCTAATAGCGTTTGCAGAGGGTAGGATACCGCCCAATCTAGTCAATAAGGAGGTGGTTAACGTTAAAGCTCCTGGATTTAAACAATGAAATAACCTCCAACAAAGCTTTACGATTCTTAACGTAGAGCGGCACGTAGCTCCCCACCAACACCCTACCAAACTACGTAATTAACTCCAGTCCGTCCTCCTACCGGTGACCTACGAACGTCGGCGTCAGGGGTTAGGTTGCTCCCTTCCGGGCCTGGCCTAGTTCCCCCCGCTAAAGCGGTTAGGACCCTCCCTACAGAGGGTCCTCCGCTACCGCCGACCCCGTAGGGCGGTATTCACCGCTGGCCTGGAGGATACGTAGCTTCGGTTCAGATGTTGGCAGGGTTACTGGTCCCGCATTACGCCTTCGGCTGTGAGGAGGCGGCGACCCTCCCAACCCTACCTACGTGCCGCATTAACTATATGGTTATCATTAAATTTAAAGCTAACTATGTTGCATATAATGTTACTTCATAGCTTAGTGTTACTACGTTTATGTTTCCTACCTTTAAGCAACGTAGATAGCGCCTCATCAAAACCCTCGTTAATCGTTAAAGGGTAATTTAAGTAAACACCTGTTCTACCGAGGTGGTTCCTCCGACTTAGAACTTCAACCCTCTCCCTAACTGTTTCAACGGAAACTCCCACAACCTTAGCCACATAACCTTCATAACCGATTACGGGGTATTCATCATGTCCGTATTCTGTAGGTATTACTAGGATTAACTGCTTATTTACCCCTGGGACTCTTACGTTTTTTATTAGGTCCTGATAGCTGATTGAGCCGCCAAACCTGTAGAACTCGTACTCCCTAGGCGTTAAGGGTGTTAGAGGAAATGAGATGTTTTTAAATCCATTAAGGTCTAATTCTATGTATGCCTTAAGGGATGATGAAGGGGTTGCTTGAATTACATATTTACTAGTAGGTGTTAGCTTACTCCTCTCCAAGCATAGTTCGACTTCATACGGCTGTATATTATATGGTATTACGATATCTACATCACTATTAACATCTACATCACCCCTAGCTAGAGAGCCGTGGACCACTGGGTCAAACCCGCAGTTAATTAATACCTCCATCAGCCTAGCGGCACTATGTCTTAAAGTGCTAAGGAAGCCCCACCTATCCTCCGAGTAGTATACCACCCTATACTCAGGGGTCTTACCTATTTTATGTTTAGGTAATGGACTATGAGCTATGCGGTCTCTCATAGACTTACATGACCCTTGAAGCTCCCGCCCCCTCTCAGATGAACTCATAACTCCCCACATCTGAAGACCTAGTCTTACATTCAACCCATCCCCCATAGAAGGCCGCACTTCCAGAGCGGAGGGACGGTCTTCGAAGAACATATCACATCAACGTATTTTAATGTTAAGCCCTTCATCATCTCCATCCATACCCGCTACTCACATCTATTTAAGTCTTTCTGCTCTGAAGCCATTGGTGAAGTATTTAATACGTTCTCCAACCGCAATAAACTTATAAGATTAACATCAAGTTTAGAGGGGAGTCATGGATATAGGCGTAGTGTTAGGGTTTGCGCTGATGGTATATATAGCGTGGTGTATAGGTGCTAACGATGCGTCCAACCCTACAGAATGCGCTGTAGGTGCTGGAGCGTTAAGTCTTAAGAAGGCGTTAATGATTTTCTCAATCTTCGTCGCATTAGGTTCCCTACTTCAGGGTTGGATGGTTATGAAGACGTTCGGCGGGGGTGTAAGCGAGTTAAGAGGCCTTCACGACGCGTTGGTCGCATCGCTGTCAACAGGGCTTTGGATAACTATGGCAAGCTTCTTAGGTATGCCGATATCAACTACTCACAGCGCTGTCGGGGGTGTATTAGGGGTAGGCCTAGCATACGTTTTCATGTATGGGTATGCAAATATCAAACACGAAGTAGTACTTAGAATAATAACTAGTTGGATCACATCACCGCTAAGCTCTATAATAATCTCTGCATTACTCTACATAGCCTTAAATAGGTTGTACAACTATCTAACCAGAAAGGGTATATCTCCAGATAGGATATTTAAATACTTATTAATATTTGCATTGATGTTCTCTGCCTATAGCTTCGGGGCTAATGACGTAGGCAACGCTACTGGGGTGTACGTTATGTTCTTAAAATTTAGCGACGCCTCTATAAGAGGTGTTGATATAGCAACCGCAGTGATGCTTGCTACCGTAGGGGCCTTCGGGATAATCCTAGGGGGTTTTACAGTGGGTAGGAAGGTTATTACCACCGTAGCATTTAAGATAACTAGGTTAGATCTGATTAGCGGCGTTGCTGGGGAGCTTGCTAACGCATTTGTTGTCTGGCTATTTACTACAGTACCCTACATACTGTTCGGATACGGTATGCCTATATCAACAACCCACTCAAGCGTATCGGCTATAATCGGGGTCGGCTTAGTTAAAGGTGGTCTGAGAGCAGTTAATAAATTAATTATTCTAAAGATCGTTGCTTCATGGTTTCTAACAGTGCCGTTAAGCGCTGGCATAGCATTAAGTTTAAGAATTCTGATACATAATATACTTAACGTATAGCGTGGAATTGGTGATATGATGGCGTCTACGTGGCGCTGGGTGAGTTCTAGCGTAGGTAGGGAGGCCCTTCAATCAGTAGTTAACCATTTAAACCTAATATATGAGGTCTCCAAATCATCACTAGAATTCTTCAAATGCTTTAAAGATAATGACTTAGGGGGAACTCGGAAGTTCTTCTCTGAGATCTTTAACTATGAGAGGGAGGCTGATAACGTGAAGAGGAAGGTATTAGAAGAGCTAAGTAAGGGCTTCATACACCCCATAGATAGGGATGAAATAATAAGGTTGGTATTAGCAGTAGATGATATAGCTGCATATATAAAAGCAGCTTCTAGAAGGGCAACCCTAATAGACCCTAAATTAGTTGATTATGAGGTCAAACTCTACGCCATAGTTATGTCCGAGAAAGTCCTGCAAGCAATAAAACTGCTTAAAGAAGCTGTGGTAATGTTACACTCAGAACCTAGTAAAGCGTTAAGCATAGCTAATGAGATTGAGAGAATTGAGGAGGAAGTAGATGAGATAAGGTTGAAGGCGTTAGATAGGGTTTTAAGGTCGTGTAATCAGAGCGAGATATCAACATGTATAGTCTCTAAGGAAATCATAGACTCACTTGAAAACTCCGCCGATAGGTGTGAGGATAGTGCTGACGTCATCAGAGTCATAGCTGTGTTAAGGATTTAACGTAGTGTTAACCGGTTTTAATCTCCCCTAATACCTCCCGATCGCTTAACACCTTAACCACACTTACTAAGACGGTCTTCCCAATACTACTTGAATGACCTCTCAAATATATTACCGGGCCATGCGGTAGTGGATAAGCTACTAAGTAAGGACCTCTACGACCTACAACTACCGCCTTGACAACATCGTTAATCAACCTACTCTTTAACTCGGTATTATACTTCCTAACAACTTCATATAATTTTCTAGCATGTAGGGAATTTACAGCTGCTGGAGGCCTTCTAAATCCTTCAAATGCCGTGCCGTTCAGCGGGGTGAATCTGTAGAGTGTGAATTTCTCGATACACGTTTTTGAGAGTTTACTAACGGTCTTAACGGTATTAGCTACCGACCTACTGTCCTCGTAGGGTAGACCATGTATCAAATATATATGAGGTCTAATTCCGTAGTTACATAGGAGCTTTACAGCTTTTAATACCTCACCAACGTTTGTAGGCCTACCTAAGGCTTTATGGAGGGTGTTATCACCGGTTTCTAACCCTATACCGACAGTAGTACCTCTTAAGTAGCTGCCCAATAACCTAGCCACATCGTCGTCTACTAAATTAGGCTTAATGTTCTCTATCATTAAGTAGGCTTCACCACCGGAGATCTCTGAGATATCTGATAACTTACTTAGCAGTTCATCAATAGCTTTAAGATTAGGTTTAGGATTCCTCGGATCTGTTAGCGGTTTAGGCATTACTAACCAATCCCTACCGAAGTCCAGAAAGTCAGGAGCGCTTAACACTACCCGTCTCACACCAATCCTCACCAAGTTTCTAACCTCATCGACCACGTACTCTATAGGCTTACTCCTAGCAGGTCCGTAGAGGTATGGGACTGAGCAATAACCACATCCTGGTGGAATGTCTAGAGGACATTTAATACGTAGGTCTAAGTCTGCAGACCTACATAAACCGCAGTTATTGCAGGACTTATTTGAAGCTAACTTTAACGTCGGTCTGTAGAAGTTACTGCACCCCCTAACAACTTCGACGTAGACTCTAGCACCCCACCAACCTCGATACCTCTTAATAACCTTTACGGATGGTTTGAACCTCCAGAGTATGCTGGCATCTACGTATTTACCGGATGGTATGTTTAAACCACTATCCATAGCTCTGAGTACGCCTGGCAACTCACTAACAATATCGCCATACTTAAGTACTTCCTCAATAACTACTGGAAGCTTATCCTCAGCCTCACCCCAAATAACGATGTCATAACCGTTTCTCAGCAACTCTCTGTACTCAACACATGCTGGACCGCCAGCTATAGCTGCTCCTCCCCTCCCCCACAGCCTAACCAACCTTATCATAGAGTGTAAGTCAGTTGCCATACCTGATGCTAGCAAAACGCCGTACTTCTTAAGGACCTCAACGTCTCTGAGTACCTCACCGCAGAGGAAGAACTCATACTTAATACCTAAACCTTCAAGCATGCCTGCAATTAATCTAGGACCTACGCTGATGACGTCAACAGTTGATACCCTCCTACCACTACTACCGTGGCCTAAGCAGTCAACTAATGCTACTTCCATACCCGAATGATCTAATAGTTTAACTTTAAAATTAGGTTTATCGTAGTTAACTATATTTTCCTAACGGATAGTATCGATCGGTGTTAAGTATATGGTAAGGGTATTACAGGCAGATGAACTTAAAAGCTTACTTAAAAACGTATTTAAGTCATTAAACGTGGATGAGAAGTATGTTGAGGTAATAGCTGATTCCTTAGTCAACTCTAACTTAAGATGTGTGGACTCACATGGAGTTTCTAGGGGGTTAGACTTCATTAACGGTATTAAGCTAGGGGAGATAAATCCGAGGCCTAATATAAAGGTCTTAAAGGAGAGTGAAGTTGCTGTCTTAGTAGATGGTGATAGAGGAGTAGGTATACCTGTAGCATATGAGGTTACCTTAAAGGTCGTTGAGAAGGCTAAGAAGTTAGGGGTAGGTATAGGTGCTGCTAAGAACTTATGGAATGTTGGGGCACTAGCATACTACGTTATGAGGGTAGCTAAGGAAGGGTTGATAGGTGTGTCAATAGCTAATGCTAAGGCTAGGATAGGTATTCCAGGGATTAGATCACCTATAGTGGGAACTAACCCCATAGCCATAGCAGTACCTACGGAGGACGGGCCTATAGTGCTTGATATGGCGTTATCAACGGTTGCGGTGGGTAAGATAGTCTTAGCTGCTAGGAAAGGTGAGAAGATTCCGGAGGGTTGGGCAGTAGATAAGGACGGTAAACCCACTACAGACCCTAAGGAAGCCTTAGAGGGGTATTTAACCCCTGTAGGAGGTTATAAGGGGTTAGGACTAGCCATCATGGTGGACGTACTGAGTAGTGCCCTCATCGATGCCCCGTACAGTCTGATAATAAGCGGTAAGGGACCTTACACTCAGGGAGGATTCTTAATAATGGCTTTAAACCCAACTATATTCAGGGAATATAGGGAGTTCATCGAAGATGTAAGAAGCTACGTAGAAACGTTGAAATCCCTGCCGAAAGACCCTGAGGCAGAGGTTTTAATGCCTGGAGAACCTGAGGCCAGATGCCTTAGTAGGAGGTCGACTGAAGGGATACCGCTAGACGATGGGGTATGGGAACAACTAGTTAAGGTGGTTAACGAATTAGGAATACGTCCTAATGAACGATCTTAAACCCTTTCAAATCACCTCTATCTGATTCATAAGTTATTTTTAAGTCGCTGACGAAGCCAGGCCCTTCATTCCTAGCTAAATATACTAAGGTCTCTATGAGGTCGTTCTCACCCTCAGCAACGATTTCAACAGACCCATCCTCTAAATTCCTAACATACCCTCTTAACCCCAACTTCCTCGCCTCCCTCCAGATGAAGTACCGCATACCAACTCCCTGCACTATACCGTATAACCTAATTACAGCTCTTACCAACAAATCACCTAGATACGCAGACCTTATATGCCTCTAATACAGCCTCAGCAAACTCATCTAATGACGCACCTACAATTTCAACAGAGTCTTTAAACTCTTTTAAGACCTTAACGATGTCGGACATACCTCTTCCCTTCAACTTCGACTCAATTACATGTATGTATTCCTCAGGGTAGAGGAAGAAGTCACCGCTGATTACTATGTCTTTAATATTCCCATCGATAACCTCAACATCTACCTTAACTGTTTTCCCACCGCTTAACCTCCTAACAGAACTGCATATAACCACTTACCAACACCTACCTCTGAAAGATCCATTCATCACTCTTATACTTACCTACTAAGCTATCGGCCAGCCCGACCTCCTCATCAGTATACCAACCTCTAACGAAGTCAGCGTTTAATGCCTTGCTAAACCCCTTAATCAACGCGTTGATGACTTCCTCCCTACCTACAGCCCTACCTAACTCCCTAGATATGGTGGTAACTCTTTCAAATATTGAAGTGACCTTATGATCTCTTAACTTCTCTTTAGGAGCTTTTAACGTATTTGCTAAGATATTTAAATCTGTTCCATACATTAATGTGCCGTGTTGTAGTAAGGCTGACTTCCTCCGAGACTGCGCACTTCCCGAAACCTTCCTACCACCCACTACGACATCATTTATAGGTATGAACTCAGCTTTAAGTCCGAACTCACTTATAGCGTTGACGATACCGCTACATATGATTCTATAGCTCTCTGAGATATTATATGATATATCCGATATCGAGGTGATGACGGAGTAGGTAATCTCACCGTTAACGTCGTGGTATACCGAACCCCCACCGCTAATCCTCCTAGTAAGGTCTATGTTATTAGCTTTAAGAAATTCTAGGTTTACTGAATCATCAACTCTTTGGAAATATCCTATAGTGACGGCGCTTGGGTTGAAAACATATAGTCTAACTGTATTGGGGGTCAGACCTCTATCCTTAAGTATTAGGAGTGCTTCATCAATAGCCATATTCCTATAAACGTTATTTTCATCTATGATTAACCTCCACATAAGCATACCTAAGAATTATGGAGTTACAGTTGACTTATAAAGTTTTACAACTCTTAATATGTGGTTAGTGTGAAGTGAGGGTCAGAGCATCTCTAGGTACGTTAGACCTTCTAGGGTTAATTAACGTAGGGGTTGTTGAGAAACCCACAACTGCCTACATACTCATACATTCTGAGAGCGGGTGTATGGGTGAATGCGTCTTCTGCCCTCAAAGCAGGTTAAGCAGGTCTAATAAAGACCTAGTATCTCGGATTTCATGGCCTGAAGTAGGGCTTGAAGTACTACTTAATAGGATTAAGGAAAACCCCACGGTGGGGAGGGTATGTATTCAGACAGTAATTAAGGATTTTTTCCTAGAAGATGTACTTAGAATAGTTAGCTCTTTAAATGATGGAGATGTTGGGAAGCCTATCAGCGTTTCCACAACCCCGATTAGTAAGGAACATCTACAACAGCTGAAAGACTTAGGTGTTGATGCGTTAGGAATAGGTTTTGACGCTGCAACACCTGAGGTTTTTAAATTTGTGAGGAAGCCTTACAGTTGGGAACATTACTTAAAGTTCCTAAACAACTCTATAGACGTTTTCAGCCCTGGTAAGGTGTACGTTCACCTAATATATGGGTTAGGTGAGAGCGATGTAGACTTCTTCAACTCAATGACGTACTTTAAGAATTTAGGGGTTAACATATCTCTATTCTCCTTCACCCCGGTGAAGGGGACTTTAAGTAGTGGTTGGAGTAGGCCAAGCGTAATAGGTTATAGGAAGATGCAGATCCTTAGGTACCTCATGGATTTAGGGGTGGATGTAAGTAAATACGTTAAGGTAAGAGGTGATAAGCTAACCTTAAGTAGGGAACTAGTTAATGAAATACTATACGATGTTAGTAAGTTCTATAACGCTTTCATAACTTACGGATGTCCTAACTGTAATAGGCCGTTCTACAACGAAGGTGTGAGAGGACCTCACTATAATTACCCGTCGAAGGAATTCATCCTTAAAAATAAGGATAGATTGATAGGGGAGTTAAAGGATTTACTTAACGAGTGTGAGTAGGTTGGGGCGTATTAAGGCATTCATACCCGGATTTAAATACGTTAGTGTAAGTATTACCGGTACTCAATGCTCTCTAATGTGTGATTATTGTAAGGGGTACTACTTAAGGGGTATGAAACAAGTTACCACCCCTAAACAACTATACGACCTAGCTAAACACCTATATAAGAGAGGGGGTGGGGGGATACTGATTAGCGGGGGCTTTAATCAGGAAGGATACTTACCAGTAGAGCCTTACATACCAGTAATTAAGGAAATTAAGAATAGCTTTAACATGTTAGTCAGCATACATACAGGACTTATCGATAAGTCATTAGCTATGAAATTAAGAGATGCTAAAGTTGACGTCGTGGACTACGAATTAGTAGTAGATAGGTATGTGATTAGGGATGTAATGCATTTAAGCGGTAAGGACGGTGAGGACTTCCTAAAGACCTATGAAATGCTAAGAACGTATGGACCACCACATATAATCCCCCACATACTTATCGGTGCGAATAGCGGGAACATAGCTAAGGAGTTTGAGGCTGTTGAAATATCCGCTGAGGCATCCCCTGAAATAGTAGTTTTCCTAATAGTTAAACCTACGGAAGGGGTGGTTACATATCCAGTAAGGATTCCTAGTGATGAGGATGTAGTGAAGTTAATCAGATATGCTAGACAAAGGTTTAGAGGTGAGATATCTCTAGGGTGTATGCGACCGCTAACAATGAAATACACGTTAGACAGCGAGTTATGTAGATTAGGCATCATAGACAGAGTTGTTAACCCGCTTAAAAACTTAATAGATAAATTTAAGTTAGATGTTATCCAGTCATGTTGTTCTATACCAAATGAACTCCTAACACTATATGGGTTGTTATAACTATAATGTAAATATGCTCTTTACAGTAACAATCTATAATTTACAATGTAAAGATTATTAGATAAATCTAAATAAATAAGTTTATAAGTATGGTTAGGTAATGATAAGGAAGGTGACTGTTGTGAGTGTTCAGAAGTCTTTAGTAGGTATATTAGTTGTTTTAATCATCGTTGCTGGTGTTGGTGGTTATTTCGCAGGTTCTTCAGCAGTACCACCGCCTAAGACCGTTACCTCAACAACCGTGTTAACTGTTACCTCAACCGCCGCAGCCGCTACCGTAACCACCACTACT
>CALEDH010000007.1 GCA_937949785.1 uncultured Sulfolobales archaeon | reverse complement strand
GTACGTATTAACTAATTGCTACGTATTCGACGGCTTAGGGAACTTGTTTAAGGGGTCTGTCGTCGTCGACGGTAGTTTAATAGTTGATGTAGGGTCTGAAGGCTCTGTTGAGATCCCGGCAAATGCTGAGGTAGTAGATCTAGGCGGTGGGTACTTAATGCCGGGCCTCATAGATGCCCACCTACACTTAATCGGTATGAGGACCGGTGACTTCGTTAAAGAACCGCTAATCACCCCCTACGAAACATTCGTCGCTAGAGTTGTTAAGGACTTAGAAGAACTCATATACTCAGGCTTCACCACTGTAGGTGATGCTGGTAGCTTAATAGCTGCTAAGATTAAATACGCAGTTAGTGAGGGAACGGCATTAGGCCCTAGGATCGTTGCCTCAGGAACCCCCCTAAGCCCTACATTCGGACATGGAGACATCCACTACCTCCCAGTTGAGTACGTAGACCTCAGAACATCTAGGAAGTTAACCCCACTAACATCACTTATATGTGACGGTGTTGATGAGTGTAGGAAGGCAGCCCGATATGCTTTAAGAGAAGATGCTGACTTCATAAAAATCATGGCTACTGGAGGCGTGCTATCCCAGAAGGATAGGCCTGAGTACAGACAGTTCACCCTAGAGGAGATTAAGGCAATAGTTGATGAGGCAAGAGCTGCTGGTAGGTTCGTACACGCACACGCTCAAGGCGTTGAGGGAATTAAGAACTCAATACTAGGCGGTGTTAAGGTAATCGCACATGCGATATACATAGATGAGGAAGCCATAGCACTAACTAAGGAATTCAACACAATCATAATCCCAACACTATCAATAGTAGATAGGATACTAGCAGTAGGTAGTAAGATAGGGATCTCAGAGTGGGCGTTGAAGAAAGCTGAGGAAGTGAACAAAGAACATATAAGTAATATTAGGAAGGCCTACAGACTCGGAGCTAAAATAGCTACAGGAACAGACTTCTGCGGAGGGCCTCTGAGGATGGGTGATAACGCCCTAGAAATAAAACTACTAGTCGAGAAGGTAGGTATGGAGCCTAAGGAAGCACTAATAGCTGCAACTAAAATAGCTTCAGAAGCAGTAGGGCTAAGCAATAAAGTAGGAACTATAGAGAAGGGTAAGACCGCTGATTTAATAGCGGTGAAGGACAACCCGCTAAACGATATCACCGCACTTCAAAACAAGGAAAACATTAAATTAGTAGTTAAGGAAGGTAGGATAGTAAAGAAAACTCCTTAAACCAAAAATCAATTTTACGATAAGACTTAAAACCCTAAATCATCATTAACTAGTACAACATATACTTCGGTACTCGCCGGCCTCCTCTCCATAATCGTTATGACGTTACAAGGCTTCTCAGCAGACCTACAATCAACGCAGTACCCTAAAGTAGTGCAGGGAGTCTTATAATTCAACCTAATACTATTCGCAACACCGGCTATGTTCTTAGCCCTCAACAACCCCTCCTCTAAATTCCTAGTCAGCTTATTACGCCCAACAACGATTACAACCCTCCTAGGTCCGAACATCATAGCAGCCACCCTATTACCAGAAGCATCTACGTTGATTAACTTCCCATCAAGAGTTACAGCATTAGAACTACTTAGATATACATCTGAGGTTAAAGCCCTACGTCTAATCTCTAAGGACTCCTCAGGACTTACCTTAACCCAGTGGTGGATTAC
Organism: uncultured Sulfolobales archaeon; assembly: GCA_937949785.1. GTDB lineage: Archaea > Thermoproteota > Thermoprotei_A > Sulfolobales > NBVN01 > DTCV01. The sequence continues at coordinate 85,406 of CALEDH010000007.1, read as the reverse complement.
CTTAAAACCCCTCCTCTCCAACTCCTCAATAAGGTTTAACTCCCTAATAGTTGTAGAACCACCAACACCTACCGTCGAACCCTCAGGTATTAAACTAATTACGAGTTCCCTAGCCTCCTCCCTACCCCCAGCCACCAACACCTTAAAACCGTTCTCCTCCAACGCCTTAGCAGCAGCCCTAATCCTCAACTCATACAACCTATTCTTAACATCCTCAAACATATGCGTTCAGCACTTACATATCAAGCTAGCCATAATAAACGTTACCCCTACAAAGCAAGCGATCACGATATAAACCCCTAAAACCTGTAGATCGCGGTGGCCCGCACGAACTTAAACTCAGTTATCACAGCCCTCATAACCCCCTTCACCAACAACCACAAACTATATCTAGAAGGTTTAAGAAAGCTAATAGAATTTCAAATAAGCAACGGCGTTAAAGCGTTCTACATATGCGGTACTTACGGTTTAGGACCTCTTATGAGCTTAGCTGAGAGGAAGAAAGTAGCTGAAGCAGTTATCGAGGACGTAGGGGGTGACGCCACGGTAATAGTCCACGTAGGGACAACTAACCTAGATGACGCGTTAGAACTAGCTAGACATGCAGAAGGCGTCGGAGCTCAGGCAATAGCCTCAGTACCACCGTACTACTACGCATATGACGACGAAGCAATCCTAAACTACTTTAAGAGGCTGACCTCAGAGGTCAAAATCCCGGTATTCCTCTACAACAACCCAGCCAGAACCGGGATCAGGATTAGCAGCGAATTACTAAGACGTCTCGCAGAAGTAGGGGTAATCGGAGTTAAGGACAGTAGCTTCGACCTAGTCAGATTCTACGAAGACCTAATAACTGTTACCGGTAAAGACTTCAAATTCATAATAGGTACTGAAGCCTTAATGCTGCCGGCAATGATGGCCGGATCTACGACCTGCGTCTCAGGACTCTCAAACACCTTCCCAGAACTCGTAGTTAAGCTCTACAACCTAATTAAGACTGAAGCATACGTAGAGGCATCTAAGACCCAGTTAGACGTAGTTAAGGTGAGGAAAGCACTACACCTAACCCCGCCAATCCCCACAGCATATGAAGTCCTCCGCCTCAGAGGCATCGATGTAGGGAATCCGAAACCACCTATGAGGAGGTTAAGTAGGAACGAAGTTGAGTTAGTGAGGGAGGAGTTAGTCAGGGCAGGTATGCTGAGGTAGTAGGTTTGGAAGAACTGTTCATATCCGTAGACCTAGGCACAACCAGCATTAAGACATTCCTACTTAGAAGTGATGGAAGCATATGTAGGAGCCACGTAGAAGATATCAACACAATTATAGACCCATCAATACGTGGTGTTGAGCAGTCCTTAGGGGAAGTACGTCTTAAGTTCTTCAACAGCCTAAAACACGTAGTTAGAGGGTATGAGGGAGCTGTATCAGGGATCACGTTCAGCAGCTACGGCTACAGCATGGTATGCTTAAACAGAGACTTCCAACCAACGTCTAACGTGATGACATACATAGATGGGAGGGCTGTTGAAGAGCAAGAACACCTAGAAAGATACGGCATAGAACTCTACAGGAGGACTGGCTGCCCACCGCTCTACATATACCCGATCGCGAGGTTACTATGGCTTAAAACTAGGGGTAAGCTAGGAAGTATTGCTAGGATATCATTCGTTAAGGACTACATAGCATACCTACTAAGTAAGTCATGGTATGTAGACCTAGGCATAGCCTCAACTACCGGATTACTAAACACCTATAGATTAGCATGGGATGACATGGCGTTAAACATAGTTGGCATCGATGAGAAGTCTCTTCCAGAACTCATAGACGGCTCTAAAACCCTAGAATACGTAACCGTACCGGAACTTAAGTTAGAGAAGATACCGATGTCTTTAGGCTCTATGGACGGCTTACTGCAGAACCTAGCGTACTCGCTGTACAGAGGTGAGGCAGCTATGAACCTAGGCTCGTCAGCAGCAATAAGGTTAGTGACTAAGGAGGTAGTCATAGATAGGAGTGAACGTATGAGGCTCTACCACTACTACCTAGCAGACAACTACAGAGTTACCGGGGCAATATTCAATAACGGTATGTCAGCGTTAGAGTGGTTTAGAGGTCTAATAGGCAGTGATTGGAACTCCATCACGGAGAGCGTTAGGGAGGGGGCCTCATGTGCTGAAGGCATCTACGTACTCCCATTCGCATTAGGTGAGGCACTACCCTTCAGAGACCCCTACATGAGGTTCTCAATACTAGGCCTAACCCTAGGTAACGATGTGGGAAGCCTGTTCAGAGCTGCTTTCGAAGGCCTAGGACACCTATTTAAGGAGGCGGTAGAAGCCCTAAGAGATAACGGCATTGAAGTCACTGAGGTACACTGCGGAGGTGGTGGGTGCCTCGTAAAGAAGGCAGTAGAAATCATTAGCAACGTCATGTGTAAGCCAGTAGTAGTGTATAGGGAGGATGTCTCCCGCGGGGCAAGCGCTCTAGGCGCCTTAGTAACCCTACTAAGAGCGTTAAACTACGTAGGAGATTTAAGCGAGGTAAGATTCGAATCAGTTGACAAGCTTAAATCCGAGGTAATCAAACCGTCTCAGAACCTATGCCGCACCTACGACGAATGCCGCAGTAAGTACTTAGAAGTAGTTGAGGCCCTCTCCGAGCTGTACAGGAAGCTACTTAAGAGTTCTGAACCACGTAGCCCGTCGCAGGGTTAACGACCTACTTAGGAGTTGATGACCTCTCCCTAAGCCTATGAGACAGCTCGACGATTAAGCCGTCTAAGAATGCCATAGCAGTCGCCTCAAAAAGAGATGCTATCGGTGATAGGGGTTCGTAAATACCTAATATCTGCCTTGAGAAGTAGTCCTCCTCACTACTTACTTTAAACCTCCCAGGTATCTCGACAACCACATCTGACAGACTTGCTAGCGGGGAGTCACGGAAGCTTGTTAGAGCTACTACTTTAGCGCCTAAAGACTTAGCGACCTCAGCAGCATCAATAACTAACTTAGACCTACCAGAACCACTTACAGCTATTAAGATATCGCCAGGTCTTAGAGGGGGGACTATGGTATCCCCTATAACATGTACTTTAAAGCCTAAATGCATTAACCTCACAGCAAATGACTTCCCTACAAGGCCTGACCTACCAACACCAACGACTAACACCCTCCTACCCTCATATAAGGCGTTAACCAGACAATTACTTAAGGCCTCCACCTCATCACTCCTTATACGCTTTATAGACTCCATGATGTGGTTAACCACACCCTTCATAGTGTCTACGACGTACTTCTCCTTAAGCTCATCCAAAACCTTCCCCAACGATATACTCCACTACTAATCTTTAAAACGGTTTCCAAACATACAGCGCTTCCAGACGACCCAACGATAGGAGGTCTGAAGTCACGGAAATCAACATATCGGAACAGCTGTGTTAGACCCTCACAGCAGACTTAAATTTAAGTTAGGAGCGGTTTTAAAACCCCCGACCTAAGATGGAGTACTTGAACTTTTAATAACCTCTAAGAACTTGATTAAAGGGGCGTACGTATGGAGTTCAGGCTTGCCTTAATAGGATTCGGCGTTGTCGGTAGGGGGTTTACGGAGATCTTAGTGAGGAAGCAGGAATACTTACAGAGGAAGTACGGCCTTAAGGTTAAGTACGTAGGTATTTGCGATATAAAGTATGGGAGCGTGGTAAGCCATGAAGGCTTAGACCCAGCTAAGGCCTTAGAAACGGTTAAGAGTGGGGGGACTTTAGAGAAACACCTCAACGGTGTTAAAGGGTTAAACGCCTTAGAATTCATAGAGCTCAGCAACGCAGATGTAGTTGTTGAGGCTACTTGGACTAACCTAGAGGTAGGTGAGCCAGGGCTAACACATATTAAGAAGGCCTTAAACGCTGGGAAACACGTAATAACTACGAATAAAGGACCTATAGCCCTAGCGTTTAAAGAGTTAGACAGCCTAGCTAAGTCTAAAGGCGTTAAACTACTCTTCAGCGGTACGGTAATGAGCGGCACACCGTCAATTAGAACCCTAATTAGAGGTCTAGCCGGATGCTATGTCAGCGAGGTTGCCGGAATATTAAACGGAACCACTAACTACATACTGACTAAGATGGAGGAAGGCCTATCATTCAACGAAGCACTAAGAGACGCACAGCTCAGAGGATATGCTGAAGCAGACCCAACCATGGATGTAGATGCGTGGGACCCAGCCGCTAAGATAGTAATACTAGCCAACATAGCGTTCGGAAGCGATATAAAGCCTAAGGACGTAATAAGGGAGGGCATTAGGAACGTAACACTTGATAACATTAAGGATGCGTTAAGGAGGGGTAAGAGAGTTAAATTAGTGGCTAGGGCATGGATCGATGACGGTGGTATAAGGGCTAAAGTAACGCCGGAGGAAGTGGATGTTAACAGCTTCTTCGGCCAGGTAGGTGGGACTGTAAACGCGGTTATGTATAGAACTGACTCACTAGGTGATGTATACTTAATAGGTAGAGGGGCTGGTGGTGAGGAAGCAGGTCAGGCAGTACTAGCCGACCTAATAGAACTAACCCTCTAACCAGAACAACACGTTAAAGAAAGGCAAACCATTTTTACCCCACAACCACTAAGAACTTAGTAGGGTAAGCCCAAACCAGAAATAACGGTAATCCAATGATCGGAAGTATAATTCGAATGAATTTATAATCGACCTTAACGAATATAATTAGGAGGTCGAACTATTGGTCAAATATAAAGTAGTTGTAAATAGGTCTCTATGCATAGCCTGCGGAGTAGCACCAGCGCTATGTCCTGAAGTCTTCGAATTAGGAAGCGATACCGGTAGGAATAAAGTAGTAGGTAAGTACAGCACGGAGTTAAGTGAGGAAATCTCAGTAGGCATCATACCTGAGGAGCTACACCAATGTGCTAAAAGAGGAGCAGACTCATGCCCGGTCTCAGCCATATCCGTTGAGGAAGTCAAAGACTAACATACCGTCGAACTACGTACATACCTTAAAAGTAATGGCTTAATTTTTTACTCTTAAAAGTTTAAAGCCTGCGATAGGTCCTCAACTAAGTCATCTACGTCTTCCAGACCTACGGACAGCCTAACCAAGTTATCGGTAATCCCTAGCAATAACCTATGTTCGGGGTCTATAAACATGGAGGCAGCTTTTGACGGTATTACCGCCATGCTCTCAACCCCTCCAAGGCTTGGACACCTCTTTATCAACCTCAACCCCCCCATAAACCTTAAGACGTCGTCGTAGGAACCTCTCAACCTAAAACTCACCACACCTCCGAACAACGGCCTCTCAAATAACTTCCTAGCTACACTGTTATTAGGGTCTTTACTGAGGCCTGGGTACATAACGCATTCAACCCTCGGATGCTCAGCTAAGTACTCAGCCACTACCTTAGCGTTATTACTCTGCCTCTCAAACCTGACCTCAAGCGTCTTCAAACCCCTTAAAATTAAGTACGACTCGAAGGGTTGGAGTATACCGCCTAACATCCTCCTCCAATCCCATAGGGAAAGCACGTCCTCACCACCCCCAGCTATGACACCGCCTACAACATCGTTATGACCGCTGAAATACTTAGTCATGCTGTGGATTACCAACCTAGCACCGTACCTAGCAGGCCTTAACAGTATTGGCGTTGTGAAAGTACTGTCGACGACGAAAACCACCTTACTTAAATCAACGTTTTCACAGATATACCTAACATCTATCACCTTATTCGTAGGGTTGGTAATAGTCTCCACAAATATCATTGAAGTCCTCCCATCAACTGAGTTAACTACAGCTTCCGCAGACGGCCATACCTTCACAACCTCCACACCGAGTTTAACCGATATGTTATTAAGTAATGCGAAGGTACTGCTGTAGAGCTCCATCGGAAGTACAACCCTATCCCCAGGCTTCAGATAGGAGAGTAATGCAGTGGATATAGCGGCCATACCACTGTTAAACGCTAAGGAATCCTCAGTACCCTCCAGACCAGCAATCACCCTCTCCAAAGCCCTCGTCGTCGGGTTCTCCTCCCTCCCATACCTCAAGTAATTACCCCTATCAACCAACACAGCTAAACCACGTTCTATGTCTACGTACTCGTAGATAACGCCTGGGTATATAGGCGGTATATGTGAGCCATACCCATCCCTATGGCCATGCCCATGTATTGAATTAGTCGATATTTTGGCCAAAGCACATACCACCCTCAACACTCCCATACACACCATTTAAACGTTGTGATTACTAATAAGATCAGTAATATTAACTAGAAGCATTTAAACTATGAATTCTTAATATCCCCTATGCATAACACTTAAACACCTAACACTCGAACACAATTTTACATATTAATGTAAATCAATACCTATATAAGGTTATTGTAGGTAAATTTTTAAGTTTTACATATATGTGATATGTGGTGATGGTATATGGGCGCTTCACACAGGTCTGCTGGGATTAAATTACTAGCGTTAGGCCTAATCCTCGGCGTCCTAGCCGGATTTACCTTAGGCTGGTACTTAAAACCCCTACCACCATCAACACCTACTATACATGTAAAGTTCACTCTTGATTGGGCTTATCAAGGACCTCAAGCACCGTTCTTAGTAGCCCTGTATAAGGGGTTCTTCGCTGAGGAAGGTCTCTCAGTCACTATTGATAGGGGGTACGGGTCGGCTCGGGCTGTAAGCGATGTTGCGTCAGGACTCTTCGACATAGGCTTCGGGGACTTCAACTCCTTAGTGGAGTTTAAGTCTAAGAACCCGGATGCTAAGGTTAAGATGGTTGCAGTAATCCACGTCAAATCACCTCTAAGCGTGGTAACGCTTAAGGATAGCGGTATTACCACCCCTAAAGACCTTGAGGGCAGGAGGTTAGGTGCACCTGCAGGCGATGCTGCTAGGAGGGTATTCCCAGCATACGCTAATGCCGTCGGTATAAAACAAGAACGTATTACGTGGGTCACCATGGACGTAGCTTTAAGGGAGGTGATGTTAGCTAGAGGAGATGTAGACGCCGTAACAGGATTCTACTACACATGCGTGTTAAACCTACTAAGCCTAAACATCTCTGAAAACAACATAGTTGTCTTTAGGTATGATGAATACTTACCCTTAGTAGGTAACGGAATCCTAGTGAACGAGGACTTCCTGAAGAAGAACCCAGAAGCTGTTAAGAAGTTCTTAAAAGCGGTGGTTAGGGGGTTTAAATACGTCATTCAAAACCCGGACGAAGCTATAGACATACTCATGCAGAGAGACCCAACCCTAAATAAGGCGGTGGAGAGGAAGAGGTTGTTGATGGCATTAGAGATAATAAACGTTAAGGGAATTACGGATAGGTACGGATTCGGATACGTAGACCCATCAATAATTGAGAAGGATATAGAGGCCATAGCCTCGGCATTCGGTCTAAGTAGGAAGCCGTCATTAGGTGAGGTGGTAGACTTCAACTACCTACCACCACTAGAGCAGAGGTTACCGTAAGGCGTGTACTAACATGGAACCAGCGATAAGGTTATGCGGGATAACGGTTAGGTATGGAAACGGTGACGGTGGGTTAGTAGCAGTCGCTGATGTAGACCTCGACGTAATGCCTGGCGAAGTGGTTAGCATCGTAGGTAAGAGTGGGTGCGGTAAGACAACGCTGCTTAAGGTAATTGCCGGGTTAGTTAAACCTGTACGCGGGGAGTTAGTCCTCAACGGCCATAAGGCAAACACCCCTCATAGAGGGGTTGGAATGCTTTTTCAGTCCCCACTACTCCTCCCCTGGAGGACGGTCATTAAGAACATCCTACTCCCTATCGAGGTATTAAACGGTGATGTGAGGAGTTACTTAAGCAGGGCTTACGAGTTAATTGAGAAGGTAGGTCTTAAGGGGTTTGAGAACAGTTACCCGTGGGAACTATCCGGCGGTATGCAGCAGAGGGTCGCGTTATGCAGGGCACTTATACATAAACCCTCCACGCTCCTACTTGACGAGCCGTTCAGCGCCTTAGACGCCATTACTAGGGAGGAGATGTGGGGCTTACTTCAGGAGATCATCGAATATGAGAGATGTACGACTGTCTTAGTGACCCACGACGTTAGAGAAGCCGTACTACTATCTGATAGGGTAGTAGTGATTAGCGGTAGGCCTGGGAGGGTGAGGTCTGAGGTTAGAGTGGATTTTAGGAGACCTAGGGGTTTAGACATCCAATACACTAAGGAGTTCAACGACTACGTAGCTATGATTAAGAGCTTAATAGGTGATTAGATATGGCCAGCGGTAAGAAGTTTAAGGTTATTAACCCACTCCTCACACTCCTCCTCCTAGGCATTGCCTGGGAATTAGTCATCCGCGTTTCAAACATACCTAACTACGTCCTACCACCACCTTCAGCGATCCTCGCAGCATTCGGTAGTTACCCATGGTACTTAACGTATAATCTAGCGGAGACACTAACCTCAGCCTTAATCGGTTTAGCAATCGCAGCAGCTTTCTCACTAACCCTAAGCATCCCACTAGCCTACAGTGAGGCCGTTAGGGAGTCCGTATACCCATTAATAACTGGTTTTAACGCTATCCCGAGAGCTGCGTTAGTACCGCTACTAGCCCTATGGTTTGGGTTGGGAGCAGCTCCGAGAGTGTTAACAGCGTTCCTAATAGCTTTCTTCCCAATACTCGTCCCAACACTAACAGCTATGATTACTATGGAGAAAGAGCTTTGGGAGATGTTACAGTCCTTCGGAGCTAGTAAGGGGCAGATCTTAATTAAGGTTGCAGTCCCGAGGGCTATGCCCTACTTCCTAAGCTCACTTCACATGGGGCTTACAAGCGCGTTCGTAGGTTCGGTAATCGCTGAGATGGTTGCATCTGATAGGGGTTTAGGCTATGTAATACTATCATCGACTTCCAGGTTAGACACCCCACTAGCATTCGCATGCCTAATCCTACTAGCACTAACAACCTTCTTAATATCTAAGGTGTTAAGCCTTGTGGAGAGGAGGGTTGTAGGATGGGCTTACAGAGTAAACATTTAGTTGTAGACTCTAGGCTCTGCACGGGCTGCGGTCTATGCGAACTCATATGCAGCTTCACGAAGTTTAAGGTATTTAACCCGAGGAAGTCGTTAATAAGAATAAATTATAGTTACGAATTAGGTTTCCTAGAAGGAACAATAATATGTACTCAATGCGGTAAGTGCTTAGCAGCATGTCCTACAGGGGCTATCCACATAGTCAACGACGTAGTCCGCATAGACCACAGTACCTGCACTGGATGCCTAACATGCGTTGCTGTATGCCCTAATAACGCATTAGTAGTTGTTGACGGCATGCCGTATAAGTGTGACTTATGTGGTGGGAACCCACAGTGTGTTAGGTTCTGCGTTAGAGGTGCACTCAATGCCTCTTAAAGGGTATGCTGGGAAGGTACTCTACGTAGACCTCACTAAGCAGAAGTACTTAGTGGAGGAACTCCCCGAACACCTAGCTAAGTCATACGTAGGTGGCAGCGGCTTAGCTGCCTACCTACTCTGGAACCTAATTAATGCTAACATAGATCCGCTGAGGCCGGAGAACCCGTTAATAATAGCTACTGGACCAGCTACAGGTGCGTTAGCCCCCTCATCAGGTAGGTTTGCAATAATTTCTAAGTCACCGCTAACTAATATGTGGGCGGAAAGCCATTCTGGAGGCGCGTTCGGCCCGCAGGTAAAGTATGCTGGATACGATATAATAGTCATCACTGGGAAGGCCTCCAAACCTACGTCCTTAATAGTCGATGACTCAAGCATTACCTTCCACAACTCCGCAACACTCTGGGGCTTAAACACCAGAGATACTGTAAATGAGCTTAGGTCGTCGTTCGGGAAGGACTACCACGTAATGTGTATAGGCCCTGCTGGTGAGAAACTAGTTAAGTTTGCCTCTATAATGGTTGATTACTACAGGGCAGCCGGTAGGACCGGCTTAGGGGCTTTAATGGGTTCTAAGAATTTGAAGGCAGTAGCGGTTAGGGGGAGTAGGGATGTAGAGGTTCACGACCCAGATAAATACCTAGAGGTCATCGAAGACATCCTGTGGAGGAATACTGAAGGTCCTTGGGCCCTCCCAGCCCAGCTAAGCCTCGGTAGGTACGGCACGTCAAACCTTGTCACAGCGATGAATGCCATAGGTAGGCTACCTACTAAGAATCACTGGACTGGTTACTGGGAACTAGCTGATAGGATTAGCGGTGAAGAACTACTTAAATATAGGGTTTCAAGGGGGTCTTGCTTCTCATGCATGATAATGTGTAAGCACATCACGAAGACCGGCGATGGTAGGTATGAGGGAGCTCTATCCGGAGGCCCTGAATACGAGACGATCGCAGCGTTAGGTTCTAACCTACTAATCTCAAACATGGAGGCAATCCTATACATGAACTACCTATGCAACCTCTACGGCTTAGACACGATATCAACTGGTAAGGTAGTCTCATACGTATTTGAGTGTTATGAGAGAGGGATACTATCTAAGGATGAGTTAGGCGGTTTAAACCCGGTGTGGGGTGATGAGGAATCAGCTATAGAGTTAATTAAACTGATTGCTGAGAGGAGGGGTATAGGTGATATATTAGCTGAGGGAGTTCTAAGAACTTCAGAAATAATTGGTAGGGGCTCAGATATATACGCCCTACATGTGAAGGGCTTAGAGGTCTCAGCACAGGACCCTAGAGGGCATAAGTCAGTTGGATGTACTTGGGCAATATCCGTTAGAGGTGCTGACCACTTAAGATCCTTAACAACTGTTGATGAACTCGGCTACAGAGACATCGCTGCAGAGAGGTTCGGCCACGATAAAGTTGATGACGTATGTGATAGGCTGTCAGAGAAGTATAAAGGTATGATAGTTAAAGACCAGGAAGACCTATTCGCATTAGTTGACTCCGTAATCATGTGTAAGTATGGGACTATGTGGCCCCCCATGTACTACTTCGACTTCATAGCTAAGCTACTACCACCGCTAACAGGTATTAAGGAGTTCGGCGACGTTAAGAACTTAAGGACAATAGCTGAGAGGATAGCTAACTTGAAGAGGTGTTTCAACCTGAGGGAGGGGGTTGGGAAGGAATCTGAGAAACTCCCAAAACGATTTACCGAGGAACCAATGCCTACAGGCCCTTCTAAAGGTCAGGTATGCGATTTAGAGCCAATGCTTGAGGAATACTATAGGGAGAGGGGCTGGGACTACGGGACAGGACTACCATACGTTGAAACCCTTGAGAGGTTAGAACTACACTACGTAGTCAACACACTTAAAAAGAAGTACAACCTACCAAGGCATAAACCATGGCAGTAGTTAAACTCCATGGAGTTCTAAGAGAGGAGTCAAACGCTAAGGAATTAAGAGTGGGTGAAGGGACTATAGCTGAAGTACTAGAGAAACTGCCTGAAGAAGTGAGGAAGGCACTGATGAAGTACTCAAAACACTTACTAGTAATTGTGAACGGGAGGAGGGTGTACGACTTAAACATAGTCCTAAACGACAACGACGTAGTAGATATAACCTTACCCGTAGGCGGGGGTTAAACCACCATAACTTTATGTCCTACCTTTAAGAAACATAGTTAAAAATTATAGTAATTGTTAATCATTAAAACTTATAAATATGTTTCCTAAGACACATATGAGGGTGTTCTACTTGAAATCACTACGTAAGTGGCTGTACACCCCAATCTTAATGATAGTGCTGATCGCATCGTGTACCGCCATCATACCCTCAGCATCAACATATGTTGAGAAACTCCCAGCCCCTAGGGAGGAGACGTTACTAGGGCTTAAAGTAGTTGAACTGACCTACCCAATACAGAATGAGGTTATTAAGTGGTTCGGAGTTGTGAACGAGGTATCGACAATTGCTACAGTCCCAGTAGACGGATACTATTTGAAGTTCTTAAATAGCTCAGGTGAGCATGTAGGTACCCACGTAGACGCACCTGTTCATTTCAATCCCCAAGGTCTGTTCATCAATGAAGTACCGCTAGACAGACTATATGGTGTGGGTGTAGTAATCGATGTTAGGAAATACATCTCACATCCCAACGACACAATAACTATGAGTGAGTTAGTGGATTGGGAGAGGAGTGTAGGTGTTGAAATACCTAAGGGATCTATAGTTATGCTCTACACTGGTTGGGCTAATTACTGGGGTCTGTACACCAGTTGGGATCAGTATTGGAGTATAAGTAGGGGGTGGCCCGGACTTTCACCGGATGCGGCTAGGTACTTAGTCAGTAAGGGGGTTATCGGCATCGGTGTAGACACTCTTAGCATTGACCCAGCCCCCGCATCAAACTTCCCAGCACATTACATATTAACTGAGGCTAACATATACATAGTTGAGAACTTAAATACTAACCTAGAGAGATTAGCTAATAACGCAGCGTTCGTGATCCTCACACCATTCAAACTTAGGGAAGGCTCTGCAGGCCCAGGTCTTGAGATATTAGCTATCTACGACCCAAATACTAACATACATATGAATCTACTCCTAGCCAACCTAATTAAGACCTCATTAGACCTTTCTGATAAGTATGACCTAGCGTTCACCGTTGAGAACGGCATACCTGCGTGGTTCACCCTATGGAGGGGTTTCAGCACCGTTGGAACTCCTGAAGAGATGATTAAGGTCTACCTAGCGTATTTCGGTTCGTTAACCATGAACGAACATGTAGGTACTCATATAGATGCACCCGCACACTTCGCAGTAGGTGTTTGGAGGATTGATGAGGTACCGTTAAGCAGGTTTATAGGTAGGGCTGTAATCATGGATATGTCACCAAGTATAGTACACCCTAACTACTCAATAACCGTTAAGGACATAAAGTCCTGGGAGAGGAGGACAGGTATAGCAATCACTAAAGATGATATAGTACTCATATATACTGGTTGGGCTCGTTACTGGAGGAAGTACGGAAGCTGGGATGAATATTGGAACGCGATTGGTAGGGGGTTCCCAGGATTAGATGTTGAGGCAGCTAACTACTTAGTAAGTAAGGGTGTTAAAGGTATAGCTCTAGACGTATTAAGCGTAGACCCACCGCCTAAAGCTGTTGACTTCCCAGCACATAAGGTCATAGCCAGTGCGAACGTATGGATAGGGGAGAACTTCAACCTTGAGGTACTGCCTAAGAAGGATACAGTAGCTTACATATTCTCACTACCAGCTATGGTTGTTAAGGAGGGTTCAGGAGCTCCTTCAAGACCTATACTAATCTACAACTTCAACTTAGAGTCACTGATAAACACTTACAACGCTTTGAAACACTCACTAAGTAGTAGTTACTCAAGCACTTCAAGCAGCTCTAAGCAATCAACTAATTTAAGCATTGTAGCGTTCTCATCGGCGTTAATGCTATTAACAGCAGCATACTTAATTAAATATAGATTTAACGATTAAATCAAAATTTAAACCTATTTCCCCCCCTCCAACCTCTAACCAACCCCAACTAACTAACCTCAACTATTAGGGCAGCACCTCTGAGATATGGTTCATCGATGACTGAGAGGTTTTAGAGTGGGGGACTACGTCTTAACATTTATAAATTCTTAGCCTACCGTCTTATGGGGTATGTATGGATCCTCGTGAGATGTTATGCGATGTTATGAAGACATTACATGATAGGGGCTTACTTAACGTTAAGGGGGGTAATGCAAGTATTAGGGGTAGGGGTGACTACATTTGGATCACCCCATCAAAACAGCCTAAGCATAGGTTAACACCCGATGATATAGTCCTAATGTACTTTGACGGTAGGTACGTTGGGAACTCACCGCCATCTATAGAGTCTAAGATGCATCTACACATATATAAGACTTATGGGTGGGTTAACGCGGTAGTACATGCCCACAGCCCCCTAACTACGTTGGTATATGAGTTAGGCTTAAACGTTAACGTCAGCGACTTCGTTGAGTCCATGGTCTCAATACCTTGTATAGATTCTGTAGGGCGGTGTCCGCCGGGCTCCGAAGAACTAGCATTAAGTGTTAGGGAAGCTGTTGGGAAATGCCCTGTCGTAGTGCTTAAAGGCCATGGAGTCGTAGCGGTAGGCCGTGACATATACTCAGCGTTAAACGCTATTGAGGCGTTAGAAGACCTCAGCAGGGCTGTGTTAGTTAAGAACACCTACAGCAGTGCTGTACAGACTCACCGCTAGGTTTTAACTACTTGAAGGCCTGGATAGATGGGTTTACCGCAGAGACTCCTCATACAGCCTATACATGTAGTTATAAGACTCCTTCACGTCAATACCCTTACTAACGATTTTACTGTATAGGGCTTTCAACTCATTTAAAACTACTTCCGGACGTTCTTCAACCCCGTTAACGAAGTTATTTACCACCTCCACCAACCTCCTCAACTCCCTGCCCACCCCTAAGTACTTCTGAATTGATACGTATAGGTCTAGGTTACCGGATAGTATGGCTGTGGAGTACTTAAACATGAAGTTATAGGTAGGCGTGCTCATAAACTCCAACATGCTAACATCGAAATCACTTAAATACTTAGCTAGTATCAACCCGACAGCATGTGGTATGCCCATAATCACAGACATTAACTCATCATGTTCCACCGGACTCATAATTATGCCGTAACCCCCTCTCCCCTCAACCCAATCCACGATTTGAGACGCTATGCTGAACTCCTCGTTTGTGATGGGGGTTAGAACTACTTTCCTCCCACTCATCGATACAGCGCTTCCAGGGCCGAATAGTGGGTGGGTCCCTAACTTAATACCCCTATCTAAGAACTTATGCATGATGTCTACAGGTAACTTCTTAACCGAGCATACATCAACTATTAGGTGATGCTCCCTAACATGAGGTCTTAACTCCCTAACCACGTGTTCGAAGGAGTTTATAGGTACTGATATGATGATTACCTCAGACCTTGCCGCACACACCTCTAAAGAGCATAACTCGACGTTAGGGTTTAAACGTTTTAACTCAGCTAACCCTCCAACATCGACGTCATTAGCAAGTACGTTAAAACCCTCACTAGATAAGAACCTACATAACCACCTACCCATCCTCCCCGCAGCGCCGACCACCGTAACGTTCCTCAACATATGCTAACTCCTCCTTCAGGCATACTAACATAATAACCCTAAATAAGGATTCTACTGATTCAGGGTTCACGCCGAGCTCAGAACCAATCCTCCTCACCCTCTCAATAACCTTAGCCTCCCTTAAAACATCCACTAAGCTAGTACCCTCCACCACCTTAACGTCAGCGACCTCCCTAACCAACTGTATACGCCTAGCCAACAACCTAACTAACTCCTCATCAACCCTATCTATCTCCACCCTCACATCGTTAAGAGACCTCATCTCAGGACCCTCGGCATTACATGCGATATGATTAGGTGGTCTACTAAGACTAAAGCGGCGGCTGACCTAAGCACTGGTAGCGCTCTAGGCAGTATACATGGGTCATACCTACCGCTCAAACTCAACTCAACCTCCTCATACTTAATTAAATCAACAGTCCTCTGCGGGATCCTAATCGATGAGGGAGGTCTGAAGACAACCCTACACACTACGGGCATACCGTTACTCAACCCTCCTTGAATCCCACCTGAATTATTAGTCTTCGTAACAACCCTACCATTAGCTAGTGAGAAGCTATCGTTGTATTGAGAGCCTAACATTGAAGCAGCTTTAAACCCAACGCCGAACTCAACACCCTTCACACCAGGTATTGAGAAGAACGCCTTAGCTAGGTCCCCGTCTAAGGTATCGAAGAACGGCTCACCAATACCTGGAGGTAGGTTTGAAATTACGACCTCAGCTATACCACCTACGCTGTCACCGACCTCACCAACCTTCTTAACCAGGCCTAACATCTCCTCAGAAGCCTTAGGGTCAGCACACCCTATAGGACTCCTCTCAACAACCTCCTCTAAAGAATTAATATCGCTTAAATCGTAGTTACGAGCCTCAATACCGTTAATGTTAACCGTATGGGCTACTATCTTAATACCGAACCTACTGAGTAGTTTAAGAGCTATAGCTCCAGCAGCAACCATAGCAACCGTGACCCTGCCTGAGAAAATACCGCCACCTCTGAAGTCGTTGAAGCCCCCATACTTTACGTAGGCTACGTAATCAGCATGTCCAGGCCTAGGCCTATACCTAATCAACTCGTAGTAATCAGACTTAACATCCTCGTTAAATACAACCATAGTTATTGGAGCACCGGTAGTAAACCCGTTGAACACCCCTGATAAGATCCTCACCCTATCAGGCTCTGTCCTCGGAGTACTTATTTCAGGGTTCTTAGGCCTACGCCTATCTAACTCTACCTGAATATCTGACTCACTGAGGTTAAGGCCTGCTGGACAGCCGTCTACAACCACCCCAACCCCAACACCGTGGCTCTCACCGAATACTGTAACCCTGAATAGCTTACCTAAGCTGAAACTCATAGGGATATCTCCACCTCAACACCTAATGAGTTAAGCTCGTCCCAGAAGTTCGGGTAGGACTTACCCACGCAGAGGGGGTCCTCAATAACTACGCTGCCCTCAGACCTTAGACTAAGTAGTGAGAAAGCCATAGCAACTCTATGATCTCCGAAGCTACTGACAATGCCTGACTTAACCCTCTCAACACCTCTGACGACTAAATCGTCACCGCTCACCCTAACCGAAACACCTAACCTCTTAAGGTTAGTAACTACTGCTTCAACCCTATCACTCTCCTTAAACCTACACCTCCCAATACCGCTGATCACGCTCTCACCCCTAGCTAGGGCAGCAAGCACTGCTAAAGTTGGGAGTAGGTCCGGTGAGTTAGAGACGTCGTAGTTAAAACCCTCCAGAGACCCCTCACTTACCTCAACCCAGTTACCCCCAGCCCTCACCGAAGCACCAACATCTCTAAGTACGTTTAATACTTCCTTATCAGCCTGAACGCTATCTAAGCCTATATTACCCACCCTTACGTAACCGGATATAGCCCCAGCTACTAGGAAGTAAGCTGCTGAAGACCAATCACCCTCAACTAGGAAGTTAGTAGGCCTATACCGGGTTTTAGGCACCTGGAACGTTAGGTGATCACCGCTATCTAATACCTTAACCCTAACTCCGAATAGTTCCTGAGTCCTTAAGGTCATCAAGACATAGGGTTTTGACTCAACGCTAAATACATGTATAACTACCTCCTCATCAGCTAGTGGTGAGATAAGCAGTAATGACGATATGAATTGAGAGCTTATATCACCCCTAATAACTACATCCCCACCTCTAAAGCCCCCATAACTTACTACTGGCGGGTAATCACCGCTACATAACATCTTAGAGCCTAAGGCATTTAAAGCCCTGACTAACTCACCGATAGGCCTCCTCAGCAAGGAGCTCCCCCCAGTTATTAGGAGGCGTTGATTGATTAGAGATACGACACCTACAATAAACCTTAGAGTAGTTCCAGACTCGTCGCAGTTGATTAGACCTACCCTAGGCTTAAAACCACCCCCAACAACCGTAACACCGCCCTCAGCAATTGATAAAGTAATCCCTAAGGAGGTTAACGCTTTAAACGTAGCGAAGAAGTCATCACATAGTGAAGGACCTACCACCCTACTCATACCTCCAGCCAGTGATGCGCATATCAACGCTCTATGAGTGTAACTCTTCGACGGCGGAGCTGTTATAACTCCATTAACACCCCTACCACTAATACGTGCGAACACCTACTACCACCTCCTCAGGTAGTGAGTTAATAATGCTGCTAACCACTTCCTCAGGACTCCTCCCATCAACATCAACCACTATATGTGCAGCCCTAAGGTATAGGGGCTCCCTAAACCTCAGTAAGCTCTCAATAACACCCCTCCTATCGCTAACCTTAAGTAACGGCCTACCATCACAGCTTACTAACCTCTTATAAGCCTCACCACCACTGATACGTAGGTATACGACTACCGAGTACTTCCGAAGGAACTCAACATTATCATCTCTGAGGACAGCACCGCCCCCACAAGCAATTACAGCGTTACTAACCCCGCTTAAAACATCCCTAACCACCTGAGACTCTACAGACCTGAAGTACCCTTCCCCAAACCTACTGAATATCTCCTCAACCCTCATATTAAGTCTGCATTCAATGACCTCATCTAAGTCTATGAAATCCAATCTTAATTGCCTAGCTAGCAACCTACCGACAGTGGTCTTACCGGAACCCATAAAGCCTACTAAAGATATGTTAGGCAATCCATCACCTCAGCGACGAGTAAGCTACGTTAAACATAAAGTCGACCGGTGGTTCTACCTTAGTCCACAGCTTAAACGCTGCAGCTGCTTGATGGACTAACATATGCACACCATCTACCGTAGTAGCCCCTCTTAGCCTAGCATCTCTTAACAACTTAGTTTCAACAGGGTTGTAAACCACGTCGAAGACTATGAGGTCACGTCTAAGTAGTTCTGGAGGGATTAGAGACTCATCGACGCTGGGGTACATCCCAACCGATGTAGCGTTAACTAATATCTGAGCCCGTTCTACGGCGACCCTTAAACCACTTACTGTAAGGCCTGTAGGCCTGAACCTCACATCTGGAAACTTAACGCTGAACTCCTCAGCTAGACTTACAGCCCTCTCAAAAGTCCTATTAATTAGGAATACCTCACTACTACCGCTACTAGCTAATGCGTAGAGGACAGCCCTACTAGCTCCGCCGGCACCTAAGACAGCTGCTGAGGTACCTGATAACCTAATATTTAAGGATTTAAACGTATTGATAACCCCCACAACATCAGTATTATACCCTACAAACCTACCGCCCTCATTAACGACGGTGTTAACAGCTCCTACGAACATGGCCTCAGGGACTACCTCATCGAGGTACTTAATAATTGCTGACTTATGGGGTAGTGTTACGTTAAAGCCTGAAGCCCCTAAAGCCTTCAACCCCCTAACAGCGTGTTCTAAGTCATCGCCTACCACTCTAAAAGCTAAGTAGATGTAGTTAAGGTTTAACTCTCTGAAGACCTCGTTATGGATTGTAGGGGATATCGAATGTTCTACTGGATCCCCTATCAAACATATTAGCTTTAAGTGCCTCAACTAAGCACACCTAACATGCCGTAAATCTCCCTAACTTCATCAACAGTTAATTGTCCGGGAGCTGATTCAGCCCCCCTACATGCTGAGACGTAGGTTAGGAAGCCGCCTAACATAGGTGAGAGCACCCTACTAATAATCCCTAAATCACCCATAGCTAACGAAATGCCTGGGACGTCAAACTCCTTAAGCAGTTTAAGCATCACTATACTATCTGAGATACTACATGCTCTAGTAACTACCTTCCACACATCAGCACCTAACCAGATCATCTCAGCAACTAAGCCCTTCAACGAGTTTAGATCAGGTGTGTGGGTAGTTATATGCTTTGAGACTATGACCTTAACCCCCCGTCCCTTAAAATACCTTATAAGGTCTTCAACACCCTTAGTTGAGAGTTCGATGTCTACGAACGAAGCACCTAGGTCAACAGCCTTAAACAACTCCTCAACCCTGCCTAACTCATCACCCCTCCAAAAACCTCCCTCATCAGACCTCCTATTACAAGCTATCCACGGACGACATAAACTACTGACAACGTCTAACCACCTACTCCCCAACATATCAATCCTCAACTCGATTAGATCAGCTGTACACGCCTTACCAACATCTTCAGGTCTTGTCAGAGATAAGCAGGTTACCGGCCTCACCAACCCCTAACAACCTCAACAACAACTTCTTCAGGGACATCGCTGACTAAGAAGCTATTACCTATGTCTCTGAGGAGGACCATCGCTATCTTACCCCCAACAGATTTCTTATCACGCCTCATCAGCTCAACCAACTTAGTAGTATTGACGTCCACTGGTATGTGGGTTGGGAGGCCTAAACCGCTCAACACACTACATACGGTGTCCACTACGGATTCCTCAGCAAGTTTAAGGGCTGCTGATATCTTAGCCTCATAACACATACCTATAGCTACTGCCTCACCATGCCTTAACGTGAAGTTAGAATAGGCTTCCACTGCATGGCCTACTGTGTGGCCGTAGTTAAGTATAGCTCTAATACCCTTCCTGTCGAATTCGTCCTCACCTACCACCATCGCCTTAAGTTGACAGCATTTAAGTATAGCATAAGTTAACTCATCGCTGCTGACGTCAAGTAGCTTAGACCTATTCTCGACTAAGTAGTTGAAGAACTCCCTATCCATTATTACGCCATACTTAACTACCTCAGCAAGCCCTGACCTAAAGTCCCTTACATCATGGGTTTTAAGGAAGTCAACATCAACTAGAACTAGTTGCGGATGGTAGAAAACACCTACTAAGTTCTTACCTTTAGGTAGGTTAATAGCTGCCTTACCACCTATTGAAGCATCTACCTGGGCTAACAACGTAGTCGGAACTTGAACGTAGTTAATACCCCTCATATACGTAGCAGCTATAAACCCTGATAGGTCACCTACAGACCCACCTCCTAAAGCAACTACGGTGGAGTACCTATCGAAGCGTAGGTCTACTAACTCATCATATACACGCTCAACAACTCTTAAGGTCTTACATTCCTCACCGTCAGGGACCTCAACCACATGTACTACGTAACCACTACTACTCAACAACTCCTCAACGAATTCACCGTATAGAGAGTTAACTACTTTATTGGTGATTACAGCGCACTTCCTACTATTCTTGAAGCCGTCCATAAACTTAGGTAGGTAGTTGATAATACCCCTACCAACGTATATGGGGTACTCCCTAGTCTCAGTCTTTAAGAGGACTTCACGGAAACCACTCATAAGTACCTACCGACAGCTTCAGCTATCCTACGTACCTCTACCATCAACTTGCTGAACTCATCTACGGTTATTGATTGAGAGCCGTCGCTCAGGGCTTGAGGCGGGTTCGGATGTACCTCAACCATTAACCCGTCAGCACCAGCAGCTATTGAAGCCCTAGACGCCGGTATTACTAAGTCGCTCTTACCGGTTGCGTGGCTTGGGTCAGCGATCACTGGCAGGCAGCTTAACTTCTTAACGTACGGTATTGAAGTAACACTTAACGTAAACCTCGTATGGGTTTCAAAAGTCCTAATCCCCCTCTCACACAGTATTATCTTCTTATTACCACCCACAGCTACGTACTCAGCAGCGCCTAACCACTCATCAATACTTGCTGAGAACCCCCTCTTAAGGAGTACAGGCTTATCAACCCTACCTAACTCCTTAAGCAATGTGAAGTTCTGCATGTTCCTAGCACCGACCTGAAGTACGTCAGCATACTTACTAACCAATGGTATGTCACGGGGGTCCATAACCTCAGTAACTATGGGTAGTCCAACCTCCTCACGGGCCAGAGCTAAGATCTTCAAGCCCTCCTCACCTAATCCTTGGAAGCTGTAGGGCGATGTCCTAGGTTTAAATGCCCCACCCCTCAACATATGCGCTCCTAACCTCCTAACCTCCTTAGCAACATCTAAGACCTGCTCTAAGCTTTCTACAGAGCATGGACCAGCTATGACTACGACCCTACTACCCCCTACCTCAACACCGTTTACATCTACTACTACGTCATCACCCTCTGACTTCCTAGCAACTAACCTATACGTCATCTACTCCTAACCACCTTAGTAGCAGCTCTAACTATGTCTGAGGATGTAAGCCCTAGGAATTTCCTTAGGTCTTCTAAAGACCTAGCTGAGTGGCCGAACATATCCCTAACACCTACGAATTCCATAGGAACCGGGTAGTCCCTAACCACTACCTCAGCGACAGCACTGCCTAACCCGCCTAAGACGTTATGTTCCTCAGCAACTACTACAGCCCCAGTCGCCCTAACATATTTAAGTATGGTGTTACTATCCAACGGTTTAACCGTATGTGAGTCTATGACAGCAGCACTAATACCTAAGCCCTCCAACTCCTTAACAGCTTTAACAGACTCTGAAACCATACTACCTATAGCCACTATTACTACGTCATACCCATCAACAACTACGTTAGCAACCCCTAACTCACACCTACACTCATCGTACACCCTAAAATCCTCATCCCTACCCACCCTCATATATGCAGGGCCCTCATCCCTAAGCAACTCATTAAGACACTGCCTCAACTCTACGGAGTCAGCCGGTACGACTACCTTAACGTTAGGTATTACACGCATTAACGCTATGTCCTCAAAGCATTGATGTGAAGGTCCGTCACCGAAGTTTGAGATACCGCTGTGAGTTCCTACGAGCTTCACGTTTAACTTAGCCCTCGCAACAGTATTTCTAATCTGCTCCCACGCCCTCATCAGGAACGACGTATACGTACATACAACAACTCTCTTCCCACATGAAGCTAGGCCTGAGGCCACACCAACTAAGTCCTGCTCACTAATACCTACGTTAACAAATCTGTCGGGGAAGTTCTCAGCGAACAGTGAGGTCATAGTATGGCTTGCTGAGTCAGCATCAACTACGTATAAATCCCTATACTTAAGCCCTAACTCAATGAGCGACTTACCGAGAACTAACCTCATCAAATGATCCCAGCAGACCTTATTTCCTCCCTACTCACAGGCCTACTATGGTATTTATTATTCCCTTCAGCAGGTGGGAACCCCTTACCCTTAACCGTATGTGCTATTATCACCGTAGGTTTCCCCCACACTTGATCAGCCTCATTGAAAGCCCTTATCAGTTGTTCGAAGTCATGGCCGTCAACCTCAATTACATGCCACCCAAATGAGATCCATTTCATCACTAAAGGCTCTAAAGGCTTAACGGCCTCAGTAACCCCTTCCTGCTGGTAGCCGTTCCTATCAATGATGGCTACTAAGTTATCCAGCCTTAACTTGCTGGCCGTTAACGCAGCCTCCCATACCTGACCCTCATCTAACTCGCCATCGCCCATAACCACGTAAACCTTAGCTGGGACGCCATCGTTCTTAAGCGCTAAGGCCATCCCACAACCTACTGATAGGCCCTGACCTAAAGAACCTGAAACCATATCAACTCCCGGAACATCGATGTCGGGATGTCCTTGAAGCACGCCCTCAACATCTCTGAACTTCCTTAACTCATCAAACGATATAAACCCAACCATGGCTAGCACTGCGTAGAGCGCTGGCGCTGCGTGACCCTTACTAAGTATTAGCCTATCTCTTAAGGGCCACCTAGGATTCTTAACGTCGTACCTCATCCTAGCCATATAGAGGGTTGTGAGTATGTCAACCACCGATAGTGAAGCACCTAAGTGACCAGAACCCGCATCAGCAATCATCTCAAGTACGTACTTCCTAACCAGTCTTGACTTCTCAGCCAGTATCTCAACGTGTTTCCCGTCAAGGTCTAAGTCCTTAATCACCGGATGTATACCTAGCAAATCAGCTACGAAGTGACCCATAGGGGTTAACACTACTTCCCTAACCCTATCACTACCTCTAACATCTATTAAGTTGAGGTCACGTAAGACCTTAGCATTAACTTTAAGCGTGGATACGGAGATGCTGTACTTCCTAGACAGACTTCTAAGAGCTGAGGTCAGACTCCTATAAGAATTAACTCTTAACTCGCTGAGGAGTACTAGCTGATTGTTATTGAGGCCCCTCCTAATAATCTCCCTAACTACCTCTAACTCCTGAACCACAGAATTGGGGTTTAAAGTATTTGATATTGGAATTGGTTCCTCATACGACCCCCTATTTGTAGGAAGTAGACTTACTTAAAAACGTATCGGATAAGTATACGTAACCACTACTTAAAAATAATGTGATTGCTACGTAAGTCCTTCACAAACCATCAACGCATTACAGCTAAAGCACTTTAGGTGTTAACGTGTTGTCAAGATCTAAAGTTTAAATTACTGTGAAGAAGATTTCTACGGTGTTACCATGCGTTTTAAATCTCTTAAGGAGTTCTTAATGAGTGGTTCAGTATTAGTTGTTCAGATGACTCCATTCACTAAGGATGATGAAGTTGATGTTGAGGGTCTCAGAGAAAATACTAGGTACTTAGTTGAGGTTAGTAAGGGAGGGAGGCTTGCTTTAGTCCCATGCGGTAGTAACGGTGAGTTCTACGCCATGAGTGAGGATGAGATTAAGAAGGTTATTAAGGTCGTGGTTGAAGAGGCTGGGGGTAAGGCACCGGTAATCGCTGGTACCGGTGCTGCAGGAACTAAAATAGCTGTTGAGTTAAGTAGGTATGCTCAGGACGTCGGTGCTGACGGAGTTCAGGTAGTCCTCCCATACTACCACGTACCTGATGAGGAGGGGATGTACCTACATTATAAGAGGATTGCCGAGGCATTGGACATCGGCGTTATGGTCTACAATAACCCCAGCGTCTCTAAGGCGTACGTAAGACCTTCTCTAATGAGGAAATTGGCTGAGATACCAAACATAGTCGGTGTTAAGGAAAACACACCATTTATAGATATGTTCTACCAGCAGGTTAAAGCGGTTGGACATAAAATACCTATAGTTCAAGGCCGTGGTGAGTGGTGGTACGTAGCCACACTACCATACGGTGCTAGAGGATTTGTGTCGGGACTAGCTAACGTCATGCCTGAATTCAGCTTAGAACTGCTTAAAGCTGGGAATGACGGTGATTGGAAGAAAGCACACGAATTAATTAAGAAGTTGGAACCGCTTGAAGAATTCACAGCTAAGATGCGTGAGAAATACGGCCCATCAACAGCTATCCTACAACCACCCTACACAACATCATATATATACATGAGTATTAGGAAAGCGTCTATGAACCTACTAGGACTTAGAGGAGGTAGTATGAGGCTACCCCTAGTAAACCTCAGAGATGAGGATATAGCTGAGCTGAAAGATATACTCCTCAACAAATTAGGTCTTAAGATGGTTAGGTAATTTAAACGTATTAAAAAAAAAAATAAATGATTTCGTTTTTAAAATGTTAGGACTGCCCTCCCCCTAACCTCCCCCTTCCTAAGCTTCTCTACCGCAGCATTAACCTCTTCAAACTTGAATAACTCCACCCTAGGCCTTACCTTACCAGCAGCTACTAACTCTAAACTCCTAATAATATCACTTCTTGTGAAGCCTATGTTCCCAACAACCTTAATATCTCTAAGGATCCAATCTATGACCGGTAGCGATAACTCACCTACCGGCAGGCCGATCAACACCAACGTACCTCCAGCCCTTAAGGACTCATACGCCTGTCTCATAGCCTTTAAGGACTCTACAGTTGGTACTGCGACATCAGCACCGCCTAAGTCCTTAATGTACTTCACCGGGTCCTCCTTAGATGCGTTAACTAGGTAATCAGCCCCGACATCCTTAGCAAACTCTAACTTACTCTCCAATATATCTACAGCTACGACTCTAGCCCCTAGAGCCTTAGCTATCTGAACAGCGTTATGTCCTAAACCACCAATACCAAATACTGAGACTAGGTCTCCCGGCATAACTCTTGAAGCGAAGGTGAGGGCTCTATACGGGGTTGCAACAGCATCTGTTGCTGAAGTAGCTTCTGGGAACGGTACGTTATCAGGTATTTTAAGTAGGTGTGTTGCAGGGGCCTTAACAAGTTCTGCATACCCGCCATCAACGCTGAACCCAGTGTTCAACTGGTTCTCACATATGTTCTCACGTCCAACCAAGCAATACCTACACCTACCACACGTATACCAAAGCCATGAAAGGGCAACCCTATCACCAGGACTTAAGTGCTTAACACCATCGCCAACCTCCTCAACAACACCGGCTACCTCATGACCTAATATCAAAGGCAGCCTCGGCGGGGCCACCTTACCATCAATAATCTCTAAGTCAGAGTAGCAAATACCTGCAGCCCTAACCCTTATCACGGCCTCCCCATAACCTGGTACTGGGTCAGGAACTTCCTCAATAACTAACGGTTTTTGAAACTCACGAAGTAATGCAGCCTTCACAAATCACCACCACTAACCTAACCGAATCGAAATTTATAATGTTTAATAATAATATTATAATTATAAGTTCGTAGAATAGTAAATTTTAAGTTATATATAGAAGGCCTACGACCTCTGAAGTAGCCATCCACCCACTGCTATGCGATGAAGATGTCAAGCACCGCTTCCTACAGTAGTGGTTTAAAAATGATGGAGAATAAGCTATTTCGTAGGTAACACGTTAATCTCTACTTATTAGTAATGTTAGTGAGTGTTCAGGGTTTGGCGGGGTCATAATCATTTGGAATACCGGGGGTGGGTACCTACTCCCAACGCTCTTCAACCTAATGACACTGCTTCTTAGGTGTTCTAACGTCATCCCAACCCATAGCTCATCGTCCTGAGCTTCTGCCAGACCCCTAGCACCTCCGCAAGGTATTGTAAGCCACGGTGATTTACCATTAACAACTGCTGCGAGTACCTCACATGCTGCATGGCCGTTGAAGTCTGACTTAGGTTTAATACCCTTTGAGTCGAAGAAGCTGACTAGCAGTAGGTATGCCTGCGCTGAGTTAGCCATCATTATAACTGCTTCAGGCTCTACCTTCAACTCATCGAACTTCCTAAGCGGTGCTATCACAGCTGATTTATACTTACTCATAGGGATGGTGTGGATGCTAGCAATAACAGACCTCGCTATATCATCATCCATCCTCCTTAAACTCACCCACCTCTTATAGTAGTTCTCAGGCAGACCTCTAAATCCGAGGATGTACGTACCTAAGACGCATGCGTCAACGTTATCTGCTGATACCCCTACAGCCCTACCGTAGATGCTGGCTAACTTCATGACCTGACATAAAGCTAGGTTCTTACTAATGTACGGTAGGTCACTACGTATATCTTCAAATAGTTTAATGCCTACCGGGTCTGACTTCAACTTAACAATACCTACGAGGTCCTTATGTAGTTCCTCACATGAGGTCATGCTCACCACACCGACTAAGCTTGTAAAGCCATGAATATAACCTTACTTCAGCGTTGGGTATACCTCACCGCCATGATGTATTATCCCTATCCTAGCGTTATTTCCGTGCTTAGCTAAAGCCGTTTTAAGGGCGTCTAATACCGTGTCAGCATGTTTAAATCTAAGTACTTCCTTATCCTCTAACGTAAGACCTTTCGAAACACATATACATTCAACCCTATGTACGTATTTAGTATGGATATAAGTAGTTGCCAGTCCAACTAAGTCTTCCTCAGACCTCTCCTTAACCACCCTATCTAACCCCTCCACACTAGCATTCCTGTACTTCTCAAATACCTTACCATGTATTGGTGAGATCCTATCAGGGCAGTCTGTGTAGAGTATTACCGTACCACCATCCTTAACCCCTAACTGGCAGTGTACGAAGCCCTTAATTGCCTGCCAGTAATCAATTACTGCTGGGTAGGTATTAACTATGACTATATCAGCTAGTTCAGGTATCTCCCTCTTATATATCTTCTCGGCGACCTTAACACCCTCCCTAAACGCCTCCCTCATATCCCCTGCAACAACTTTAACGACCTCCCCCTCACCGTTAAACACCACGTTAACTATGAAGTCCAGGCCTACCACATCAGCTACTTCCTCCATCTCCCTACGGACCACGTTATCAGGATCTCCCAGCAGGTTTATAGGGTCCTCCACAGCAGCTAGTAGGTGGGTGTACGCAGTTGTCTTCTCACCACACACACCTGGTTGTATGATCTTAGCGCCCCCACCATAGCCTGCGAAGAGGTGTGGTATTATACTACCAACACCTACTACGAAGTCAGCCTCGTAGACTAACTTATTGACGTAGACCGGAGTCCCATTCTTAGTAGTCCCCACGTACACTAACTTACTGCTATCAAGCCACTCATGATTTACTACCCTAACCCTCCTAACAACCTCCTCACCGAAACACCTCAGTATCTCCTCATCACTCATATACCTATGAGTACCTAAAGCAATTACCACAGTTACGTCGCTGTCCGGAATACCAACTCTATTCAACTCATTTAGAAGTACTGGGAGTATCTTATCCCTAGGCGTGGCTCTAGTAATATCATCAACAACTATTACGACCTTCATCCCAGGCCTTAACAGCTCGTCTAAGGGCCTACACCCAATAGGATTTCTAATAGCGTCTAAGATAGCCTTATTTAAATCAGGTACGGGCGGTAAGTTATTAGGACCTACCTCGTAGACAACCCTACCACCATACAACTCCTTTACGAGAGCTATAGAATCAAACCACACATTCATAAACTCATTAACATGCATAACTCCTACCAATACTAACTCATACCTAAGGATTAATATCCTCATAGGCCATGTCTTACTCGGCAGAGATCGAACACGATTAAGTACTTGAAGGTAGTGATGAGCGGTTGAAAGTTAAGTTAAGATGACCTGCTATGCGGTGAGGGAAAGGTTAGTGATTAGGTCGGTTTCGTAGCGTAGGCTTAACAGTACCTACGCTTGGAGCGAAGCTGATTTCTCGTAGGTAGGGCCAACCCAGCTAGCATGGTTAGAAGTATTTAAGGGATTTAGAGGTGTTGGAAGATATCGTCAGTGGGGACGCTGTTAAGTACGATAAACCGCTCAGCCACGTAGGCTAAGCTCTACGTCTTAAGCAGTTTTATAACTGTCTAAGTTAAGTATTAGACGGGTTGGTTAGGGTTAGACCATGCCGTTAGCCCACGTATATGTTTGGAAGGGCTTCTCAGACCAAGCTAAGAAGAAAACCATAGCCGGAATTACTAAAGTATTCGAGGAACTAGGTATACCGCCACACGCTGTTGAGGTGATAATACACGAGATCCCTAAGGACGATTGGGGTATTGGCGGTGAGCAGGCGTGTGAGAGGTTTAAAGATATGCAACCGCCTTAAACGGGAGGTTATAACCTAAACTAAAACATAGATTTTTAAGGAACCACGCTAAACACCTTTACATAGTTCCTCACCTAACTTACACCTACAATTACGCTGCATGCTTAGTTCTTCCTCTAAGGCCTCCAGAACGTGGAGGTGATTAGGGAGAGCAGCATCAACGTTGTTATTAATGTGTGTTTACTGCTATACTCGTAGGATGGTCTGTATTCCGGCTTGCTGTGAAGTCCTTCCTCATAGAGCGATGTGTACTCCTCTGCAGCTAGTATTGAGGTAGCTAGGCTTCTCCAAGACTCTACGTTTTTTAACTTACTGATGAGTAGTGCTGTTTCAACATCCCTCATTATATGTGGTATGACTTTCCAGGTGAGGGTTGGGAATAGGGCTGCGTTCCCTAGTCGTAGTGATTTAATGATAGCAGATACCTCCACGGGGTTTAGGAAGTAGATGAAGCACAGCGTTGAGAGGCTTATGGTGAATACCCTTAATGATATTAGCGCTGATGTTTGCGGACTTAACGTGAAGGGTAGTGATGCTATGAAGTACCATATGCTTGGAATTAACGCTATGGTTGACGAGTAG
The DNA here is from genome assembly GCA_937949785.1 of uncultured Sulfolobales archaeon. GTDB lineage: Archaea > Thermoproteota > Thermoprotei_A > Sulfolobales > NBVN01 > DTCV01. The sequence goes on along the minus strand of CALEDH010000007.1, from coordinate 55,971 downwards.
ATAATAGCTCTCTCAGACCTACGTACGACGTATGTGAGGATAACCGCAGTAAGTACTACTAAAACGTTTTCAACCCCTCCCCTAGCCATAAATACCTGCGTGATTAGGACTGCTAGGTTGAGTAGGGTAGGTACGCGTCTCCCATCAATGTAGCCGTACGTAAATATAGATTTAAATAGGAGTGATGTAAACAATCTTATAAGCTCAACTACCTTACTGAGGACGTCCAACACTCACTACCTTATTAGCTATTCTCTCTAAGAATGGGTCGTGAGAAGCTATTATGAAGCCTGCACCCATCCCAGCAGCCTTAATCAACACCTCAATAATGTAGGACTTATTTAGCGGGTCTAAACCTGCTGTAGGCTCATCTATGAGGACGTACTCGTACCCCCTCGATAGCGCTGAAGCTATAGCTAACCTCCTCCTCTCACCGCTGCTAAGCCTCATGACAGGGGTCTCAGCCTTACCTATAAGGCCTACGTACTCAAGGTATTTAATGCCGTGTTCACCGACCTCCTCAACCGGTGTTGGTGAGGTTAGGTAGAGCAACGGGTTATCAGGTACTAACACTACCCTACCGCGATGCCCACCCATGCTAACCACCTTACCATCCCCCCTAAGATATCCCTCAGCTATTAACTTAAGTAGCGTAGTCTTACCTGAGCCTGAAGGACCTCTAACCACCACCACCTCACCTCTACATACCTCGAAGTCTATGTCGGTTAGTAGGAGTTCTTCTGAGTCAGGAAACCTAAAACTATCTACGCATACCCTCATACAATCACCGCCCTTAGACTCAGGAGGTCTTAAAGCCTTCACCATATACTCTACAACGTCGTTAAATGGGTTTGACGATACCTCTGATAGCATACCGCCATACATGTATAGAACCTTACTAGCAATGCCTTCCCATAGCGATATATCATGGTCTACTACGACTATCGTCCTACCATAATCCTTAACTAGCTTCCCAGCAAACCTCACTAAGACCTCCGAATTACGTCTATCTAAGTATGAGGTAGGTTCGTCCAGAAGGACTACGTTCTTAGAGTTTGAAGCTATTATGAAGGCCAACCTCTGTATCTCACCAGCACTTAAAGTGTAGGTAGTTCTGTAGAGGTGTTGGTTAAGTCCGAACTCGTTGAGGACCTCCCTAATAGAGTTTAATGACTTAATCCCCGTATACCCAGCTACTTCAGACCAGACATAAGGTGTTGAGATGAAGAACCATGGTTCTTGATGTACGTATAGAGACCAACTCCTTAAAACCTCCTGCGGTGGGTTGAGATAACCTCTGACCTCCCCCCTAATAACTGATGGTATTACACCGCTTAACGTCTTTAGCAGCGTTGATTTTCCAGAGCCTGACGGGCCGACAACCAATACTACATTACCTTCATATACGTCAAAGCTCGTACCCCTCAATACGTGTTGGCCGTCTACCCATACGTTGAGGCCCCTCACAACTATCAAATCACGTATCACTCCCTAGCTCTACTGATGAATGAGATGATAGGTGAGGAGAGGGTTAGCCCTACGAGGGCTTGGCATACATTAATAGGTACCTCGATGAAGGCCTCCTCCGGCGGTATCCCTTGAAGCGGGTTGGAGATGAAGTATTCGTAGAGGAAGTAGCCTAGGACCATGAACAACCCGCTGACCAGTATCGGAACTACGAAGCTTAAACTCTCACCTCTAACTCTAACTACTACGTACGTAGTCAAACCTGCTATAGTTAACCCAACCGCGATCCAGAACCACGTGCTGACGGTGAGGGCTGCGGATATAAAGGTTAATTCAACAGCCATAAAACTAAGCGGTATCGAGTACAACTCAACTACGCCGGTGAAGAAAGTTATCCCAACCCCAGCTATTAGGACCCCTAACACAACACCTACAGAGATAGATATTAAGCGTAGCTTAACTAAGTCCTTAACCAACCTCCTAAAATTACTTATAAGGAGTGATGCTAGGAAGCCCTCAGCAAACTTAATTACTAAAGTGCCAGGTGCGAAGACCCCGTAACCAGTTATTAGGTCTGCTAGGGCGGACCCCACCCCAGCAGCCAACCCAGCTGTAAACGGTGTTGAGAGCGTAGCTACAACGTATATAGCCGCCTCACCTAGGTTGAAGTACCCTCGAGTAGCTGGTGTGTAAACCTGGAGCACTATAGTAGCCACTAAGACTAACGCGGTGTAGATTGAGACCCTAACAACGTTCATACCTCCTCACCCAGCACAGTTTTATAAAGCGCTTCATAGATATAAGTCTTTTTAAGTTATGCAGTAGGTCCTCACAGGTTCTGAGCTACTAGCCCTTAGGTCCGTCAGAGCTCTCGTAAACGCCCTCCCCAGCCGAGGCGTTAACCACCCCACACCGAGTTTCACATCAACACTACTTAAAAGTATTAAGCCTTCACACCCTAAACCTCTGCCCACGGTGATGGTGGGTAACCTTATGTGACGGTACTTTCCTACTGCGTTGTTAGGTTAACTTTTAATAGTAGACATATCTAAATTTAATTTAGGGTTGGCGGTTTAGATGGTCGGCTTAAAGGTTAGTGACGTCGGGATCCGTGTTGAGGACTACCTAACAACTATATATAGGTTGCAGGAGGTCTACGGACATGCGAAGACTACTAACATATCTAGGGAGCTTAACGTAAGGCCGGCTACTGTTTCTAAGGTTATCAACTATCTAAAGCGTAAGGGGCTTGTAGATAGGGTTAAGTACCGCGGTGTGACCTTAACCGGTAAGGGTAGGGAGGTAGCTGAGGAGGTTGTGAGGAGGCATAGAATTGCTGAGACATTCCTTGCAGTCTTCCTAGGCTTTGATATCTACGAAGCACATCTCTATGCACATCACTTCGAACACCTACCTAAGGAAGTTATTGAGAGGATCTATGAGAGGATGAGTAGGCCTACAACATGTCCTCACGGTAACTACATACCGGGAGTTATGGCTGGAGCTACTGTGGGGGTTAAGTTAACTGAGGTTGATGAGGGTAGGCAATACGTAGTAGTTAGGATTGCAGGTGAGTTGATAAAACCCCTTAAAATGCTTAGGGGATTAGCGTTAAACTCGTTAATTAGAGTTGTTGAACGTACACCTTTCTACACGGTCGTCGAGTTAGGTAGTGGGGAATTAGTTGAGTTACCTAGCGACGTAGCTGAGACTGTATATGTGAGTAACGTTAGAAGTGATTAAGATGCCTCAACCACTTACTTCACTGCCTAAGGGCTCTAAGGCTAAGATCGTAGGCATCGCTGCTGGTAGGGGACTTACCTATAGGTTGATGCAGATGGGGTTAACACCGGGGGCAGAGGTTGAGATTGTTGAGAACTCCTCAGGACCCCTACTAATCTTAGTGAGGGGTGTGACGGTAGCTTTAGGGAGGGGGATGGCTGGGAAAATCCTAGCCGAACCTACTTAACAACTATAAACTAAAGCATGTTAATCGTAAAATATTAGTTAAAGTTTAAAAGTTAGATAGCTCTAAATTTAAAATCGGGAAGACCTGTGAGTTTAGATAAGTCTAAAACTCATGAAGTTGTAGTAGCTGTCATCGGCAATCCTAACGTAGGTAAGTCAACACTATTCAACGTATTAACAGGTGAGATCGCACATGTGGCTAACTGGCCTGGTGTAACCGTAGCCCGTAAGGAGGGTGTGAGGGATTATATGGGTGTGAGGATTAGGTTCGTCGACCTACCAGGTGTTTACGGGTTAAGCGCATCATCTCTTGAGGAAGTAGTTAGTAGGGAGTACGTAGTTAGTGGTGAGCCTGACCTAATAGTGGTGTTAGCCGATTCAACAACGCCTGAGAGGACGTTATACCTACCGATCCAACTACTTGAGCTAACACCTAACGTCATACTAGTATTCACTAAGGTTGATGAGATGAGTAGGTTAGGCATCCACATACACTTCGATAGATTGGAGTCCATCTTAGGTATTCCAGTAATACCGACCTCAGCTACTCAAGGACTCGGCATACGTGACCTACTGAACAAAATCGTTGAGTTCGCCGGTGGTAGGAGGTTTAGAGGTGATGCGGTTAAATTAGACTACAGTGGGTTAGAACCATTCATAGCTGAGGTCTCCGAGATACTTAAATCATCTAAAGCAGTTAGCAATTACCCAATACGTTGGGTAGCGATGAGATTGCTTGAAGGCGATCTCAGGATCGAGGAATTACTAAATTCTGCGGGGGAGTCATACATACTTAGGGAGGTTCAGAGGGTTAGGGAAGCTATTAGACGTAGCGTGGGGAGAGACCCATCCGAACTGTTTATCTCCACTAGATTTAACTACGTACACTCCATAGTTAGGGAAGTCGTTGTTAGGGTTGAGAGGAGTAGGGGTATTGAAGCATCGTTCGAGAAGCTGCTTCAAAGACCTATTACCGGACCCTTAATAAGCGTTTTAATACTATTCACAGCTTTACTAGCTGTATTCTCAGTAAATACGGGCTTCCCACTAACAACCATGTTAAGCTATTTTGGGTTAGATGAGTTGGCGGGGTTTATTGAGACCTACAGTCTTAACGGCCTACTCGGAATGATGTTTAGCTTACTAGCGGATTTAGTAAGTGAGAACCTCAGCAGTGTTAACCCGTTAATAACGTCCTTAATAGCTGACGGCATCGTAGTTGGGGTCGGCGCCGTATTGTCATTCCTACCCCTAATCTTAATGATGTTCACCTTCCTAGCCGTCCTCGAGGATAGCGGTATAGCGCCTAGACTCGCTATAAGCTTTCATAACGTTCTCTCTAAGTTTGGGTTCTCAGGTAGGGCTATCTACCCATTAATAGTTAGTGTTGGCTGCAACGTCCCTGGAGTGCTGGCCAGTAGGACTGCTATCGAAGATGAGGAACGTCTGGAAGTTATAGCAGCTACGCCGTTCATACCATGTCAGGCTAGGTTAGTAGTGGTTATGGCCTTAGTAACCGCCTTCTTTAAATCACCTATAGCTCAGGCAATGGCTGTAGCATCGATATACTTAGTAGGTATTGCTATGTTCCTACTTACAGGAATTCTAATTAGGTCAGTAGCGTTTAAGAAGGCAGAGCCGCCGGAGTTAATCCTAGAGGTACCTGCAATCCATAGGCCTAACTTAAAGGTTGTTTGGTGGATTTCATGGGACTACACTAAACACTTCCTTAAGAAAGCCGGTATCATAATACTTAGTTTAAGCGTCATCATCTGGTTAATGCTTAACTTAGGGCCTACAGGATTCGTAGTAGATGCTGAGCTTAGCTACGGAGGTATTTTAAGCAGGGCCATCACCCCAACGTTAACACCGTTTGACATCGTAGGTGAGGATGCGTGGAAGGTAGCGTTCGCATTACTGCATGGATTTATAGCTAAGGAAGCAGTCCTTGAAAGCATAGCCCTCCTACACGGCGGTGTCAGCGTTGCTGATGCCCTACAATCCTTAGGGCTCTCAACCACACAGGCATACTCCCTCCTCCTATTCACCACGCTCTACGTACCATGCCTAGCAACAGTTGCTACTATCTACCAAGAAATCAGGAACATTAAAGTGGTGTTAGCCCAGATAACGTACATGATAGTAGCGGCATACGTGATTGCCTTAACAGCCTACCTAATACTGAAGGCTGCGGGGTTATAACTATGGAGAACTCGGACATCATACAGAAGACGCTGCAAATCCTAAGTAGTGGTGAATGTAAGTCCACCGTTGAGTTAAGGAGGATGCTTAACATCGATGAAACACTGCTTGAAAGCATCTTAGGCCTACTCATCTCTGAAGGACTTATCGAGGAAGTTAAATACGTACAGTGTAGTAGGTGTTCTATCGAGGGTTCATGCCCTATAGCGCTAAGACGTAAGTCTAGAAGTATAGGGATGTATAGGTTGAGTAGTAAGGGTTTAAAGACTTATAGAAGGCCTTAACAGTAAACCGCTAAATACTACAACACCGATTAAATACACCATACCTACAGAGGTAATCCTTAGCACACCATCTAGCTATGATGCAGGCGATGAAGTTAGGAAGCTCTCCACATAGCTCGGCCCCAACCCTACGGGTTTTACGGTGATAGGGTAGGAACTTCTTAGAAATTCTAAGAGTCCTCTAATTAAAGTAATATGTGGAGATCTCATCAACTGATTCCGGCAGGAAGACGTTAAGACCTCAACGCATATCTGAGATAGGGGTTTGTCAAACAGTCTTAATGTGGTGGCTCGGCGATACCTGTAGGTTTTCAGTAGATTAGAGCTATATGTTTAATACGTTACATAAGTAGATCCATGTAAGGGCTACTACTATCTGAGTAGTAGTTAGGGTTAACGATGTCTTAAGCCAAGTACTCCACGTTATCCTAGCTTCTCTCTTCTCAGCCATCGACACTGCTATGATGTTAGCCGAAGAACCTATAGGTGTGTAGTTCCCTCCTAAAACACTTCCGCAGAGTACTGAGAAGTATATTAAGTGGTTTGTAATTCCAACTTCCTCTATGAGGATTGCTATAGGTGTGAACGTTACAACCATTAATAGGTTGTCTAAGACCGAACCGATAGACGCTGAGCTAAGAGTGGTTAGTAGGATTATTGATGGAGTGCTATGAATTTCGCGGAGTAATGCGTAGGCTAACTTAGCCATAACACCACTATAGGTTAGCGAGTAGCTCAGTATGAAGAGATATATAAAGAACATCAGTAAGGGCCATCTAACACTCCTCTCTAAATGCTTTGATACTTCCCCTATATCCATCGCTATAGCGCTTAAGACTATGAAGATATACGGTATGAATGCTAGGAGTGCGTGTGAGTCTACACCCTGACCAAAAGCCGTTCCCAGAACCGATGCTGTGACGTCGTTAAGTACGACCATCACTACGAATCCAAGCAGCATTACCAACCCATACCTCAAGCGGGCAGTAGAGTGTTTCTCCCTCTCAAGTTCTATGTAGTAATAGTCTATGAACGCATTAACCCCATCAACACCTTCACTAATAGCTCTACCTATATCCTTAATTAACCTCCTCTCAGTGAGAAGGGTTAAGATAAGTAAAGCTGTAAAACATAGTAAGGCTAAGGTTATAGAATACCTAACATACGTAGTCATTAACAGCCCGGTCTCAAAGAATAAGTATATACCTATGGGATTCCCTACCGGTAGGGCTAGACTACCCGTATTAACAGCTAGGACAGCCAGTATCAGCAGAGGCTTCGGGTCAATCCTCATAAGTGAGGTGAGTTCGAAGATAAGGGTCACTACGTAGATTACGCTGATAACCTCACCAACCACAGCTGATAATATGAATGAGAAGACTAGGAGGAGTAGGAGGAGTAATACCGGATTCCTACGTGTTACTCTAATAATATTAACTACGATATACCTGAACACCCCTAACCGATGTAATAGACCTGTGAAAGTCATAGAACCTGCTAAGAACAGTACTAAGCTCCACTTAACAGACCTACTCACAAGGACCTCCGGAGGGACTACACCTGTGAAGATGATGGCAATCATCCCTAAAATAGCTAATTCAACCCTCCACTCCATATTTATAGCACTCCCAATAACTACGAGTAAGAAGAAGGTAAGCGATATCGCCTGCTTTAAAATGTTATTAATTGAATTTATGTTAACATCATTAGTATGAGGAGCTCTCACACCAATCCATAAGTTAATTACCTTCTGACCAATACTATCTTGACCAACCTCAACTAACCACATAGTTATAAATGAGGCTACGAAGAGCACAGCAAACACTACTACCATCCTATATAGTGAAGACCTCATAGCAATCACCTAATACTAACAAAGCTTAGTTAACATATCGTTAACTACATCAATTAAATTTATTATCCAACATCACAACCACGTCATACAAGCTTTTACATGAGGTGATCGCCGAAGAAGGATCCTCTAACCCAACTACCGAGTATGCAGCTCATCCACCTCCCCAACCCACAACCGGGATAGCTTGCCTAACAGCTTCTCACAATTATCTAACCACGTAGACGGCTCCTACCTTAATTTAACGCTTCAACTGCCGATGAATATCTTCCCTGGGTACTATTTAGAAGTATAAGCTCAAATTCAGTTATCTGAGCTTTAAACTAGCCAAAAGGTAATTATCTAAGGTTTCCCCACTACTGAACACATGTACTATTGATAATTGTTAAACACACCTCTCTATAACTTAAATGTTTTCCCTTCTAAATCTTTAAACAGGGTGGTGAGGGAACAAGAGAAGATCTTGGTTTGACAACACCCCTTCGCCTAGGCTACGTGAAATCTCTAAAGAGTATATCTGCGGAGCTTTCGAACCGTAGTATAAATCCTTTCAAAACGTCCAGTAGACCAGCCCTTATCCTCGGTCCTCCCCCCTCTACAACTACACAACATCTCCCTTTGCGAAGTTTTAAACCTAACTTAACACCGCATAAGAAACCGTTCAAAATTATTATCTTCCGCCTTATAAGAAACACAGCTACAATAGCTAGTAGTCTTTTAAGAACTTGCACAGCCCATAGACGGCTGTAGAGCACTGATACGGCAATCATACTAGCTAAAGACCAATACTCTAGGTTGGGGGCAATACAGGCCGCTCCAACAGGCTTTCACCTCTCGAAATCGATGCCGCAGCCCCTCCGTAGTGTTTACCGGCTACTATCGGTATCGCCGCCATCATGTATCCACATCACCATAAACGGATGCCGAGCTCGTAGTCATCCCTCACATGAAAAGTAAGGAAGAAAAAGCCCGCCGCATTTCTCGATCGCCTCAACCCTACAAGCCGAGAATGCACCGTCCGCATACGTTACAGCAGTGGGTCTCATATTGTTAACAGTCGCACTATCCATACCGAAACCCACACCGTAGTTCACCCCATGGTGATCACCATGTACCCGTAACTCTCTAAGCGCTCACCATCCCATTTGAGAATTGCCCCTCCCACTAATACTTCCAAAGATTTCGGTTCTGGCGCAGGATCGTTGTCGATCAGTGCTAACGTATTTCGCATCAGGGCTTCGCTGACTGTACGCAATGTTGTTCGCAACTGCGAACCCGTAGTTCTTCAGTAGTCTGACAGCTCGGATCTCGAGTTCGACAACGCGCTCATAGCTTCCATCATCAGATCCGTTGTCAACGACTAGGGCTTCAAGCGGTCTATACTCAAGCTACAGTATCTTCCTACTGGAATTATAGTTAACCGTTATTACTGTGACTTTAGGCTTCATCATCGCCAACTTTTAGTTTAATTTTTAAACCTTTTATCAAATCGTATCGTTTAGTTCTGAGTTACTTAGTCCTTAATAGACTTATCCAAATCTAAGCTCCTTAAGAATTTATCGGAGCTCTCATCAACTTCTTCCTCAGTCAGGTTAACCTACCCTTAGTTATCTTAAACAATATATGACCTCAAACACTTTAGGTCTGAGTAGGTAAAGGTAATTACTGTTAAAATTAGTAATCTTAGCCTCGTTTCTTTAACATCCTCGTAGAACTTATAACTATTAGTTATTTTGATTATTACGCGTCAATCATGTATCACTAGCTGATCAAGGTTAATAGGTTTATCTACTGATCTATTTTTGGTACTACCAGACTTATTTGCAGTAATAGCTTGGTGGTCGGTGGTATGGTTAGAGGCTTAACGGCTATTAGGAGTGGTTGGAAGCCCATGTATGCCTTAGGGGCTACGCTGAACTCTAGTATATGGGGGTTGTACTTCTCATTTACACGTCGTTACTTAAGTGTTGAGTTAGGCGGTGGGACCTACGTAATCCTCCTAATAACTGGGCTTGAGTGGTTGTTTACGTTGTTTGCAGTGCTTTCCGGTAAGTTAGCGGAGAGGGTTGGTGGTAGGTATGTTACTTTATTAGGTGTTAGTGGGGCACTACCCTTCATAGCGGCTTTAAATGTTTACGACCCTAACTTACTGGCTGTAGTGTTAAGTCTGGCAAGCTTTTCTTGGGCTATTGCATGGCCTTCAATACTCTCAGCAGTGCTTAGTGATGGTACCCCCACACCTGGTAGGGCTTACAGCTACTTTACGATCGGCTCAGGCCTTGGATTTAGTTTAGGTTCTGCGGTTATGGGTGCTTTATACGGTCTTGCAGGGCCTGAGGGGGTCTTCACAGCAATAGCGGCTATGTATGTAGTAACGTACTCACTATTCTTCCTACTATACCCTACTAACGTGTTTAAGGTGTCTGAGGTTAAGGGTGGTGGGACGTTGGAAGTAATTAATAAGTTACTTCCAGTCTTAGCAGCGTTCTCACTCACCATCTTCGCTATGGAGTTACTGCACTCAGTAGCGCCTGTGAAGCTATCTTCGGAGATTCAGAAACTCCTCAACACACGTTCTGAGTTAGTAGAGTACGCTGTTTTCGGAGTGGTGTTCGGGAGTTTCACAGCTCTACTATCGGTTCCCGCCAGGATTGCTGCCGGCAGGCTCTCAGACAGGTTTAACCCTTTAATCATCCTAGCTACTACTAGTTCAGCATACCTCATTACTTACTGGTTGTTCGTAAGCACTACCGGTTTAATACCGGTGATTATATGGCAATTACCGCTATACCCATTCTTAGATGTCTCCATAAACACGTACATAGCTAAGTACCTACCTAAGCATGGGATGACATCAGGTTTTGGGACTGCCTTAATGTTCAGCGCTTTCGGCGGGTTAATGCTACTACCAATCCTAGCGAATCCGGGCATAAGCGCTGAGTTCCTAGGGGTTTTAGTAACTACGGCAGTGTTAATAGCTATATTACTTATAGCTGTGAAGGTAAGGTATGATCGTCGGCATACGTAGTTCTACGGAAATTAATTTAATAGGTTATAGCAGTGTTTAATGTATGATATGGTGGGGGTGGTATGACCTCGCTTAAAGTAGTCGTATTCGATCTCGACGGCGTTTTAGTACCTTTTAGGAGTTCTTGGGAGTTCCTGCATAGGTACTTCGGAGTTGCTGATGATGCTTTAAGGAATGTAAACGTAGAGCTGTTCTACAATGGCTTAATATCATATGAGGAGTGGATGCGGAGGGACTTAACGTTACTGAGCTCTAAGAGATGTATTACTAGAGATGAGGTCTTCGAAGCCTTCAGAAGTGTGGGGTTAAGTCATGGGGCTAAGGAACTATGTGAGTACTTACTCAGCAATAATGTGGAGTTAGCAATTGTGAGTGGGGGTATTGACATACTAGCTCAGCTGGTTGGTAACGCCTTAAGCGTTAGGAGGGTTTACTCTAACAAGTTAGTATTTAATGAGTTAGGCTGCTTAGAGCCTTACGGAGTAGAGGTTGTCAACCCTCTGAGGAAGGACGTAGTGCTTAAAGCAATATCATCTGAGTTGGGGATACCTCTAAATAACTTCATGTATGTAGGTGATACTATATGGGATTTATGTGCTTTAAGAGTGGTAGGTTATCCAGTAGTAATCAACTGTGAGGAATGTTTAGATATGCTTAATGAGTTAGGGAGGGATTACCTAGTAGTTGACGACTTATACGACTTAATAGCGTTTGTAGATAAAGTCCTTTAAAAAGTTAGCCATGGTTAACTACTTAACAACTTCTTAATAACCCCATCTAATAACCTTAGGTAGTTATCTAAGAACACCTCAACGGCTTTGTAGGGATCACCACTTCTTAACATCTCCATGAAGTTCCTACATATATCTAATTCAGGCCTGTTAAGCATCTTAACGTAGATCTCGGAAGTGCATTCCCTCATCAAGTCTTCCTCAGCATTTAACGCCTCTATACGTCGATTAGTTAGGTATGCAAGCCTGGCTACGTAGGTAATCACTACTAAATTGATTAAAGGCTTTAAGTCTTCAAAAGTAAGCAATGACCTAACACGTTCTTCAACTAAGCGAATCATGTTAAACGTCAGCTCCCTAACAGCCCTCTTAACACCCCCTACACTTCTTAAGCCAACATTACGGTTTAACTCATCTACGTGCTGCTTTATGTTAATATTATAAACAATTAAAACCTCGGAAATGCGGTATAACTCCTTAACATGATGTAGGGCTGAAATCCACCTATCCACGAAGTCTTCGTAGAAGGCCTTAACTAAGTCAACTATTACGTGGAGGGCTTTAGCAGTAGCGAGTAGTAAGTCCTTAGTAGTTGCTGAGAGTTCATCATATCTAACCTTAAGCTCTACCACCCTACCTACCTCGTTAATCAGAGATGATGAAGCCCCGGAAACGTTAATTAATACCTCCTCAGCAGATGTTTTAACGATTAACATGTTATCCCTCTTATATATGCCTACGATGTCTGAGACCCTTACATCGTATACTAAACCCTTAGGGACGTTATGGATTACTATCCTACCACCTATTAACGATATATCACATACAAATACTTCACCCTCAACCACACATCTTGTCAGCACCATCAATACCTACCTCTTAACCTCTTTAAGGTATTCCCGTCGAGTACGACGTCCTTCCTAACACCTACATATACGTTAACAAACCACTTCAGAGACTCCTTAGATAGTGGGACGTCATCTAATACCACATCACCGTGCTCTAACCTATCATCGAAGTACTTCATGAGGAGCTGTAGGTAGTTAATACGGCGGAGTACTCTAACATACATTTCTATGTAGAGTAAGTGACTGTGAATAAGTCCTAAACCCTTAGAACTAATCCAGTTAATTAAGTCGTAACATGTTAGTATGTCCTGAAAAGCTGTTAGACTACTTAAAGACTTACTCATAACGTCTGGAGGTATAGGTGTTAAGAGATTGTAGTCTATCCCCAAACTATTCGCAGCTCTTACGAGGTATTCCTCCCTACTGCTTAATTCATAACTTAACGACCTAACCAGCTTAGCTAAGATATTTCTTAAAACATCGCATGTGTTCATCATGTTGGTGAGGACCTTATACATGTTAACTTCCTGATGTTGAGGGACTCTCAAAGTATTTGAGAGTTCTTTAAGTGAGTTAAGTAGGTCTGAACCCACCTTACCAGTATATTCTTCGATAAGCTTATCAATAGAGCTCTTTAAATTCGATAAATCATTAACCATCTTAGATATTTTAGAGGTTAACTCATTACTGGCTAACATATCCTCCAGTAAATTCCTATAAGTCCCAACAACACTTAGTAGCAGTGCTTCATCAGAGCACTGTGCTAACGTACTAACACCTACCTTAACGTCTAAGACCCTCTCAACAATAATAGCTAACCTATTTAAAGTCCTCACATATAGCTCGCAAACCTTCTTTAACGTCTTAGTAAGTCCTTCACTAATGCTTGGAATGTCTTCGAAGCGTTTAACATGTTCTGCTAGTATAATTAACTCATCTAACTCAACATCTCTCAAACCGTTAATACGTATATACCATTTGTAGAGCTCTTTAACCTCATTAACTACTGATTGATACGTACTTACTACCTGATCTCTAATCCCCGCTAAATCGCTTCTAAGCCTCATCAATAAGGTAGCGGTATTAAGGATACTGCTTTGTGATAATATCGGCTTACTTAAGAACACTTCAATAGAGTCTAACTGCTTACCTACACGCTCTAACGTACTGAGGCACCCACCGATTTTAGCTTTAAATATAGGGCTTACCGCTAGGACATCTAAGACGTATGCATGTGTGTTTAACTCGTTCCTAACCTGCTGGAAATTACTGTTTAACTCATCCCTCATAGGACTTAATTCTAAGTCAAGACTCCACGAACTACCTAGTAATGAGATGGGGAACGCAGGGATTGAAGCGTATAGTATGCTTAAGTAGGAGTTAGGGGGTCTGACCGGTAGGAATATGCCTGCAAGCATAGGTATTACGGATATCATGGTTAGCGACATCATATATGAGGCTAAGGAGTGATGTACTATATGCTTAAGTTCAACTATCTTAGGTAGGCGGTACTTTAAGAACTTATGATACGCTGCGTTAAAAGCTAAGAAAACAGCGTTAACTAATAACATGGTGGGGAGTAGGTTTAACTCGCTCCCAACACCGTAGAGGACATTACATAGATTTATATGGGGTACTAACGATGTATCGACTACGAGCATAGGTAGGAGTAGGTGTGGGAGGTATAGTAGGAAGGAAATACCGTTAAACCTCAAACCATTAGCCGCCGTCCTAAGGAATAAGATGTGCGGGGCCATTAAACCGATGGGTAGGAATCCCCCACCATCTAATATAGCTGCTGGAAGCGATAAAACTATCAGTGTTTGAGCTAATGAGACCTCACGACCTCCCTGAAGCGTTAGGACACCTGCTGCTAGACCGGAAATTAGTGATATTATGAGTAGTACGTAGCGCTCTAGGTCTGACCTGAAGACTAGAGGAGGAGCTACGCTATACGTGTACATGAAGGTTAGCGTTATGAATAAATACGTTACGGCTAACCCCTTCCTAACGTCTTTGAAGATAACGAATGAGGTAAGCGCTAATAACGCAGCGTGGAGGAGGGATACCGCTATGAATATCGCGACGTTCTTAGCAAAACCTAATGAGTAGGTTAGGAGGTTGAACGATATAACACATAAAGCCAAACCCGATACTTCATAGAGCCTCATTAACCTACAACCTCAGCTAGGTCTGCTAGGGAGATATCCAGTTGAGACTCCCTAATCACATCATATGCCTTAATGATAAACTCCCGCAGTCTTAGAATTAAGTCGTTATTAGGCTCAACAGTTATCACTGTTATTAAACTATCACCATCTCTAACGTTAATTAATCTTAGATCTCCGGCCCCTAACCGATCTCTCACATCAGCTATCTCAGAATTTAAATCCTTTAAGTTACGGGTTATTACTAAGGCGGTGTTGATGAGACCGCTGTAGTCACGCATTAAGTGATGTGTAAACCTAATGATGTTTACGAGGCTGCCGAATACCTCTAAATCAGCTTTTGGAAAGCATGTAAACACACCTACCTTCCTATAATTGCTTAGGTACTCCCCTATATTTGAGGAGTGTCCAAGCATATCAGCTATGCATAGGTGAAGTAGGCCACTATCAATATTAAGTAGTTTTAAGTATTCTATTAAGTCCTTATTGATTAAAAGCATGAAGTTAAAGGTGCCCCCCTTAATTAGAGATGCTGCATAGGTCAGTAAGTTAATAAGGTCACACTCAGATTGGTTAGAAGGTACTTTCACCACAGCAATTAATCTACAATTCGGGTTAACCCTCCTTAACTCCCTCATTAACTCATAGGAAATCAGTAGGTGGAGAGGTGTTAACTCGATGAAAGTTATTGCCTCCTCAACCTCGCTTATGGCGTAGAGCTTCAGCTTCGTAGGTGTGTCGTAGGAGGGGTCCCCAAGCTTTGAGAACCAAAAACATTTCTGAGTTATCGGTTGGACTTCATCACCTATAAGTAAGTATATAACGTTAGTACCTCCTAACACACTCCTCAGAACGCTGAGGTCTTCATTAGTTGACGTAAGTACTAATTTACTGTAAGTTTTAAAGTCCGCCGAATCTATAAGCCTGATAAGTCTATCCAGATTTGAGCTCATAAACCATCACCGAGCCGTATACGACACTCCACTGTTAGCAGTTATAGTAACACCGAATATAATTATAATCCCCTAACAACTTCGTTAATGTAATTAATTAACTTTATTAACTATCGTATAAACCATTAAACCGATGATGAGGGAGGTGATCTTAGATAGGTGAAGAGCGGTGTTCTCGTCTGACCTCCTAAAAGGGCTTACAAGGCTATACAGTAGGTTTTCCGTAAGCCCGTGTGTGCAGAGCAGTGAGGTCTCTGAAGAATTGATGGAATACTTAACGAGTAAAGAACTCATATACCTAAGCTTAAATAACGAAGTATGTGTTAAGTCCGCCGTTAAGCTAGCCTTAGAGTTAGTTAGACTAGGTTTAGATGTTGAAGTTATTTCAAAACCGCTTAGTTGGAAGGACTTCGAGGAATTAGTTAATGAGTACTTAAGTTTAAATGGTTACCACGTCTTAAGGAACTTAAGGTTTAGCCGTAGGAGGTATGAGGTAGATGTGTTAGGGGTTGATCATACATCAGGCATTGCAATAGTTGTGGACTGCAAGCACTGGGGTCCGGGCTACAGTAAGAAAGGGAGGCTAAACCGCATTGCCGGAGAACATAGAGCTAAGGTTATGAGATTAGCTGAGGAATGCGCCCCAACTACAAGTAAGTATAGAGTTTTAAGTAAGGCTAAGGTTTTAATCCCGGTCATCGTAACCTTAACGGACGTCATGCATGGATATGTAGGCGGTTCGTTCGTAGTACCGATACTGAGGTTTAATGACTTCATAAGCAATGCTAAGTTCTACATAGATACCTTAGTAAGTAAGTCTGACTTAATAATTAACAAATGCCATTCTTAATAACACTACAACTTAATCAAATCCTTATAGTTGTCGTTGACGTATTACCTACCTCAGGAGCTGTAGTTATCTCAGTAGGTAACGTAGTGTTAGTAAGTTGTGGCCGGGTTTCAGTCATACCTATCGTTGGGGTTTCAACAGCCCTCTCCTCTAAAGCACCTATAACAGCTAGAATTACCGTCACACCCATTAAAACCGCTAGTAGGAACACCCCTCCAAACGATCTTCGTCGAGATGTTTTCAACCTAATACACCTAAAGACTATATGCTGAGTGAAGTTTTTAAGGGTTCTTATCTACCATCGATGACTAGGAACTCACTAACTTCGATGACAGCGTAGTCATCAGAGGTAAGGGTCTGCGTAGGCTTCAGCAGTAGTTGTTGACGGGGTCCTCAACGAACCAACGATCTGTGAGCTTGTTTGAGAGGAGTTGGTATGCTGGCAACCACTGAAGAGTTCCTACGTCAATGACTGTTAACTATTTTATATTACCATTCTTATTAACATAGTTGGAGGTGTGTTTGATGTGGTCTTAGAAGGTATGTTCGCAGTATTAGTTGTTGAGCTGCTTTTGTATCTGATGTTTAATTATTGGGGTTCGCTGTCGTCGAGGCTTAAGAAGATGGGCGTTACAGTAGGTGTATTTACTGTAATGCTAGATGTTAGGAGGTCTGTAGGGTTTAGGGTTAGGAGGTCTGAAGTAGTTGGTAGGGCCGTAGGTGTTGTGGGGTTGATTAACTTAGTTATACTTATACTTTTATTTTACTGGATAGTAGTTCCATCAGTTATTGATGTTATTAAGGCCTTAGTAGTAGCTCGGGAGGTTATTCCATCACCGTTCGTACCTGTGGTTCCAGGCGTTACAATCAGCGGTGGTAGCATACCCTACTTCCTAGTAGGTATAGGTGTGGCTGTGATTGCCCATGAACTCCTACATGCCTTAACAGCTTTGAATGAGGGGATTAAGGTAGTGTCATGGGGTTTAGGGGTATTCCTCATATTCCCATTCGCATATGTTAGGATCGATGATGAGGCGTTCAACAAATCCTCGCTTAGCAGTAAGATTAGGGTGCTTTCAGCCGGTGTGTTATCGAATACTATACTAGCGTTGATATTCCTAACCACTATGAGCTCAGTAACTACTGTGATAGAGCAGTACTCAGCAGTTGTAGTATATGAGTTGGATAGGAACTTAGGTCCTGAAGCACCTGCTATTAAGGCAGACCTACCGACCCCCTCAGTAATCTATGATATCAACGGGACTAGGATTAAGAGCTTAGCAGACCTAAGGAATTACCTAAAATCAATAGCTGATAAGGACACCACGCTGATATTAAATATATCTAGGTTTAAAACGTTAGTCGACGACGTACTGATCAACAACTTGCTAGGTAACGAATTAGTCGTAGTTCATAAGCAGGCTAACATATCTAGGCTGGGAATACTGGTCGGTGAGGCCCTCCTACCAACAACCCCGATATACCTATACTACTTAAGCAGGGTCTTATACTGGGCCTACGTAATTAATATTAGCTTAGCGGTTTTTAACGCCGCACCGCTAGTAGTGACTGACGGAGGTAAGATAGTTCAGGAGGTCTTCAGGAAATACGGTATGGTTAGGTTAGGCAATATCATTCAGTGGGCTACGGTAGGGATTACAGCTACGTTATTAGTCTTAGGGTTCACACGCTTCGTATAAGTATTAAGTAATTAACCTCCTAAACCATTCAGGCCCTGACCTCAGTCAGTCTCATGATTGCTTAAATATTTATCCGACGTTTACCACCTTAAGGGACTATAGAAGGTGTTGACATCGGCTGAGGGTGATTAGCTATGGTGAAGATTTTAGGTATTAACGGGTCGCCTAGGCCTTACGGAAACACGTTCCAGGCACTACGTCTAGCGTTACGGGCAGCTGAGTTAGAGGGGGGTGAGGTAGAGTTAGTGAATCTCTACGAATACGATATTAAGCCATGTATGGGCTGTGTAAGTGATAACGTTATGGCCTGTACGTACCCATGCCCTATAGACGACGATATGGTGAAGTTATATCCTAAGATAATCGCAGCCGACAGCTTAATAATCTCATCCCCTATCTACTGGTTCGGCGTTAGCGGACAGCTTAAAAACCTAATCGATAGGCTAACAGTCCTAGAAAACATGATATACGTAGATGGGAGGAGCTGGCTTGAAGGTAAGGTAGCTGGGTTCATAGCCTTGGGGAACGATGAAGGTGCAGCATCAGTCATATCCAACTTAATGATTACGGTAAATAGCTTCGGCATGGTCATACCGCCCTGGGCCCTAGCCTACTACGTCGGTGAGGGGAGTGCCTTAGAAGACATTAAACTACTACTAGATGCAGCTAATGTTGGGAGGGCAGTTACTTTAATGTCTCAAATACTTAAAGGGTTGAGAAGACCGCCTAGTATTTGGTATAAAGCTGATGATAAGTATAAGGAATTTGCTAAGACTGTAGCTAGTGAGATAATTAAAGAAGTAGATAAGAATATCTACTCTTAGCAGCTCGTAAGGACTGTAAGTTGAGTAAATACTTTAAGGATTTTTGACCACTAAAACATATTTATTTCTATGACGGCATGGTCCTCAGAGGTAAGAGACTATTTTAGTACTACGCTACGATGCCTGTGAGACGCTTCAGCAGTATCCGTTGATAGAGCTTCCAATAGGTCGTAGACTACGTTAAGGGAGAGGCTAACGCCTATCCCATATAAAGGAGGTCTTAAATATCATAAATATTAAAGTAAAGGTGTTAGATAGGCGTTCTAAGCTACATTACCTTTACTACACGGCTCCTAACATACTAATATTAAGCGTAGAGAACATCGCTATAACTTGATAATAAGTAGAAAAGGCCTAGACCAGGGATATCCATGTTAATGCAATGATAATCTGCGTAGTAGTGATGAGTCCAGAGATTTTAAGCCAATCTCTCCAAGAGATTTTCATATACTTTTCAGTTAAGGCTAGGGCTACTAAGTTAGCTGTACTTCCTATTGGTGTGTAGTTTCCCCCTAGTACCCCTCCGTAAAGTATCCCCCAGAATATCTTATATGATATCCCAGTAGTTACTAACGCCTTCCCAATGCCTGTAAACGCTACTACTACTGATAAGTTATCTAATACTGAGCTCAGCCATGCTGATAAAAGTAAGTACAGCGGGACGATGTTGTCCAGACCTCCTGCTATGAGTCCCATCTTAGTAGTTAGGTAAGCGATCTTATGAGATGCCCCACTCCACATTAAAGAATATCCTACCATGAATAGCGATATGAAGAAGATTATTGAGGACCACTCAACTCCCTTTTCTAAGACCTCTCTAAGGCCGCCAACTTTCTCATATATAGCAGCGACTATGAGGTAAAGGTATGGAGTAAATGAAAGTAAAGCGTGTGGGGAAACAGTAATTAATGCGAAATAGGAAATACTTTCTGCGATTAAGTCATTCATAGCAATTGTGACCAGAAACATTATTAGGATTCCAATCCCCCCGTAAATGTTCTTAAGGTCTCTCTCAGTTAGATTTGTGTAGTAAGTCTGGACGAATGTTTGAGACCTATCACGTGAAAGAGCTTTTCCGAAGTTCTGAAGGTAATTATACATTAGTATGAGGAAGAGGGCGGCGGTGATTAAGAGGATTATAAACGATGGCGGTAACCCCATCTTAAGGAAATCACCTACTGTTAGACCGACGGTGAAAGTTAAATATAGGCCTATAGGATTTCCTACGGGGAGTGCTAGGCTACCTACGTTAGTAGCTAATACGGAGAGTATAATTAATGGGCGTACTTCATAGCTGGTTAACTTGTAGAGGTTTAGGATAAGCATTACCATGTAAATAATGCTTGTAGCCTCACCCACCGCTATTGCTAGGAACCATGAGAGGATCGAAATATATAATGCTAATAGCTTTGAATCCCCTCTAGAAGCTTGAATTATCTTAATGGAGAGATATCTGAAGACATCAAACCTCTGAAGAAGGTATGCAAGCGACATACTCCCTATGAGAAACATGATCAACCTCCATTCAACTCCCTCGATCAGTGACTGCGGGGGAGCTGCCCCACTAAACACGATTATCGCCACTCCAAGTAGGGCGGAATAGTATCTATAATCAGGTGAGATCATCATGCTAGCCACAATGAAGAAGAAAGCACCTAACACTACTACTTCTTCTAAAACTATACGAACCTCGTTGATCTCAGTTATGCTAAAACAGCTACGCTCATCACACCAGTTCTTCGCCATGATGCGACCAAGGACTTCATCTACGGAAATCCTCACGTTAGTCGCTAATATTATTGCGGCCATAATTGAGATCAAGACAGCAACTAAGATCTTCCTAAGACCGTTGTTCAACTACCTCATCCAACAGAGTCTACTAGCAAATATATTTAAACATACATTACAAACCCATCGCAGTGAACCCTATTAAGAATTCTGGGCTACGCGACCTCAATACGTGGTCCTTAAACTGTAAGCTAGCTTTCTAACCTTAGTTAGGCATTAGGTTAGATCCTCTCAAATCTGTAAGTGCTTAAAGTAATTATTTAAGCTACTTAACTCTTCTAAACCTGCTGAAAGCTTTTTGAGCTCTAACCAGTTTTTCAAACGCTAAAATCCTTGAAGTTAGTAGTATTAAGATTAATGAGAAGGTTAGGGAGGTTAACAGCCAGACCGGTGTTAGGTAATCCGGGTTTGAGAGTATGAGTTCTTTAGACATAATCATAGGCTGTGTGAACGGTATTGCGTAAAGCACTGACTTAGCAACGGGGTCTAACCTACTTATATCTGTGAACATTACGTAGTAGCTTGGAATGATGATGAGCATAGATATAGGGCCTGATGCAGTCGTAGCTATCCTAACATCGGAGCTTAACACACCTATAGCAACTCCTAAGGTAGCCATGGCAAGCGATGTTAGGATTAAGCTAACTGCTAGGTATATCAGAGATTCTGGTTGGATGAGTAGGAGTGTTTGAGTGAACTCTGTAGCACCACCTATGGTGGATGGCATACCGATGGAGAATATGTAGATGTACAGGATGAAGCCAACTATGTTCAATGAAGAGCCTATTAAGGCTACGGCAAATGAGCCTAAAAGCTTACCTAACAATATCTTAAACCTAGGGATAGGTAGGGTGAGTAGGACTTCAAGCGTTTTCTCCTCATTCTCAATTGCGGTAGATGTAGCGGCCATCTGAAGTACGCCGATAGTTATTATCATGAGCGCTATGGGTAGTATGAATGACGTCATACTTAGCTGAGTGAAGACCGCGGGGTTCCCAGGTAATGTCTGATTACGTGTAGTTATATATGTTAGCGTGATGGCGTTTGTCGGGGACTTTATAAAATACGACGTAACGTTCACTCCATGACGTCTTAGGATGTAATCTCCTAGTAAATCATTAATAGTAGATATGATGATGGTTGACTTAAGGGATGGTATGAATGATGTAGACTTAATAACATCGACTACTGTGATGTTAGGCCTCACACCGAGGTTTACCGCTTCAGTAAGGCCTTTCTCGAAGAGTATTATGACGTCGAAATTGAGGCCTGACGTTAACTGCATCAACACATCTAAGCTTAAGATATTAACTACCTCTACATTCGACACTACCTGCCCACTCCTTAAACTGTTTATGAGGTATGCAGTCAGTTCTGTGCGGTCTAAATCACTTATTAAAATACTTGACGGCGATATAGCCCCAGATATTGACTCCCTCACACCTAATGAGAGTACGAGGCCCATAACAGGTAGTATGAGGGCTGAGATGATGAAGGGGATCCAGATACGGGGGTCTCTTACTAAGTCCTTAAACTCCTTCTTAATTAATTCCTCAAACATTTAAAGCACCTACTAAGCTGATGAAGAGTTCTTCAAGGTTTTTAACGCCGTGTTGGTTAATTAATTCGTTCACAACACCCTCAACTAATAACCTACCCTCCGATATTAACGCAACCTTACTGCAGAGTCCCTCTACCTCAAGCATGTTATGGCTTGAGATCAACACCGTCGTCTTATAAGTCCTTACGAATTCCTTTATTAACTCTCTAATGTTATGTGAGTATATTACGTCTAAACCTGCGGTTGGTTCATCTAATAAAGCTATTTTAGGTTTAATCATTAAAGCCCTCGCTACCTGAACCCTCCTCTTCATACCCTTACTGTAGGTCTTCATCTTATCGTAGATCCTACTACCTAAGCCTGAAAGCTTTATCCCTAACTCTAAGCACTCGGCGTAATCATGTGTGGAGTTAAAGTACGTCTTAGCAATTAACTTGAAGTACTCATAGGCAGTTATGTTCCTATATATGCCGGCATCCTCCGGTAGGTATGAGATAAGCTTCCTCACAGTATATGAGTCCTTAACAACGTCGTAACCACATATCTTAACGTTTCCCGATGTGGGGAGTAGTAATGTTGATAATATTCTGAAGGTCGTGGTCTTACCTGCGCCGTTAGGGCCTATGAGCCCGAATACCTCACCCTCATCAACGCTGAAGGAAATTCCCTTCAAAGCTGTGAAGCTTCCGTAACTCTTTACTAGCTCCCTAACCTCTACAGCCGGCATTGCCTACATCATATCTACTACTCAATTAACAGTTATTAGTGTTTATGATATAACTTATTTTGAGGTTTACTATGTTCGGTATTAAGCCTAAGGTCTACGTAATGCCTGTGGGTTCAACCACATCACCTGATGTGCTAAGCGATTATGAAGGTATGTTAAACTCGCTTAAGAAGTTGAATGCCGAGTTAGTGTTCGGCTCACCTTTAAATGATGAAGTAAGCATAATTCAGAGGGCTGAGGAGGTTAGGAAGGTAGGCTTCGACGCAGCTGTACTCCTATCACTTCACGGATTTACGGGGCATCTACACGCGTTGTTCTTAGACGTCCTAGGCCTACCTGCAGCTATTTGGACGTTACCGGTTAGGTATTCCTTACCAACAGCTGCAAGCGCTGTTGGGTACCTGAGGGAGAGAGGTCTTAAGGTGAGGTTGGTTCACGGACCTCCTACAGATGTGGGGGTTATTAGAAGCATTGAGCAGTTCGTTAAGGTTGCCTCAGTAATTAATAAGTTAAGTAGTGTTAGGGTAGGCGTTATAGGTGGGATAATACCGCCTATGGTTGCATCACATTACGATAGGACGATACTTAAGGATAGGTTCGGTGTTGACGTTGTCCGCATACCTGTAAACGATGTTACTAAGGCTTATAACGAGGTCAGCGACGATGAAGTAAGCAATAAGTTTAGGGAGGTAAGTTCTAAGTACTCCGTAGAAGCTCCTGAGGAGGGTGTTAAGAAGGCTTTAAAGTTCTACTTAGCTACTAGGAAATTACAGGAGTCGTTAAGGTTGGATGCCGTAGCGTTAGAATGTTATACTGAGTTATTCCAGACGTTCAACGTCAACCCATGTTTAGGGTATGTAGATGACGTTATCGTCGGCTGTGAGGGTGAGGTGTTAAACGCTGTAGGCTTACTCATAGCTCGGTGGTTATCTGGTAGGGAAGCGCTGATCTCAGACCCGTTCTCAGTGAGTAGGGATGGCGTGCTGACCTTCATGCACTGCGCAGCACCTGCATCTATAGCTGAGTCACAGTCTAAGGTTCACATAATGTTGAGTGAGCCGCCCTCAATAATAAAGTTTAGAATTCCAGTAGTTCACTGCAGACCTGAAATACCATTAACTGAGGTAACGATCTTCAGAATCTACGGTAAGTTAATAGATAAGATACATGTAGTACATGGCAATGTAGTGAGCTATGACGTAGGTAAGGCATTACAGATAAATGTTAGGATAGACAACCCATCAGGGTTTATAGAGAACGTTGTTGGAAACCACTACGTACTAGCCTTCGGTGATATTAGGGATGAGCTAAAGTTGGTGAGTGATTGGTTAGGGATGGAGTACTTAGAAACTTAAATTACTGCGTAGTAACCCTACTAACCTCCCCAATATTTTCAACCCTAATCACCTTATCCGCTATGTTGATAATGCTCTCATCATGGGTTACAACTATGACCTGCCTTAAAGACTTACTTAACTCCTTAACGATTTCAAATATTTGCCTCCGCCTCTCATCATCTAAGTAAACAGTAGGTTCATCAAGTATTAAAGTGGTGGGGGCTTTCCCCATAATCAATTCGGCAAGTGCTAGTCGGAGGGCGATTGAAATACCGACCCTCTCACCACCGCTTGCATTACTTATCGGTAGCTCGCTGCCTAAGACCTTAACACGTATTTGAAAATCGTCGTTAATTTCTATAGGTCTTAGCCCTAACCTACTTAATATCCTATTAGTCCTCCTCTCCAACTCATCTCTCGCAATCCTGGTTAACTCTCTAGCTATTAACCCGTTCTTACCTAAGTACTTACTGCAGAACTCGTAGATTATACCATACGATTTAATCTGACTTTCTAGTTCAGCAACCCTCTTCTCAAACTCCTTAACTTCCTCCCCTAACCTACTTATCCTACCCTCAACATCTCTTAGTAAGGTCTCTAAAGACTTCCTACTAGCTTCAACCTCGGTAATCCTATCCCTCAAACTACTTAATTCTGAGTTTAACTCCCTATCAACCGCGGTCAACACCTCTATCACATCATCTACGTCCTTCAACTCCTGAGGGGTGGTTATACGTAAGGCCAGCCTAGATGTGATGGCGGTTAGCCTGGCCTGCAGAGCTTTAACCTCAACATCTACGTCGCCGTAGACATGTCCCGCTCTTAAGCTACGCAGTAGTTCTAACTCACTTCTAAGCTTAGACAGTCTGCTCTTCAAAGTGTTAAGCGATTCAACACATTCCCTCAGCGAGGTAGGTATGTTGAAGTCCTCCGATAAACTACTACATATGTTTAAGGCTTTATCATTTAAAGTGTTTAACTTATCGCTGAGTTCCTGCAGGGATTTCTCCAAGACTTCTGCCTTACTAGTCAACTTACTTAACCTCTCTAAGGAGTTTTGAGCCATATCTACTTTTACCTTAGTCATCGTGTATTCACTGATTAACTCCTTAATCTCATCGTTTAACCTAATCAACTCCTGAGTTAGGCGGTCCTTAATAGCTGTTTGGTCCTTTATCAACGACCCACATATAGGGCACTCCTTAGTAGCTTCGAGCTTATCGACGTATACGCTGTATAGTTCTTTAAGGGCTTTCTTCTTATTGATTAACCCGGTTAACTCTTCGTTCTTAGACCTAAGCCGATTTACTAACGTATTTAAAGATTCATATGTTTCTATAAGAACCCCTAACTTATTTGAGGTACTCTGCAGTGATGTAGTGATTTGATCCTTAGTAGTCCTTAACTCGTTCAGCATATCCTCATACCTCTTACACGTATGTGAGTACTCGTTAGCATCCCACCCGTCTAAGACTTCAAGCTCAGATATGATGCCCTCCAACTCCTTAACCCTCTTAAATATGATCAACGACTTCAACCTCCCTACCAGCTCAACACACTCCTTAACCAACCCCACTTTCTCGTTAATACTGCTGAGTTTGCTCTTCAACTCACCTACTGTTTTATTAACCTCTAATAACTTACTGTTTAACGAGTCCCTCTCAGATTTAAGCTTGTTTAGTTCTTCCTTCCTCCTACTCAGCAATGATTTCTCGCTTTCTAACCTACCTTCCAACATGTCTTTCTTACCGGTGTACTTCTTAACGACTTCTAAGGACTTCTCTAAGTAGCTAAGACCTAGGAGTGAGAGTATCCACTCCCTCCTCTCAGAATCGGTTATATCTACGATCTTAGTTAATTCGTCTTGAAGTGATATCACAGTACTCCTAACCATGTTCCTTAAGTCCTTAACAGTTATTGCTGATAGGCCTAAGACCTTACCCAACTCGTTGACCACGTTTGACACACCGGTACTCCTAACCTTCCTGCGGTCCCCGTCTAAGATGTAGAGAGTTGCTTGGGCAGGGGTATCAACACCTAACTCCTTAGCGATTAAGTACTTAACACCTCCTACTTCTAGTAAAACCTCTATCTCACCCCTCTTCCTACCCCTCATCACGATGAATTCCTTCTTACGCCCTCTAATATCTATAGATGTGTCTGTGAAGAGCGCGGTGTATATCGAATCTATGATGGATGACTTACCAGCACCGTTAGGACCTACGATAGCCACTATACCGTCGGGGAATAACACCTCGGAGCTCTCATGGGATAAGATGTTAGCAAGTTTAACACGTCTGATAATCACTTCAACCTCACCAACCTATCTAACCTACTAATCATTTCCTGATCGTTTACTAATGCGGTGATTAAGGTCTCGACGTAACCCTCATCATCACAGCCCTTTACGATGTTTAGGATGTACTCAGCTACTTTAGGGTCTTTCAGTAAGTTGTGAACTACTGAGTCAAGTGTTGGGGTCTGCGTTGGTTCCTCATATATGACCTCCTCATAATCTTCAGATATGCCTGGGATTTCTAACCTATAGTTAAGTATTTTACCGTTATCTCTTAGAGCACTTAGGTAATCAGCTATGGTTCTAGGGTTGACGTTCAGTAGGTCCTTACCGCTTACCTTAACGTAAAGTATTGGAGGTTTAGCGAATTCACCATAATTAACCCTACTTAACGATTTAAGCAGTTCATTATAGCTACTTACCTCTACTACTAACCACTTTCTAAACCTACTTAACTTAACCCAACTAACTACGGCGTCAGCAGTGCTTAAGTCAACTACGGCTACGAACCTCTCATCACTACTTTCTAAGTAGTCTAATGCCTCAGTAGACCCTGGGTAAACTACTGGGGTACCGCCGTACTTAGTCTCGTATCTTAGGTGGTAATCACCTAATGCTACGTAGCTATACTCTGAAGCCCTGAGCTCAGCTAATGAGAGGTGGGCTCCAGGTATGTTTAACTCCTTAAGTAGGAGGTGGGCCGCCATTACGTTCCTACTAGACGTAGGTCTTCGGACACCCTTAACAAGTTCCTGCATAACCTTAGGGTCTGCATATGGTATGGCGGTAATACCTAACTCACCGCTACGTAGTTTGAGTACCCCCGTAAAAACGTCTGCAGTAGCTAATACCTTAGCCAGGCCTACCTCCTCCAACACCTTAATAGGTGGTAAAGCCGATATCTTAGGCTGGTCATGTTGGCCTGCAATAACTAGGAATTCTATACCTTCGTTCTTCAACTTCCTTAAGGACCTAAAAGCGTAGAGGTATGCCTGGGGATTAGGTCTGAACTCGTCGAAGAAGTCCCCGCAGTGTAGTACAGCGTCAACCCTCTCCTTAATAGCTATGTCAGTAACCTCGTCGAAGACTTCGTAGAAGTCTAACTCCCTCTCCCGAAGCCTACCCGGCCTACTTGAACCTAAGTGAGTGTCTGATACGTGTAATAGTTGCAACTTAGACTACCCTTCCCACTCGCTAATCATTGACTTCTTCTCTAACGCCTTACTAACGCTTTCCCTATACTTCTCCTTACACTCCCTCCATATCTTAGTGATGTCCGGAGTCGTACCTACCTTCTTACCTGAATGCCTATCAACCCTAACATATGCTGGGTACTCACCAACCCACTCACCCATCAGTATGGCATGTCCTGGCGGTAGGGTTGGTAGGATATTAGCGTACTCATCACTTAAAATATCTGTTAACTCCATAACGGTTGATCTATCAGTCCTCTGAACTAGTTTGAGGAATGCGTAGTTCTGCACTTGGGAAACTACGTTAACGTCTAAAGCTCTAGGCCTCTGACTAACTATCGCTAACATCCCCCCGAACTTCCTCCCCTCCCTAATAAATCTCTGTAGGATCTCCTTAGACCTACTGGCAGTCCTCTCACCTAGGAATATGTGGGCTTCCTCTACAACTAGTAATGTTGGTATTGGTTGGTTAGTACCCCTACCCCACATCTTAAGATACCATAGGATGTCTTCAGCTATTACCTTAAGCATGTAGTCTTTCTCATCATCTGTAAGCTTTGATACGTCAACTACGATAATCCTACTACTACTTATTAACTCACTGACCTTACGTACGTTTAAGTCAACGTTATGCCATTCGAAGAAATCATCGATTTTAACTTCAACATCTTCAACTGCTTTATCCTTCTTTAAATAATTCTTAAGTAGTTCTCTGTAGGTATCCACGCAGTTATCGCTAGCTAATGACATGTTACTACCAAGCTCCTTAACTACGAGTTCGTATGACTTCCTACCCGACTTAGCCTTCTGAACGATCTTATCGTTTAACTCCCTTAAGGCATTTCTAAGGAGTCTCCTCTGCCTGGAGGCCTGCTCCTCCGGAATTATGAATTTTACTAAGGAGTTCACCGGCATCTCTATAGGGTTTATCGCAGCTTCATACGGCTTTACGTCTACATCGTTCGGAGACTCACTTTCTAAGCTGCGGTACTCACCATGTACATCAAATATCACTACAGAACCACCTCCCCGCGCAATCCTATCAGCCAGTACTGCTATGAGGTTGCTTTTCCCAGAGCCTGTAGTCCCTGTGATTAGTAGGTGCTTAGCTAGTGAGTTTACGTTAATACCTACTCTTAATTTATCGAAGCCTACTAAGGAACCTACCTCAACATCTGAAGTCGGTTTATACCCGTAGATAGTGCTTAGGTGTTTATGTTCTGCTAAATATACAGGTGTTTCAGGCGGGGGCGGGTATCTAGGCGCTTCAACCTGCCCCCCAGTTATATCAGCTATGATTAGGGCAGTCATATAGCTCTCAATCTTTAAATTGCTTAATGGCGGGGTCCCACCATACGTAGATCCATACATAGAGATGGTGGGGGCAGTCACTACGGGTACTAAAGATTTGTAGAGGCAGGAACCTATAATACCTACGACCTCCCTCTCAAATTCTTCAAGGCCTTGAGGGTCTCTCGCCTTAAATTTAACGTATATGTATGTCCCTGAAGGTATGGGTGTTAACGCGTTAACCATAACCTCAGTAGGTCTTGAGACCTCACCCACTATGCCTACAGGCCTGAACCCACTCATAAGAACTCACCCAGTAATTCACGCCCAGTAGGTATAGAGGAAACACCTAATTTATACAATATCGCTCTAAACTCAGCATTAGTTAACTTACACTTACTATGAATTACTTTAAGCGGGTCCGGATAGCCGCTATATGAGTAGGGATATATCGTACTTATCAGATCTACTAATTCATCAGGTTCTAACCTCCCCGGAATCGATACTTGGTAGGGATATGTTGACGGGTTAAAACTAACGTAAGTTATCGTTATAGGTAGCAGTGGTTTTAGAAAATCTACATTCAGCCTATTCAACGGCTCCGGTAATTTCTCATACTCAACGTAGACTGGGTCAAGTAGGTATGGGGTTTTAGGCAGTTCTCCCTTACCCCTTAAGGCATTGATCAGTAGTAAGTCATTCACCTTATCCTTAACGTCCTTAGATATGTTATCCGATAAGATCTTATCTATGTAGTAACTCCTTATAGGCGTTTTAGATATGAATAAAGGCCTAACATACTTTAAAATCTTGATAATACCTGAGGAGATATCATACCATAGGTCTTTAATGCTCTTATAGTTATGTGGGTAGAAGGTCTTAGGTATTTCCCTCAAACCATAACCCCATAAAAACGATATGAGTGAGCCGTCAAATAGGGCAATACTACAACCCTCTACGTTCTCAATCGTAACCCTCACCTCTAAGGCCTTAGAAGCAAGTTGTAGTATACGCCCAAGTAATTCATGGGGGATAACCTCCTCATAAGTCGGTATGTAGTAACCGGCTAAGGGCTTAACAACTAACCTACTTGCTGAGGGACTTCTTAAGGAGGCCTTTAAAGATGCTGCCTGTATAACATATACTGTTGCTAGGGACAGCATCCTAGCCACCCTACTGGAGTCACTGGCAACAACGTCTGGAGGCTCAACTAACTGCGAAGTCTTAAGAAGGTAAACATCTACTCTACGTAGGTACTTATGTAGGGTATTCACCGAATCAACGTTACTGGTTAAATCTTTTATGGCTGCAGACAGATTATCTATCGATAAATCATGTATTGGGATTACAAACACCTAATTCTAGGTAACGTAGCTGAAATTTTAAGGTTATAGGGCAAACACGTAGTGTTCACTAACGATTAAGTGTTAAGCAGTCAGCGATTTCAGTGCAGGTACTTACGGTTAAGGTAGTACATACTTTTTAGGTTTTAAGCAATGATCTAACTTGGTGGCCACTCTGAAGCTATTAATTATTTCGGACATACATGGAAATGCTGATGCGTTGAAAGCTTTGTTAGGTAGTGTTAGTGGTTGGGATTACCTCTGGGTTTTAGGGGATTTAGTTGATTATGGGCCTGAACCGCATGTGGTAGTTGATTTAATTAGAGATCTGAAGCCTGACACGGTCTTAATGGGGAACCACGACTACGCTGTTGCGTTTAAAACTGATTGTAGGTGTGCCCCTGAACTCCACGAGCTCAGCGAGTATACGAGGGTTAACATATCGTTTAAGCTATTAACGGAGGATCAGGTTGGGTGGCTTAAAACCCTCCCGAAAGTTCGTAGGGCTGTATTAGGTGGGTTGAGGGTTTACGCTACCCACGGTTCTCCGAGGAATAACTTACATGGGTATTTAAAACCTGACTTACCGGTAGATGAGATGAGGTTAGCGTTAACACCGAGCATGTTTGCAGTTAGGCCTAATTTAGTCGAAGCTGATTACGTTATCGTAGGACATACACACATACCGATGAATGTCGGGGTTAACGGTTTGAAGGTATTAAATCCTGGAAGTGTTGGGCAGCCAAGAGATGGGGATCCGAGGGCATCTGCGCTCTCAGTAGATTTAAACTCTGAGGGGTTGAGGTGGTATAGAGTTAAGTACGATGTTGATGTAACTATTAGGAAGTTAAGGTCTTTAGGGTTAAGCTCGGACTATGTTAGGTGGTTAGAGCATATCTTAATGAGTGGGAGTGTTTTAAAACCCCTGTAATCTAAGATGATTGGAAAAACCTAATTTTTTAAATCTTAATTCCTAGCAGACCTAGTAGTGAGAGTAGGAAGAAGTACGTTGAGAGCATTAAGAATATTATGAGCGCTACGTACTCCCACATCCCCGGTCTTAACTCACGTGGTAACTTATGTGTAAGGTAGATTACTGCAGGCACTACGAATATTCCCACGAAGTTAGCAGCATTAGCAGCTATGATTACTAGGATTAGCGGTTGGGCTTGGTAGAGCGCCCATATAGTAAACATAACGTATGTTAGGAGTATGGCGTAGTACACCTTCCTCACATCCCCGCCAGCCCACCTCCTCACCTTCTCTGAACCCCATAGAAGGTCTGTTAAGTTCCTAGGTACTGCGTCTACGTAAGCACCTAACGCCGAACTAAGCAGCACTATAAAGCCTATTAAACATATTAAGTAGTAACCCCAAGCACTACCCACCCTAGCAGCGAATTCATTAGCTATGTGTGCTGCAACACCCCACGGAGGTAGTTGCTGCCCCCTCGGTAGGAGTGAGGCAGCTATTAATGCTGGTAGGTACATCCCTAGAATAGCTCCGGGGAAGAAGATAAGCCACTGATCGTATTTAAGGAGCTTTACCCACCTCTTAAACCTACCGATATTCTCATCACTTAATCTGAATACCTTACCGACAGGTGATAAGAATACTTTCCTACCACCTATTAATGCTGGTATGTAACCCACTACAGAACCCATACCGTAGCCCTTATCCCTATACCAATTCATGAAGATGAAGTTAAGCCCTGCAGCTAAAGCTGTATAAGCCCACCAAGCAGTTATTAAACTCATATCAGCTCCTGGAGGTATGTAACCGAAGTTGAAGGTGCCTACAAACGCTTCGTAAACTATAGACGGCCTCACCGTTAGTGGGGCAACAATTAACAGAAGTGTTAGCAGTATAAATAGGGCGAAGAACCAATTAAGTATTTCTAAAGTCCTCTCAATCTTCGAACCGATTGAAACCATGGTAACGCATAACGCTATGATGATCAGGGTTAGTAATCTGACGAGGTCAGCATCAGCAGCGGTCGGTAGCCTGCCAAGCAATATTGAACCTAATGCAGTAGCTCCAGAACCAGCTATTCCAGCTAACCCCCAAGCACCCCAGCCAATAATCATAAGTGGTAGGAAGACCGACCAGAACTTAGGGCCTGGAGGGACCCTCCTAAGGTATACTATCGGCGGTTCTCCGCAGTATACTGTGACCCTAACTAAGCATACGTTATATATTGTTTGCAGTAGAGAAGATACTAAAACTATCCACGCCATCCCTAAGCCGTAGCGCACCGCAGTTGCAGGACCTAATAACCACTCCCCACCACCTATCGCAACACCTACAGCGATTATACTAGGACCTAAGACCTTGAAGGTGATCTCCTTAAAACCCATCTTAGGTATTCTGAAAGCATCTTCAGGTGTAGGTAACTCATCTACGACCTCTACTTCCTTAAGACCGAAGCTAGTAGCCAACTAATACCACCTTAGAAGTAATATAGTAGTTACCTACTTAAAATCTTTATGGTGTAAAGTCGATTTCGTAAATAAATTATAGTTAAAACCGACATTACCTTGTAAACAACTTTACCTACTATCTTAACTTTTTAAAACTTACTTAACATCTTGTGAAGCCGTTGAGATTGGTGTATAACTTAGTAGGTTGGGTAAAAATTTTGAACTACCTAACCTACTAACCTATAATTTTCGGTAATTCTACGTCTAAGTCCTTAGCTACTTCCACAAGTAATTTCCACGTGCTTAAGTCTATGGGGACTCCGTTCTTAACCCTAT
This sequence comes from uncultured Sulfolobales archaeon, assembly GCA_937949785.1. Taxonomy (GTDB): domain Archaea; phylum Thermoproteota; class Thermoprotei_A; order Sulfolobales; family NBVN01; genus DTCV01. The sequence continues at coordinate 22,805 of CALEDH010000007.1, read as the reverse complement.
CTTCGTAATGTCTGTCCTCAGGATCTCCTGGTACTAGGACTTCATCGAAGCCTTGTGCTGGTGGGCATGTCTTTATTAAGTTTACTAAGGTATCTACATCTCTTAAGAACTCGCTGTAGTCTCTAAGTATTGACGGGTTTAAAGCAAGTGCGAAGAATCCGCCTTGGGTTGATGGGTGGTTAAACACGTACTTACTTAGAGTACCTCCTGAAATTACTGCTGAAAGTATCTCGACGACTAACGATATAGCGTATCCCTTATAGGTTCCGAAGGGGAGTAGTATCCCATCATACGCTTCCTTAGGGTCTGTCGTCGGCCTCCCATCCTTAGTCAATGCTATTCCCTCAGGTATTCTCTCCCCCTTCAGGGCTGCAAGCCTTATCTTAAAAGCTGCTATAGCGCTTGTAGCCATATCAACTACTATAGGCTTACTACTTGTAGGGAAGGAGAAGCTAATGGGGTTCGTCCCAAATAATGCTTGAGAACCTCCCCACGGAGCTACACGTGCTGGCGCGTTAACAGATACCATACCTACTAGACCGTTCCTCGCAAACCTCAACGTATAATATGCGAGCATACCTACATGACCTAAATTCCTAGCACCAACAGCAGCTACGCCAGCTGACTTAGCCTTACTTATAGCTAAGTCGGTTGCTTTAGTGGCGACCGGTATCCCTAAGTAGTTATCACCGTCAACTAATGCCATGGTATCAGTTTCCTTAACGACTTTAACCTCCCCCCTCCCCCTAACATACCCCTTCCTAATACCTTCAGTGTAGTAGGGAATCCTAATAACGCCGTGGGAGTCGACCCCCCTTAAATTAGCTAGTACTAAGTGGTCGGCTATTAACTCAGCATCCTCTGAGGGTACTCCATACCTTATAAAGCAGGTTGCTGTGAACCTTCTTAAATCGTCTGGTAATATCCTTACGTATTCAGTCATAATCCCACAATCTAATAGTCATCGTTAAAATTATTAAGCTTAATTGATGAAAGCTTTTTAATTTCCATTAACAGTTAGTCGAGATGTTATATGGGAGTATATAGGGTTGACGTAATTGTTTTAAACGATGATTATTCAGGGTTTACGAAGCTCCTATCATCGCACGGCCTCTCAATACTTCTAAAGATTTACTCCGACACAGCGCTGGAGAACTTACTACTTGATGTAGGTCCGAGTAATCACATATTAAAGTACAACGCTACGTCATTAGGTATTGACTTAAGCGGTGTGAAGGCGGTGGTGTTAAGTCATAGGCATTACGACCATACAGGCGGTCTTAAATACTTGATGAAGGCTTTGAAGGACGTCAATAAACGGTTAACTATTATAGCACATCCTTGGATATTCAAACCATCTATTGTCTTAGATGAGAGTAGGCAGGAATTTGATAAGGGCATGCCTTACACCAACAATATCTTCACCAAGTTTAACGCTAACTTAATACTAACTAAGAGTTCTATGCAGGTAGCAACTTCAACACACTACTTAGGGGAGGTAGGGAATTACTACGACTTATCGAGATATAAAAGTAATTTCTACACTGTACTTGATGACGGTGAGTTAGTCCCTGACGACCTACCTGATGATACGGGCATAGCCGTTAAGGTTGACGGCCTAGGCTTAATAATTATCAGCGGGTGTAGTCATAGCGGGATATCAAACATAGTTAGACATGCGTCAGAAATGCTTAAGGAAAACGTATACGCTGTTGTAGGGGGTTTCCACATGTTGAGGTATGATGATAACGACGTCGTGGAGGCAGCGAACGCGTTGATGGAATTAGGTGTTGAGCAGGTCTACGTCGGGCACTGCACAGGGTTTAAGGCTGAGAAAATAATAAGCGATACGTTTAAGGATAACCTCCATAAGATCCACTCCGGGTTTAAAGTTACCTTCAAGAAGTGATATGCCTGTAGACATTATCAGTAATTAAAGGTGAATGGTTAATGATGTAGGTGGTCATACTTTGTTTGACTTAGGTATTATGTTAGGACTTTCAGTACAGCTCTACGCGATCATGGATCCGATAGCTGCATTACCTCAATTTATGCGGATCTTAGAATCAATTGATACTAGCAATGTAAGAAGCGTTACTAATAAGACCTCAATAGCTATATTCGTACTACTTACAGTCTTCACCCTATGCGGTAATTACATACTGAGATTATTTGGCATAAGCACTACATCTCTTAAAATCGCTGGTGGGGTGGTGTTAATGGCAGTTGCTTTAGACACCTTAATAACCGGCCATAAACCGTCGAAGATAGAGGTTGGGGAGTACATCATAGTCCCACTAGCAACTCCGCTGATAGTAGGGCCCGGCACGATGACCTTACTCATAGTGTCTACAAGCATTTACGGGGTGGTAAATACGTTAATATCAGCGTATATAGCATTCATAGCCGTTTACATCACATTACAGCTATCATCACAGATAGTGAGGTTAGTCGGCCCCACGTTCGTAAACGGGTTAGGTAGGTTTATGTCGCTAGTAATCGCATCATTCGCTGTTGAGATGTTGGTAAGCGGGGTTAAGGAGTTATTTAGTATTTAACACTACTTAAGTAATAATCAGTACTAAAAATCATAGACTTCTCAAATATTTAAGACCTGCTCCAACTGAACGTAAACTCCTGCCAGACCCCCCTCACGTCATAAGGCTTTCGAGGTGGGTGAAGTCATAACTCGATTTTAACGTACTTTACTTCCCCTCAAACAATATCTATTAGTAGGGTTAGGTAGGAGGGTTTTCAACCATTACAGGGTTAGGTGTTGACCTCCCCCTCAGACCACTTACATTATGTACGTGTACGTGTTCCCCCACACCTATGTGCTTGGTTGCAACACCTATTACCTCCCCATACTTGATGATTGGCTCGCCTTCGGCGATCTCCTTAATAGCTATTTTATGGCCGGAGGGGATCTCACCAATAGCTCTTACCTTAATTACTTCCTTCCCTATAGGGATTTCAACTAGTTCTTCAGCCTTCAGGTCTGTTAGGGCCACGGCTACGTTGTCATTAGGGTTTAAGACTATTACCTTCCTCAACTACATCACCTAGAAACCCTCTCTATGACGTCTATATCTCTATCGTTTAATCTCCAGCCTAGGGCGCCTTTAAACTCACCTATCCTCTCAGACCTCTCAGACTTAGGTATTGCTACTACGGAGGGTCTTGATATTAGGAAGTTGAGGGCTACCTGAACCGCGGTCTTCCCATACTTAGAGCCTATGTCTGTTAGGGTCTTATCAGCGGCCACTGCACCGCCTTCAAGCGGGGTATATGCTTGTATGGTTATACCTTCACGTATACATAGTGGTAGTAGGTCCCTCTCCACATGTCTATCATAGACGCTGTACTTAACTTGATTAACTACTAATTCATACTTACTAGTAGATTCTAACGCCTCCACTAACTCATCAGCATTAAAGTTTGAAACACCGATATACCTACAAAGACCTAAGTCGGCTAAAACCTCTAAAGACTTAACCTGCCTGCTAATCGGCACTGATTTATGGGGCCAATGAATGAGTATTAGGTCAGCAGTCCTTAACCCCATCCTACGGAGGCTGGCCCTAGCCGCACTTACAGCCTCATCCCTATCTCTAAAACGTTCTGGCGGTAGCTTCGTAGTTATGAACACATCCCTGCTGAAGTCCTTAACAACCCTACCTACAAGTTCTTCAGCCCTCCCCGAACCGTAAATCTCAGCAGTATCTATTAACGTGAGGCCTATGCTTAACGCATGTCTTAAAGCTTTCTCAGCATCTAAGTAATTACGGATCCCCCACGTACCAACACCTATGGCTGATACGAACTCATTTGACTTACCGATAGGTTTCCTATCCATTAAGTCTACAGGAAATAAAGGCATACTACAACCATAGACCTTATGTATAAAGCGATTAATATACCTAGCTTTTAAATTAGGTGAAGTAGTCTCCAACAAAACTTACCCTACACTATTAGGAGGTTCATTTACGGTGTTAGGTCCTTACTCACATCGTTTTAGTGGGCTGTGGACTTAGCAGCTTAAATATACTAGTATATATATTTAAATTCTACATATTTACTAGTTATATAGGTTGAAGCCTATGAGTGATGTGAGGTCTGAACTACGTACGCTTCAAAGGGTTGGTAGTTCCCTAGCTATTTACGTACCTAAGGAGTGGTGTGAAGTTAACGGGCTTACGAAGGGTTCTAAGGTAATTTTAAGGTATGCTAAGGAATTCCTCTGCATCGACCTTGGGGAAGAGGGTGGGGCGGGGAGGAGTGCGGTACTTGATATCACATCCCTACCGGAGGATGAGTTGAGATATCTTCTCATATCCTTCTACATTGTAGGTTATGAACGTGTTAAGCTTACCTCCCATAAGAAGGTAAACCTACCGCTAAGGAGGTTTATACTATCAGTACTACGTTATACGCCAGACTACGACGTCATTGATGAGGGGGAGAACTACATAGTTATCGGGGAGGTGGGTAAGGTTGAGGACATCCTTGAAGCGCTTAAACGCGAGTTTAACTCAGTGACCACAGTTTTTAAGTATACCATAGAGGCTTTTGAAGGGGGTTATAAAACATTAAGTGACTACTATGAATCAATAAATGAGCTTGACGACGAGGTTGATAGAGCTCAACTTGAGGTGGAGAGAGCTGCATATAGATTAGTTGAGAAACCCCTCACAAATATGGGGAGGGTTAAATACGTAATATCAGCAGCGATTATCTCAACACTTCTTGAGAGGCTGTCAGACCACTTAGTATTACTAGTGAAGGAAGCATCTAACGGATTCTCAGATGCTATGAAGGTGTTGACCTACCTTCAAGAATTTAATAACGTTTATAAGAAGTTGTCCGAGGTAGTGGAGAGAATCACAACTGAGGGATACGATAGTAGTAATACATTACTAACGTTAAGCACTCTAATACATGTTATTGAGAGGAAGAGGGTGGTACGGGAGAACCTAAGTAAGACTATTTACGAGAAGGGTTATGAGTTAGTAGCATACCACGTCATCAGGATATATGGGATCATTGCTGACATAGCTGAGGTACTAGTAAACTTATTAGTAAGTCTTTACACACCGCTATGATGGCTTAGCTTTAGTATATAGTATGTTTCTATAAGTTTTCAAACGTATCAAATATATATAAATATATATAAGTTTAAAAGTTATACTGCTAAAAATATTATCGGGTGATAGGATGGGTATGAAATGGATAATTACGTTGGTTGCTATGGTTGAGGTAATTGCTGCAATATCACTAATAGTGTTGGGCATAGTTAAATATGCTTAAGGAAGGGTTGAAGTCTTCATTAGAACTCAAATAGTTTTTAATCTTAAATTCTGTGAAGAGCTTAATCTTTAGAATGTAGAGCTTAGATTACTCATAATTTCAAAATATTACAGTTAATGAAGGAATATTAATTTGAGAATTAATTAATTATCGGTGGTTATTATAGATTGAGATTAGGTGGCATGGTAGGGGGGGTCAGGGGGTTTGGAGTGTTGGTAACATCCTTGCTGAGGCCGCGATTAGGGAGGGTAAGTACGCTCAGTCCTTCCCTACATTCGGACCTGAGAGGACTGGGGCACCGCTAACTGCGTTCACTAGAATTTCAGATGAGGAGATCTTAATCCGTTCAGGTATTTACGAGCCAGACGTAGTAGTGGTTTTAGATAGTTCGTTAGTAGGCTCTGAGAACTTCGTATATGGTTTAAAACGTGGCGGTGTCCTACTCCTAAACTACGTTATAGGTGTTAGTATTAGGGAGTTATCGAATTTAGTGGGGGTTGACCTAACTCAGTATAAAGTATTTGTTGTACCGGCAACTGATCTAGCCTTAAAGATCTTAGGGAGACCTATAACTAATACCTCATTACTAGGTGCCCTACTTAGAGTCCTACCTGTGGTTAGGCTTGACGTTGTTGAGGAGGTCGTTATGGAGAGGTTTAAGGGTTTAATCGCTAAGAAAAACGTAGAGCTCCTGAAAACGTCTTACGGATGTGTAACCCATGTCGGAGAGTGATTATATTAAGGAATTACCGCTCGTACCGACTACAGTAAGGCAGTCAACGGAGGTTAAGACAGGTTCGTGGAGGGGTCGGAGGCCTGTAATAAATTCGAGTAGGTGTGTTAGGTGCCTCATATGCTGGGTGTACTGTCCGGAATCAAGTATTGTATGGGATGGTGAGTGCGTGAGGGTGGACTACGACTTCTGTAAGGGCTGCGGTATATGCTATAGGGAGTGCCCAGTTAAAGCTGTAGAGATGGTTCCTGAGGGGTAGGTTATGAGGGCATTATTAGGTAGTGTTAAGGCGTTGAACGGGGCTGAAGCAGTAGCATATGCTGTAAAGCAGAGTAATGTAGATGTTATCTCAGCCTACCCTATAACCCCTCAAACAATCATCGTTGAGAGGCTTTCAGAGTTCGTAGCTAATGGTGAGATACATGCGGAGTACGTAAACGTTGAGTCTGAGCATTCAGCTCTTAGCACGTGTATGGGTGCGGCTGCAGCCGGTGCAAGGACCTTCACAGCCACATCTTCACAGGGCCTAGCGTTGATGTGGGAATTACTCTACGTGACTTCAGGGCTTAGACTACCTGTGGTTATGGCAGTTGTTAATAGAGCTCTTTCAGCCCCTATAAACATACACTGCGACCATAGCGATTCAATAGGTGCTAGGGACTCAGGATGGATTCAGTTCTACGTGGAGAATTCTCAGGAAGCCTACGACACGGTAATACAGGCCTTTAAAATAGCTGAACATAGTGATATACAGCTCCCAGTCATGGTGAATCTAGACGGGTTCCACATAAGCCATACGTTAGAGAACGTAAACATCCTACCAGACCAAGTGGTCAGCGACTTCGTAGGGTTTAGAAAACCTGCTAACGTTAGGGTGGAATACCTAGGTAGGGAAGTCCCTGCAGTATTAGATGGGGTCACACCAATCTCGTTAGGGATAATAGCGCTTTCAGACTACTACTACGAGTTCAAAATGATGTTAGTAGATGCTATAGATAAGGTTAAGTCAGTAATAAAGGAAGTCCACAATGATTACCTTAAAGTGAGTTGGAGGGGGTACGGTGATGGGTTAATAGATCCTTACGGTGTGGATGGAGCTGACATAGTATTAGTTATTATGGGGTCAGCTGCAGGCACGGTTAAATATGTTGTGAAGAAGTTATTGGAGAGTGGGTTGAGGGTCGGGGTTCTCAGGCTAAGGACCTTCAGACCGTTCCCATATGAGGAGGTGGTTAAGGTGTTAAGCGGTGTGAAGGTTATCGGTGTTATGGATAGGGCGACATCGCCAGGTGCTTACGGAGCCCCCCTATTTAACGAGTTAAGAAGCGCTCTCTACGACTTAGATAGTAGGCCTACGGTCGTTAACTTCATCTACGGCATTGGTGGGAGGGACTTAGAGCCGTTGACTGTTAAACGGATATGTGAGAAGTTACTTGAATTTGGGAGGGGTGTTAAGCCAGCTTCGTATGTGGAGTACGTCGGGGTGAGGCGGTGATGTCTTCAAGCATAAATATTAAGGAGTTAGCGAGGTCTAAACTTAAATTACTGCCGGGGCATAGGCACTGTCCTGGATGTGCTGCACCAATAATAGTTAAGTTAGTACTAGCAACTATAGATGAGCCGGTAGTCGTGGTTAATGCTACTGGATGCCTTCAAGTAGCGACAACGATATTCCCCTACACATCATGGAATGTTCCATGGATACATAACGCCTTTGAGAACGCTGCCGCTACCGCGTCTGGTGTGGAGGCAGCCTTCAAAGCCCTTAGGAAGAGGGGGGTTGTAGGTGATGTGGGGGTTAACGTAATTGTCTTCGGCGGTGATGGTGGGACATACGACATAGGCTTCCAATCGTTAAGCGGGATGGTTGAGAGAGGTCATAACATACTATACGTTCTCTACGACAATGAGGCATACATGAATACCGGGATTCAGAGGAGTGGGGGCACACCGTACGGAGCGTTAACAACTACATCACCTTACGGCACCGTAATTCCAGGCAAGCCTCAGCATAAGAAGCCGATTGCCGATATAATGGTCGCTCATAGAGCAGCCTACGTAGCAACCGCCACACCAGCGCATTGGGTAGACCTCATTAATAAGGTGAGGAGGGCTTTAAGCACTATCGGTCCTAAATTCCTGCACGTACTATCACCTTGCCCACGTGGGTGGAGGTTTGATGAAAGCATGTCTATAGAGATATGCAGATTAGCTGTTGATACGTGTTACTTCCCGTTATGGGAGTATGGGGGTGGGGTGTGGAGGTTGACTAGTAGGAGTTTAGAAATAGCTAGGAATCCAGCGTTGAAGAAGCCTGTGGAGGAATTCGTTAAGGTTCAGGAGAGGTTTAGACATGCGGTAAGCGATGATCAGCGGATAATTAAAGAACTTCAAGCATACGTAGATGCTATGTGGGAAGACCTCCTGAATAGATGTGCTGTAAGGCATTCTTAAACATTTAAAAGTTTGATTTTCTAATAAATCCCAGTTAGTGTGGTGATTAGTTATGGGTGTTATAGGGATTTTCTTCGACTTCGACGGCACCTTAAGCCCCCTTAAAATTAGTAGGGAGGAAGCGGGAATACGTAGTGAGTTAGTTAAGGTCCTTACGGAACTATCAGGTAAGTACGTATTAGTCGTAGCAAGTAGTAAGGACTGCCACTTCCTGTTAAGTAAGGCCCCCATATTCCACAGTTATATATGTGTTAACGGCTTAGAAATACTAGCTAAGGACTACCTACTATGCGATACAGCACTAACTAAGAAACACCTAATAGACGCCATAACCGATGTTAGGAATTTAGCCGGTGAGCTGTCGGGAGCGTATGTTGAGGAGAAGAAGTCGTTGACAAACCTACTTCTAGGCTTAAGCATTGATTGGAGTACGTATGGGGAGGCCCCCGAAGGTTTGGAGGGGTTGTTACAGGTGGCGAGGGGTAGGGGGCTTAAGGTATTGGAGTACAGGTTAAACCCCTTCGTAGACATCTACATATCTGAGAAGGGTAAGGGGGAGGCTGTCAAGACTTTAAGGACGTTATTAGGTTTAGATAGGGTTGTGTATGTAGGTGATGGTGAGAACGACATACCAGCATTTAAGGTCTCCGATACCTCAGTCCTTGTACGACATCAACATAACTACGGCTTAAGCGTGGAAGTAGATTACGAGGTTCCTTATGAAGAATTGCATAGGTGGTTAGCTAGCCATGTTATATGAGGCGTTAGAATACGTTGACCTACTGATAACTTTAGGGTATTCAGTCCTAATCATCGTTGTAGGTTACATAGTAGGTATCCTCACTAAGAGGTTCGTGATCTACGTGCTAAGTAAGGTTGGCTTTGATGAATGGTTTAAGAGATTCGCTGTTGGTAAGGCTATATTGAGGGGCGGCTACTCTGTCAGCGAGTTCTTCGGGCTGATTTCCTCATGGACTATATACTTAACTTTCACGTTACTGGCTTTAGGCCTGGTAGCAGCTAGCTTAGGTATTGGATGGCTTTCCGAAGCTTTCTACATCATAATCTACGTCTACATTACGGGCTTCATCAAAGCTTTTCTAATAATAATTGCAGGTTTCATACTCACAGACACCTTCGTCGGCTATATCTATAAGAGTAGTGAGTTAAGGAGTGAGACTAGGTTGTTAATACCTGTTGCTGAGTATTTAAGGATCATGATCTACTTAGCTGTGATCGTATTTGCATTAGAGCAGGGGGGTTTAAGCATATATTCTTTGAACATGCTTTTAATGCCTGTTATCTGGGGTCTTACAATAGCTATGGTTCTCATAATACTGGCTCAAATACTACAACAGGTTATTAGGAGGTAATAGAGTATAGGGATGAAGTTCTTCACAGCAATATACCAGACGTCGAATAGTAAGGGCCAGGAATTAGTAGCTCAGAGAATGGTTAAGTGGGCTAGGAGGCTGGGGGTTCAGTCATGGTTGATAAGTAGTATATATCATGATGGGGAGGCTGTAGTACCGTTAAGCGAGGTTATGAAGAGTATTGAAGGTTATGTAAAGTTTGATAACGACCCTAAGGTAGGCTTACCGGTAATTAGAGTTGATAGCAGTAAGACTTTCTGGCCCCCTAGGAGGATAATGTTCAGAGACTTCATCAACGTCTTGAAGAGTATTGATGAATCAATAGGTATTGACTTCCTAATAACGCATTCAACCCTTTGGAACGGTCCCGAAGAAGCTGCTAAGTGGATTATGTGGAAGAGGCTTATGAGGAGTTTAGGTGAGGCAGTAACAAAGACTGTTTACGGTCATATGTCACACTACCAACCACCAGACCCGAGTAGGTATGACCCCATAGAGAGAGCTTTCCGTATGGCGTGGAATACAACGGCTTTCCAACCTATTTTCAAAGCAGCTGATATGGTCTTATGCGTGACTAACGTAGAGGCTGAGGAGATGGTAATTCATGGGGCTAGGCCTGAGCAAATATACGTATTCCCAGGGGGTTTAGATGATGACTTAGCATCACTTATAGATACGTCAAAACCGGATTTATTTAAAAGTAAGTACAGGGTAGGTGGTGATAAGATAATGGTTTCCTACTTAGGTACCGTGGAGGAGAGGAAGAACCCCTTAGCAGTGGTTAGAGTTGCTAGGAAGTTAAGGAAGTTAAAAGACGTTGTCTTCGTAATTGCTGGTAAGCCTGGAGATCAGTGGGATGAAGTTATTAGGGAGGTGAAGGGCTTAGATAACGTCATCGTGACCGGTGAATTAGATGAGGAGACTAAGGCCTCCCTCATTAAGGCCTCATACCTAAACATTATAATGTCTAAGATGGAGGCATTAGGGCTAACTCAGATAGAATTCATGTACGGCGGGGTCCCAGTAATAACTAGTGCAACATATGGTCAGAAATGGTTAATCACCGACGGTGTTGAAGGAATTCATGTACGGGGGCCTGACGACATAGACGGAGCTGCTAAGGCTATTGAAGATTTAATTAGAAATGTAGATAGGAGAGACTTCATGGCTAGGAAGGCACGTGGGAGAGCTGAGAACTACCTTATGTCTAAGATGTTAGGAGAGCTCCTCACAAGGGTTAAGAACTTAATGAGTTAACACATCAACCATATTTCCTCACATCTTAGTTGATTCAACTATTCTCCTATGTTTGGCGGTAGTGTAGTCTTCCTTAACTTTCTGAACGCTGCTAGTAGTGATATGACTATGACATATGTTGATATGGTTATGAGTATCGGTGTTAGCCTTATACCCCACGGCGTGTAGTTTAGTATGAGTCCTAGTAGTGGTGTGATAGCTAGTGAGAGTCCTACAGCTAGTGCTACTCTTTCCAGGGGGCTTAACCCACCTCTCGTAGGGTATAGTGCTTCAACTAATACGTAGCCAGGCATGAATAGGACGTAAAGAGTCCCTAAAACCCATCTAAGCGGTATTAGCTGTGGTATGTAATTAGTAATATATGTTAAGATGTTAGTTAGCGTTGTTAACGTTATAATGGTCCAGAACCATAGGCTGTAGTCTAACCTAATCAAGTAGTTAAGTATGGTTTTAGGTGGGCTTAGGTCTGTAAGGTCTAACTTACCAGATACGTACTCCCTATACACTTCATTAACAACTTTACGTAGCGGCATACCCTTAGAAGTCCTACTAAGTACTAATTCCTCAAGGGTCTTACCCAACCTAACCCACCGGTCTAATTAGCTCTACATGTAGGTGTGTCCACCTACCTGAGTATACCCACGAATTACTGCCTACGTCGTAGAGCCATAGCTCGAATATCAGTACAGCGTTGTTAAGTCCTACCTCCGGGATTGGGACGCCTACCAACGTAGTCTCCCCTACTCCATGATTTAAAACACCTCCCCACTCAGCTAATACTGCAGCTGGTGATGGCGTAGTGTTAGTAGGTAGTGTGGTGTCAGTCCCTAACTTATACTTAATCGAGTAGTAGATAGCCTCACCCACATGGTTGTAGACATATATGCATAGCTTAATAGATGTATTTACTAAGACCTTATTTGGGTACCCACCTACCCTGCAGTCCTCGCTGAGCAGGCCTACAGCTGTGAAACTCTCAGATACCTCAGGCCTGATCAGCTGGGCAACACCTAATACAGAAGCGATGGTGGCTACGGCGGTGATTACGGCTAGGACCTCATCATCTAATATCACCTCACAACCCACCTCCTCCTAAGGTAGTACCATATGTACGCATATACCGTCGGGAGTAGGAAGTAGGTTATTATCGGGGTTGAGAGGAGTGAGGCTATAGTAACGTATTTAGCGATGGTGAGTCTGAGGTAAGTAACCTCAGCAACGTCTTTAAGCATACTAACCTCAGACCTAACATCGCCAACTAACTTAAGGGTTAGGTTTACATCACCGCTGTAGTAGGCCTTAACAGCTTCGCTAAGCCTCGCTGTCAGGTTAGATATATCTAAGCCCCTACCTCTGAGGTAGTTTAACTCAGATATCAAACCGCCGACCACGTCATCAATACCGTCACATATCATTATAGGGTTTATGGTGAGTAGCGCTAAGGTTATGAGGACTGATAGCTTAGCCGAACTCAATGACATCACTATCCCACACAACTATCTTAGCCCCTAAAGACCTAAGCTTCTCTAACGACTTACTATAGCTTACGTATAGTCTGTAGGCGAGTTCTAGGTCCTCAGTATCTATCCAGGGTTTTAGAGGTGTGATTAGGACTGCATTACCGCCCCTACCCCTAATAACCTCAACAACATCTAACACCTTACCCAGCTCGTGGATTAGCGCTGATATAATTATTGCTTCGTCCCAGTTAACTACGGCCCTACCTGGATCTGTAGGCTTACCGATAACTACGTCTAACTTACTTAGAGCGGTTCTTAACTCGCTTAGCGTCTGAGGTGTGATGTATTCGTAGAGGTCTAACTCATCAACTACCGGTGGTTCGAGGACCTTACTTAAGGTGTATGTGAGCATACCTTCGTAGTTAGCGGTGGGTATTAACTTATTGTTAGCTATGTCGTATAGCCCTCCTAAACCACCGCTCTGCGATGCTATAATAGTTGATAGTGCTGCTGAGGCAACCGCATCACATGTATACCTACCCACACATCTTAGGTCTAAGCATAGTAGGGCTGAACCTCCGAGAGGTTCTTTGAACTCCTTAACGCATAGCTCACCTACCCTAGCCGTAGCCTTCCAGTCAACCCTCCTCATAGAGTCTCCAGGTACGTACTCCCTAGTTAGGTAGTAAATACCTCCCTCACTCCTAAGATGGCTTAACTTATCTACAACATCAGATACGTCGTGTTTAGATAACCCGATCTTAGTCCCAATACCTAGTATACCTAATGCTATGACCACCCAGTAGAGAGTTTTAGGTATGACCTTAAACGATATGTTAGACCTAACCACTACAACCTCTGAGAAAAAACCTAACCTACTAGACCTAACGACCTCAACACAACTCAGTTCGTACTTACCTGAGTATTTGAAGTCAGTCCTCACCTCCACATTCAGTCCTTCAGGCTTGGTTGAAGTCTTAACTACTTTCAACCACTTAGGTAGCTTAGAAACGTTTCTAACGCCCCAGCAATTAATATCTAAGCTTAAGTCCTTAGGTCTGCGGATCTGTAAAACCTCAGCTACGTCAGGGCTGCATGAGCATAGCTCCCTACGTCTAATTAAGTAGTGTAGTAGGTCCGCTATTAGTAGTGTGGTTAGTACTGATGCGGTAATCATTAATATGTAGTCTGCTAGGACTACGGATAGCGTAGTTATTAGCAGTGTTGAAGTGGTTAGACCTAACCCCTTAACACTAAGTTTAATCAAATCTTAGGGACCTCCACAGCCTTAAGAGCTCTCTCAACCAATGCCTCAGGGTAGATGCCCTCAGCCCTAAACTCAGGCTTAATACTTACCCTATGAGGTATTACAAACTTAGCTAATGATTTAATGTGATCCGGTATGACGTAGTTTAAACCCTCCAGTAGGGCTAGGGCTTTAGACCCCCTATAAAGCCATATACTAGCCCTAACTGATGGTCCGGTTAATACCTCCTCATAAGACCTAATAGTACTTATTAAATCTACGATATACTTAAGTATCTTATCAGATGTGTAGACCTCCTTAAGGACCTCCCTCAAACCAACTACTTCGTCAGGGCTTAACATCTGCTTAACACCACCGGATGTTAGTAGCTCATCTATCCCATTAGCCCTCCTAACTATTTCAGCCTCAGCATCGGGTGTTGGGTAATCACACCTACTTGAGTATGCGAATCTATCGATTAGGACTGGGGTTAGGGGATACGTACCTTCAGAACCTACGGGCATCTGAGTAGCTATGACTAGGAATGGTTCTGGAACTCTATGGGTTCTACCCTCAATGGATACCTGCCTCTCCTGCATTACCTCAAGTAGGGCTGACTGAGTTCTAGGCGGGGCTCTATTCAACTCATCTACCATGAGGACATTGCTAAATACCGGGCCCTCCCTGAAGACCCACTCACCCCTCTTTAAGTCGAAGTAGTACGTGCCTAGTAGGTCTTGCGGTAGGAGGTCAGAAGTCATCTGAACCCTCTTAAACACACCCCCTATAGTCTGTGAGAATAGTCTTGCTAGGACTGTCTTACCGGTCCCAGCAGGACCTTCGATAAGTATATGCCCGTTAGTAAGTATGGATATTAGGAGTAGCTTTACCATGTCTTCAAGACCTACTATGTACTTCCTAATGAAGTCACCTACCTCTACGAGCTTACCTACATACGTATTAAGGTTATTCATAACCTAGGTCCCTCGCCAATCTCTTTAATAAATCCAAGCTCCAACCCTTATTCCTCTCTAAGACCTCCTTAATAACCTCATCTACATACCTAACCCTAACGGCCTTAGGCAGACGTCTTATACCTAAGTATGTGGTTAGACATGTGATGAGTATTGTTAAGTACCTTAGGTTAGAGGTATACGCTAAAATTAAAACACCTACTAAACCATCTCTAACCACTGCATACGTACTTCTAACCCACTTATCACTAACCACATAAACCTCCCTACCCCTAACTACGTCGTCTATGAAAGCTCTATTACCCCCTAAATCTATCATAGCGTTTATGACTATACTTGAGTCGGAGATTAGGATGATATTACCTAATTGATGTTTAATTAGGTAGGATATGCAGAACGGGCCGTACGGCTCTTCAACACCCTTAGAGTTATCTAGATTTAGGTCGAGGTAGCTAAACGGGGATGATAGGGCTATACAGCTGCTTAGAGAGCCTACGTCAATCGTTGTCGGGTAGTTTAGATATAGTTCATAATCCCTACCGCTAAGGTATGCCCTAACCCTAGGCATTCTAGGCGATCTATACATGAATAGGTCATCGGCTAGTAAGGCATTTGTAAACGAGTAGTTTAGGCCTAGGCCTGAGAGTAATTGGTTTGAAGTCCCGAAGTCATCAGCTATGATTAAAGTCCCACCACTACCTACGAAGTCTACTAAAACTCCTAACTCATCATCTCTAAACGTAGTGCTAGGGCCTAAGATGAGTACTACACCGCCCTTAGGGACCTTCCCAACATCTACGGCGGTGATTAAGGTGGTGTTATAGTATTTGACGAACTTAGTTAACCCGTTCCACAGCGGGTTATTAGGTGAGAAGTCATCGGTAGACGGTATAGCTACTACAATGCCTGATGATATTATTAGAGCTATGGCCAGCCCGTAGAATATGTACTTAATCATGGCATTAAACCTCTAAGCCAGCTAATCAACTCTTTAAGTAGGTCGGCTAGGACATCCTTCAAACCCTTAGTAGTAGGAGGTCCGTAAACAACGCCCTCAACCCTCATGAAGTAATTACTTAGGGTATCCCTAACGCCCTCCGATACCCTACCCTCAATAGCTCTAACATACTCTCTAAACGTTTGATGGGCCTCGAATAGAACACCGGTTAGCTTGCTAAGAATGCCTAGTAACTCGTTAAAGGACTTCCTAATTGGGTCATCAATACCTCCACCCTCCTTAACCACCTCTAAACCACTACCCCTCAGGACTTCATGCCTACCCCTCCTACCCCTAAACATAGTTATCGTCAGTATTAACCCAACACCGATTAAGGAAGTAGTTATTGATATGGGGTTATACGTAGGTATTTTAAATACTGTTTCTTCAGACCTGAATTTAGGGTCTGTAGGCATCATCTTAAATACTACGGAGATTTCAGGGTCTAAGTAGCTTAGAGGTATGTTTAAATAAACCTCATCACCTATAACTACTGTCTGTGTTGGGGGTATGGTATACGCTTCTAACACGTAGCTTATGTCTGACATCACCTTAATCGTTGCCGGAAAACCTACGATGACGTACTTAGGTATGTCTAAGTAGAACTTAGGCCCTAACCTAACTACTTCTAATGTTATGCTGTTAGTGGTAGGGCCTACGTAACCTCTTGGAGCACTCCTAGCTACTATTAAGTAACTACCCTCATCGACTAGTTTAGGAATTCTAATCGGTACTACCATCTCCCCATAAACATCGAGTTTTAAATCACCTACAAGCTTCGTAGATACGTATACCTCTAAGTAGGTATCAGTACTTATGGTTAGGTATGTGGTCTGACCTGGTGTGACCTTCTCATCACTTAACGTCAGCCTTAGGTTTGGTGTGTAGAAGTCTACCATCACTAAGACCTCATTAGACCTACAGTAAGTTAGGCCTTCACCCCTAGGCATGAATTCAGCGTAGGTTAGGGCTTCACGTATGTATATATCAGCTATGAATGTTGTTTTGAAGAATCCTTCGGAGTCAGTGATTACGTAGGTATTCTTAGGTCCGAAGTGGGTTATGACTAATTGATTGCTTAGAGGTTCCCCAGACGTTGTTGTTAGCCTACCATATACCTCAACGACATCACCGTATGATACCTCAGCCCTACTAACCCATACCGTGAGTTCTGTCTCAGTAGCGTTGCTTATAGCTTCCTCAACCACACTTCTTAACCCGTCTAAGTACCTCCCTAACACCTCTAATGGAGTTCCCGTAGAGTTAGCTAGCTCCCTAACCTCACTGCTAGGCACTCCTAAAACTCTTAAACCGTCTACAGCTTTGGTTAGTGAGATGTGGGTTATCCTAGCCTCAGCTAGGCTTAAATACGCTTCAGGTAGGAGTGTTGTTGAGGACTTATAATCACCCCTACTAACTAAGGTGGTCAGCATATCTATGAGTGATTTACTGTTGTTAATACTGAGTATGTACTCCTCTAATAACTCATTAACTCTAAGTATGATGCCTTCAAACCTCTTAGGTATGTAGATGTTCTTAGCAGTACTTACATTACCTATAGCTGAGGTTAGGTCTAAGTAGGCTATGTTATTAGCTATGATGCTGTATAGGTTAGCTAATTCTACGGGGTTTGGAACGCTATCACTAACTGTTAATGGGTCTACATGCCTAGGTATTGTTGAGGTTATAGCTGCGGTTAGGGCTAGGATAATTACAGCTACTGCAGAGGCGGTCTTAATTAGAGTCATCTAACACCACTCAGCACTTCATATACTTTAATAGCTACGATGAATGTGAATATAAGTACTAAAATCACTGCTACTAGGTCTTTAAATAGCTTACGTGGTCTTAGGACGGATTTAACTGCTAGGTATTCTACTGTGAAGGCTGATATGTATGCATCTACCCTACCCTCACCTACAGACCATAATGCCCACGTAGTTAGGGTTATTAGCATAGCTAATGCTGTATTAGCTAGGTGTTCTCTATCCACTACCCACACCCTCAACTACTACCATCCTAACACTACCTTCCTCACTATCTGATATGAGTACAGCCCTACCTACGGCTAAGGCCTTAATAGACGTAGTTATAATTCCGTATAGACTCCCGACAGTCCTACCCATCCTGTAGGGTGAGCTTACCTTAGGCCTGATAAACTTAGCAGTAGTCCTCATACCGACATCTACACATTCAACCATACTAGCAATGCTTAGTAGGTCTACAGCTACGTACTCTATAGATGAGCATACATCGCTAACCTCACCTACAAGCCCCCTACTGATAGGGGACTTAAACACCACACCAACGTTATCTCCGTAAGACTTAAGTACTGTGCTTAAGTCTAACTCAGCCCTCGGATCTATTGGTTTAAGCGTAGCTACTATATACACATCACCACCCTTAGATACGTAGACGTTACTAGAACCTAACCCTAAAGACTCTATAGTAGCGTTAACGTTATATGTAAACGTATTAAGCATCTCTAAAATAACTTCATTAGGCTTCAAACCCCTACTAGGAGTTAAAGCCATAGAAGCCCCAACCACAGCTAAGCCAATCCATAAAGCTATTAGAGGGGTAAGGCCGAAGAAAACATAGCTAAGTAATGTAAGGGTTAGACATGCTATAACTAACACCGCACCAACAGCCTGATAAGCCGTCAACATACTCAACACATATAACCAATACTCTTAACTAACATAGTTTTAAAAGTCTAGTGTAATACTTCCCTTAACGTTTCGACGTAGTGGTTAGGTCAAGTTGATAGTTCTTAAAAAGTTGGTGATTACGTCTCCAACCCATCAGGATTAGGTAAAGTTAGTTTGAACACCCCTATCCTATACGGTTCTGATAGGTCTTCAGGTTCTACGTACTTAACTAACTTAGCCTCTAAACCTAACTCACGTAGTATGTAGGCTAGGTCTTCAACCCAGTCGTAAACACCGCACCACATACAGAAAGTACCTGTAAACCTAACTACTACTTCATCACCTCTTAACTCGACTAACTCGCTAATAGCTTCAGGCGCTCTCCTCTCATTATAGAGCTCTATACCTCTCATCAATAATTTAAGTAATTCCTCATGACTTAACGTAGTACCCACCTAACACCCCCCTACTAATAAAGGGGAGTAAGCTTAAATCACTTTAAAAGGGTGTGAAACACTACTCGGTAAACTTATTTCCTACTCCGAGAGATTATTTAGGTGTTAATTTGAGATTACTTACAATGCTGTCAGTAGCTATCCCACTATCCCTTACATGCATAGCTGCCTCACTCTCACCATGGTTTAACCTACTTAACAATGCGTTAAGCGATTTAGGCCATGCTGTTAGGAGTGATGTAGCACCTATATTTAATCTCGGTTTAGTTGTCGGCGGCTTACTAGTATTTACGGTAGGTTTGAGGAGTTCTTGGATTAGTAAGATATATAATGCGGTGGTGATGTATTCGGGGTTCTCCCTAATATTAGTTGGGGTTTTCGATGAGGTCTACGGACTCCTACATTTTATAGTTTCCGTAATGTTCTTCATAGGACTTGCTGCCTTCCTAGTAGTTATAACCATCTGCGAGGACCTACCCATTAAGATTACCTCACTAACGCTCCTAGCTATATCCACCGCATCTTGGTATATCCACTACACATATAACATGCCGAGAGGAGCTGCAGTACCAGAACTAATATCAGTAGCATCGTTTACCCCAACCTACCTCTGGAAATACTCTCGAAACCCTCAGCAAAATCAGCAACCCTATTAACATCTCAACTAAGTAGTTTCATGGTGGGAAGGCTTAATAAAGTTTTATAAGTCCTAGAACCGGTGCTGAAGTAGTCCTATTCCCAAGCAACATCTTCGTCAGACGTTCTACGTTAACTCCCGTCAAGCATATCACCTATCAATACCTCATATTCTAGTTGATATCATGAGGTCGTATTGGATGAGGCTTAATACCCCTATCGTCTAGGTACTTATTTATCGTTGTAGGGTGCAGCTTAGCTATTAAACGTTAAAAATTAAACAGGTGAAACCTTAGTTTATTAGGTGGTTAAAACGGTTTTGACGGCCAACAACTTCCTGGGATAGGGCCTCATCTCCTCATGATCGGTTTTGAAGTAGTGGACGTGCTGATCCGGAGTTCCACGAGCTGGTTAGATGGGGTTAGGGAGGTATGTCACATCAATTATTCTCAGGTCCGTCGAAGTAGGACTAAAGAGATATGCGATTCGGAGGTGTTTATCCACGAAGACGTGTATATGTTTGATGCTGTGTTACAGAGACTTCGGAAGTTAACGTTAAGTATTATTTACTTCTCTGAAATCATATCTGCGACTAGATCCCTAACTCTTCAGGCACACCTCCTGTTAAGTCCCTCCCCTAGTCCCCGGCAGCGGGTTACCGGTCTTAGCGGTCTCGGCGGTGGTGGGTTTGGTTAGGAGGGTAACGATTACAGCGTTCATACTATTGTTCGTAGTCTTAGGCATGCCTCAACGCTTAGGACGCGATCTGCCTAGCGATGACATATCAGATTACATAAGACCGTATGAACCTGCTGTAGTAGAGTTAGCTAGGAAGATTGGGAAGGAACCTTTCTCAGATAACTTGTTGGAGAATATTAAGTTAGCTTATTACTGGGTTTCTAATAACATAATGTATGTAAGCGATATGGATATGTGGGGAGTACGTGATTACTGGCAACTACCTAGTACTACGATCAGGCTAGGAACTGGTGATTGTGAGGATCAGGCAATCCTACTAGCATCCCTCCTAAGAGCCTTAGGAGTACCTAGGGAGAATGTACGCGTAGTCTTCGGCTGGATTAGCCTACTCTGGGGAGAGTATGTAGGCCACCACGTATGGGTTGAAGTAAAGATACCGAGGGAGTGGGGCCGGACTTTCGGTTTAGGTGATAGAGATGGTTGGATACCGCTCGACACAACCCTCCGTATCTTCTCACGAACCGCTTATTACGTACGAGGCACTTATCTAATCCCAGTATCGTTCTACCTATGGCTATGGCTAGGCTACTTCACCTACTACCTATGGTTCATAAACGCCATCCCTGAAAGCTTCTACATAGACAAACCATAGACATATAACTTCTATTACTTCCTCTCATCAATTTACGACGTACTGCTTATGAAGTTTCTTCTAGTTGCTGGAAATCAGTGTTAGATCGTAAGGTCTACATCTTAGTTGATGTTTAAAGTAATAAGGAAAAAGACCGAAAGTTATCAGTGTGTTATGGTGCTCATAACTATTTTCATGAATTCTTCTCTAAATCTCTGCGTTGTGAATTGGTTAGCTCTCATTACCGTTCTCTCCCTTAGCTCTCCTACATCCCTACTATTCTCTAACTTCCTTATGATTGTTGGGATTTCCTCAGGCTCCCCATATCCTAACTCCGGACTGATCGGGGCTACTATGTCTGTCCAAGCTCCACCATCTTTATAGACTATCGGTATTACACCAGCTGCAGCTGCCTCAGCAACTGCTATGCCGAAGTGTTCTGCAAATGGTGGGTGTATGTAGAATGAGGCGCTTAGGAGTAATTCTCTTAATTCATTCCTGGATAGGTTGGTTAGTATGTGGAGGTTTTTAGGTTTTCCCCTCTCTAACTTATCCAGCACCCCCCTCCCAGCCCTACCTACACTCCCAACTAAATACCACTCATATTGAGGTAGTTTTAAAGCTATCTGCGGTAATATATGTAGTTTCTTCTCATACGTAATCCTAGATATAGTAACGATTATTTTCTCCTTCACCCTACCATCATATCTAAAATAATCTACATCAACAGGTGGGTAGAGGACTTCAGCATTAATACCATATACCTCCCTAACCTTACTAGCAGTCCAAGAACTATTCGCTAAGACATACCTCGGAGAACCGATTAATTCCCGCACCTTCCGCCTAATCAACCACTCATAAACCCTCCATATTAAAGTATTAGATGGATTCGTACTCAAGACTGCTGGGTAGTGAATATAGGTAATATCAACACCCCTAACAGGTACGTTAGAACAAGTATCTACGACCAATCCATCAGAACGTAGATGGACTAACTCCTTAAAAGATGAAACTAATAACAACCTCCTATATCTGAGAAACTGCCTAGTGTGGAAGAGCATATCATAAAGAAAATTTCTAACCTCAATAGCCTTGTAATCACATGAAATATTAAGCAGCTCACCACACTCTACTCTAACACCCTCAAACACCCTAGCCATATCAAACGTTACAGCCTCCGCACCACCACAATTTACGAATAGATGTATTATGTATGCCTTCACATACGATTCCATACTTTAAGTACTAACTAGCCTTTAATATCTAGCTAACACTATTAGCAGTTGAATTCTTAAGTACTCATTTATCTCTAGAGTATCTTTAATATTCGTTCATGTCTGGGATTACCGCCTATAGTGATAGCGTGATGCCATATAGTCGTAATAACCATTAAGCATAATAGTACAGATCTCATTACTACTTCAACGACTATAGAATATATGAAAGCCTATCTTAGAAATATCAATAAGAAAATAACCTAAAATGCAATACCTACCTAAGGGTTTTAAGATTTCATCTACTACTTCCATATCTGCCATCAATTACTTTAAACCTAATTAACGTATTCGTTAGGATGGGTAGTAACCGCTACGCCTTCTGTCTAGTAGTAGAAGTGGGTCTGTCAAGGATATATTTTTATCTTGAAAACTCCTAACATTAAGACATTAGTTAATAGCTATGACCTCTAGGTGGTATGAGGGTTAATGCACCTATGTATACGAACTAAACCTGACTAATGAAGATACCGACACTGATAGAGGTATGGATACTGGCAAGTCTATTTACAGTCCTGTCTAAGGTAGTGTATGTAATACTGTTAGAGAATCAAATGGGTAGACCTCCTGAAGACCTATTGCTAGTATGAATTTCCAGCATTCCTGTTGTTCAACCTTAGGTATTTTGAGGGGTTAGTGAAACTATGTTGGAATACCG
>CALEDH010000006.1 GCA_937949785.1 uncultured Sulfolobales archaeon | reverse complement strand
CTATGAAGATAAATAATGAGTATGTAGGAAGCATAGCTAACGTCGTAGTAACATCTAAAAGCTTTAAGGGAGATATGATATGCAGGACATATAACTACAAACCAGTAGTAATAAAAGATAGATTAATTTTAGGCTCTAAAGCTAAAGTACTGATAACCAACATAACGTACTACGATTTAAGAGGTAGGTCAATAAGCACTGATAACTACGTATTCTAAACTATTCCAAATATAAACATTCTCTTGCATAACTACTTCTACAGTTATATTTAAGTCGTACCATCCAGGACTACCAGCTATAATACTCCTAAAATAGTGGAACTGCATGATAGGAAACATGACATAACCTTCATAAATCTGAAGAAGATCCCCGGCTCTCGTAACTTTCGCTGATGAGAGCGATGCGTAAGATGTCACGTTCTTCGTATTATCATCTGTTTTAATCAACGAAACGGATAAGACAACGACAGATTGAGCTTCTTCTGATTTAACAACAGACTTAACATATATTACGATTATTGATGTGCTTTCATTTATGTAAGTAAAGTTTTTAAAGAGGTAGGAATTTACTAAATTATTAGCTTTGATATTTCCGGTTGGTACATAAAAACAAGTTCTGCTCATATTGGTTAGTACGACTAATTCATGAGCTTTATTCTCATCTAAATCTGTATATTGTGATTGGTCAACACATATATTTATGTTAGCGTTAGATGCAGGTACCCAACCATTTCTGTTTACATACCAAGTGTTATTGTAGTAGAACCCGGCGATGGGGTACGTACATGGTGTTCTGCCGATAGTACACGTAACGTCTATACTGACATTTCTTTCAAATAGGTTTGAGCCTCCGACGACTTGACTACCTATAATCCCTAATGGAGGGTATTGAATCGGGGTTATTGTAATAGTTGGGGGTATTAATTCAGATATTTTGAAGACCCTTCCTCTAGAGGTTACTAAGGCGTCTAACTCATCTTTATTCCATAGTGAGTCAATACCGATGTTACTTCCTGATGGTATTTCTACTGGTGGGTTAATATCCACTGGAGTTTTATTCATTAACCATATCCTCACAATCGATATTGAGATAGGGCTTGGGTTGGTTAACGTGTTATTTATTAGTAGTAGTTTTTCCGACGATCTATCGATTTCGAATTGAAGTCTTTGCGAGTATGCTCTGATATCAGTGGTTGTGGATGATGTAAGCATGTTAAGTATTAGAGGTATGACGATCAGTATTATGACGCTGACAACTATTAAACCACCAATCAATTCTGCCTGCCCTCTCCTTAAATTCCTAACCAACTAATCACCTCAACACGTAGGTAATTCTAGCAACCTCGTAGTACTCACCGTTGATTTCAGTAAGTAGTATTGATACGATATAACTGTAGTTAGGGTACCCTACATCATACTTATTTACAACTATTTTAATCAGCGTTGACAGTGGTGTATAGTCTACTTGATATGCGGTTAAGTAGTCAATCCCCAATAAGTTGAGTGGGACTTGATTACCAAATTCGTCTAAGACGTAGATCTTAGAAGCTGGGGCTAAAAGCGTTGCGGGGATGTTTTTAGATACCCTAATACCACTTACGTAATCTATAGGTGTTAATTCGTAGAGACTTCTATAGCTAGTAGTCGACTTAAATATTATGAGGTAATACGCGGTGTTCTCAGGTATCATCCTAATTAATCCTAAGTAGAGATTAACTATATCACCGCTAATATCTTCATATTCAACGTAAATCACAGCGCTAGCTAACTCATTTATTACGATATTCCTCAGCCTGATTTCAGAGCTTTGAATGTTAGATATGGTTATTGAGAAACCCATGAAGGAAATACCTATAAGTAGCACAGCACCGATTAAAATCGTTGCGGTTATCGCTGGTGTTATTCCCTTAGTAAAATACATATTACTCTATAACCGTTAATATTTTCTCTCTAAATGTTTATAAGGTTAATTATACTAACTTCGTTTTCCCTCATCAATTACTTACTCATAGTCTTCCGAAGAGTTAGATTCTGAGGTTGTTATATCTACTGCCAGTAGTTCTACTTCCTTCTTGATCTCATCGTTCACATACGGAGAGATCACGTAGACCTTATCATCCATTAGGTCCTCCCCAACCCATCTGTTCTCATAGCTTACAACGTACACAGGTATTCTAGCTGTAACTTCAGATGGTGACCTCCTATCCAACCCGTATCTATGTAGGCTTTCATAGAGTTCCTTACTTAAGGGTAGTTTTAAAGTTATTTCATGTTCATATTTTACGACAATTAAATCAGATGTTTTAGGGGACCACCTAGGTATGACTCCTATCACAACTTCCTTAACAACTTCCTCTATTTCAGTATTTGATATCTTAGAGTCTACGATGTTACCCTTCTCGACGTTCAGTATTAATGTCCTCCCAACACTCATTAAAATCACCTCATATAGAGGTATATCTTATGTTTTAAATATCCATTACTACACACTTCAACCTTGGATGGAGCCCATCCATGTATTTCAAACTCATGTGAAACCACCCTGGAGCCTCTTCTTAACTCCTTTTCAAGCTTAGGTTTTAACATGTTATTTACGCTGGTTAATAGGAAGAGTGTCACTACGGTTGCCTCAGATAGGTCTACCTCAAACATATCTCCGTGAAGTATTTGAGCCCTACTACCTAGGCTTAATTCGTTGATCTTTGAACGAGCTACCTTAACTAAGTCCTCTCTGATTTCAATGCCTACAGCCTTCTTAACGTTATACTTAGCCAACGCTTGAAGCACTATCCTACCATCTCCGCAGCCGAGGTCGTATACTACGTCATCAGGACCTACATTAGCTAGTTGAAGCATCCTATCAACAACCACTTCAGGTGTCGGTACGTAGGGTACTAGTACCTTCCTATCATATTGTGATTGATCCGTAGTCTCAGCCACTCATAATCGATCTTAACTTGACTACTACTTCCTCATAGCCTTTCTCTAAATCAGGTTTTAACTCGTTATCGAACGGTGCTTTAGATAGTAGTAGGATTATCTTACCGTCATCTAATTCTGCAAGGAGTTGTGGGACCCACGCCATACCTAACTCATCGGTATCACCATGTTCTATTAAGAATATGTAGTCCTCTTCCCTAACCTCAACATCTGCCCCGAATTCATTAGCTATCCTCTTAGCTAACGTCGTGAAGTACTTATGAAGCGGGTGGTGCTCAGCTGTGACTAGTATTAGTTTTTTAATCTTACCCATCGACACACCAATTAAATAGGTAACGTAGAGTTTTAATATTAATATGCATCTGCGTCAGTGAGCATGTATACATCACTTCTCAGTTCCCGGATTCCTCCTCATTCAACTTAATTAAGTGTTAAGCCGTAATATACTTAACTATTGTAATGGAGTTTTAACACCTTAATGTCGAGTATTAATGGTTAGTATGGTGTTAGGTAGGTTTAGAGAGGTCCTAAGTCCTTTAAGTTTAAAGGTAGGTAAGGCTCTAGGTAGGTGTGGCATCTCACCTAACATACTTACACTTCTCGGAGTTTTAGTGGCGTTAGCTACGATACCATCAGGTATTATAGGGTTTTACTGGTTAATACCGATACTCATATCTATTTCTGCAGTACTTGATTGGTTGGATGGGGCTGTAGCTCGAGCTACGTCGAGGACTAGTGTTTTAGGGGCGTTCGTGGATTCAGTTGGTGATAGGATTTCAGATACGTCCTACCTAATAGCTTTTAACTACTTAGGTATTAACACCTACCTAATTTTAATAGCTATTCCAACATCATTACTAGTTAGTTATGTGAGGTGTAGGGCTGAGTCTCTAGGGGTTAGGCTTGAGGGGGTGGGGGTTTTAGAAAGGGGTGAGAGGGTTCTTATGATGGCCGTACTTGCGGCAGTGACTTTAGCCGTGGGTGTTTCGGTGGGGGAGTACCTACTACTACTTACAGTTCTATTAAACATATTAACTATGATGCAGAGAGTAATACATGTTATTAAGGTGTTGAGGTGTGGGTGAATCTAGCTACACTGCATGGATATTCACTATAGGTAATGAAGTAGTTCATGGCAGGGTCGTTAACACTAACTCAGCCTTCCTCGGTAGGCAGTTAGTCCTACTAGGCTATAACGTATTAGGTAATATATCACTAGTAGATGATGTTGACTTAATCTCTAAATTCATCAACTACATCCTACCTACCTCTAAGGTAATTATAACGACTGGTGGTTTAGGTCCGACATACGATGATAGGACCTCAGAAGCTTTGGCTAGGGCATTAGGACTTCCATTAGAGTTAAGCCCGGAAGCCTATGAGATGGTTAAAAATAAGTACGAAGTTTTAAAACTACCTCTGACTCAGGAAAGGGTTAAGATGGCTATACTGCCTAAAGGTGCTAAATCAATACCTAATAAGGTAGGTACAGCGCCAGGAATACATGTAGATATCGATGACAGGATGATATTCTCACTGCCTGGAGTCCCTAAGGAAATGGAGGTAATGTTTAGGGATTACGTAATACCTCTACTCATGTCTAGAGGTCCTGGGGTATTCCTAGCTGAACGTGAGTTTGAGGTAGTAGGTCTTCCTGAGTCATCGGCAGCTGAATCAGTAAATAGGCTGCTTAAGAGATATCCCAACGTATACGTAAAGACTCAGCCGAAGGGTACTGAGTTAGGTAAACCTATACTATCTGTATACGTATGTGCTTCCAGTAAGTCTAAGGAAGAAGCTGAAGGCATAGTTAATAATGTCGTTAATGAGTTGAAGGTAGGTTTTACCGGTAAGGGAGGGGTCATCACCTCAGCGTAGTTTACACCTATCTACACATCATGATTAAATCGTAAAGTTTATGTACTTCACATATTTGAGTATTTAAGGGATTATTCTGGTTAAAGTTCCTGTAAAATTAGTTACGTGGGATGAGGTAGTTGAGTGGTCTAGGGAGCTCTCTAAGATAATTAAATCAGCAGGTTTTAAGCCAGATGTTATAATTGCAGTGGCTAGAGGTGGTTACATACCTGCAAGACTTCTATGTGACTTCCTAAACGTTGAGAACCTACTCTCTATTCAAAGCCAGCATTGGACTGAAGCAGCTAAGGTTGCTGAAAAAGCTTTAATTAAGTTTAAATATAATGTAGATCTAAGCGGTATGAACGCGTTATTAGTTGATGACATAGTTGATACTGGCGAATCATTAATACTTGCTAAGAACTTCATTATAGGTGAGTGGAAACCTAATGATGTTAAGATAGCTACTCTTCAATGGATATCGCCGGTAGCTAAGTTAAAACCTGACTTCTACTTAATCGAGGTTAAGGAGTGGTACTGGTTCCAGTACCCATGGACCAGACTTGAGGATACTTATCAATTCATTAAGAGGTTGCTATCAGAAGAGGGTTTGAGTAAAAGGGAGTGGACATTAGAGGAGATAATTGCTAAGTTTAAGGAGCTCTACGGAGTAGATGTAGGGTTAAACTACTTTAAGGATGCTGCAGACCTACTAGTTGAAAACTCGTTCCTAATAAGGTCAGATAATAAGTACTTAATTAAATCCTGACGGAGTCCAAGTGCTTCTCTAAATCCTTAAGCTTTGACTTAGCTATTATTTCAGCCTCACCGATCACCTTTTTTACATCTTCGGTAACCGATGTACTCACACCTAATTCTCTGAAATCACCTTTAACATCACGCATTAAGTCATTAACCTTATCGTCAATATCCTCAATGATTATTGAAAGCTCAGGGATGTTGAACGAGTACTTCTTCAGCTCTTGGACGACACCTTTAATAGTTGCTAAGTCCTTAGCGGCAAGGCTTAGAAGCACTAACGTCTCAACCCTAGTGATAAGTACTTCAAGTATTGCCGACATCTTAGCTAGTGAGCGGGCCAGTATTTGAAGACTTTCAACCTCCCTAAGCAATGTCTTGCCTTTCTCAGAACTTTCAGAGTAGTATAACTTAGAATTTAAGGCTTCGATCTTCGACATAACCTTAGACAGTAAGAAATTCACCCTACCATAACCTAGCTTAAGATAGTGCAGTAGCTTGACAACGTCGTATCTACTATCAGATTTCCTCCTAAAAATGGTGGTACCCTCATTAAATCTTATTGGGTAAGTATTTAAGTAACTTACCCCAAATTATTCAACACCTATTCCAATCAAACCGCTCACCATATGTAATGTTGATGAGCATTAGAAAATTTATAAGTTCTGGGTTTAAGTATTTTACCGGTTCTGCAGCCCGCCGTAGCTCAGCGGTAGAGCGCCCGGCTGTAGTGTGGGGGCGCAGTTACCGGGTGGTCGGGGGTTCGAATCCCCCCGGCGGGACTTCCAACTATTTTATGACTCTTACCCTATACATGTCTGGTAGGAGGAACCCATCAATAAAGTTCATGAGCTTAACACGTAGTTCTATACCTTAGTAACTCCCTTAAGTTCTCAAGGATTTCCATTAATAAGTCAACCTTATGTCTAATCCCAGGTATTAAGGCCTCAGAGTAGCCTAGGGTCTTAATAAATTCTTATACCTCATTAGCTATGCTGAAGTACCTCCATGAATTGCTAATAATGCCTATTAGGTCTAACGTTCCTTGAATGTATGGTATGCAGTGGACCCCAACCCCTCCGAGGACTTAACTCCTTGAATTTAACTATGTTGAGGAATTGAATAACCTCTACGTACTCAGCTAAAGCTATTAGGTATAGGTTAGAGTACTAAGTCCTGGATGTGGGGTGAGCTAACCGTAACTCACATACCTTACTCCTTAACCTGCTTAGCATCTCCTCAGAACCACCTACCCTACCTAAATGTGTGTATGTGATGGTGACTCGACTCAAATGTTATATCCTTACGAACTTAGTTAAGTACTACCTCATCACGTCCTTTAACTTAAGTACATCGTCCACAGATTTTATGTGCTTAGCAATCCCCGACGTCCCCATCTCCGAGAACAAGATAAGACGACTTAAATAAATGTTAGTAATGCCACGTATTACGCTTAGTTAATTCCATACATGCCCTACTTACGTAGCCATCACCAATTAAATGGTACTCATCATCAGCTGATAGTTTAGGATATGCTTCGTAGGCAGTGCAGTCAGGGATTCCTGCCTTAAGAAATGCTTCATGTCTATTAACGCAGCTCTCACATTTGCCGCAGTGACGAGTACCGCTTAAATAGCAGCTCCAAGTACTGTATATTAAACTACCTAGTACTTCATAACCCCTCCGCAGATTTTCATACTTGCTTAGACCTTCACGGCTAGGACTCCAAATTTCAACCCTCCTACAGTTTCTGAAGTGACATATCCTAAGAGCTGTCTGTAGGATTTCAACACATTCTGGGGAGCAGTCAGGGTATTTAGGTTCTCCGGTATCAGTTCTTGGTGTGGTATCATCGTAGTGCGCACCGTAGATTACGTAGTCAGCGCTAACAGTGTACGCATATGCGGTAGCTATAGATAATAACACAACGTTCCTTATAGGTACTACTACATTAGGTTCGTACTGAGACCCTACTTTTAAGGTGTTATCGGTTAACTGCGTTCCCCTCCATAAGTCCTTCATGAACGATATATCAACAATCTTAAACTCAGTAATTTTACCGTTAATAACTAACTTATTGATCTCGCCCACTAAGTGTTCAGCGACTTCAACTTCCTTACTGCCTTTCTGCCCGTAGTTGAAAGTAAGTACGTATGCGTTATATCCTTTAGCCAACCACTGAGCTAGGTATGAGACGCTATCAATACCGCCGCTTACTACAGCTACTATAGAATTACCCAATTAAACCACCGTAAAGTCAATGCCTACTTAAAAATCCTAGGTAGGTTAATATCTACTGGTTTCTCAGCAACGCCATCCTCAGTAATGATGGTTGAGATAAGCTCAGGCGGTGTTATATCGAATGCAGGGTTTATTACTTCGACGTTGGGTAATGTGATTAAGGTCTTACCTAATACGTATCTTACCTCATCAGGATCTCTCTCCTCAATAACTACCTCATCAACCTTTGTCTTAGGGTCTATCGTAGATTTAGGGGCAGCCACTAAGAAAGGTATTCCATGCCTCGAGGCTACAGCTGAGATAGTGTAAGTACCTATCTTATTAATCACATGTCCTGAGAGCAGTATCCTATCAGCGCCTACGATCACCTTACTAACCAATCCCCTACTCATAACGTACCCAACCATATTATCCGTTATTAACTTCACCGGGATCCCCTCCTTACTTAACTCCCATACAGTTAGTCTAGCTCCCTGTAGGACAGGTCTTGTCTCAGTAGCTATCACCTCTACTCTCCTCCCTGAATACCACGCAGCCCTAATAACACCTAACGCCGTTCCATACCCAGCTGTGGCTAAAGCACCCGCATTACAATGAGTAAGTATTACATCACCGTCATCTATATACTTCAAACCGTTAATACCTATCTTTCTATTAACCTCTATATCGTATTCGTATATCTTAATAGCCTCCCTAATTACTAAGCCCTTAAGCCCGTCAACATCTCCTGAATAATTAATTATCAGCGACTTAACCCTATCTAACGCCCAGAATAGGTTCACAGCTGTGGGCCTCGTCCTAGCGAACCTCTCAATAACTCTAAGTAAGAATGACTTAAACGTATCAACATTAGCACTGCTATAATTATACGCAGCTAAAGCAATACCGAAAGCAGCTGCAACACCTATTGCCGGCGCACCTCTTATTTCTAATTTCTCTATAGCTACTGCAATTCTCTCATAATCTGATGTCTCTACATAGACTTCCTCCTTAGGAAGCAACATCGTATTCAACCACCTTACCTTACCATCAAGCCACTCAACAGTCTTAACCTCCATATCGCTACCTAGTTATTGGCTCTCACTACACAATTATAAATTTAATAACCCTAATCTATGGTTAGGTGGTTAGTGAGTGCTGGATATATATGTTAGGGATGGTAGGTTTGTAGTTCTTAACGACTTAGATAAAGTTAGGGAGTTAGACTTAGGTAATTACGTTAAATCCTTAGATACCGTAGTATTAGATATTTCAGAGGTTGCCTACATGATGTATAGAAATTTGGGTAGGTTAGTAGCAAATGGTGAGGAGTTAACGCTTGATGAACTTTTCACTAAGTACTCAAGAGGTTCTAACGACTGGATCAAGTTTGTCGTTCTATGTGATTTAAGGGATAGAGGTAGGAAGGCGAAAGCAGGTTTTTCAGATAATTCAATAATATTTGAACGCCATGACGGTAAGTACTTAGTGTACGTGACCGAGGAGAACTCACCGATAACACCTAATGAACTCGTTAATTGGCTCTCATCAGCTATATCAAAGGACTACAGACCGCTAATAGCTGTTGTAGATGCGCATGGCGATGTGACATACTACGAACTCCTCCGTGTTAGAGCCCACGACCTGAAGGAGGTGATTATATGAAATTTAAGGTAGAACCTGTCAGAGGCTTTCGGGACATACTGCCTCCGGAGTCAGAGTTTCTAAGGATAATAGTTGAGAAGTTCGTAGGTGTTGTTAAGTCCTATGGTTATAGCGAGTTAATACCGCCGACCGTAGAATTATTCGAGCTATTCGCCGCTAAGTCAGGACCTGAAATCAGTAGGTCTATGTACGTTTTCCGAGATAAGGCTGGTAGGGAGGTATGCCTTAGACCTGAGTTAACAGCTAGTGTTGTAAGGATTTACATTAAGTCTTTATTAGCTGAGTCTAAACCGGTTAAGCTGTTCTACGTAGGTAACGCGTTCAGATACGAAGAACCGCAGCTTGGGAGATATAGGGAGTTCTTCCAGATGGGTGTGGAGTTAATAGGTGATAGCAGCGTATACTCAGATCTAGAACTATTCTTAATTTTAAGAGACTACTATAAGTCGTTAGATCTGAATAACTACTCAATAAAGATTAGCGATGTAGGTATATTGAGGAGCTTATTCACTACGTGGGGCGTAGGTGAGGATGTTCAAGACATACTGCTCCACTACATGGATAAGAAATTATATGATGAAGCTATTAAAACGTTAAATAACTACGGAAGAGCTGACATAGAGCTACTTAATGAGATTACTAAAGTAAGATGTGAAAACCCTAGTGAATTACCTGAACTTACTAAATCATTAAGCCTACCGGACGAAGCTAGTAGGAGGATTATGAGGTTATATGAGGTTACATCGTTGATGAGTTCATTAGGCATTAACAATATCATCATAGACCTAAGCTTTGCCAGAGGTTTAGCCTACTACACAGGACTGATCTTCGAGGTCGTAGTACCTAATTTAAATATAAGTATCGGAGGTGGCGGTAGGTACGATAACCTAGTTGAATTATATGGAGGTCCTCCAACACCCTCAACAGGGTTCGCATTAGGCGTTGAAAGGACTTACTTAGCTTTAAAAGGGTTAGGACTTACTGATAGGTTAGGCAGCGGTGATAAGGTAATGCTAATATCCCTAATTGATAATTACGCCTACGTAGATAGAGTTGCCAGTACTTTAAGAAGTGCCGGCTACGTAACCAACGTAAGATTTACTAGTAAGGGGAAGTTAGGTGATATTGTAGGACTTGCTAGTAAGAAAGGCTATAAGCACGTAGTACTCATCGGCGAGAAGGAGTTTAAACACTCTAAGGCAACCGTCAAGAATTTAATTACAAAATGGCAAGGTGAAGTAGACATACTTAAACTACCACAGTGCTTGCGTGACTGCTGATGGAGTTAAAAGTAGTTAGGGATGTAAGGGTAACGCCTAACATGGGTTTAAAAGAACTTATAGAACTCTACAGCGATATTCACGGATTTGAAGCAGCCCACCTCTACGAAGCCATTAAAATATTAGAGGAAATGATCTATGAATCCGATTTAAGGTTTATATCATTTACGGGGAACTTAATAGCCACTGGGTTAAGAGGTTTAATAGCCCAGTTAATCTCAAGTAAGCTATTTAATGTAGTCGTAACGACGTGTGGTGCTGTTGACCACGACATAGCTAAGGCAGTAGGTGGTAAGTACTTAAAGGGCTTCTTCGACGTTAACGATGTAGAACTAAGGAGGTTAGGATATCATAGGATAGGTAATGTATTTGTACATCAAGCAGATTATGGGAAGCCTATAGAGGACTTCGTGAAGGGGCTTATAGATGAGCTAGTTAAGGTGAAGAGTAGGTGGGGAGTTAGGGAGGTACTACACGAGGCTGGATTAAAGATTAAAGATAGTAACTCAATACTACACAACGCATCTAAAAATAACGTACCGATTTACGTTCCAGGGATAGTTGACGGTGCGTTCGGCACAGCGTTATTCATACACTCACAATTCACAAAATTTGAGTTAGACGTGTTTAAGGATATGAAAGAACTATCTGATATTGTCTTCACATCTAAGAAGTCCAGCGCGTTAATAGTAGGTGGGGGTATTAGCAAGCACCACACGCTTTGGTGGAATCAATTTAAAGACGGTTTAGACTACGCTGTTTACATAACAACCGCCACTGAATGGGATGGAAGTTTAAGTGGTGCGAGGGCTAAGGAAGCTATTAGCTGGGGTAAGGTGAAGGAATCAGGTAAACACGTTGTCGTGTACTCCGACGCATCTTTAGTTCTACCTATCATAACTGCTTATCTAATCACTAAGACAACCCTCCCCCCCGAGTCCTAACTAAGACTAAACTAATAATATATATCACGATGAGGGTTAATCCAACCATACCTGAAGGTGAGATATTAATTAAAATAGCTATCTGAAGACCTAAGACACCGGATAGAATACTTACAGTTAGGCTCGCTGCGTACGCCATCCTACAACTCTCAGCTAGTCTAACAGCAATTATAGATGGTAGTAATATCAGTACGTGCTGTAATATGAGACCTGTCACCTTAATTAAAGCCACAGAAGCCACACCGAGTAGTAGGAAGAAGATGTAATCATATAACCGACTATGCATACCTACTAACTTCACGTAGTCTAGGTCTACACCAGCATATAAGTGGTATTTAAGGCTTAGAAATGTTAAGGTAATTGTTAGAGGGGCTATTAATGAAGCTAAAAATAAGTCATCCCAAGTTGTTAGGAGGGGGTCACCTAATATAACACTCCATAAACTATAGTTAACTCTGAAGGATGTTAAAACGTAATTCATGATCGTAACGCTGAGGGAAGCCGTTAATGCAACATACGCTGACGTAACGATATCCGTACTATACCCCTTATTAGTGAAATACCCTACACAAAGCATTAAGAAACAACTGATAAGGACAGACCACAAGAAATCGTTATGAACCCCGGTCACGTTACTTATAACTACTGAGATGAGCGCTGCTAGTAGGGCTGAATGCGGTGTTACAGCCGATAGGAAGTATAACCTCCTCGCAGCTACTAGTACGCTTAAGTTACCATAAATTAGTGAGGCTGTAATGACGGTTAAAAACCATCTGATGAGTAGTGAATGGGTTACTTCCAAGTACCCATACGCCTCAACGCGAACATTAAGATAATAAGGGCTATTAACGTTATCGCTATCGTTAATCCTTGGTGATAACCTTCAGAGCTGATGTCAGCTCCTACCACTCTTACGTCCTTAAAACGATTGACAACGGTTTCCAATTTAACATTAGTCGAGCCTGGAGCTATGGGTGATGGTACCTTAAGAAGTGGTATGGAGTGTTTTAAGGCAAGCTCACTTAATACGTTATCGAGATGTGATTTACCGTCGGTAATTATCGCTATATTTACCGACCTACTACTAAGTATTTTCTCGACATAGCTTATATCACCTGGCGTTGGAGATGCTTCAGGATCTACTACTAAGTTAGTAATTATCCTAACACCTAACCATTCCACAGCATACTGTACGATAGATGAACTCCCCACAGCTGTTAGGTTATTAGTAATTATGACCTCTTTCTTAAGGTTCTCAACATACCTAACCACTTCGTTTAAATTCTTCTCATACGTATTACTGCACTCAGGTCTTAACTTACTGAGTTCCCCTGCCACCGACTTCATCAAAACGATGTAGTTATCTGGGTCATAAGTTACTGCATGATAGTTAATCACATTAGTACCTGCTATGTAACGTAGGTTTATATTAGGTAGCTTTGGTATCTCAATAACTGACGCGTTTAATTCGTTATTCAACCTTAACTCATAGATCTTACGTTCCATATGTGTATGGGAGGTTGAGATTATTAGGTCTGAATTTCTTAGGAGTTCTACATCTTTGGGGGTTAAGACATATTCGTGAGGATCAACACCTATTGGAACCAGGGAATATACTCTATCACCACTACATATTAGTTGTCTTACATCATCAGCTAGGTATTGAAATGTAGTTACTACCACTACGCCTTGGCTACTAGCCGGCACTACCAGAGCAGCTGCGAATAACGCTAAGACCACTAAATACCACATGTGTTTACACACCAACATTAAGATATTAATATATGCACAGAATATTTAAATTTTAAAGAAGACTGTGCACATGGGGAGTTGGTGTAGTGGATGTAGTAGTTGAAAACCTAACCATAGGCTACAGATCACCCTTAATAAGTAATATCAACTTCACGTTAAGTACACCGGCTTTAGTGCAGGTAATAGGTCCTAACGGTTCTGGTAAAACCACGTTATTTAAGACTATTATAGGTCTTATAAAGCCGTTGAGCGGTAGGGTCATAATAGATGATGTTGATGTAACTGGGCTGCCATCCTTAGCTGGTAGGTATGTAGGTTATGTACCGCAACTCACAGTTAATCCGTTAAGTCCTTTCCCAATATCCTTATGGGAATTTCTTAAGTATGGTTTAGAATTAGCCGGTACTAACACCAGGAACGTAGATGATGTAGTAAGCAGTATGTTGGAATTTGTCGGTATCCCTAAGGAGCTATGGCATAAAGACCTTAGCAAGCTATCTGGAGGGCAAAGGCAGAAGGCATTCATAGCTAGAGCCCTCCTAAGGGGAGGGCCTATAATATTCTTAGACGAACCCCTTTCAAATTTAGACCTGACCAGCAGGTCTCAGATAATACGTTTCCTACTTAACCTATCTAAGGAGAGGTTAGTAGTGGTTTCGATGCATGACCCCACCATATTCTTAAACACCTCAAGACATGTAATCCTATTAGGACATGGTAAGTACTTCATAGGAAGTCCTCAGGAGGTCATGAAAGTAGACGTGCTTAAGGATATCTACGGGGACTCAATAGTCTTTGTAGAGAGATGCCACCACATCTTAGATCTCCATTAAGTGTCAGATATCTAACTAAGGCTTCTGACCGAAGAAGTTTTCTGGGATAACTATATCGGTACCTAACTCTGAGGTATTGTTTTTCTCTATGTAGTTAAGCCTCAAAGACCTACTTAAAGCAATTAATTTATTGGTAGGCCTTCTTATCCCTGACGTACTTAAATTACTTGTTAATAACGGTATCACCACCTTATTAACTAATACTTCGCTTATCGGACATACCTCTAAGCAGATGCCGCAACCAACACATTTACTACTATTAACTACTGGCTTACGCTCAATTAGCTCTATAGCCTTATTAGGACACCATAAAGCGCATGCACCGCAATTTACACACCTCACCCACCTCACTATCAACTTAATCGTATCTATCATTAGATCTAACGCGTTGGTCTTCACCAAATTATTAGTAACCACCTCAGTAGTACCTCCTGAGACCTTAATTACGTAGTCAGGCGATCGTAGCTCAACACCTAAGTCATGAACATTAACGGTAGCTTTACCTAGAATGCCTACCTGCTTAATCAAGCTCTCATAAGGTATTAGCATGTTGAGAGTTACCCTACATTTCATCGCAGTCACTTCTTTACTAATAACCTTAATCCCCAACCTAGACTCGTATTCGTTAACCCAATCAGTCCGATAATTCCTACCTAAGCACTTTACCTCAACTCTTCTTCGACCGCTGGCTAAGGGAGTTAGCCACCTCCATAAAGCGTACTTAACCCAAGCATCAGGTAGTTTAGTGTCATTACACCACCTAATTAGATATTCTTCCCAAAGAGTCCACAGGTCTGGATGAGTCTTCATCAACGTGTAATGTTCAGCTATGTTAGCTGCTGGGCATAAGTAGCAGCCAAGCCTATCAAACCCACGCTCATATAGTGGGTTGTAAGGTAGTTTATTGATTAGTATGTAAGCCCACACAGCTATTTGAGGCCATTCCTGGATGGGGGTTACGTTAAGTATGTGCGGTATCCACCTATTCCTCCATACATTACCGCTGAGCGCTCTATCAATGGATTCCATCCCCCTCTGACCGACTACGTTTAAAGCTCCTTCAGGAAACGCGGATTTGTAGGACTTAGCAAGAGGTATTAGTTTCACTAGCTTACAACACCATCTGAAGTCCTTAGCCGGCGGTCCAAACACCTCTAGTAATTCCCAGAAATTCCTATGCGGCCTCGCCTCAACGAGGTCCAAGCCGTAATAACGTGTGATGAAGGCTACATTATCTACGGTCTCAGGTAACTCCAGCCCTGTATCATTGAAGACTATTTTAGGCTGTAAACCAGCCCTTAAGGTGAGGTCTAAAGCCGCTAGGCTATCCTTACCGCCGGAATAAGATACGGTTACAGGTAACCCGACTTTTGAACCTAGCACATGGACTCGCTTAATACCCCGGGAGATTAAGGTCCTTAACTTAAGGTCGTTAGCCCTGATGAATTCTCGAATTGATGAGCTCCTCTTAATCATCTCTGGGCGGGCTGCCCTACTAAACAATGTCTGCACTCTTACCCTACCGTTACGGGCTACGGCAATGCCTAGCGGTTCTAAATCCTTATTCACCACTACGTACTGGGTATCCTCCTCATCACCTGTTACAGCAATTATATCTAACGGCCTTATCTTATCTACAATAACGGTTTTAACTAAGCCTTCATTAATAACGACTTCAGCACTATACGTAGTTAATCTCCACCTCCACCTTAGTTTTAAGGGGTCGAAGAAGTACCTCCCTACAACCACACCGCCTACTAAGATCTCCTTCATATCATCGTAGTGAGGCACCTTATTAAGCAGTACTAAGCGGTTGTTGATATTTAACTTGTTAATAAGTGATGAATCAGAAAATTCGTTGGTAAGTGCCTCCTCAATTACCTTTATATCACCTTGGAATGCAGGTCTTACATCGCCGGGCGGGCTTAAACTAACGTTAAATCCGTCAGACCCGCATATATCGCATCTATCCTGAATTAATGGCACGTTACAGTTAGGACACCACTTAAACCTAACTTGAATAGGCCACTTAAACCTCACTTAACATCCTTGAATAAGACGGTTTAAACTATTAAATATGCAAAGTTGAATGTGTAGGTAATGCTATTACTACTCATTGACCTGTACGTATTTCTCAAGTGTCGGTACGATGTAATCTAAGCCTAAATTACTAAGAGTTGATTTCCTTGGAATACCTCTTTCGTCCCAGCCCCTCATCTCGTAATACCAGTTAAGCATTAACATATAGTTTTTAAGGTCTAACTTACTGCCAGCAAGAACACCCTTACTTAGAGGTTCTTCAAACCACCTTCTAGGGGGTACGTCCATAGATGAGGACCACCTAACACCTTCAGCAGCGTATTCCCTAACCCAGAAAGCTCTTATCAACGTGTAAATCCTATTTGCTGTTAAGTGTATGTCATCCCAGGTATAGCTAACCCCGGTAGCTAGTTTAAGGAATCTAAGGTAGCTATCCAGACTTAACGATGTCTCAAGCCATGGGAACCTACAGGTTGTTAGCGCTTCGAAGAAGCCGCCTCTAATGTTCTGCAACCAGATCAGGCGTTCAATCTTCTCTTTAGAGTATTGGAAACGCCCTAACTTTATCTCAGTTGCTATGAACCAAGCGTCCTTATGATGTGCGCCTATCGGAGATGTTCCGTAAGCTAAAGCCATACCAGGTGCTGCATGGCAGTCATATGCTGATATCTCAAGCCCTTTAACATGCATCGCGTAGTTTACGGTATCACTGCCTAATTTCATTGACGCATACCTAACGCCCTCAGCTAGGATATCTCCTAAACCCCTCCTATATGTAATGTCCTCTATAAGTTCCTTAAACTTCTTATAATCGCCCCACTCAACCTTTTCATCGATTACTTTCCTCATACTTAACTCAGCTGCGAACGCTAATACGTTGCCAAGACTTATCGTGTCAAGACCGTAGAGATCTGCTAGGAGGTTTAGGTCTGATACCTTATTTAAATCACCTACCCCTATATTAGAACCGAGCATAGCGACGTTTTCATAATCTAACTCAGATTCTCTAGAGATGCTGTCGACTGTATACTTAACTATGTTTCCACAAGGTATTTCACAGTAGGGGCAGCCCTTCTGCCCGACCTTAATTAACTCCATAGCATCACCGCTTATCTTACTAGCCTCATCGAACATACCCTCCCTAAAGTTATATGTTGGTAGGCAGTTATTCTCATTGGCCCACAGGATAGTTGACATAGTGCCCTGCCTAATCCAGAATCCGTAGTTAGCATCTTCCTTAATACGTTGGTAGGCATCCTCACAGGCCTTCCTAAACCCCTCAGGATCGTAGATAGGTATGTCCTTAGTCCCTTTAATCACTATGGCTTTAACCTTCTTAGACCCCATCACAGCACCTATTCCAGGCCTACCACCAGACCTCCCAAACTCGCTGATTATAGTTGCGTATTTAACTAAACTCTCTCCAGCGGGACCGATGCTTAATACCGATACATCGCCTCCATACATCTTATTAATTCTTAACTCCGTTTCCCACGTCGTAAGGCCCCATAAATCATCAGCAGGCAGTAACTCTACATTACCATCAACTACTAAAATCATTGTAGGCTTTTTAGCAGCACCTTCTATCAATAAGGCATCGTAACCACATCTCCTCAAATTAACTGATGCCTTAGTACCTATGTTACCGTCGCCATAACCATGGGTAAGCGGTGATTTAGAAGCTACCACTAATTTACCGGAACTCGGTAGGGGTAAACCCGTTAGAGGTCCTACAGAAATTACCAACTTATTTGAAGGGGATAGAGGATCTACACCTACTTCTACCTCATTCCAAAGCATGTAGGCTGCGAGTCCCCTACCGCCTAAGAATTTAAAGAGTACATCAGCATCAAGCTTCTCTGTCACCGTCTTCCCATCATCTAGGTTTACCCTTAGTAATCTACCATTCCACCCAAACACGCTAGCACCAAGATGTATAGACGTATAAGTTAATAAATATACGGTTAGCTGAAGCTATCAAATGTTTCAGCTAGGGTATCCCCACACATATGCTGGTAAGTTTTGATGGAGGCTCAAACGGTATACGTGAAGATTAAGGTTGTTTAAAGGCTTAATAACCTTAATAAGCGATGTTAAATTAACTTTAATTATGCTAATTAAATCTTTTAACTTAGGTTACTAGCTTTGAACATAGACCTAACTATTAATGAGGGGGAAGTAATAAGTGTTTACGGTCCTGCTAGTATTGAAGTCATTAGCGGTGAAATACTGATTGCTGGGGCTTCCTTCACTGCAGATAGTAGATTGGTTATTAGTAAGTATAGAGGTTATGATATTAAAGCGCTGAAACGTAGCGTGTTGAAGGTTACGTTAGGTAGTGATGGTTTGTTAGAAGAGGTTAGGAGCGGTGAGGTCATTAATTCTTGGCTTAACACATGTGATGACATTCTTAAACACCGTGGGAAAGTACGTGTAATTCTCTTAGGCCCTCCAGAGTCCGGGAAAACATCACTGACAACATTTATAGCGAATAGGCTGATCTCCGAAGGGCGTGAGGTATACGTTGTAGATGCTGACATAGGCCAGGCAGATATAGCTACTCCCTGCGCTATAGGGGTTGCAAAACCTAAGGAGAAGTTTCTATGGTTGAGAGAGTTACAACCTACAGTGTTGAAGTACGTTGGCTGTAACTCACCTCAGTTCTGCCCTAACAAGTTTATTGCAGCATTTCATGAGGTAATTTACGAACTCACGTGTTTTGAGGCTGACTTAATCGTTAATACGGATGGTTGGGTTCTCGGCCGTAATGCCTTAGAACTTAAGGAGTTGATGATTAAGGCTCTAAGACCCACACACATAGTAGTACTTGATGAAGAGCTCTACACGTATTTTAAGAATGCCTTAAAGTGTGGTAATGCTAAGGTCTTAATGGCTCCGAGGCCTAAGTTTATAAGAGAGCGTGA
Organism: uncultured Sulfolobales archaeon; assembly: GCA_937949785.1. GTDB lineage: Archaea > Thermoproteota > Thermoprotei_A > Sulfolobales > NBVN01 > DTCV01. Next base: position 9,514 of record CALEDH010000006.1, on the reverse strand, counting down.
TAAGGAGGATAGGCGTTACCTAAGACATCACTCATATATGAAGTTCTTTAACAACAGTAGGAGGGTTAAACTCAGCGTTGATAATACCACGTTAATCGGGTTCTACGTACTTAACGGTAAACCGTTAAACGTTGACGGTTTAAGTATATATATAGAAAACTATGAAGCTTTACGTAAGGGTGTTATCTACTGTTCATTACTTCATAACACGCTCAACATAGTTTTCAAGAAGGGTTTCATAGTAGACCCCTCTCAGATTATCTGCAGTAATAAGGACTTAAATCTAAATATAGTTAATGAAGGTGATGAGAGCGGGTTGTTAGTAGGTATTTTAAATTCGAACTTAAGGGATGTATCGGTAGGGATCATAGATAAGATTGATTACGTGGATAGAAGCATATACGTTATAACTCCTTGGAAGGACGTTATAGGTGGGTTAGTACTAGGTAAGATTAAATTAAATGAGAGATTTGAGGAGATCGGTAAGGTGGTTAGATGTATAGTCTAAAATCGTTTTTAGATGTTCTTGCTAGTGAGGGTTTTTTGAGGAGAAAGCCTAGATTAAAACCTTACTTAGAACCTACTAAGGAATTAATTGAATCTGATTTGAACGGTACCACCATAATGTTTGAGGTTAGTGGTAGTGACCTAACATGTGTTGGGAACGTAGTTAATAGTAGGGAGAAGCTCTACAAGGCTTTAAACTCCTCAAGCGATGTGGAAGCCTATAGTAGACTACTCAACCTACTAGGTTCTAACCAACCGAGTACTATAGAATTCGAAGAAGGTTTTACAGATTATTTCAATGAGGTTAACATCGGTTTAAGTAAATTACCGTTTATAAAATTCTTCGAACTCGATGGGGGTATGTACGTTACGTCATCCATAGTTATTGCTAAAACACCTGATTTAGATAGCTTCAACGCATCTATCCATAGGCTTATGTTAATATCCAATAAAAGTGTTGCCATTAGGATAGTTCCGAGACATCTCTACAGGATAGCGAGTCTGAACTCTAAGTTAGGTGTTGAAACCCCAGTAGCCATAGTTATCGGTGTACACCCATTACTACTGTTGTTAGCCTCGCTTTCACCGCCTTACGGTGTTTTTGAATTAGGCCTTATAAAAGTATTAGTTGGCGGTAGGTTAAGGTTTTGTAGGACACCGATGTACGGCTTACCTGTTCCATGTAACTCATCAGTCGTCATTGAGGGGAGAATAACTAATGAACTGGTTGATGAAGGACCTTTCCTAGATTTACTAGGGCTTTATGATAGGGTGAGGAAGCAGCCAGTAATTCATGTTGATAAAATCTACTTAAGTAAGGAGGACCCGCTATTCCACGTCATCCTACCGGGCGGCATGGAGCATAAATTACTTATGGGATTCCCTAAGGAAGCTGCTATATGGGATGGCGTTAGGAGGGTGGTTCCTAAGGTCCATAAAGTTAGGTTGACAGCTTCAGGTGGTTGTTGGTTACATGCCGTAATATCGATTGATAAGAATAGTGATGGAGATGCTAAAAACGCAATCTTAGCTGCGTTCGCATCTCACCCAAGCCTAAAGCACGTCGTAGTTGTAGACTCAGATATAGATCCTGATAACTTAGCTGATGTTGAGTGGGCTATAGCTACTAGGGTTCAAGCTGGTGATGATTTACTGATAGTTAGGAATGTTAGGGGTTCTACCTTAGACCCTAGCTCATCTGACGGCATTACCGATAAATTAGGTATTGATGCAACAGCTCCGATCAGTTTATTCGAATTGTTTAAGAGGTCTAAGACCTAGGTTTTCCCCATGTACCTAAGTAGTGTTGAGGAGAGGATGATTAACGGCGAGTTCGGAGTAGCTAAGGCTCTTGCCTTAAAGGTTATCGTTAGGGTTGGTGAGTCTTTAGGGGCTCAGGAATTAGTTGAGGTCGCACATGCGCATGTTTCAGGTATTTCATACTTAAACATAGGTGATGCAGGGCTAGAATTCGTTGAGGACCTAGCAACTAGTGGGGGTAGTGTTGAAGTATTTACTTCGGCAAACCCATATATGGTGATGTCTGACTACTTAGGTATTAGACATGGAGATGTGGTAATTGATAAGCAGTTAAGGATTATCGAGGCGTTAAATAAACTAGGCGTTAAGTTCTACACATGCGTGCCGTATAACGTAAGACCCCCTAAACTTGGTGAACACCTAGCATGGGCTGAAAGTAACGCTGTCCTATACTCTAATAGCGTGTTAGGTGCTTTAAGTAATAAGGAAGGAGGTCCTCTAGCATTGCTAGCAGCTATTACCGGTAGGACCTATAAGTCGGGAGTGCACTTACCCAGTAATAGAAAACCTAAAGTTAAAGTATTAGTCAATACTGTAAGTGTGGATAGCTTAGGACTGGGGTTCTTAGGTTTAATGATTGGCGAGCTAGTCGGTGATAGAGTACCATACATATCGGGACTTCGATTTAGGGATACCTATAGTTTGAAGTCCTTCTTAGCTGCTTTAGGTACGACTTCAAACACACCTATGGCAGTAATAGGTGATATAACTCCGGGATGTGATGAGTTAATAGCTAACGCCAGCTACGAAGAAGTCTTCAGTATAAGTCGTAATGATGTAAGGTCATACATGAAGAAGTTCATAGCTGATGCGAATGGTGGTAGGGGTCTCTACCTAATCGGATGTCCGCATCTAAGCTTTAAGGAGTTACTATCTGTCTTGAAGGCGTTGGTTAAGGGAATTAACAGTACTCACGCTCCATCAGATATAGGGGATAGGGAGTTATGGATAACTACTTATGAGGGCTTCATAAACAGGGATGTTGAAGCACTTCTTAGTAGGCTACTTAAGTATAATGTTAAGGTAATTACTGGTGCATGTGCTGTTGTATCTAGATTAGACCTCCTTAAAGTTAATTACGTTGTCACAGACTCTCCTAAAGCCTGCAGCTACATAAGTAGGCTTTGCAGAGTGCCAGTATTAATACTTCCAGCCAGGAAATTAATTAAGGCGTACCTCATAGGTAAGTTAAGCGTAGACTTATAACTTTTAGAGCTTTATGGTTAAAAGGGGTCGGGATTAAGGTTTAGGATTCCCGTTAGTCAGTTAGTAGAAGGTGATGCTGAGGGGGAAATACTGTACGTCAACAAACCTATCTCATTCTTAGGTGATTTAGACGTTGAACGAGGTGTTTTACTAGGTTATGGAAGTGTTAAGAGTAAATTATTAATTTTCCCAGGCTCTAGCGGCAGTACAGTAGGCCCTTACATGATCTACTCACTTGCTAAGAAATCGTTAGCACCTGCTGCCATGGTGGTTAAGAATCCGGACACCTTACTGATAACCGGCTGCGTGCTTTCAAACATACCGATGTGCGTGGTAAGTGATTGGGTAGGTCTTACTGAGGCATTAAAAAACTGTAGTACTAGTAAATGCATTGGTAGACTATTAAGTAGGGAAGGTGTGCTCATCGTTGAGTGAAGGTGTTCTAATAGTAATTGAGGGTATCGATGGAGCAGGTAAGACATCGGTTTCTGAGGAAGTAGTACTGAGGTTGAAGAACCTAGGGTTTAAAGCTATATATACCTGCGAACCCTACACACACTTCATAGTGGACATAATGAATAAGTACTGGGTTGAGATAGATCCTATCATGCAGACATTACTTATGGCTGCAGACAGATACTATCATATAAATAAGGTTGTAGTACCTCATATTAGGTCAGGGTACGTAGTAGTTAGTGATAGGTATTACTACTCGTCAGTAGCGTATCAAGGAGCTCAAGGAGTAGACCTTCAATGGATATTAGATATCAATAAATTTGCCGTCAGACCTAAACTAGCTATATACCTCGACATAGACCCTGAAGTAGGTTTGAAGAGGAAGAAAACTTCCAGCACTAGGGTTAAGAGTATAGAGGATGATTTTGAGTTAGTTAAGAGGGCTAGGGATATCTACCTAGACCTAGTAACACGTGGTGAGCTTATATTAGTTGATGGTAGACCTAACTTAAAAGACGTTATTAATGAGGTGATGAAGCATATCCTGAAGTTAATGTATGGTCTAAGTTAGAGCGATCAAATAATATAAAATTTACCTATATGCTAAACCTTCTCACTATGTTTTATGATGATCTTCAACCTCCTCACCCTTTCGAGAACGTTGAGCCAAGCATCTAAAGCCCTAATAACGTTTAAATCACCTAATTCGGAGTTCCCCCCTTCTAACTCCATTCTCAACTTATTGATAGCGTTCACCGCAACCCTCTCTAACCCGTCTAATGAGGCGGTAGTGGTTATGGAGAGGACTTCATCATCGCTTTTAACTATTTGAACCCTACCGTGTGTTGGGCATATAACTTCACCGCTTCTAAGCTTAAATAACGGTAAGGAACATATGGGGCAGGACTCGCTTAACATTACAGCCCCAGCCCTTAATAACTCGCTCATCTTCTTTACACTTACATCATCTTTAGCTATTCTTCAATCCCATTAAATTATTTTAAACAGCACTATTAAATTAATTATGGTTTAGCGGAGGTGGTACAGTGAGTAGAGAACCTAAGGTAGATACTAAGTTACTCAACGAGGCTAAAATACTTCAAGCGATCAGGCTGTTAAATAAAATAGTCAGCGACTCAAGCGTTCCTAGAAATATTAGAAGAGCTGCTATAGAGGCTCTTGATATGTTACAGGATGAGAGTTTATCACCTGGGGTTAGGGCGGCTAACGCCGTCGGTGTTTTAGATGATGTGAGTCAGGACCCTAACATGCCCATCCATACTAGAACTACTATCTGGAACATAATGGCCGTACTCTCAACGATTAAGGATTAAAGGGTTAGATAGCGAGATGAGGTTTAAAGTTAGGGTTAGAGGTGTTTATGCAACAGCCCTCTCAAAGATACTTCATGAGGGAGGTTTACTGTTAGTTGACGTTAGCGATGTCATAGCTAAGAGGTTAGGTGTGGAGCAGTTAAAGGGCGAAGTAGCTGATGTCACAGTTAAGTCTGATGATGAAGATCCATCAAATATTCTGGTAATCGGGTTTCCTGAAGCTGTGAATGCAGTAGTAGATGTGCTAGTCCGTGAGCTGCCTTACGTAGTGTTAAACATACCTGAAGTAGGTCTCTATACAACTTTTAAGACATACGTGGTTGGTAAGAAGGATGGTGAGTGTCTTGTCGAATCACCGTTCGGGAAAGCGCCTTTAGTTGATGTTAATGAGTGTGTTGAGGGTATGGAAGTTTACGTAACGTCTATTAAAGTCCCCCTGAGAGCTGGTGAACATGTAGTTTTCTCGAATAAGTTAAGGGTTGTTGGCTACTATGCTGTAGTTGGTAGGGGTAATAAGGTAACGTTCAGTAACTTCATTAGGAATAAGAATAAGGTCTCTGATTTACTGCTCATATCTTCAAGCTATGTGAGGAGAGGTTATAGCATCCACTGGCGTAGTAACGTGGACGACGCAGATCTTAGGGAAATCACTGAAGAATTAAATATGTTGCTTAATAAGTTACACGAACTTGAGAAGTTAGTCATACAAAGCAGACCTCTGAATATAGTTTATGAGGGTGAGAAAATAGCGTTGATAATACCCTCATCACTATCTAAGGATTACTTAGATAACATTAGAAGCTCTGTGACCCCAACATCACCTTACCATCACCGCCTAAGAGGTTTGGAGGACATGTTTAAAGACGTTATTGACTTTATGGATATAACATCCTACAATGTTAACGTAGATGTTCTAAGAGGGTGTGTGAGGAAGTGGATTCTAAGTAAGTTATTAGAGTCGGATATAACGATAAAGCATGTTAAGCCTGATGGTAGTGTGATAGGTCTAGGTAAAGGTAAGGTTTTAAAAGTACTAGACGATGATAGAATCTGTATTAGCTTGGAGAGAAGGGTTATAGGCAGCGGATTTTATGATGGTTTAGGAATTCCTAAGGAAGTTGGTGATAGGATAACTACGGAGGTATGTGAGGATAGGTGGTGGGTGAAGCACGAATATTCCTCACCCAGCGGTAATGTGAAAGGCATATACATAAATATAAATACCCCTCCAGAGCTCCTCCCCTACAATGTAATCAAGTATGTAGATCTAGGTATAGACCTTGTGAAGAAGGACGGTCTGTGCAGGCTTGTAGATATAGAGGAATTACGGAATTTACTGCAACGGAAGTCACTAAAGTTTGATATGTTAAATAACGTTATCTACTTACTAGATAAATTGATATCGGAGTTCTGTATGTCATGGGAACTCTAATAGAACTTATTTTATCCTAACACATCACATCCCCAGCAATTTTCGGTTTTAATGTGAGGTTAGAACATTATTATTTACTAATACTACGTTAGATAACCTTCATAATGTAAGCTAGTTTATTGAGTGCTAGGTAAATAGCTATGCTTGCAGGAACCCTAAAACTCATGTACCCAGTAAGTTCTAACTCATACCCTAATAATTTAACTTTCCTCATATCTGCTGTTGGTAGTACTATTGCGGTACGATCCGTAAATGGGGAGAGTTCCTCCTCAAACTTGAAGTTATGCAGACTTCTACTATCTAACCTAACTACCTTAAGGCCTGTCTTCCCGTTCAAACTTCCTTGAACCCTAACCAATCTTGATAGATCCATTGTTACCTTTTCATCAACTTCGACAACGCATTTAGGTATTAAGGACTTCAAGTACTCGATGAGGTCTTCATTACTTACATCGGTAAGCTTCTTAGATATCCTCCTACGCCAGCCGCCTTCAGAAGGTTTCGGTAAACTTAACTTTACTTTCTTCTTAATGTCCGGAATAACGTAGCGTATATCCAACCCCATACCCTTTAAATAATCAATTATTTCCTTCCTTGCCGAGGAACTTAACGTGAGCCATGCAGCATCTTTAGGACGTACCATCGTATGGAAACCCCTATTACCTGAGAATTGCACCTCAAGTTCGTCGTAGGTAAACCCAAAATCGTTAACAAGTATATCTAGTAACTCTACCTCACGTTCTTTAGCTAGTTCTAAACATTCATCGTTGATTAGTTCTACATCATGGTACTCACCGTTAATATAGGCACTTACCTTCACGGGACTGCATCCACGTATCTCATCAGCATCTATATCGAATATAAGGTTCGAACCTATCCAACCCTTTTCATCCATACTATCTGCTCCGGGATTTTGGTAGAGCGCTGATGAGAAGTAGGAATGCTTTGGAATTATAGAAATCATATACTCCTTAAGCAGTGATAATGAGCTAAACGATTTATGCCTTATATATGATTCGCTGTCAAAAGTTTGAAAAGCGAATTCCCTCATAACGAAGTCGTCAGGGACTTTAACATCAACCTTACTGTAGTAGTCTCTGAAGAACTCCTTAACGATGTTCTTAGTCTTACTACTCAACTCTAGGTGCGACATAGTAGTTCATCTTAACATTTTGCGGGAGGTCGAAAATCAACTTGCAGGGCATTTCAGAACCTAGTAGTATGCTCACACTTTCAGAAATCCTCATAGCCGGCTTAACATATGTGAAGAACTCTAAGCCGTAAGATACCTCAACATTAGGTTCGTTCACCTCACCTTCTATTAAAGTCCCTGACGACGTACTAAAAACTACTTCCGCCTCTCCGAGGTCACTTCTAACTATTAAGGAGAGGTCTTCATCATATACCTTCATAGTTAGTACATCACCTAAACCTTCAATGCTATTAATACCTTCGTAGAGGAGGAGGCCTGAGATTTTAAACATATTATTCAACTCAAGTTTTAACTCAGGGATTGACTCAGCCTCACTACCGGTTTGAAGAGGTATGACGAACTCCCTAACAACACCCTTCCTCTCAAACTTTATAGTCATATAACTCTCCCTAAGGTCTAATGAAATCTTATCGTCCTTTTCAGAACTCCTTAAAATCCTACCTAACTCTTCAACACTAATCATCACTTCGAACTCGTTACCCAATTCAAACTCCTCAAACGATTCCCTAGGCATGTACATCTCGATTAAGGAAACTCTCGAAGGATCTATAGCTTTAAAGGTTAGACCTTCCTCGCTAACCGTCATCAAACCGAACTCAATAAACTTACTCACACCTGCTATGATGTAACGCCAAACCCTAGCGTCAGCGAACGTCAACTTCATAAACTAAACCCAAATATAAATGATTTACCTAGGTTTTTAAAATCGTTTACCCTTAACTCCTACATACTTTATTAACTCAACGTAGTAGTGCTTAGTTGTCTTCTCCGTTCTCCTCGTAGAGTTCTATGCTGATTTTAGCCTTAAGTCTTTCAGACGGTATTGCTGGAATACTATCACCTAGATCTACAGCGAAGGCTATGTAATTACCTAGGGAGTCTTTGAATTTAACTTCAGCTACGTACGTATACTTAATACCTCCTTCCAAAGCCTTCATGAGGTTTTCATATATTCTTGAAAGCGCTATTTGAAATGAGACAGGGTTGGAGAGGTCTTCAGGGCTTAACCTTATTTGAGCCATGTTAAGCATAACTCGCTGTATTCTTGCCTCACCGTTTAATTCTACTTGAAGCACAATTACTACCCACCGATATCATAACTCCTTAAGATAATAAAGCTTATTGCTAATTACCATATCTTAAGCAGTGTTAGTAACATGCCTAGCAAGCCAATTACGACTACAGCGATTATGGCATCTAACTTAAGTCTATATATTAGGAATATGAAAACTACTGTAAGCACTATGAGTATGAGTGCTTGATGTGGTGTACGTAATGATAAGGTATTACGTAAAACACTGTAAGCTGATAGCGTAAATAAACCTAAAACAACTGCCTTCAGACCATTTAAAAAACCTCTAACATATAAGTTATTTAAGTAGTACGTAGCGCCGTAAGCTATCATAAGTATTACTATGAATGGAGGTAGTACTACAGCAAATGACGCTACGGCAGATCCTAGAAATCCACTAACTTTATAACCTATGTATGTAGCAGCATTAAGAGCTATAGGGCCTGGAGTTGAAGCAGCTATAGCTACTAAATCACTGAACTCTTCCTCACTCAACCATTTAGAGCTCCTTACAACTTCCTCCTCAAGTAGGTTTATTATAGCCCAACCACCGCCAAAGCCTACGATGCTTATTTTAGCAAATTTAATAAATAAATCTAGATATAGTGCTAAGGTCTGAAGCATAAGAATTACCTACTCACGGAAGGAGTTATAGCTCTTAAGATAAACTCTGAAATATCTACTACTTCTACATTTAATCCATTCTTCTGAACCGCCATGTCTAACTGAGCTTTACAGCTAGGACATGCAGTAACTAATATCTTAGCCTCTCCCGGCAGATCATGCAATCTCCTTAAAGCCATTGAAGAAGCTTTATCAAGGTTTAATGGTAAGTATAGGCCCCCACCACCGCAGCAGTTACTTTCTAATTTATTCCCATTCATCTCAACTAGTTTTACTCCTTCTATTTTGTTTATTATTTTTCTTGGTTCTTCTACTATCTTCATATGTCTTCCTAGCTCGCATGGGTCGTG
>CALEDH010000005.1 GCA_937949785.1 uncultured Sulfolobales archaeon | reverse complement strand
CTTTAGAGCCTAAAATTAATCTATCTTTTATTACTACTGGTTTGTAGTTATATGTCCTGCATATCATATCTCCCTTAAAGCTTTTAGATGTTACTACGACGTTAGCTATGCTTCCTACATACTCATTATTTATCTTCATAGCTATCTCCTCAACGAGTTTTGTAAGTAATGTGCTCCTCAACTTCTTAACCTTCTCACTTACTTGAGGTTTTGAACTTGCTTCAGTTCTAGGTCTTGGAGTGTACTGAGCTATGTGGACTTTATCTGGTTGTATATCGTTGATGACCTTAATTGTGTTCTCGAATTTTTCTTCATCCTCACCTGGGTAGCCAATTATTATATCTGTTGCTATTGTTATTCCAGGTATTTTACGTCTTAACTCTTTAACTATGTTGATGAACTCATCTGCTGTATATCGTCTCTTCATCGATTTAAGTATTTCATCATCACCGCTTTGAAGTGGTATGTGCATATACTTAAATAGCTTGGGCTCCTTAAGAACTTCTATTAAGTCATCTATTATGGGTTCTAAGGTATTTGGATTAGCCATACCAACTCTAATCATGTAGTCTCCATCAACCTTATCTACAATTATCTTAAGTAGCTTAGGTAGGTTTACATCACCTAGGTCTAAGCCGTAAGCACCTGTGTCCTGAGCCGTTAGCTCGACTTCAACAACTCCCTTAAGTACTGACTCCCTAACAGACCTTACTATTATATCTGGCTTATAGCTAACTAACTTCCTACGGGCTAACTTAACTATGCAGTACGTACATTCCCCAACACATCCCTCAGCTATAGGTATTGAGGCTATAACCCCTTCAAAACTGCATGGAAGCTGTGACGTATCTCTAACCCCCACCACTAAGTTTTGAACGACATCTGATTCTACAACCTCAATCACCTTAGTTATGTTCTGCGGTGATATCAGTGATGCTGTAGGGACTACCTGCTTTAAAGTATATGGCTGGGTACTAACCATACATCCTGCGATGACTAACTTCTTATTGGCGAGGAGTTTATTTAAATACCTTAACCTCCTCAAGATCCTCTCCTCACTATCTTTGCGGACTGTACATGTATTCACTATTACTACATCAGCGTCGTCTGCGGTTTCTACGACCTTACAACCTCTCTCAACTAGTAATGCCTTCATTAAATACGAATCAGCTCTGTTTAAAGCACAGCCGTAGGTCTCTATGTAGACCTTCACTCTACCCTTAGTAACTTACGCTGTCTATGAATTTAAAAGTTTAAGAGCTGTTATATCCTTAGGTGGTAGGTATTTCAGAGGATATACTTCAATATGAGAGGTTGCTTGAAAGACTTTACAGTAGGTTACCATCTAAATCGCCGGGTCAACCTATAGAATTACCCCAATTAGAGGTAGTACATGTAGGGCTTCACACGCAGATTAAGAACTTTAAGGAAGTATGCGATAGGATTAGGAGAGAGCCTAGAGTAGTTATGAGGTACTTACTTAAGGAATTAGCTGCTAGGGGTTCTCTAGACGAGTCAAATAACTTAATAATATTCGGTAGGATTTCGTCGCAAACTCTGAACGCGTTGTTTAATAGGTTTTTAATGACTTACGTTAAGTGTAGTACGTGTAATTCGTTTGATACGGTACTTAAGAAGTTAGGTAAGGTCTGGATTATCTCTTGCTTAGCCTGCGGTGCTGAAACACCTGTTAAACCAGTGTAGGTGTTTGAGATGTATGTGTATGTTAAGATGCATTATAGCGGGGATACAGCGGTTTTAGCCGCATGTGATGAGGGCATCTTAGGTGAGGTATTGAAGGAAGGTGAGGTAATATTAGATGTGAGTACGGAGTTCTTCAAAGGCTTTAAAACCCGTGTAGATGATATCCAGTACTTACTTGAAGGTGTTGCCTCAGCAATGCTCGTAGGTGAGAACGTGGTTAATAAAGCTATTGAAGCTGGCTACATCCATGTAGACGCTGTTTTAAGGGTTGGTAACATACCTTACGCATACTTGGTTAAGGTCTAGGGGGTTTTAGTGAGTAGGTTTTGTGTTAGGTGCGGGGTTGAAGAACCTGAGTTGATTATCGATGGGTTATGTGTGAGGTGCTTAGTGTCAGAGGGTAAGGTCGTAAGGCCGCCTAAAAACATTGATGTCATCATATGTCCTTCATGTAATTCTATCAAACTAGAGGGTAAGTGGTTAGTAGGTATTAAATTAGATGATTTTTTAAGAGATATGATATTAAAGGGTAGCGATTTCCATAAGGACTTCAAACTAACCTCATTAGACATTAGTGTGGAGGGTAGTAGGGTCACTGCACGCTTTGAAGGCTTTTTAAAGACAGCTGAGGTAGTTAAGGAATACCTAATCAACCTTAACATAAGTAAGTCTTTATGCCCTCACTGTTCTAAGATTAAGGGTGGGCATTACGACGCTGTAATTCAGGTTAGGACCTCCCTTAAAAAATTTAGCGATGTGCTGAGAAATAAGTTGGTTGATGCGTTATTAAAATCCAGTATTTCTAATCATATCTCTGAGATAGAGTTCGTTAGGGAAGGTCTAGACGTTAAGGTTTTAAGTCAGGGCTTTGCTAGGAAATTAACTAATGATTTGATATCGATGTATGGGGGGACCTCTAAAGAATCTTGGAAGGTTGTAGGGGTCTCCTCCAGCGGTAAAAAAGTCTCCAAGCTAACGATTTCTATTAGGTTGTTAGGCTTAATGCCCGGGGATATTATAATGTTTAATGGAAGGCCTGCCTTAGTTGAGAACATATCGGGGAATTCAGTTGTAGTTAAACCTTTAGACTCAGGTAACATGGTCAAGCTTTACGCCAGCGATTTAAGTACTAAAGACATATTAGTTATAGGTAGGGACGAGTATGAGTTAGTGGATGGCTATGTTGCAGAGGTCTCCGATAATAAGGCCTTAGTAAAGGAGGTGTTGAGTGGTAGTATGTTCGAATTGGCTGCTCCTGAAAACATCGTGTCTGGCTCTAAAGTTAAGCTATTAATTTATAAAGATAGAGTTTACTTAGCAAATGTTGAAAGGTGAGGTTATGATGTCTAAGAAGGGGAAATCAAGCGATAGTAAGGAGTTACTAACACCAGCTGAAGGTGAGGTTATATGCGTGGTGACCGGTGTCATCGGAGCTAACTACGTCAAGACTATCTGCATGGACGGAGTAAGTAGGACGTGTAGAATTCCCGGAAAGTTGAGGAAGAAGATCTGGATAAACGTCAAAGACGTTGTTTTAGTAGCTATATGGGAGTTTCAGAATGATAAGGGGGATATCGTACATCGTTATGAGAGGGATGAGCGTGAGAAACTCATAGAACTCGGCCTACTTAGTAAGGACTTACTCGAAGGTGGTTTCACGTAAGCCGTAAGGATAGGATAGATAAATTCTTAGACACGTACTACAGGGCTACTGGTAAGGTAAGGAAGGAATCAGATAAAGACTTATTTGAAACTGTTGAGGAGGTATTTGACTCAGCAACGGTTTTAGCCATAATAGAATTAAGTAGGCGAGGAGTTCTCTACGAATTAAAAGGTGTGGTAAGCTCCGGTAAGGAGTCTAGAATTTACTGGGGTAAGTCGTTTAATAACGAGAACCTAGCTGTTAAGATCTACTTAACAACATCATCTGAGTTTAGAAAGGGGATGATTAAATATTTAGCCGGAGATCCGAGATTTAAGGAAATCCCTAAATCAACTAGGAAGTTAATAAGTATGTGGGCTCGTAAGGAGTTTAAAAACCTGAAACTTATGTACAACGTAGGTGTTAAGGTACCCAAACCAATATCACAGCATGAAAACGTCCTAATAATGGAGTTTATAGGTGATGACGGTATGAGGGCACCGTTACTTAAGGAAGTTGAATTAGGGCTCAACGAATATGAAGACATATTTTATAAGGTAATCAACGATGTCAGAAAGATCTATAAGTATGCTGGGTTAGTACATGGAGATTTAAGCGAGTACAATATAATGGTGTTTAAAGGCAGCCCCTATATAATTGATGTAAGTCAGTCTGTGAAGGTAGCACATCCAAACTCGTACGACCTACTCCTACGTGATATAAGTAATATCGTAAACTTCTTCAGAGGTCTAGGGCTGAAAACCCTAGATATTCATGAAGTGGTAGAATACGTTATTAATGGTGAGTATGAAGACGTAGGTGAGTTCTAATTAATTAAGTATTGGAAATTTAAATTATTGTAATAGGTTATAAATGCGGTGTAATCGGTGAGCTCAAACGGTAGGAAGCCGCATGTAATACCTGGGGTTTTAAAGCTTTATGTTAAAATTCCTTTAGAGAGGATTAAGGTGCTTACCAGTAATGAGAAACAGGTGATTAAGGAGTTAGAGAGCAGGACTCTTACTAAGGTAAGCATAGATGAGGTCAACAGCTATGCAACTATCGAACCATCAACACCTAACACCCCAGTAGCAAACGTCATAAAGGCTAGAGAATTCATAAACGCGGTATCTGTTGGCTTCCCACCTGAGAAGGCTTGGAGATTACTAAGTGATGACCAGATACTACTAATCATCGATTTAAGGACAGTTATTGGTGACTCTCAAAATCACCTAACCAGGATTAAGGGTAGGGTAATAGGTGAGGGAGGTAAGGTTAAGAAGAACATTGAGGAAATCACAGGTACTTACGTCTCAATCTACGAAGACTACATATCGATCATCGGAGACTACGAAAACGTTAATATTGCGAGGAACGCTATAGAAATGCTTATTCAGGGAAGTCAGCACTCAACGGTATATAAATATTTAGATAGGGCTGCACATAACGTCAAGAAGAGAACTGTCACACTTTGGAGTAGGGAGTGAAATAGTTATTTTAACTGTGGAACACTACTTGGTGTTAGAGGTAACTACGTGATGAGCTATTAAAACTGATAAGTGATGTGGGGCCAAAGCTCTGACCGTTATCGGATAGTTAAATATTTACTACCAGCACTACCTCAGCCTCATATTCAACCCTTCTCACAACATTAACTCCTAATAACTTTAAACACGTATGTCTTGATGAAGCGGTAGGTAGTAGTTCCTAGTTATAACTACGTAATTTCTTAAATTACTTATGTGGTGATGGTTGTTGGGGGGACTGCTGGTTAGGTAGTGTTAGATGCTTATTTACGGGTTTTGAGGTTATACCTTAAACTCTGAGTCCAGCAACAACTAC
>CALEDH010000004.1 GCA_937949785.1 uncultured Sulfolobales archaeon | reverse complement strand
TGCGGGGGGTGGGATTCGAACCCACGCAGGCCTACACCATCGGGGCCTCAGCCCGACCCCTTTGACCTAGCTCGGGCACCCCCGCACTACATATTTATGTAGTGGTTTACGTTCTTAAATTTATGTATCATTTACGGTCTTACAGCGTTTTTTAGTTTTGTTGTTTAGTGTTTAAAGGTGTCTGGAGTGGCTAAGGTATTCCACACATTGGTTTCTGTTGATGAGGCCTTCAGTATGTTAGGTAGGTATCACCGTCTTGAGCCGTTAGGTGTTGAGGTTGTTGGATTGGAGGAGGCTTTATGGAGGGTCCTAGCCGAGGATGTAGGTGCCCGCGTAGATGTACCTCCATTCGATAGGTCTGAAGTTGATGGTTATGGAGTTATATCTGCTGACGTCGTCGGTGCTGAGGAGGATAGCCCTGCTAGACTTAAGGTTGTTGGTTACTCTAAGATCGGTGAGCCGTTTCCATCTGAGGTTAGACGTGGTGAGGTTGTTGAGGTGGATACCGGTGCAGCTATTCCACGCGGTGTTGATTCCGTAGTTATGGCTGAGTACTGTAGGAGGGTCGGCGACTACGTCTACATCTACAGGTCGGTAAGTCCTGGTGAGAACATAGCGTTTACCGGTAGTGATGTGACGATGGGTGATTTAATACTTAATAAGGGCTGCCTACTCACCCCTAAGGAGATATCACTACTATCCGCCCTAGGTTTTAAGTCCGTACCGGTTTTCAAAATACCTAAAGTGGCTTTAATCTCAGTAGGTTCTGAGTTAAGACGTCCTGGTGAGGAGTTAAGGTATGGGGAGATATACGATGTTAATACCTACTCCATATCATCCCTTCTTAAAGAGGTCCACGTATCCACGAAGGTCTACGGCGTTGTAAGTGATGACTACGACCTACTGCGTAAGACCCTCTCCGACGCTTTAGATTGGGGTGACATAGTGGTTACTAGTGGTGGTACGTCAGCAGGTATTACCGACGTCACATATAGGGTTATCAATGACTTAGGCTCACCAGGAGTCATCATCCACGGCCTTAAGGTAAGGCCTGGTAAACCAACAGTCATCGGTGTGGTTAATGGTAAGTTAGTGGTTGGGTTGCCTGGCTTCCCACTATCAGCAGTTATGATATTCAACCTAGTTGTGAAGCCGTTACTACTTAAGATTATGGGTATCAGAAGTTCTACAGAGTTTAAACTGCCTTCAATACTTGCTGAGAAGGTAGTCGGTGGTAAGGGTAGGGAACACCTAGTACCTGTGATCTTAGTGGACAGTGGTAATGGCTTTATATCGTACCCAATACCAACTGCTTCAGGCTCTATCTCAGTATTCACAACTGCCGACGGCTTTATCAGAGTGCCTGAGAGGTTTGGGTTCCTCAGCGAGGGTGAACGCGTAGATACCTACCTAATAAGCAGTAATTGGAGGCCTGCTGACCTAGTAATCATAGGTAGTCATGACTACGGAATTAACATCGCCTTAAACCTCTTTAATGTCAGGCCCAATGCTAAGGTCGTCAGTGTTGGGTCTCTAGCTGGCTTAATAGCTGTTGGGAAGGGCGGTTCACACATAGCTGGGACCCACCTACTCGACGAAGAAACAGATACGTATAACGTGACGTTTATCAGTAAGTTAGGTCTGACAGGTAGGGTAGTCATCATTAGGGGTTACTCAAGGAATGTAGGGCTCATAGTACAGCGCGGTAATCCTAAGAATATTAGAGGTGTTGAAGACCTCCTCAGAGATGATGTAGTATTTACGAATAGGAATAGAGGTTCTGGGACTAGGACCCTACTAGACGTACTCCTCAAAGACCTAGCCAGAGATTACGGAGTTGGGTTCGACGAAATCGCTAGGAGGATTAGAGGCTATACAGTAGAGGCTAAGACGCATACAGCAGTAGCTGCAGCAGTAGCTCAGGGAAGAGCTGATGTAGGACTTGGAGTCGAAGTAGCTGCTAACATGTATGGATTAGACTTCATACACCTACGTAAAGAACACTACGACTTCGCAGTCAATACGGGAAACCTGGAAAAACCGATGATTAAGGAATTCATAGACGTGCTGAGAAGCGATGAATTTAAGAGAAGGTTAGAATCGTTGAAGGGTTATGAAGTACCTGAGGACGTTGGAACAACTCTACAGCAGCTTAGCTAGCTGCGAACCCTAGTCAACCCATCCTAGTCGAGTTCCCGAAAGGAATTAGAAGTGATGAAGCCCAACAGCTAAGTATGGATTACGCAAGTATCCGTACCAGCCCAGAACCTACAGTCAAATCACGCTAGGCTGAGGAAGTAGGGATAGAACCTAAGATAGAATTGAAAGTATATGATAAGGGAAAATTTAAAGAGGTTGAAGTTAAACTCTTAGAGGGCCGGTAGCTCAGTCTGGAAGAGCGCTGCCCTCGCACGGCAGAGGTCCCGGGTTCAAATCCCGGCCGGTCCACCTCTAATTTAAGTAAGTGAAGGACTGTTCTGAGCTACTAGTCCTCTTAAACATACTTAACGGATCTAGTCCGTAGAGCCCTCGTAAACACCCTCCTTGATCAGGGCGTTAACCGCTTTGGATAATACCCATACCGGTATGAGTTAATGTGGTCTTCCAGAACAACAGCTCTCTCAGAATCTTTAGTAGCCCCCTCCAAACACCTCTGAAGAAATTTCCAACCAACTATAGTGGGTCCTCTACCTGATGTGAACGCTGGACGTGCGACCAGCTCGACTCACCTAACCGCGATGACCTGACAACCAGGTATCTCAGCGAACTCCTTAATGCTCAGACACCCACCCACAATACCAGCTAAATAACCAATAGGTATTCGTTAATACCTAAACTCATCTTCATATAGAGTATAACTCACAAACACAGTAGCATTAAAGTAGTGAGGTTGGGAAATTATTAGGCTTAAAAACATTTTAAGTTACTGCTTAAACTTAACTTAAGGCATCTATTATTGCCTGGCAGAACTCTGGAAGGTCGTCAGGAACTCTAGATGTTATTACGTTCCCATCCCTAACCACCGGCACATCTTCGTAGATAGCTCCTGAATTTATTAAGTCGTCTCTAATCGCTACTACCCCAGTCATCTTCTTACCCTTAGTTATTCCTGCTGATATTAGAACCCATGGACCGTGGCATATAGATGCTACGACCTTACCCTTAAGGTATGCATTTCTAACGAAGTTAAGTACCTCAGGCAACCTCCTCAGGTAGTCTGGTGAGAAACCGCCTGGGATAACTACAGCATCTACATCATCAACACTAACATCCTTAAACTCTCTAAGCACATGCCTCTCACCATCCCTAAACACCATCAGCGGTACTGGAGTGCCGAACCTACCTGTAACAGGCTTACTTGGATCTGAGGGTCTTGGGTGATGTCCTACATTCATCGGAACTATGATTACCTCAGCTCCCTCCTCACTTAAACGGATGAAGGGGTATAGAAGTTCTACATCCTCAAACTCATTAGCCACTAAGAACACTACCTTCTTACCCCTAAGCTTAACTCCCGGACCAACCCTCCTAACCAGAGAACCCATACTTAAACCCATACTTAAACTTCTAAGTGGTTTAAAAATTCCTTTATCCTAAACCTTATTAGTAGTCTTTCTTCCAACGAAACAGTGGGCAGCTCTTTAGTAATTAACTCCTAATTAGGAGCTTTCATAGCTGTATTCCTATAACTAATAGGAACTCGGTAGTAGTAAAAACTATCTATGAAGTCCTAAGCGCTAAGATGAAATAAGTAATTAATAATTATTAACAACGGTTAGTTGAAACGTTAGAGAAGTAGGTTTCTTCAGCTAAAGCTTTTCTTAAATTTTAGAAGCTGTAGTATGGGTTAATGAGGTTGGGTATGGATTAGGTTTTAGCCCATCTAAAATATGTGATGAATTAAAGAGAAACTCAGTAGAGATAAAGTTCTTAATAATTGCAGATAATATAGGTGAAATATCTGCAAGATTGAATACGCATCATAAGCATGCTGCAGGAACGCAAACATTTAGAGCTGATTTCATGGTTGGTCATAAAGGTGTTATCAGAGTAACGCTATACTACCCGATGGAGCTCTGTAGGAATAGGAATAGGTGAGATACTCTAAGTGTTGGGAGTACTTCAAATGATAGATAAAGGTTACGTCATATTAGCTCATCGGCTGAATGATTAGGTTATCGGTAATAGCGTGGTTGTCTAGTCAATAAGTTCACCTTATTTTCCACTACTAACATAGACCTTCATGGATATGATTTATTTCATGGTTTAGATACGTACTCCATTAAAAGATATTTTCAACTACCGACTGCGTTATAGAATTTTATTTTAGTAGATGTTATGAAAATATTTATATAGATAGTTATTAACTATACTGAGGTGTTTATGGTGTCTGAACGCCAATGGATGTTAAGGTAGGTAAGTCTAATTCCTACCAAGTCATATATAAGTATGTAAGTAGGGTTCTCGGATTTGATAGAAATCTCAGTAACGTAGGTGAGGTCCCTAAACCTCCTAGTAGTTTGCTTGGTGTTATAGGGCCTGGCGCAATACTTACTGCTATGGCTATAGGTGCTGGTGAGTTAATCTTATGGCCTGTACTTGTAACACAGCATGGATTTGGGTTAATGTGGATTATTCCATTAGCGTTAGTTGTACAGTATTTCTGGGTTGTTGAGTCATTTAGGTGGACTTTAGTTACTGGAGAGAGTTGGATTCAAGGAAGTGGTAGGATACCTGGTAGAGGTTTATGGGTTACTTTATGGTTATTATCGATGACGATATCACTTATATGGCCTGGTTGGGCAGTGGCTTCTGCATCAGCGTTATGGGTATTTACAGGTGGTAGTAACTCACCTCTAGACCTAATTAGCTGGGGGGTAGTCTCATATCTAATATGTGTTATAGCCCTCATACTACCTAAGTACGTATATTCAGGACTTTATATAGCTAGCTTAATTAGCTTACTAATATTCAACATAGGTTTAATAATATCTAGTACTGTAGTCGTTCTTAGAGAACCTTCAAGCCTGGTCAACGCATTAAGTGGGTTGGTTAGTGTTGGTTATGTCCCTGAAGGAGTTGATATGAGGTTACTAGCCTCAGCTATTGCCTGGGCTGGATTAGGTTCTATGGGTAATGCGTTCTACTCCCTCTACGTAAGAGATAGAGGTTTAGGTATGGCTAGATATGTAGGTAGGATACCAGGTCTTCTAGGTAAGTCTATAACGATTTCCAGCTCAGGCCTACTACCAGACTTAAGTAAGGATGACAGCATCTTAAGACTTACACGATGGGTTAGATTGTTAGAGCGTGAAGCACTTATATTCTTCTTCATACCTAGCTTAATCTCACTATTCCTATTCTCATACCTAGCAGGCACCCTACTACGTCCAGCATTATTACGTGGAGCTCTAAAACCAGGTGATTTAAGCGGTATAACAGCAGTTGTAATGCAGTCTAAGTTCTTTGAAGTACTAGTAGGTCCAGCAGGGTA
Organism: uncultured Sulfolobales archaeon; assembly: GCA_937949785.1. Lineage (GTDB taxonomy): Archaea > Thermoproteota > Thermoprotei_A > Sulfolobales > NBVN01 > DTCV01. The sequence goes on along the minus strand of CALEDH010000004.1, from coordinate 584 downwards.
TTACCTATACCTAGTAATTGCGGTATTCGTATTATGGTCAACTCAGATCGGCATATTAGATGCTATGGCTAGGACATGGGCTGATACGGCATCAGTATATGTTAGGAGGGTTAGAGAGTTAGGTATTAAGAAGACCTACATGACGTTATTACTGATATTCACAGCAGTAGGATTAATTATAATATGCAGTGGTCTATTTAGATACCAACCAGTAGAGCTGATAAAATTAGGAGCATATTTAGGCATGATCCAGCAAATACTTAGCATGCCAGTAACTATAGTAATTAACTACTACTTAATACCTAAAGGGTTAAGGAGGGCTGCAGGCGTTAGGATTATAGGGAGTGGTATGTTACTTATAGGTATGATGTTCTACTTAATATCATTTATAGGCGGTCTTTAATGGTAAGATAAGAATCAGATACTATTCACCTACCGTAACTATAGATTAAGCCTTAATGTTTTTACCTATCAAAACGTCTTCGTAAACCTTTACGATCCTCTCAATAATTATATCCCACGAATAATTACGTTCTACTACAGCCCTTGCACTCCTCCCTAACTTAAGTCTGAGGCTTTCATCA
>CALEDH010000003.1 GCA_937949785.1 uncultured Sulfolobales archaeon | reverse complement strand
AGGTGGGAGTGTGGTTGTGATGGTAGTAGTTACTGTAGCAGCTGCTACGACAGTAGTAGTGGTTTGAGTGATTACTGATGTCACGGTCTTAGGCGGTGGTACTGCTGAAGAACCTGCGAAATAACCACCAACACCAGCAACAATGATTAAAACCGCTAATATACCTACTAAAGACTTCTGGGCGCTCACAATAACCACCTAGACTTAGATATACTCAACCATTTTAAATCTTAATGACGTGATTTTTGATTTTGAAGGGGAAAAAAATCCGTAGAAATCTTATGCGACTGCTTACAGTTTCTGAACTAACTGTTTTACTAGCTTTACAGCTCTTACCGGGTTGAAGATACCGCAGCTACAACATGACGCCATTACCTCAGCTGCCTCCTCAGGGGATATCCTACCTCTCTTAACATCCTGAGCTAACTTCATTACTAAGTTTCTTGATACGAATTGATGTCCGCACATCGTACATATTTTAAGTACTTCCTCATGCTTAGGCAGTAGCTCGGTTTTCCCCCAAATCCCGAGGAATAAGTTAACTGTATGAGGTCTTATTATATTTTTAACCTCGTCGTAGAGACCGCTAATAACTACCGACATCCCTAAATCAGCTGCCTTCAATTCGTCTACAACTTTCTTAACTGCCTCTAAGTCTGTAAAGACGCCGTGGTATATCGACCTGTCATGCCCGCCTTTAAGTAATCTCTCAACAGGTTTTATTCTAAATCCTGCTCTATACATGCTTCCCTGAGTCATATCACCTATGTTTACCGGGCCGTACTTAGATATTATCTTGAGGGCCTCACCTAGCTTTGGAGCAGCTCCTGGATCGTTAAACCCTTTAGCAGACATCACTAAAACTACGAAGTCTTCCTTTAGCTCTTCATACGTACCTTGCCTATGAAGTGTGTGTGTCATTACTCCCACCCAACAAATGGTTTTCCTAACCCTATATTAACTTTCATATTAGGCTTAGCCTCAATACCGACCTGCCTAAGCACTTCATAAGCTTCTGGCTCGCCGTCAGGTTTTACACGGCTTACTAGTCCAACAGATATTACCGTATTTACCTCCTTACTCACATCTCTAACTATTTCTAGAACTTTTGGCGCTAATTCTTTAGATGTCTTAGCCTCAACAACCGCTGAGAGTAAGTATACGTTACGTAGTTCAGGGTTCCGAACCTCACCGGTCTTCGGGTCTATCAGTAATTTGGTGACCGGGTTCTCGATCTCGAATGTTACGTACGGCGCTATTGCTTTACATACTTTCTCTACATCAGATACCCTCACACCTACACCAGTAGGTCTACCCATATCTAACGCAAATCCTATCTCACCAAATCTAAACCTACCAGTAACGTCATTAGTCTTCATCTCCTCAGTGCCTCTGCCTGCCATACCTGTTTCAGGCCAGACAGCAGTTGCTGATGCGAAGAAGAACTTCAACCTCCTTACAAACGGCATCTTCTCCGGCGGTGTAGGCTCTATAGCATCTTTAGGACATCTAGCAACTCTATAACATATCCAACACTCAACACATCTATCATCATCTACCTTAGCATAGTTCCTCCCACCCTCACTCACTATTTGAATAGCACCTGTAGGACAGTAAGGAACGCAGTGCGTGCAGGCTACACATCTATCTGGATTTATATACAACGTTTCACCACGCGAAATAATAATAAGCATAGAATTAAAAACCTTACTATCTACAGCAAGACCCCTTACAGCAGAACCTGATTACAAGTGGTTTAAACTCTCTTACCACGTCCATTTAAACACTTATAGATATAACAGAGTATTAATGCTTGTCGTCATACAGAGGTTCTGAGTATGGGTCTTCCCCACAACATTAAGCAGCCCTCAAAACCTAAAACCACCACATCCAAACCCCATAAACACTACCTACTTAAGCCCCCCAACCACAAAACCGCTGCCCACGGCGTAGTCTTAAGAATCCGCATAGTTTTAGGGATTCCTTTCGACAGTAATGATAGCTAATTTTATACGTACATTAGCGTATATTACAGTGAGTCTTAGGTAAGGGATTGACTGCCTATGCATGCTCTTAACGGGGAGCTGTGTGTAAGGTGTAGGGGTGGGAGGAATTTATGTGGACTGCCCTACTGCCCAGTAATCGTTAAGATATTAGCCAGTGAGTTAAGGATAGATAACACTGATATTTACGGGTCGTCACCGCCTTCACTATTTATAGGTAGGTATGGATATCCGTATGTAAGAGTAGGCCCTGCCATACCTCCGGAGGTCGGGGATACGTCTATATATGACTTACCTGAGATGTGGCTTAACATGTCGTTGAACGAAATTTTAGGGTTTAGGTACTCACTGATAAGAGGTACCTACATAACCAGTATAAGTAGTTTAAATAGTAAACATGTATCACACCTCCAAGAATTAGCTCTCACGTTACGTCCAGTAGATATAGAGTTAACGTTTGAAAAAAAGCCTAAACCTAAGATTTACCTCGATGAATACCTACCGCCTCAAGGGCCTTCAGCACCTCTAAAAGACTTTAAAATTGTTGGTAATCTGCTAAGCGATAAGAGACTTGAGAAGGTGTTCTATGATACGGATTTGAGGGCGTCTAAAGGGGCTGTAAGACTTTACAATAGCGATGTTCCTATCTCAGCGATTCAGAAGTTATTCAGCGTTGGTGGTTTAGGAACGGTGAGGTCTAGAAGGTTAGTACCGACCAGGTGGTCTATCACAGCTATAGATTCTATAATATCTGACTACCTAGTAAGTCAGGTTAAGAAGTTACCAATAATAAGTTCGTATATGCTCTACGTCAGGAGTTTTATGAGTAATTTATACATAGGTATATTGGTACCTAGGGCTTGGAGCTTTGAGTGGATAGAGGCGTGGTTTCCAGGAAGTACGTGGAATAGATTCGGGGTGAACGCTGAGGTTGAGGGTGATTATGAGGGGTTCAGAGGTAGAGATAAGTATCCAGAAATCGGCGGTTGTTATTACGCATCTAGATTAGCCAGTGCTGAGGCCCTCTTAAAAATGAAGAGGCAGGCTACGGTAATACTTTGGAGGGAAATTTACGAGGGTTTTGATCTACCTATAGGTGTTTGGTTTGTTAGAGAGAATGTAAGAGCAATGTTTAAAGAAAAGCCGGAGGTCTTCAAGTCAATTGAAGATCTAATCAACTACTTAAGAGACTTCAAATATTCTAGAATTCCTATCGATACTTGGATTAAGAAGTCATACATAATGAGGATTATACTTAAGCAGGAAAGCATAGATAAATACCTAAGCTGACCTTCGATGATTAAGTACTCATACATTAAAGTTAGGTCAGCATTATCTACATCTAAACTACCAGATATAAGATATGCCTTCAACCCCTACGTAGGGTGCGCACATGGATGTATTTACTGCTATGCCCCCGACCTCTGTAAGAGGTATAGGGAAGTATCATATAGGTGGGGGTCTGTAGTACTCGTCAAGGAAAACGTTGTTGATGTTTTAAGGGAGGAAGTTAGACGGTTAAAACCGGGCGTTGTCGGAATATCAACTATAACGGACCCATACCAACCGATTGAAAGGGATGAAGAAATTACGAGGGACTCTATTAGGATGCTCTCACAACAAGGCTTTAGAATATCAATACAGACTAAATCCCCATTAATTCTAAGAGACTTAGACTTAATAAAAGCTAAGAATTTTGACGTAGGTTTTACCATAACAACCCTAAGAGATAACTTAGCTAGGGAGATAGAGCCGAACGCACCTCCACCCACCCAGAGGGCGAAGGCTGCTTATGAGATTGCTGAACATGACATAGATACATGGATCTTCTTAGGCCCGATAATACCGTTGATAAACGAATATGAAGAAATAATTGAGGAGGTAGTCGAGTTTGCCTCATCAATAAACTCGTACATCATATATGATAAGATGAACGTTAAACCGTTAATGAGCTACAATATGAGGATGAAGTGGAGGTTAAAAGTAGACGTTAACGAGGTTATAGGTTTAAGCGTTGACCCTAACTACTTCAAGAAAATCAGTGAGCTTGTTAGGAATCTATGTAAAAAATATTATGTGAAGTGCCTTCCAGCATTTAATGCGTCTACTTAAACACATCCACTATCTCAGGGTTATTTAAAGATTTAACCAAATCCTCAGTAACTATCTTAACTAAGGTATTTAAACTGCCTCCACCACATATCACATATTCTTCCTCAAGGATCTTAGGGTCAACTATCCTACGAAGCTTTAAAACACTTCTCGACAGCGGACTTACAGCGCCTGGAGGGACTTTAAGAACTTTTAAAATTTCGTCCGCCGTAGCTAACTTAGCTTCACACCCTAAGTACGTATTCAACTTGCTGTTATCAATCCTCCTATCACCTCTAATGATGAGGGATAGGTACTCATCGTTTTTAGTCTTTACTAACATGGTTTTCACAACCCTCTCACTTGGTTCGTTAGTTAGTTTAGAAGCTTTGTAAACAGATTCAACAGTATCTTTAAATTCAAGTACCTGAGCCCTTAACTCATTCTCCCTTACATACTTAACGACCTCCTCACTCAACTCTTTCACCGAAGTATAATAGTTGTCTAGAAATCATTTGATAAACCCTAAGTTATCCCTATTCTAAGAGCCTTCCTCACCTCATCAATCATTATCATGACTATAGGAACCACTGCCATATAGAGATATAGGTCTAAGGGTATCGGCTCAGCTGAAAATGCAACGCCAATCGGTGTGTAGATTACTAAGAGTTGAAGTATCAGAGATATTATCAATGCTGGAAGTAACCACTTATTCCAAGGCAGTCTCAACACGCTAATACCCTCACTCCTAGACGCTATAGCTCGACCGAACTCTGAGAGCACTAAGGTCGTAAAAGCTACTGTCTGAGCTAACCTAAGCCCGTAACCTAACGTACTGTAGAATAGCATTATGACCATAGCACCCAATATACTACCCATAACCACGTAGTACGTAAGCTTCCTCCTAGTAATAAATCTCTCCTTAGCTGATCTAGGAGGTCTTTCAAGTATTTTAGGTTCAGGCGGTTCGAAGCCTAACGCTATTGCTGGAAGAGCGTCTGTCGTAACGTTAATCCACAGCAGATGTATAGGTCTTAAAATTGGTGGAAGTCCCACAATCTCAGCTCCGAATACTGCTGCAACCTCACCTAAATTACATGTAAGTAAGTAATTAATTGGTTTCTTAAGGTTTTCGAAGATAATCCTACCCTCCTTAACTGCCTCAACTATGGTGACGAAGTTATCGTCTAACAACACCAGCTGGGAAGCCTCCTTAGCAACCTCGGTTCCCTTAATACCCATCGCAACACCTATATCAGCCATCTTGAGTGCCGGTGCATCGTTAACACCATCACCAGTCATAGCTACTCTATAACCTTTACTCTTTAACATCTTAACTATCCTGGCCTTATGCTCTGGTGTTACCCTAGCGTAAATATCTACATTATCCACCACCTTAGCAAACTCTTCATCACTCATAGCTTCTAACTGTCTACCCTCAAGCACGTTCTCCTCACCGGCCTTCAACCCTATCATTCCACCAACAGCTATAGCAGTTAATTTATGATCTCCTGTAACCATCACGACCTTAATACCAGCCTTCCTACAAGTCTCTATAGCTTCTTTAACACCCTCCCTAGGCGGGTCAATAATACCTAGAACAGCCATAAACGTTAAATCTTTCTCGACATCCTCCACCGACTCATATACGTGGTCTAACACTCTGTAAGCAACACCAAAAGTCCTATAACCGATTGAAGCTAACTCAGTAATATCATCGATGATTTCCTTCTTAACTTCAACATCTAAATCATCCTCAGAACCATTATTCATAACCTTATCTGAGATATCTAATAACATTTCAGGTGCTCCTGAAGAAATCGCCAAGTACTTACCGCCGAATTCATGGATTGTTGTCTTCCTCTTCCTAAACCTGTCGAACGTAAATGACTTAACAAACTTATACTTCTCTAAAGACAGCCTAACGTTTTCTTCACCTAAACCTTTATATGCGAGTACCAATGCAGCTCCTTCAGTCGGTGAACCTAAGACCTTCCACTCCTTACCATCAAATACTAGCTTAACATCTTGTAAGGTGTGAGCGGCTAAGGCTTCTAATAAGAACTTAACATCATTTTCATTGTTGTTACCATCAACAAGCTTTAAATCACCCTTCGGCTCAAAACCGCTGCCAGAAACCTCGTAAGTAGCGTTAAACATTTTAACTACCTTAACAGTCATCTCAGCCTTAGTTATCGTACCGGTTTTATCGCTACATATAACGTTGCAGGCACCTAAACCTTCAACAGCTGCTAACTTCCTAACTAAAGCGTTCTTAGCCGCCATCCTCCTAGCACCTACGGCAAGAATAGCAGTAGCAATTGCTGGTAAGCCCTCAGGAACCGCAGCTACACCCAAAGCGACTGCTAACATTAAAGCATCTAATATATCGGTATGCTGAAGTACAAACGTCATAACAAACACTATCGCACATATCCCTAAGATTATCCCACCTATCCTCTTACCAAACTCGTCCAACTCTACTTCAAGAGGTGTCTTCTCCTCCTCAGCCTCAACAACCATCTTAGTAATCCTACCGAATTCTGTATTCATTCCCGTTGCAACCACACATGCTTTCCCCTTACCCCTAGTAACGTATGTTCCCATAAAGACCATGTTCTTCCTATCGCCTACTATGGTTTCAGGCGGTAACATCATGTCGGCTAACTTAGCGACAGGGGTTGACTCCCCAGTAAGAGACGCCTCATCAACTTCTAAATTAACTGACTCTATGATCCTAGCATCTGCTGCTACCTTATCACCCTCACTAAGTACTAAGATATCCCCAGGAACTACGAGAGCTGCATCAATAACCTTCTCCTCACCATTCCTTAAAACCCTGCAAGTCGGTGCTGCCAACTTCTTCAAAGCCTCTAAAGTCTTCTCAGCCCTAAACTCCTGAACAAAACCCATTATAGCCATTATCATAACTATTATTAAAATCGCTACAGCATCTATGACCTCACCTAAAATTAATGAAATCACCGTAGCTGCTAACAGTATACCTATTAAGAAGTTTGCAAATTGCTTTACTAGGAGTTCTATAGGGCTCTTCTTCTTAGCCACTAACTCATTACGTCCGTATTTACCGAGCCTTTCCTCAACCTCTTTATCGGTGAGACCTTCCAACCTACTACCGATCTTCTGCAGTACCTCATCAACAGTTTGAGAATGCCAGTGACCACTCACCAATAACACCAAAAGCTTTAGTAAAGGTTCGAATTAATAAAGATTTAGGATCATCGGTTAATATTAAGCTATTTAATACTCCCACTAATTTATGATATAGTCTTAAGTAATCTTACTTATTAATTAATTCCAATACTCCGACATCTCCTTTAAATCTAAACCCCCTTTATCTATATACCACCAAATAGCTTTTGAAAGCTCATATGCTAAGCCGGCATTTAGTATTAGGGGGATGTTTAAATCAACTGCTAGTCTTCTAAGTTCGTAATCCCTATCTGGAGTTACCCCCGACGTTAAGACCATACCAATATCACCGCGTTTTAAGCATTCTAATGCCTCACCATAACGTATGCTCGGAAATCCGTTGAGGGACATCTCATCAACTGTTAAGACTTCGTAACCTGCCTTCCCAATAGCGTAAAGCGCTTCACCCAACAATAATTTATCTCTTATGGATGCGGTATACGCTATAACTACTTCACTCCTCTTAGGTATTCTATTAGGTGACGCGGACAACCAGCTCTTAAGTAAGGCATCCTCAAAATCCCTCCCAAGACTAGCAACTTCACCAGTACTCCTCATTTCAGGACCTAAGAATGGGTATGCACCCCTAAGCTGTGCCCAGGAAAACTGAGGGGTTTTAACAGCCCATGACTTAGCCGGTAATTCCATATAGTCATCAGGCATGCCGATGACTAGCTTACCATCCACCATTGCCTGAGCTGCTAACTCCATTAAGTTAACACCTCTAGACTTACTTGAAAAGGGCATTGACCTACTAGCTCTTAAATTAAGCTCTAATACGTAGACGGTATCATCTCCAACTATGTATTGAATGTTAAACGGTCCCCTAATATTTAATTCCAGAGCCAGCCTTAAAGTATACTCATGTATCTGATTCAGGATGTTACTCCCTAATATCCTAGTTGGGGTGACCATGGTGGCGTCACCACTATGCACACCAGCAGGTTCTACATGTTCTATAGAAACACCTACAACACGCCTCCCATCTGACACAGCATCTACTTCAACTTCTAGGGCAGTATCAATAAACTTAGAAATAATCACCGGGTATTCCTTAGAGACCTTAGTAGCTATTTTAAGGTAGTTTACGAGTTCGTCTAAATTGTAAGCGATTTTCATAGCAGTACCGCTTAAAACGTAACTAGGCCTGACAATTACTGGAAATCCTAACTCACCTATCGCCTTCATAATCTCATCAACGCTAGTAGCTTCAATCCATGGAGGTTGTTTGATCTTCAGATATTCTATAAGCTTAGAGAACTTAACCCTATCCTCAGCTCTGTCAACACTATAGCCACTACTTCCTAATAATCTAATACCTATATCCTCAAGCTTTCTAGCTAGACTATTAGAGACCTGACCGCCAACCGAGGTTATAACACCGATAGGTCTTTCCAAGCCTACTATATCCCTGATGGTCTCTAAAGTTATTTCCTCGAAGTACAGCTTATCGTTCATATCCCAATCAGTGGATACCGTCTCCGGGTTGTAGTTAATCACTATTACCTCATAACCCTTCCTACGTAATGCCTCAGCTAAGTTGACTGTAGCCCAATCAAACTCTACTGAAACGCCTACTCTGAAAACACCTGCACCTAAAACTAAAACCCTCTCCTTCGGCCTAAAGTTGAAATCTAAATCGTCTTCAAACCCATTATAGGATAGGTAGAGGTAGTTAGTCCTAGCAGGCCATTCAGCTGCTAAGGTATCTATCTGCTTAACATATGGTCTAATACCCCTAGAAGTTCTGAGGTTCTTAATGTAATCTACATCAACGCCTAACAGTTTAGCCATCTGTCGGTCGCTGAACCCGTATTCCTTAGCCTTAGCTACTAATTCTGAAAGGCCATCACTACTTAACCTACTAGAAGTACTACGTATTTCCTCAGCAAGGTCTACAATATCCTTAACTACCTGGATGAAGTACTTATCAATCCCAGTAATACTACTTAACTCAGTTACTGACGCCCCTAATTTCAAAGCCTTAGCACAGTGGAGCAACCAGTAAGGCTCCCGCCTCCTCAGCCTTTCAAGAACTGTGGGGAGTTCTTCATGATCCTCGTAGTAAGGCCCTCCTACAACACCGTCCTCACCTATGTCAAGCATCCTAACAGCTTTCTGAAACGCCTCATATAGATTTCTACCAATAGCCATAACCTCCCCAATACTCTTCATCTCACTGCCTAAGCCTTTCTCAACACCTACGAATTTCTCTAAATCCCATCTCGGAACTTTAACCACTACGTAGTCAAGGCTTGGTTCGAAGCAGGAGCAAGTAACACCGGTAACCTTATTAATGACCTCGTCTAAGGTGTAGCCTAGTGCTAACTTAGCAGCTATGTAGGCCAGCGGATAACCAGTTGCTTTACTGGCTAAAGCGCTACTCCTAGACATCCTTGGATTCGTTTCGATAACGTAAAACTCCTCGGAGAAAGGATTTAAGGCAAGTTGAACATTACACTCACCTATGAGGCCTATAGCTTCAGCCACTCTAATACTCGCATTTCTTAGCAGCTGATACTCCCTATTATTTAATGTCTGACAGGGTGCTATGACAACAGACTCCCCCGTATGTATACCCATAGGGTCGGCGTTCTCTAAGCATGCAACAGCTACTGAATTCCCCCTCCTATCCCTAACAACCTCAAACTCTATTTCCTTCCAGTTATGGAGGTACTTCTCTATAAGGACTAACCTGATCTCGCTGTGTGCGAGAGCTCTTAATATGTTATTTTTAAGATCGTCGTCATTCCAAGCTATGAAGGAACCCCTACCACCTAAGTTAAAGCTCACCCTACCTATTACTGGGTAGCCTATCTGATTAGCTATTTCTAGAGATTCCCTCAAACTCTTAGCGGCATCACTCATGGGGACTGGTAAGGACCAAGCCCTCATAGTCTCTTTAAATAACTCCCTATTCAACGCCTTCTCTATCCCATCTACAGACGTGCCGTAAACTCTAACGCCGTACTTGCTTAAAACCCCCTCTTTCTCCAAAATAACGCCAATAGAAAGTGCTGACTGCCCGCCGAACCCCAGTAATATCCCGTCAGGCCTTTCACGCTCTATAACAACCTCAACGAACTCACGCTTTATCGGTACTAAGTAAACCCTATCAGCTAAGCTATGGCTCGTCTGTATAGTAGCTACGTTTGGATTTACTAATACGGTTTTAATACCTTCCTCCCTAAGCGCCTTAAGCGCCTGGCTACCACTATAGTCGAACTCTGCTGCCTCAGCGATCTTAATAGCGCCAGACCCTATGATAAGTACTTTAGAGGGTAACTCCATACCTCTCAACCAATCTCTTGAATAGATTGAAAATCCACACACTATCTAAAGGTCCTGGAGAACCTTCCGGGTGGAATTGAACTGTAATTACCGGCCTATTAACGCTTTTCAAACCTTCAACAGTTTTATCGTCTGCGTTAATCATCCATAACTTAAAAGCTGTACCCTCTAGACTCCTTTCATCGACTGCGTAGCCGTGGTTCTGACTAGTTACGAAGCACTTTCCCTTTTCTAAATCTATACATGGTTTATTAGGACCTCTATGTCCGTACTTAAGTTTATACGTATCAGCGCCTGCTGCTAGCGCCAATATTTGATGTCCTAAACATATACCGAGCACTGGAACGTTGTACTCTAATACTTCCTTAGCACTTTCTATAACGTTAGTGAGGAGTTTAGGATTTCCCGGTCCGCTTCCGTACACTACCCCAGACGCACCATACGTGCTTAAGTATTTAATGGGGTCTTCATTACATGGAATTCTAATAACCCTAAACCCGTTTCTAAGTAACTCCCTAAGTATGCCGTACTTTATACCGAAATCAACAACTACTAAGGTAGGTATACGGTTACCTTGGTCTGGGGGTTCATGAAATATGATGTTCTTAGGCATTACTTCATGTGCTAAAAGCCTCTGGTCATACCTTAAACTACTAGCTAATCTACCGATCAACTCATCAATATCAACGCTATCTTCATATACGGCCACCATAGCCTGCATAACACCCTCCTCGCGGATCTTCTTAACTAAGGCTCTAGTATCTACAAGTGAAATACCTGGAATACCCTCACTATACAGCCACTCATCTAAACTCATAATACTAGCCCAATGGCTTGGTGAGTTACTATAAGCTACAACCACGGCTTCGACCTGAACCCTCTCAGATTCGAAGTACTTAGACATCCCGAGCTCTAACACCTCCTTACTAGGGACTCCATAATTACCCATCATAGGATTAGTAAACATTAGTATTTGACCTTTAAATGAGGGGTCTGTTAGAGCTTCTGGATACCCCACTATACTGGTTGTAAATACTAATTCCCCATAACTTACTCTAGGATAGCCAAAACCGCAACCCTCAATTACGGTTCCATCCTCGAGAATTAAAACGGATTTATATCTATCACATTTTCGTTTATTCTTAATTATCTTTTTAATATTCATTTGGGATCACAAGCCTACTTATTAAGGCTGCATACCTATCGTAATCGCTATTAAGCACTGCCTTAAAATTCCTTATAGTTTCCAACATCAACTCTGGGTTAGGGGAACCTACAACCCTTCTAGCCTTTAAAACGTTTTCAGGTGTTATAGCCCTGTGTAATTCCTCCAGACTAATACCTAACCTTCTACTTAACTCGTTGCAGACCTTATTCATATCAAACTCTCCTAATTCCTTCATTAATAATGCTAATTCCCTATGAACTTCCCTATAAGGTTTGCCATACTTTACTGAGATGAATTCTGCTAAATCAGTAATGGTTATGGGATATTTATATACCTCATTGCGTAGGGTTTCCTCCTTAAACTCCGTACCCTCTACGAAGTCCCTAACTATTGTGAGAGCCTCTATAGTATTAAGGATAAGTTTTAATAAGTGTTTCGTAACCTCCTGTAGGTCTAAATTATAACCAGACGGAACAGCTTTTACCACCGATAATATTGCGGCTAGATGCCCTACGGCCTCACCACCCCACGCACGTAAGACCTCCATGGTCACCAAGTTCTTCTTATGAGGCATCATACTACTCGTAGCCAGATGCGTTGTAGGAGGCTCGATGTAGTTAAACTGCGGTGTTCCCCATATAATGAAGTCCTCAGCTATACGTGATAATGATACAGCTAACGAAGTTATGACTGAGGCAACTACGCATATAAAATCTCTAGATCCAGTAGCTAGCAAAGTATTATTAACTAGGCTGTTAAACCCTAGCAGTCTAGCTAATTCTAATCTGTTAAGAGGTACCGTAGTACCTGCTATAGCGCCAGCACCTAGAGGTGACTTATCAACAAATACGTCTAAAACAGCGTAGATAATACTCGTGTAATTAGACAGCATTTCCTCAATATATGTTAAGTAGTGGGCTACAGTTGATACCTGAGCTGACTGTAGATGTGTTGTTAGGGGTAACGGTATTTCTAAATAACTACATGCCTTCTTAAGTAGGACCTCCCTAAACTTAAGCATCTCACCGATAAGTTCTACCACTAATCTCTTTGTCTTCAACCTTAATGCGGTAGCTACGTGGTCGTTACGACTTCTACCAAGAGGTATCCAACCAGCATCAACACCTAACGCGTTCATCAAGTAAACTTCTACCGCTTCATGAACGTCCTCAACTTTAAACCTAAATAGTTCATCGCTATTTTTAAGTAATTCCCTAAGAGCTTTTAACGCCTTATCACCGACCTCGTAGGGTATTAACCCCTCAGACCTTAGGTGATGTACATGCGCTATTAATACCTCGATAACCTCGTTAACTATTAACCTATCCTCATCTATAGATGATGTAAAGCTCACTATCTTATCGTCTGACTTCCCAAGCAACGCATCCCTGTACAATGTCATGATATGCTTACACCTTATTACTTAGTATTACCTAATAGCTTTCTAAAAGCTATTACGCTCTGCAATCCCCATAACTCTATAAATCCTTTAGCATACTCCTGAGTTAGGTTTGTATAACTTTCATATGTCGTTAACTTAGGGTCGTAGATGGAATTATCTGACTGCCTACCAACCACGCTAACACCTCCTTTAAACAGTTTAAGCCTTACTTTACCACTAACCCTCCTCTGAATACTTTCTACGAAGGCTTCTAAATCCTTTCGTAGTGGCTCAAACCATAACCCACTATACACTAAGTTAGCCCACATCTCATCCACTAAACTCTTAAACGCTAACTCCCATTTAGTCAGTACTAATTTTTCTAAGTCTTTATGTCCTTCGATCAGAGTTACAGCTGCTGGACATTCATATACTTCCCTACTCTTCAAGCCAACCACTCTGTCCTCTATATGGTCTATTCTCCCAACGCTATTCCTGCCTGCAATGTGATTCAGAGTCCTTATAAGTTGAACCTTATCTAACATATCGTCGTTAATAGCTACTGGAACACCTCTATCAAACGTTATTGTCAGGTATTCCGGTCTATCCATAGCCTTATCTAATGGTGTAGTCCATTTGAAGACCTCCTCCGGCGGCTCAACCATCGGGTCGTCGAGAACCCCGCATTCAATACTCCTTCCCCATAGATTATCATCAACGCTGAAAAACTTGACCTTAAAAGTCATCCCCTTAGACTTAGCGTACTCATACTCCCAATCCCTATTTAAACCCCAATCCCTTACCGGTGCTAAGATCTTAAGATGTGGGTCTAAAGCCTTAACAGTTAGGTCAAATCTTACTTGGTCATTACCCTTACCACTACATCCGTGAGCCACCGCATCAGCACCTTCCTTCCTAGCTATCTCAACTAGTTTACTACCTATTAAAGGTCTTGATAAAGCACTAGATAACGGGTATTTCCCTTGGTATAATGCGTTAGCTTTCAATGCTGGAAACACGTAATTCTCCACAAACTCCTCCTTACAATCGATAGTATAGTGCTTCACAGCCCCCAACCTCTCTGCCTTATGGGCTACTTCATCTAAATCATCCTCCTGACCAACATCTAAGGTCAGAGTTATTACCTCAGCATTGAGTTTCTCCTTGAGTAGAAGTAATATTACTGAAGTATCCAGCCCCCCAGAATACGCCAACACTACCTTCATATACCATAACCTCTACCTAACTACAGAGTTGAACTCCTAAATACTTAACGTAATTTTTGTTACAAATTATCGAAGTATATGTTCTATACAGAACGACTTCTTTTGAACTCCCTTAAATGAATTATTAATCCCTCAATAAGGTCGTAAGCTCTTAAAACATCACCACGGTTAAGAACTAATATCGTATCAACGTAGCAGGAAATAATTTGAGTGATGTTAATGCCATGCCATGAGAGGAGGGAAGTTATATATGAAACCACTCCTGGGACTGAGATGATGTCCTTAGGGCTTATCAATATTATCGCTGCCTGATCGTTAATGACGTCCTCAATAAACTCCCTACCGAAGAACTTAGTGACCTCCCTACCTACATCTTCAGATATTACTAAGGTGAAGGTTCTGGTGCCCTGAGTTAGTTGAAAGAACCTAGCCTGCGTTATTACTGATATGAAATCCTTTAGCCTAGCTAGCATTATCTCCTTTCTCAACGTTATTAGCTTTAAATCCGTCTGCAATTCCACAGTAGTTTCCGCAAGGATGTTACGGATCACGTCATCAGTGGATGTCTCAGCCTTCAACATCTCTGAAAACCTTATTATACCCATCTTAACGGCATTGACCCCTACCTCCTTAAACCCACCGACCTTTCTAACTTCATCAACTAACAGCCTAGCCAATGAGCTGTAATTAACGATATCTAGTTTAATGCAGTCTAAAAGCGATGGGTGGGTAGTAATAACCTTTCTAACGATGTTGGAAATACTTACTTTCCTATTCAAGTTAAACCCACCTTAAGCACTCCAAGTCTCAATCAGAGATTGGAATACGTGTTAAGTATTAAGATAGCGTCATCCTCTAAGTTAGGTGACTCACTAATAATGACTCCCGATACATTAAAGTCCTTAATAACCCTAACTATGTCTTGGTAATTAATTTTCGATTCTCCTAAGTTAAGATGTCTTACCTCACCACGAACCCCATACTCAATACCTGATATATGGATATGTGAGTTCCTTATAGCGTATGAACCCAACCTACTTTCAACATACTCTAAGACCTTACTAAAACCTTCATAGTTGTTTACCGTGCCCTTACTCCTAGCATAGATATGGGCGAAGTCTATACATGGAAGTACTAATTCCATACCTTCAGCAACAGCAACCACTTCCTCGAGAGAGCCGAATTCAGCAAGCCCGCCCATCACTTCAGGCCTTACCCATAACTTCATACCCCCATCTACTAACTCGCTAATAATTCCCCTAATGATATCCCTAACCTTCTTAACACACTCTCTGGGAGGTAAGCCTCCATAATACCCTGTATGGAAGGTTACAGACCATGCACCAGCTCTATAACCTACCCTAGCTGATTCTAAAATCCTCTCAATAGAGGCTTGAGTTTTAACTCCATCTGTTGACAGCAGGTTAATATAGTATGGTGCATGGACGGTTAGTAAGATATTTAAATCATTAGCTAAACTCCGAACCTCTAAAGCTAATTCCTCACCCATCTTAACCCCCCTAACGAATTCTATTTCCATAGCATTAAGCCCTAACTCCCTAATCCTTCTCAAACCATTCAGAGTTGATGGCTTAGGAGTACTATTAGGTATCCCAGCAGTTCCAAAGAATAACTTATCAATCACATCCAAGAAACACACCTAATTATAACGTTACTAAGTTCGAAATTAAAGTTTCCAGTGAAGCTTAGTCGAAGGAGTTAATGGTGGGAGGCTTGGTAGCGGGGGGTGGAATTTCACGGGGCAGCCGCTACAGAGAGCTGCAGTCTACCCCGTTTTGAACCACCGACCTCGGGATGGACCGTGGTGTGTCCCCGAGATACGACCCCTGGGTGGGTCGTACATATGAGCTTCGCGGGTAGGATTATTAACCTACACCTCCCGCGGGCTCCCTGGCTACCCCACCCCGCTGCTTTGACCTCCCGGATCTTTACTTAATCGTTGTAACTTATAAGCTTTATTAGAAAACATGGCTAACATCCTACGTAGTTCGCTGTGGAATTCAGTGACTATACCTAGATCTTCAGCCTTCTTAATAGCTTCAGCTAAACTTCTAGTGGATGATAGAGCTAATGCTAATTTAGATGAGTTGTAGAGAACCTTAGTGTTAATTAAGAATAGAATAGTCGACACTATGTTGATTTTCACCTTCCTTAACCCACCCCTTATGTTTTGAACGCCTTCAAAGCCCTTAAGCGCGATTAAAGGTATCTTACCTGCCTCCGTTTCTATCCTCGAAGTCACCTCCTCCATATGTCCTAAGTGGTTGGTCCACAGGCCTATCGAGCCCACATAACCATTACGCCTAGCTAACTCACTAATCTTACTTAGTACGTAGTCTTGAGGTAATTCGCCATCAGCACCAGGTGCTAATACGGCGATGACGGAGTTGAAATTAGATAACGCAGCTAAACCCATAGCATCTGCTAACGGACTTCCTAAATAGTCTTCCCAACCTTCAGCTAGGATATCACCGCCTACATCAAGCCCTACAAAACAATCTAACGAATAAGTACTCATCAACTCATCTAAACACTTAGAATATCCTTGAACACCATATTCAAGCGTTATCACCGGAACTACATCACCTATCAGCGATGCTATGATAGAGGCCTGAGGTTTGTAAGTGTAAATCCCCCTACTCACATATGATTTACCGGTCAAGTAAGCACATTCTTTAATAACAGCATCTCTTATTAGAGTTTTTGACGGTGGCCCTGCCATTGGATCAACAACCCATCTCTCCCATAAAACAGCTATAGGCATGCAAAACCCTACTTTGAAAAAATCCTTAAACACCTTACATAAGACATACGCTGATGCGATATCACCTCCACCGCCAACTCCGATGATACCGACTCTAAGATTTTCAAACATTTTAACCGGGTTTGAATTTCCATACATTATGGTAAGTCCTTAAATTACATTAGACCGATGTAATTTAAAGCTTAATAATATAAATGTTGTAAACTGTAGTAGGTGTTAATTTGGCTTTCGGACCGCCTGCAATGGGATATGATAGAGCGATCACGGTATTCTCACCTGACGGTAAATTATATCAGGTTGAATACGCTGCTGAGAACGTAAGGAAGGGATGGACGACCATAGGTATTAAGTTAAATGAATGCGGTGTGATATTAGCTGAGAAGAAAAGAGTTACTCAGTTAGTAGACCTTAGCTCCATAGAGAAGATATTCCTAATAGATACACATGTAGGTGCGAGTTTTGCTGGGTTAGCTGCTGATGGTAGAGTGCTAATAGATTATGCTAGGAGGCAGGCATTCACCCATAGATTCATATATGATGAACCAGCAGATGTGGAGATGTTGGTTAGAGCTGTCTGCGATATTAAACAACTCTACACTCAACATGCTGGTGTAAGGCCTTTCGGCGTTTCATTGATTTTTTTAGGAGTGGATAGGAAGGGTGTGAACTTATTCAAGACTGAGACTAACGGATATTACTTCAGCTACCTAGCAATGGCTATGGGGGCTGGTGAGCAGCAAGTTATGGAATTCCTTGAGAAGAACTACGGCAGTGACCTACGTCTTAAGGACCTAGTTACCTTAGGCTTGAGAGCGTTAAGAGCTGCCTCTGAAAGTCCTTTAACCCCTGAAGGTGTTGAGTTAGGATATATAACCATTCAGGAGAAGGAATTCAAGAAGTTATCGGTAAGTGAGTTAGCGCAGCACATCGTTGAAGCAGGGGTAAATAAATGAGTGGTAAGGAATATGTCATCGCCAGGTATGAGTCTAAAGGCTTTAGATTTGAAGTACTTGTGAAGCCTGATCTGGCTCTAAGGTTTAGAGAAGGAGATAAGAAAGTTAGCATAGATGATCTCTTAGTCAGCGATTTCATATATAAAGATGTGAAGAAGGGTTTGAAATCATCACCCGATGAATTAAAGAAAGTTTTTGGAACTGAGGACGTAGTATCAATAGCTACTGAAATTGTAAGGAAAGGGGAATTACAACTCACCACAGATCAGAGGAGGGCATTACTAGACGCCAAGAAGAAGCAGATCGTGAACTACATAGCTAAATCGGTTATAGACCCTAAGACTAAAGTGCCCATACCACCACAACGTATTGAAAAAGCTATGGAGGAGGCTAAGATCGGTGTCGACTTATATAAGAGTGTTGAGGAGCAATCCATGCATATTATTAGGGAGGTCTCTAAGTACATACCGATAAAGGTTGCTAGAGCTTTAATAACGGTTAAGATCCCGCCTGAACACTCTAAGAAGGTCTATGGCGATGTTAAGAAGTTAGGCGATGTTAAAAACCAGCAATGGCTTTCAGATGGGTCGTTAATTATTGAATTAGAAATACCTGCAGGCCTTCAAACAGAAGTCATAGATAAGGTTAACTCCTTATGTAGAGGTAATGCCGAAGTAAGTATTAAGGTGGCTTAGATGGAGTCTTCCGTATACGTACAGAATAGGGAGTTAGTGACCCCTGGACAACTCCTAGGCAGAGGTAAGTTAACGATAACAACCCCTATAACAGTGTATAGCTTAGACGGTAAATATTACTCAGCTGTAGTTGGGTTAGCTGACGTCGAAGGCGATAAGATCGGTGTAATCCCATTAGAAGGTTTTTACTATCCTAAGGTAGGCGATGTAGTTATCGGGATCGTAGTATCTACCGGTACTAATAGTTGGGAAGTAGACATAAGAGCGCCGCATACTGCAATCCTCTACGCCTCAGACCTACTAGGCAGACCCCTCAACCCAGGACGTGAAATGCTTTCCGACCACTTAGATGTTGGTGATGTAATACTTGCGAAGGTTGAAAACGTCGGTAGGGGTAGGGCTACAACGCTAACTGTTAAGGGTAAGGGTTTCGGTAAGATTAATAAGGGTTCTTTAGTCGAGATCGATTCTGCTAAGGTCCCCAGGGTTATAGGTAAGAAAGGTTCTATGCTGCAATTGCTTCTAAATGAATGTAAGTGTGAGGTCGTAGTAGCTCAGAACGGTAGAATATTAGTTGATAATTGCCCAAACAACGACTTCAAGGAAATAGCTATAATGTCGATTAAGAAGATAGAGAAAGAAGCACACATACCCGGACTCACAGATAGGATTAAAGAATTTATTATTAAGGAGAAAGTGAGGAGGGGATTGTTTAGTGGGTAAAGGTAAAGTTAAATTAGTAGAGGGAGGTTTAAGACATGATGGTAGGAGATTAGATGAGTTAAGACCTATAACCATCTCCGTCGGGGTGTTGAAGAATGCTAACGGCTCAGCCCTAGTCGAATATGGTAGGACTAAGGTATTAGCAGCTGTATATGGTCCAAGAGAGCCTCAAATGAAACATATATTACTGCCTAATAGGGCTGTAATTAGGTGTAGGTATCATATGGCCTCATTCTCTACATACGAGCGTAAGAGCCCTACATTAAGTAGGAGGGAGATAGAACTGTCTAAGGTAATTAGAGAGGCTTTAGAGCCTGTGATCATATCCGAACTATATCCCAGAACCTCAATAGATGTCTTCATAGAGGTCATAAATGCTGATGGAGGTACTAGAACAGCTAGCGTTACTGCTGCGTCCCTAGCACTAGCTGAAGCAGGCATTCCAATGAAGGGTTTAGTGGCTGGGGTCGCTGTCGGTAAGATCGATGGATATTTAGCCTTAGATATTGATGAGGTGGAGGATATGTATGGAGAGGCAGATATGCCGGTAGCTATCGCACCATCACTTCGTCAGATAACCTTGTTACAATTAAATGGAGTCTTAACCCCTGGGGAATTTACGCAGGCATTAGAATTGGCTAGGAAGGGTGTAGAAGTAATTCATGAAATGCAGAAAGAGGCGCTTAAAAAGAAATACTTAGACGTTAAAGTTGAGGAGTGAATGCTATGTCAGTAACACCGTCAGCAGAGTTCCTCATACCGAAGTTAAAGAGCGATGTTATAATTTCAATGTTAGGTAGAGGGGTAAGACCCAATGGTAGGAAAGTTGATGAGGTCAGGCCTATCACAGTAATTAAGAACTACATTCCTAATGCTGATAGTTCGGTGTTGGTTAAATTAGGTAATACCCAGGTATTAACTGGAATTAAATTAGAGGTCGGTTCACCGTTCCCCGACACACCGAGCGAGGGTAACTTGATGGTTAACGCAGAGTTTGTACCTACAGCATCGCCTGTCTTTGAGCCTGGACCGCCTGATGAAAACGCTATAGAGCTATCAAGAGTTGTAGACAGGGGTATTAGGGAAGCTAGGGCCGTAGACCTATCTAAGCTAGTAATCATACCTGGGAAAAAAGTCTGGAATATATGGGTAGATATATACGTATTAGACCATGATGGAAACCTAACCGACGCATCGTCTATAGGGGCCTTAGCAGCGTTAATGCTAACTAAACTCCCTGAAGTTGAGGTGAGGGATACTGGCGAAATAGTCGTAGATAGGAATAACAGAAAGGAACAACCATTATTAAACAGGTCGGTGGTTACAGTAACTATAGGTAAGATAGGTAATTACGTACTAGTAGACCCTGACCTTGAAGAAGAATCCCTACTAGACTCTAAGTTCTCGGTGGCAGTCACCGATGATGGATTAATAGCCGGACTACAGAAGTCGGGTATGGGGTATTTAGCTGAGGATGAACTACCACTACTAGTAAATATGGCGTTGAATAAAGGGAAGGAAATACTCTCTATCGTTAAGGCCTTACTGAAGGATTCATAAACTACTAGCTAACCATTGATATGTGAAGCATACCAAGACCACTACATCAAACATACGGATCGATATTAAATAAGGCTTATATAATTGTGTTAGATAAGTAAAATTGTGTGACAGTAATGGGAAGGACTAAGACCGTAGGTATAGCTGGTAGATTCGGACCGCGTTACGGTTCTTCAGTCAGGAAGAAGTGGAACAGCATAATGGTTAGGAAGTACCAGCTATATTATTGTCCGTTCTGCGGGTTAAGAGTGAGGATGAAGAGGGTTTCTGTAGGCATCTGGAGCTGTAGTAAATGCGGTAGGGTTTTCGCAGGCGATGCATATCAACCAACATCAAAGTTTTAAGTAGTCCGTATATTGAGGTAGCTATGGTAGTATTAGTAACCACTTCTAGAAATCCCTCAAGGAGGACGAGGAGTTTTGTCAAGGATTTAACATCTGTCGTTAAAGATGTAATTAGAATTAATAGAGGTAAGAAAACCTTTGATGACTTACTTAACATTGCACGTATCTACGAATCCCGAGGAGTGGTAATAGTTCTTGAGAGGAGGGGTAATCCCTCAGCACTTAGTTACTACGTAAACAACGATGGGGAATTAGTAAGGGTTATGGTAATTAAACTTGCTTCTATTAAATTGCTTAGAGAAGTTAAAGAAGCTCAAAGACCGCTTAACGTGTGTGGACTGGTCCTAGATGAAGAAAGCATTGAAGGCGGAGTACCTACAGATATAGTAGAAGCTATAAAGACGGTGTTAGACGTGAGGTCTAACACGGTAGCTGATACGTTAAGTGATGTGGTTAGGCTGAAGTTCAGATACGAAGGACAGCACATCACTTTAAATTTCGTATGTATTGGTAGTGGGAAAGTTTGCGGTCCCGAACTAAAGATCTTGAAGGTTATAAGAAATGGTTCATAAAGCACTCATAACTCTTAACAATGTAGATGAAGAACTGCTAAATGCTGTCTACATGGCTTTAAAGCCTGAAGAATCGTTTAATGTTAGGGGGGTTAAGACCGTCTTACTTAGAACCCAGGGCAAACTTATAATAACTATTGAAGCACCGACATTAAACCTACTCAGAGCTACTATTAACTCAACTATGAGGTTAATTAAGTTAACAATTGATATTGTAAGAGACCTAAGATAGGAAAACACCACTGAGTTAATTTTAAAGCTGCTTATTTGAGCTCATCCGCTATTTAGATATGATGAATCTAGCATCAGCTATCTTCGCACCTTTACCTTCTTCGAACACTATTACTGGATTTAGGTCTACCTCACTAATTTCAGGGTTCTCCGTCACAAGCTTAGACAACTTAACTATGATCTCTGCTAGAGCCTTCTTATCTCTTGGCGGGCTACCTCTAAACCCTGCTAATATCCTATTACTCTTAATCTCATCAACCATCTCAAGAGCTTCCTCAAACTCTAGAGGTGCTATTCTAAAACTAACATCCCTTAGAACTTCTACGAATATACCGCCTAATCCGAAAACCATGATGTGTCCGAAGACCGGGTCTTTCGTAGAACCTACTATCGTCTCTAAGCCTTGCGGCACCATTTCCTGTACTAATATCCCGTAGATCTCGGCGTTTGGCACGTGCTTCTTAACGTTATTAATTATTTTATTAAATCCTTCCTCCACCTCCTTAGACGAGTTGATGTTAAGTATTACACCGCCAACATCTGATTTATGAAGCACTTGAGGACTGACTATCTTTAAAACCACGGGATACCCTACAGCTTCAGCAATACTCACAGCCTCACCTACATCTTTAGCTAAGCCCGTCCTAGGAACTGGGAAACCGCTTAACTCTAAAAGTTTGAACGCCTCATGTTCGTAGAGTCTATTTCTTCCTTCATTCAATATATTTTTAATTAACTCATTAGGAGTTAAGTACATCGACCGACCCACATATTATTTTAGGTTA
The DNA here is from genome assembly GCA_937949785.1 of uncultured Sulfolobales archaeon. Taxonomy (GTDB): domain Archaea; phylum Thermoproteota; class Thermoprotei_A; order Sulfolobales; family NBVN01; genus DTCV01. Next base: position 57,505 of record CALEDH010000003.1, on the reverse strand, counting down.
ATAAAATAAACCTTACTCCTAAGCCGTAACTACTTAAAACCCCTTAAAACGCTATGTTTACGTGAACCGTCATGCTAGTTTTATCTAAAACGTTTTAAGCTTATATAAGTTCTAAGTAAAATAGAAAGTGAGGTTTAGGTGATGTGATGTGTCTGTCACCGAGCAACTACCTCCTGAACTACAACAAATGCTAATAAGATACCAACAAACTCAAAACCAATTAGGTCAGGTTGTAAACGAGAAGAACTTAATCATGACCGAATTATCTGAGATTAACAGGGCTTTAGAAGTTCTGAATTCTATAGACCCTAACGGAGTGGTGTTTAAGAGTGTAGGCCATGTAATGGTTAAGGTTCAAAGAGATGATGTTATTAAAGAATTAAACGATAGGAAGGAAATACTTGAGTTAAGATTGAAGAGCGTAGAGAGGCAAGAACAGCTTCTGAGGAATCAGATAAATGAACTCCAAAATAAGGTAAATGAGTACCTATCTAAAATTTATGGAAAGCAGGCCAAGGCCGGATGAGTAGAAGGAAATACGTAGTTAATCTAGACCTAGGCTATGAGAGGATCTCAGAAGAAGTTCTTGAGGATATATTAACTAAAGCTAATAGGTTTATCGAGGAAAGACTTTCCTCCCACATTAACTTAGGGAAGAACCTAGATGTCAATACATCAATCCTAGCGGTTAAGGATGAGGTAATAACGTTTGAGGTAATAGTTGAAATCATATCTTCAGTTCCTATCCCATTAGAGTATGAGGTAATCATAGATAAAACCGTAGGTGAGGTATTTAAACTTATAGAGTATATGCTATCTGAAGTTGGTTCTAATGTTACTACCTAGGTTAGACATAGATGAATTCTTAAACGCCTTAACCCCTGGGAAATACTGCCTAATCACCCATAGAAATGCCGATTTAGATGCTCTAGCCTCAGCACTAGTACTCCGTGAAGTAATAGTTACGTTAACATCCTCAAATGAGGTCTACGTCATAACCCCTGACGGCTTAGATGCCACCTCTAGGTCGTTCCTGAGCAATCTAAACATACTACCTAACTACCTATACGAAGATGTTGAATTCAATAAATGCTGTAATTACTACGTAGTAGTAGACGTTGCTTCTAAAGATCAGTTAGGACGTTTTAACGCGTTAGAGAATTACATATTAGTTGACCACCATGAAGTGAATACGTTAATCAGCAGAGCTAGCGTGAAGTTATACGATCCTAAGAGGAAGTCAACCTCCGAGATCGTTGCCTACCTTATCTTAACATTAGGTATGATTTTGAGGGATGAGTATCTAACACTTCTAATAGGTGGGATACTACATGATAGTAGGTTTCTACATTTAGCTGATGAAACCACCTTCAACACGCTTGCTGAGTTGATAAGATTAGGAGGTGACTACGTCAAGGCGAGGAACTTACTATCCAAGCATACCTCCATGGACTACTCTGAGAGAATTGCTAGGCTTAAAGCTATGTCAAGGATTGGTATATACAAAGCAGATGATTATGTAGTAGTTATTACATGCATAGGTGCTTATGAAAGCAACGCGCTTAAAAGTTTGTTGGATAACGGCGCAGATATCTCTATAGCATTAACACGTAGAGATGAAGGCTTCAGAGTTACCGTAAGGGTCGGTGAAGACGTAGTAAGTAGGTTAGGCAAGCCATTAGCTGGTTTGCTGACCTCCTACTTAGCTGATGAGTTAGGCGGGTCTGGAGGGGGACACTCATTAGCAAGCGGTTCCTATATACGTTGTAGAGAACCTGAAAAAATACTTAAAGCCTTAGAACTGTTTTTTAAGTCATTACTCGGTAGTTTTAAGACTGTTGACAACGGTAGATGGTTGGAGGAATGCTCTCGATATGGTTAAAGTATACGTTGATGAGAGAGAGAAGAACTCCGGGATACCTGAAATCCTCAGCAACCTAGGTATAACAGTGATTTACAGAATGCTTGAAGTAGGTGATTATGTGATCAACGATTCTCTAATTATAGAACGTAAGAGGGTAGATGACTTAATAAGGTCAGTCTTCGATGGTAGGTTCTTCGAGCAGGTAGGGAAGTTATCAGAAGCATGCGAGGTCCCTATGCTCATTGTTGAGGGTGATTTAGATGAGGTTAGACAACTAACCCATAGGTGGAAAGCTATAGAGGGAGCGTTAATAACTGCTGTAGTAAAGTTCAGAGTGACGCCCTACTATACCAGAGGTAGTGAGCACACCGCAGAAGTGATCAAGTACATAGCCGAGAAATTCGGGAGTAAAGCACCTCTCAAATCATACCAGTATTTTAGAAGGTACGTCAAGCTGAAAACCGATGATATACGTAGTCGGCAACTATACGTACTGCAATCCCTCCCCGGCGTAGGTGTTAAGACAGCCCATAAACTTCTTGAGAAGTTCGGCACTTTAAGAGCTATCTTTAACGCATCGCAAAGTGAGTTATCAATGGTTGAGGGAATTAGCGAGGGAAAAGCTAGTAAAATAATTAAGGTGATTACAGAACCCTATGTGAAGAAGCCTAAAGGTAGTAGTGGGCTATCAAGATATGTTGACGATTTTACGAAGAATTAAAATTAACTGATTTCTACCTAATAGCAATTATCAATACGTATATGCTGCCGTCAGTAGTTTTAAGTTAAATTAAGTTTTATAGACCGTACGCTGTACTCAACTGTTCCAAGATAGAAAATTAATGTTGGTGGAAGACTTTATACCCTTAAAGTTACTATGAGAACTACCGGAGATGGAGATTGTTCATCCTGACATGGGGTAAGGTCGGTGAATCCTAAGAACTACTTAAGTCTACTAAAGACTACGTAACTCAGAACCCCAATATACAGTAATGGATGGGGTTTACGGTAATCTGCAACGCGGTATGAGAGTTTGATGAAGATGTAATGTTAGGTTGACGCTGATAAGTTAATCATGTAAATATGGTAGTGAAGTATTATAGGTAGCAAATACGGTTTTAGCGTTAAACATTAAATTTAGGATTGCTGAACTTATAAGTGTAGGTGTTGTCTTATGGTAATAATAGTTTATGATGAGAGATTCCTAAGACATTATAGTGAGGGTTACTCGCATCCGGAGGCGCCGTCAAGGTTGATAAATGCTTTAGAATCTTTGAAGACATATAACATACTTCAGAAGTTTAAATCGGTGGCTGTGGATAGGTTAGACTATGAGTTGCCGTATGAGGTTCATGAGAGAGCTTACGTAAATTATATAAGGGAATTATCGTCTAAAGGTTTTCACTATGTTGATGGTGATACCTATGTTAACAGGTATACGTTCGAAGTGGCTACGTTAGCTCTAACAGCTTCCGTAATGAGTTATGAACTCAGGGAGGTCAGCAATAATCCTGTGTTCGTGTTAGTTAGACCTCCAGGGCATCATGCAGGAATTCGTGGCAGTGCTTTAGGTGCCCCCACACTTGGGTTCTGCATCTTTAATAACATTGCAGTCCTAGCCAAACGCTTAATTAATGCTGGTTTTAAGAGGGTAATTATTGTTGATATAGATGCTCATCACGGAAACGGAACTCAGGAGATATTTATGGATGTGCCTGAAGTCATCCACATAGATATTCATCAGAAGGGTATTTACCCAGGTACAGGGAGTATCTATGAAGTAGGTTCGGGTGAGGCTGAGGGAACTAAGATTAACATACCGGTACCAAGCGGCAGTAGCGACAGTACGTATAAGGAGATATTAGATGAGATATTAGAGCCGTTAATCAACTGCATTAAACCTGACTATATGTTAATTTCAGCTGGCTACGATACCCACTACTCAGACCCTCTCACCAACTTAAGAGTTACAGCCACAACATATTACAACTATTTTAAGAAGTTCTACGGTTTAGCCAGTAGGTTATGTAACAGTAGGTTAATCGCCGTCTTAGAAGGTGGGTATGCTGAAGGTATACGTAGTGGGTTGCCAAATTCCATAGCCGCCTTAGCAGGCTTAGAACCATACGTGAATGAGGTTGAAACCTCAGGAATTTCCGGTAAGGACATCGTCAGCGAAGTTAAAAAGGTAGTTAAGAAATATTGGAGTATCAGCTAAGTCATTTTTAACTCCGCATAGTCAGACCTACCTAACAACTTACTAAAGTTCTAACTACTTATTAAAGTTGTAGTCGTTATAATTCCATTTAACTTCCTTATGTGTGTAACTATCTTATCTAACTCAGATAGCGCACTGACCTTAACTTTAATTATCATGTCGTATTCCCCATATACAATCCTTACTTCATCTATGTTGGGGAGTCCGCTGATCTGCTCTAATAATTCATACTCCCTACCTAAGTTAATTCTAGCTAAGATGTAGGCTATTATACCACCTACCTTTTCCGCACTCAAACCATACACCCACGTATAGATCCTCAACATACTTATTAACTTAACATCATACTACTTAAGTAGGTGGGTTTGACTTGCTGACCATTAAATGGCATGGACATGCATGCTTCGAATTATTAGATTCTAAGGGTAGGTCCATCGTAATAGATCCGCATGACGGTAGGAGTATTGGAATTAAGCCGCCTTACGTTAAAGCTGATGCTGTATTAATAACTCACAACCACTTCGACCATAATGCCTACCACGGGGTGTTGAAAGAACGTGGGGAAGTCCATAACATGAAAGTGGGTAGGTTTAACGTTCTAGGTTATGATGTCCTCGGACTACGCTCATATCACGATAAGTCTAAAGGTAGGAGGAGGGGGGAAGTCGTCATATATAGAGTCAGTATTGAGGGTTTAAGCGTAGTACACCTAAGTGATTTAGGGTACGTGCTTCCTGACGAGGAATTAAAAGCTCTAACGCCGGTCAATATATTAATGGTACCTGTTGGTGGGACTTTTACAATAGATGCTAGGGAGGCATTACAAATATCTGAGAAGTTAATGCCTGATGTAATCATCCCAATGCATTATTGGATTGAAGGTGTTAACCTCCCCTTAGTACCGGTCTCAGACTTCCTCAAGATAGTTACGGTACGTAAGATTATTAACTTAGAATCAAATTCTTGGGACGTAAGTAAGGATAGTTTACCTGATAACTCCGTCGTAGTATTTAAGTTAGCGTAACTTTCTTAATACTAACGTTATTTTTCCTTATAATCCTCGCAGACCTTAAGTAGTTGGAGAGCGCGTCCCTTATAATTTCCGACCTACTGACCCCAAACACCTTAGCGAACCTATCTACTTCCTCCAATAAGGACTCATCAATTTTAAAGGTAATTACGCGCACCACCTAACACCGTAGAAATGGTAGTAAATCGAACTATTATAATCTGCTGTATTTAAGTATATGGATAGTTCTTGTAATACTAATACATATTGTTAGACAGATTTATATACTCCTATTCAAAAAGTTTTCTTGAGAGTGGGACTCATACCAACTGTACATCTATCAGTACCTGACCAACTTTATAGGGAGTTAAGAAGTAAGGCTGAGGAATTAGGCATTCAAGTAACCGACTTAATAAAAGTATATGTAATGATGGGGCTTAAGAAAGAGATAGGCAGTACTGGTGAAAGTCGTAGTAATTCAGGTGAGGAATTAAACACCAGAATTATCTATATTGAAGGGAAAATACTGCAGATATCTAAACTTATTGAGAATCTTATAAATAAGATATCCGACTTAGAAAGTAGGATTGAAGAGCTTGAAACACCTGATATAGTATCTGAGGTTCTCGCATCTAGAAGAAGGGATTAAAGTAAATAGTTAATTAACCTCCCTAACGTAATCATTAATAAATTTAGCTTCAGACCTAATTATTCTTGGTTAGGTAGTCTACGGTGATAGTGGATAGTGAAAGGGTTGAACGGCTATCTAAGGTTTTTGAGGAAGTAGGTTTAGAAGGTGTTAGGGTTTTTGAGGAGTTAGACCGGCAGCTAGTAGCTGCAAAAATGATTAACGAGAAATGCGGTTCACTAACCCCCCACATCATGTTTACTAACGCACTAGTAAGCTATCAGTTAAGCATTCCAGGAGAGGAGTACTGGCTTAACCTAGCTCAACTAGTCGTAGAGGAATGCCCAAATAGTTATGAGGAGGTCCTAGACAGAACTTTCTACATACTTAGGCACCTACATAAATTCGCAGTTAAAGCTAAGGAAAAACGCCTAAACAAGTTAAAAATGTGTATATACTTATATGATTCCATATCACATGAAGACCTAAACACGTTGAGAGGGAGGGTAGCTAGGTGTTTAGGAGCAAACGTAGATGATAAAACCATAGTATTCGCTATTAAGATGCTGTACTACGGTATGAAGGCCGTCGGAATTAATGTTGAAATACCGTTTAACATACCAATACCCGTTGATAGGAGGATTATTAAGATATCATACCTATCTGGATTAATAATTTCTGATGAGTTAGGTCGGAATACCTCACACCTCAACGAAGTCCTAATCAAACTATTTAAGAAGCCGCAGATCGTAAGAGATGCTTGGAACGCTATTAGCTTTAAGTGCCGTATACCTCCTCTACGTCTAGACACCGTTTTATGGTTCTTCGGAAGGTATGTTAACAGCGCCTCTAAGGCCGACATACTTAGAAGGTTAATCTACGAACTTGGGAGTGAGAATATTAGTAGGATTAACTTAAATAATGTTAAGCTATTAATTAATGAGCTGTTCTATAGAATGCCCTTAACAAATAACCTAAATGGGTATTACTTCCAGAGATCTTAAAGATCTTATACTGTAAAATACTAAAGTGATATGAAGTCCTCAGGGTTTGGCGGTTCTGGTTTAACCCCTTTCCTCTCTCTGATATTCCTCACTACTTCAGGGAGTAAGGAATCAGGTACTGGGAACCACTTACTGAACTCCGTTCCCCAGAAGGCCTTACCAGCTGTAACACCTCTTAACTCGTTGGCCAGGTCCACAGACTCACTAACAGGTACCTCACCAATTATTCTGACTACGTTGTTACTTAGCTGAATGACGTTAATTATCTTACCCCTCCTCTTACTTAGGACTGATATAACACTGCTCATGAAGTCTACCGGCGTCCTAATATCGATTTTCTGAAGGGGTTCTAATAACGTAGGCCTGGAGAGCAATATACCTGCATATATGGGATTCCTAATTGCTGGGTATAGTTGGGCAGGTCCTCTATGAGCTGGGTCTTCATGAATTAAAGCGTCATGTAGTACTACCTTAACACCTCTGACAGGTTCCATGGCTAGAGGTCCTTCTCTCATAGCTAATCTATATCCTTGAATGATGGTGTCCTTAACTTCTCTTAAGTACTGGATCCCGGCAGTCTTATCTACAAATATGTTTAAGTTTTCATCAATCGCCCATATCTTCCTAGCTTCATCATAATCCCAACCGGCTTGATCCCTTAATATCTTAGCCCTTTCCCTAGCATCCATATCCTCAACTATAACTCCTTGCTGAATTAACTTTATAGTCTCATCATTAAGTGGTTCTACACTGACGTAAAGCCTATTATGTTTATTAGGTGACTTCCCCTCAATGATTTGAGACCTTGACCTTATGGTCTCCCTGAAAACAACGACTGGCGGTGTAGTGTCCACTTCTAAACCGTAGTTCTCCTTTAATAATGTTAACACTACCTCTAGGTGTAGGTGCCCCATCCCGGAAATTAAGTACTCCCCAGTCTCCTCATTAATTTTAACAACTAGGTTCGGGTCTTCTATGCTCATCTTCCTTAACGCGTCTATGAGCTTCATTAGATCAGTTGTTTTCTTAGGTTCTATCGCCATAGTGACTACAGGCTCTGAAATGTAATGTAATTTCTCAAAAGGTGTTACTACATCCCTAACATCTAGGGATACTGCAGTTTCACCTGACCTAGCCTTATCTACACCTAAAATAGCTGCTATGTTACCAGCTGTAACCATGTCTACGACCTCCCTGTAGGGCCCCATATAAAGACTTACCTGTAGGGCCCGCTGAGATATCCTAGACCCGATAAGCCATAACTCAACACCGGGTTTTAACGTCCCTGAAAACACCCTACCAGTAGCTACTAAGCCTGCGTGTGGGTCAATCCTCATATCGTTAATTAGATATACGACCGGCCCGTTAGGGTCTGCCTTCAACATAGCCTTACCGACATCAGAGTCTACGTCACCCCTCCATATTTTCGGAATCCTATAGGATTGAGCCTCTATAGGGTTCGGAATAAACCTAACAACCATATCAAGTAGGGATTCATGAAGTGGTACATACTTCTGTAACTCCTCAACAGCTTCCCTCCCCTTCCTATACGCCTCCATCATATCGAGTACCTTAATACCCTTCTTATTTGAGGTAGGTACTGTCAGACCTATTTTATCCTTAGCAGAACCGAATGCAACCATACCTTTAACAGGGTCTAATAACCACTTATCCCTAAATTCAGGTTCAGCATACTCGTATATTAATGAGTTCACCTCCTTAATTATATCAACAAACCTCTGCTGTATTTCCTGAGGCTGAAGTCTTAACTCCTTAATAAGCCTATCCACCTTATTGATGAAGAGTAACGGCCTAACCCTCTCTTCAAGCGCCTGCCTCAACACGGTCTCAGTCTGCGTCATCACACCTTCAACAGCATCAACAACAACTATAGCCCCGTCTAAAACCCTTAAAGACCTAGTTACCTTACCTGTGAAGTCCACGTGTCCGGGAGTGTCTATGAGGTTAATGACGTATGGCTTACCGCCGTATTCGTGGTAAAGACTTATATTAGCAGCCTTAACAGTCATTTGCCTCCTCTGCTCAATGTCTAAGTAATCCATAGCTAATGCCTCACCAGCAACCTTACTAGATATTATACCAGCAGCTGCTAGAAGTGAGTCAGACGTAGTTGTCTTACCGTGGTCTACATGTGCTATTATACCTATGTTTCTAACCTTCTCTAAGTCCGACATAAGCTTTTGGATATACTCCACAGATTTATACCTAACCATTACCCTAACCTTACTGACTATTACTTAAGAGGTTATAAGCTTAATATTGGATGTAAGGCTTAAGGACGTACATCATCTTAAGCTAATTAATTTTATTCGTAGTATATTATAATGGTGCGAAGATGAGCATAGAATTTAAAGAACTCTTAAGCGAAGTTATTAAGCATTTGAAGGAATTCACACAAAGTCAAATAATTAACGTAGACCTACTACTAGGGCAGGTTGATATCATTGAGTGGAACGGGGTTAAAGCAGTTAGGAAGAAATTCTCAAGCGAGATCGGGTTCCTTAAATGGTTACCTCCTTCAATCTTTTATAAGGCCTCTTACCCATTCACGATCTCCCCATATGAGAGGCTTAGAAGGGAATTACAGTTCTTCAGCAGTGGCGGTAAGTGGTATAATGTACCGAAGGTTTACGAAATTGATGAAGAGGAAGCAGTGATTATACGGGAGTTTATAGACGGTAATAAACTAACGTATGACTTAGAAATTAGTGAAGTCTTAGGGAAAGCATTAGCTGAGATACATTCTAATGGTTATGCGTTAGGCGATGTAAAACCATCTAATTTCATAATTAACGATAATAATATTTACGTTATAGATGCTGAGCAAGCCGTTATGAGTGATAATAACGAATTATTTAGTTGGGACTTAATACTTACCTTGCTATTCGCCAGCTATAAATACGTTGTCGAACCTGGGGAATATAAGAAATTCGTTAAGCGATTAATTAATAGTTACTTAAATAGTGGGGGAAGCATCTTAGGTGTTAAATCGATCTTCTCTATTAGAAATTTAAGTATAGCCTTACTAATACCTCCTCACACACTAAAAACATTAATTGAGTTAGTAACGGAAGCTGAAAACGAGTTTAAATCCTTAAAGTGAGGGAAACCTGTCACACGGAAGGCCGCTGAAATGCGGAGTGGATAGTAAATGTTAACCATCCGATGACTGGGAGACCTACTGTAGTAGAGGTTTACAGTATGTCGAAATAATGTAAACTAAAGATTTTTTAGTTCATTAATCATTATACTACAGAATTGAGGGAAGTAGAATTGAGGGAGCCGGGGTCGCCTAGTCCGGTAGGGCGCCGGCCTGCTAAGCCGGTGGGGGTATCCCCGCGCGGGTTCAAATCCCGCCCCCGGCGCCTAGATCAGTAGTCTTTAGGATTTACTAACTTGCATATCGAAGGGGGCCTAGTATGATGGGAGTTAACGTTAAGTCTGGGCGGGAGAGTGCCAGTAGTGATAGGGGTAGGTATATTTCAATGAAACTTATAACGTGGGAGGAATATTACGAGTATGTTAAAACTCATGGTATTGTTCGTATAGAGGATGAGGAAATACCTATTGGAAGGCAACATATTATTGAGGAGTATCAGCCCGAAGATTTTACACTGGAAACCACTACCGTGTGGTCCTTCCCTAAGAGGGGTAACTGGGCCACTCATAGGGGTGATTACAGGGGTAACTGGGCTCCCCAGGTCGTTAGAAACGTAATTTTAAGGTATAGTAGGTCTGGAGAGCTAGTCCTCGACCAGATGTGCGGCAGTGGTACTACCCTCATTGAGGCTAAGCTTTTAGGACGTAATGCTATAGGCGTCGATATTAACTACGAGGCCCTAATGCTTACATTAGACAGGCTAAACTTCACATATAAGCCTCTGGGCCCCAACCACAGAGAACCAGATATAAAGGTATACCACGGCGATGCTAGAAACCTTAATTCAATTGAGGATGACTCCGTAGACCTAATAGCCACGCATCCACCCTACTTAAACATAATTCCATATTCTAAGAACAGGAAGAGTGAGGGAGATCTGTCCCAGGTCTATAGCTTAGAGGGATATCTTGAAGGTATAGGTGAAGTAGCTAGGGAGAGCTTTAGGGTTTTAAAGCCCGGGAGGTATGCGGCAATACTGATAGGAGATATTAGGAAGAACAGGCATTACGTCCCAATAGCCTTCAGGGTAATGCTTCAATTCCTGGACGCAGGCTTCATACTGAAGGAAGATATAATTAAAATTCAATGGCATACTAAAACTACTGGTATGAAGTGGGCTGGGCTAGCTAAGACAGCTGAAAGATGCTGGGTTGAGAAGCCTGAGGGTAGGCGATACTGGACAGACTTCTACATGATCAGCCACGAACACCTATTCATATTCAGAAAACCAGGTGAAGATGAGGATCTAAAGAATTACAGAGATAGTATGAGGTGGTGAGATAGTATGAGGAGCGTAAAGAGCTAGCTAACGCAAGCACGAGGAGTTCGTAAACGATATTACTTAACTCCTCCTGTTCTGGAACTGCTTAACGATAATAGCTCTACAGTCATCAGATAGCTAACTGTTATTCCTTACTTATATAGTGCGGCTTAGGTATGCCTAATATGCAGTAGTAGGAAAGCAGGACGAACATACCTTAAAACCACATGTACTACCCTTCATCGCCAACAGTGAAAACTTCTAGAAGTCCTTCAAGAACGAGGCAGGACAAGTACTTAACAATTATTAACTACCTGATAAAGATGTAGCTCGTAGTAGGTTTTAAGTTCTACGTTATCTGATTTTATTAATTTGATGGGGAGGGTCTTTATTCATTCTAGAAGGCAATTATTCTACTCTTCTTAAATCATTTGCCTCATCTGAAACGAGCTCTATAATGGCTTTCCCATATCCGTTAGTTCTCCGTACACGTAATGTGTTGAGATAATGGCTACCCTATCCTTAGATAATGTTCTAACATCTTCTAGGAGTATTTCTATTCTCTCTCTATCAAGATATGTGAAAGGCTCATCTAACACTATCATCAGTGGATTTAAAGCTAAGGTTCTTAAGATGGTGACCACCTTCATCTGCCCCGTACTAAGCTTTGAGACAGGCTTCCTCCTAACATCTAATATCTTATAACGTTCCATGTAGTCATATGCGATGTTAAGTCGCTTAGCCTCCCCTCTCATTCTAAGCCCTAAACCTACGTTATACTCTACAGTGCCTATGAGGTTTAACAGATTATCATGTACGTAGATAACAGACTTCTTCAACTCATCTCTCTACACTACTTAAACTCCAAAAATCACTACCGTTAACGTTGATAAAACCCGTTATTGGTCTAATCATTAAAGCAATTATCTTAAGTAACGTTGTCTTACCGGAGCCGTTAGGCCGAGCACGACGTGTATACCTGGCCTAGCGAAGAATAGATTTACGTTCTTCAATACGTAGGTCACGCCGTCATAACTATGCCATACCCCTCTAAGACGTAGCCCCATAAATACGCATCGAACACTACCTAACCAGCAGTCCCCCAACAACCATCACCACATAAAGATAGATGATTGGGGGGAAAGATGTTTGGTTAACTGCTTAGGAACCACTAAAAAATCCTATGTTGGAGGGAGGGTTAGTAGTTAGCATAGCTGATTAGGGTGAACCGCAATAATTGGTTATCATCATTACGTATACTTTCATATTAGTTAAGTTTTTAAACACCTTCATTAACTACTACTAAGGTGGTCGTTATTAATACTACCGATACCCGAATTTGGTCAGGTAGATACCGTATTCACGTTTAGAGCTTCTCAGGCTAAAGTAGGTGTTGGGGCAACAAAAGAAGTTGGATATGAGTTAAAAAAGATGAAGGTGTCGAAGGCATTACTTATATGCGGTAAAAACATCTACGAAAAAACAGAGATCATCAGAAATATTGTGAAGAACGTTGAGTCAGAAGGTATTGAGGTAGGTATTTGGAATGGGGTTGAACCAGAACCAACTTTAGAATCTGTTGAGGAGGGTATTGAGTACGCGTCCGACGTTAAGTTTGATGCTTTAGTAGCTGTTGGTGGTGGGAGCTCAATCGATACTGCGAAATTGATTAACCTATATACGACTTACCCAACAGAGAGCGTCTTAGACTATATACCACAACCAGTAGGTAAGGGTAAGCCCATTCCGGGGGTTTTAAAACCGCTTATAGCCATACCCACAACATCTGGTAGCGGTAGTGAGACAACCCCTACGGCAGTATTTACAGTCGCTGAGAGTGGGTTGAAGTTTGGTTTAACTCATGAGTACTTACTCCCAACCCTAGCCGTGGTAGATCCAATAAACACTATTACTATGCCTCAGCAGACTACTGCCTCAACAGGGTTAGACGCGTTAATGCATGCTATCGAGGCCTACACCTCTAAACCATATAACGTAAGACCTAAACCTATTAGGAGTGATTTAAGGCCTGTCTACGTAGGTTCTAATCCTGTATCTGATAACATTGCAGAGAGGTCAATAGAACTTATAGGGAAGTACTTGAAGAGGGCCTACCATAACGGCCAGGACTTAGAAGCTAGATTTGGTATGTCCCTAGCATCCTATATGGCTGGTATAGCATTAGGTAATGCAGGAACTCATATATCACATGCTATATCTTTAGTATTAGGTGGAATTACAGATGCGTCACACGGTGTATGTGCTGCTATTACAGCCCCAGCATTGCTGGAGGTATTAATTGAAGTAGTACCTGAAAAATTAGCTAAGATCGCTGGTATGTTAGGTTACGATGATGAGCCTAGCATAAAGAAGCGTGCTGCTAGGTCCGTTGAAGCTATTAAAGACCTACTCTCAGGGTTTGAATTCCCGAACGGATTATATGATTTAGGTATTAAGGAGTCTGACATACCATCAATAGCTGAGAAGACATTATTAATGCGTAGGTTGCTTAATCAAAGCCCTGTAGATGCAAGCAAAAAACTTATAGAGAGAATATTAATGAGGTCACTTAAGCTGTGGTAGCTACTAGTTAATTCATAATTTAATAAAAATTATTTGAACTTATTAAGACGATAACACGATTTTGATTTTTAAGTATTCCGTGAGAACCTTTAAGGACCTATAGATATACCTCCATCTACGTTTATGATCTGACCGGTTATGTAGTTAGAATCATCGGAGGCTAGGAATAACACTACTTTGGCTACGTCCTCAGGTCTGCCTAACCTACCTAAAGGTATTTTCTGGATAAACCCTGCTTTAACTTCTTCAGGCCACGGTGCGGTCATAGGGCTTTCTATAACTCCTGGAGCAACCGCGTTAACTAGTATGTTATACTTAGCTAGCCTCCTAGCTAAGGACTTAGTTAAACATATAAGACCAGCCTTAGAGACCGCGTAGTCTACCCCCGCATATATACCGCCTACCTGACCAGCAAGTGATGCCATATTAATTATCTTACCGAAGCCTTGGTCCTTCATATACTTAACAACTTCCCTAGAGAACATTACTGCAGAGGTTAGGTTAACCTTCATAATCCTGTCCCAACTCTCCTCAGTTAATTCCTCAAGAGAACTTCTTGAGAAGATCCCGGCATTATTCACTAAAATATCTACCCTACCATACCTACGTATTACTTCCTGTACCGCCCTCTGTATTTCATCAACTTTCGATACATCCGTCTTTATAGATATTACCTCCCCATATCTACCTAGCTCCTCAGCCGTCTTAGTTAGTTCTTCTTCAGCAATATCGATTAAGACCACCTTAGCTCCCTCCTTAGTGAATTCTGCCGCGATTGCCTTACCTATACCTCTAGCACCACCAGTTACAATGGCCACACGTCCCTGTAGCTTCAAGGCAAACACCGTAGAAGATCTTCACAGAGATCTAAAAAATTTTATAGCATATAAGAAGGTCCTCAATTATTGAAATGGTTTTAAATGTCATACCGATTTTTATGTTGGTGATGTATCTGAGTTTAAAGTCGTTGAGTAAGGAACTACTCCTCGATATGTATTATAAGATGGTCTTATTGAGAAGGTTTGAGGAAAGGGTAGTAGAGCTTTACAGAGCTGGTGAGATTCCCGGCATAGCACATGGTTATGTAGGCCAAGAAGGTGTCGCAGTAGGTGTATGCTCAGCTCTCAGAAAGGATGACTACATACTAAGTACTCATAGGGGTCACGGACACAGCCTGGCGAAGGGTATAGATCCCAGGCACCTAATGGCTGAACTCTACGGTAAGAAGTCAGGTGTTTGTAAGGGTATAGGCGGCTCCATGCATAGCACAGAGCCGGAAGTTGGTGTGATATTTTCATCAGCTATAGTTGGTGGTAATATACCTATAGCGGTAGGTGTTGCGTTAGCGTTTAAGATGCGTGGGGAGGATAGAGTTGCGGTTTCATTCTTCGGTGATGGAGCCACTAATACTGGGGCATTCCATGAAGCACTTAACTTAGCATCGGTTTGGAAACTACCTATAGTCTTCGTATGCGAGAATAACTTCTATGCGATCTCAATGCATATCAGTAAATCAGTCTCCGCTAAGGAAATAGTTGATAGAGCGGTATCCTATAACATGCCAGGTATTGTGGTTGACGGTAATGATGTCGTGGCAGTGTATGAAGCAACCTTAAAATCTGTTGAGAGGGCGCGAAGAGGTGAAGGCCCTACGTTAATCGAAGCTAGGACCTATAGATGGCTTGACCACGGAATGTACTACTTAGGTAAGTATAGGAGTGATGAGGAATTTATGATGTGGAAGCAAAGGTGCCCTATAAAGGTTTTGAAGGAGAGATTAATAGGTGAGGGGATATCCACGGAGTCAGAGTTAAGTCGCCTAGAGAGTAAAGCGGTACACGACGTCGATGAAGCTGTTAGGTTTGCGAGGGAGAGCGAAGAACCTGATTTAGAGTTTGTTAAGCATTTCGTATATGTGAGGTGATGGGGATGGCAGTACGTGAGATAACTTACGCAGAGGCGTTGAGGGAGGCGTTAAGAGAAGAGATGTTAAGAGATGATAGAGTCTTCTTGATGGGTGAGGATATAGGGTTAATCGGAGGCGTGTTTAAGGTTACTCAAGGGCTTTATGAGGAATTCGGCCGTGAAAGGGTTAGGGATACCCCCATATCGGAAACAGCCATCGTTGGTGCAGCTATAGGCGCTGCAATAGCTGGTATGAGACCTATTGCTGAGATAATGTATATGGATTTCCTAATGTGTGCTGGGGATCAGGTAATCAACCACTTACCTAAGATTAGGTATATGAGTGGGGGTAAGCTTAAAGTTCCAGCCGTCATAAGGACTCAGTACGGGCTTTACAGGTATGCGGCAGCCCAACACTCACAGTTCTATCCAGCATTCCTAATGAACATCCCGGGAGTGTATGTTGAAGTACCTTCAACGCCTTATGATGCTAAAGGATTGCTTAAATCTGCTATAAGGGATGAAAACCCGGACATATTCATAGAGTGTGCTGCCCTATATAGGTTGAGAGGTCCAGTCCCAGCTGAGGAGTATACGATACCTTTAGGTCAGGCAGACGTTAAGAAGGAAGGTAGTGATGTCACAGTGTTCGCCGTTTCGTACATGGTTCACATAGCTCTCTCAGCAGCTAAGAAATTAGAGGGTGAGGGGATAAGTATTGAGGTCGTAGACCCTAGAACTCTTAATCCATTCGATAAGAAGACTTTAGTGGAGTCTATTAAGAAGACAGGGCGCTTAGTAGTCATTGAACCAGACCATAAAACAGCTGGCGTCGGTGCTGAGGTAATAGCGATAGCTATGGAGGAAGCTCTTGACTACCTTAAAGCACCTGCGGTTAGGTTAGCAGCTGAGGATATTCCACCACCATTCTCTCCTAAGGCATACAACGCGTTCCTACCTAATGAGGAGAAATTGATAAGCACCGTAAAAACATTAGTTAAATCAGGTAAGCAGTTATATAAATAAAATTACGAATATTATTGGGTGTGAACTTGGTTGAAGTAATAATGCCCAGAATGGACCCTGAAATGAGGGAGGGTAGGATAGTAGAGTGGCTGAAGGGTGAAGGAGATCCGGTTAGTGAGGGGGAAATAATAGCGAGGGTTGAGGCTGAGAAAGTCGTCTTCGAATTAGAAGCACCTAAGTCAGGAGTAATTAAGAAATTACTTGCAAACGTAGGTGATGTCGTCCCGGTCGGTAAGGCCGTAGCTATAATTGAATAGGCTCTATAGGTGAGGAGTTTAATCAATGAAAGTTATTAAGACCTTATCGTTGAAGTCATGGCCCCGGGCAACGATAGCTGAGAGGCTCTCAAAGAGTTATGAGGAAAGAGTTCATGTAACACTCCATGGCGAGTTTGACATTGGCTATCTGAAGGAACTAAAGAGTAGGTTAGAACCGATAATTATGGATAAGTATAATACGCGTTTAACTTATACATCATTATTCGTAAAGCTTATTTCTCACGTCCTTAACAATCATCAAGTGTTTAACTCAATTATAGATGGTGATGAGGTTAAGGTAATAGAAGATATAAACATATGTGTAGCGGTTCAAAGCAGTAAGCTAGGGTTAGTCACACCTGTGATTAGGAATGCTAATCTAAGAAAATTAGGGGAGATCGCCTTACAACTTAACGAATTGGTAAGTAGGGCTCGGGACGGTAAGCTCAGTATTAAAGACCTAGCAGAAGGGACCTTCACCATATCGAATGTTGGTATATTAGGTTCTGTAGACGCGTTCACTCAGATAATAAACCCGCCGCAGGTAGCTATCCTCGGTATCGGTAGGATAGTAGATAAGCCTTTAGTTATTAATAACGAGATAAAAGTAAGGCCTACATGCGTGTTTAGCCTTACATTCGACCACAGAGTAGTTGATGGATATGACGGTGCTGAGTTCTTAGCTACTTTGAAGGTGTTCCTCGAAAAGCCTGAATCGGTAATTAAAGATAGTGAGGTCTAGGTCGGGACAGAGTTTTAATCCTAAAATTTAGATGTTAAGGGACTCTTATATGAGGATAGTCGTAGTTGGTTCAGGTCCTGCTGGTTACGTAGCTGCTATAAGAGCAGCGCGATTAGGAGGTGAAGTCATAGTCGTAGAGAAGGATTCTATCGGTGGTGTCTGCGTTAATAGGGGATGCATACCTACTAAGGCTTTAAACTCTATATCATCTACTATAAAGAAGTTAAAGCAGTTTAAGAAGAAGGGTATATTAAGCGGTGATTTAATAATCAACGTCGAGAAAGTTTTCACTAATAAGGATTCTATCGTGAGTAGGTTGGTGAAGGGCGTTGAATACTTACTAAGAAAGTCAGGTGTGCAGATAGTATATGGGGAGGTTAAGGCATTAGGTAACGGATTCGTTGAGGTCGGGGGAAGTAAGCTCAGCTATGATAGATTAATAGTAGCTACTGGTTCCATACCTGCTCAGCTAAGAATTCCAGGCATTGAGTCAGCTAATGCTGTAAGCGGTGACCACTTCATCACTATGAATGAAGTCCCCCAAAGACTTCTAATAGTTGGAGGCGGTCCTATAGGAGTGGAATTAGCTCAGATTTATAATACGTTAGGAAGTGAGGTAAGCGTTGTAGAGGTTATGCCTCACATACTACCAAACATAGATAGTGAGGTAGCGTTAGCATTACAAAAAATTCTCTCCAGGGAAGGTATTCGAATACATACTAATACGTTGGTCCACAGGTTTGACAGAACCTCAGATGGTGTGGAGGTCTACCTATCTAATAACGTTAAACTAACAGTTGATAGAGTAGTCCTAGCGGTTGGTAGGAAGCCTAACACAGCTGACCTAGGTGTTGAAGCCTTAGGAATTAAAGTCGGTGGGAGGGGGGAGATAATAACCAATAACAACATGATGACTAACGTACCTAATGTATATGCGGCCGGCGACGTTGTTGGGAAGTACTTCCTAGCATATACAGCTTTTGAAGAGGGTGTTGTAGCTGCTGAGAACGCTTTAGGACTTAACTCAACTATTAACTACTCAGCGGTCCCTATAGCGGTATTCGCAGACCCTGAGGTTGCTAGTGTAGGTATGAGCGAAAGTGAGGCTAGAAAAGCGGTGGGGGAGATTGCCGTAGGTAAGTTCCCGTTAATAGCTAATGGTAGGGCACTTACTTTAGACTCCTACGAAGGTTTCATTAAGATAGTGGCTGATATGAAGGGTAAGCTCTTAGGAGCGCATATGATAGGGCCTGAAGCCTCGGAGATCGTTCATATAGCATCGCTGGTCTTAAGTAGGAATGGAGATGTAGCAGATCTCTTAAATACCTTATACGTACATCCAACGGTGTCTGAAGCGATTAAGGAGGCTGCATTAGTCATACTTAGGAAACCCATACACATTTAATTTTAAAAGTTTATGTGGATATTACTATGGTAAGATATGAAAACGAAAGTACTTATCCTTAACGAATTCGACCTAACTTTAAGAGATGGTATATACCTAGATTTAGAGCTATGTAAGTTATTCGGGGTTGAATGCTATCCTGTAGTAACTAAAATCGTTAGCGGTGGTAAAGCCCTCTTAAACGTAAAAGCGGAGGAAATAATTAAGCAGCTTGAAGTATTAGATTTAAGCAATGTCAACACCATCAAACTTAATGCCGCTATGAGTGTCTCAATTATTAACTACATTAAAGAGCGTTTAAGTATGAGTAGGTTAGAGGTTAAGGCACTGACTTTAAGCGCTGACGTTCTATCGGAATGCCTAACATATGAGCGTTTAAAGCGTTTAAGCATTAATGACTTGATCAGCGCTTCCAGCATACTGTTCATCACATCAGATATAGCTGAATACTTATCTAAGGTATTAGGCATTTCTTCAGAATCCGTTCACGATCTCATTAAGTCTCTATCAAATACCTTAAATATAGATGTTGTTGTATTATTAAACCATAAAGTAATGTGCGGTGGCTTCGTAAACCTAATTTACCATGCTGGTAACTGTTTAGAATTCAAGGATCAAGTAGAGCTACCTAAGGAAGTGGTGGCTACTTACATTACGTTAGGCCTAGCCAGTAAGGCAGAATTGAAAGACTTAGTTAATAGCGCGTTGAAATTTGCTAGGATGTCTGTAGACTACGGGGTAAGATGTAGGACGTATTTGATACCAGATGTTTATGGAGTGACAGTCCTAGATGCTGAGAAATTTAAGGTTATTAATGAATTAGCTAACGCGGTTAGAATTATAGAGGAGAACTCCCACCTAATAATCGATTTAATACCTGAAGTTCAGATGAACTTAGCCTACTCGTTACCTAAACGTTTTGTAAGAGGTTTAAATGATGTAGCAGCGGTTCCGGGCAGGATAGTTAAAGTAGGTAACGTTGTTAAGGCTACCTCCCAACCCGAATTTGGTGCTTCTAAACACCTAGCTAAGGCGTTAATAAAGGTCATGGAGTATGACCCTAAGATTAGGTCTGTAGCTAACATAAGGTTTGACGACCTAATCCTTAAGGCTATTGAGAAGTTAGGGTATACTACTTCATTTTACGATAGGTCCTTAGAACCCCCGGAGGTTAAGTCCGTTGAAGGTGCGACCATTCCGTGGGGTGTTGGAGAGGCTATTAAGAGAGTCGGATTCGTCCCGGACGTAATCTATCATAGAGGTGATTACGGTAAGGAGGCCATGATAGCAGTGCTCGGTGAAAACCCTAGCAACGTAGTTAACAAATTATTAAGTATAGGAAAAACGTTAAAGGAGTTAGGACTGCAATCTAACTAGCTGAAGATGGGTTAAGCATTTAAGTAAGATTTTATAACGCTGCTCAATATTTTAACGCCTTCAGCGATTTCATCTTCTTTCGGGAAGCTGAAGTTAAGCCTCATAGTATTAACACCGCTCCCATCTATGTAGAACGAGTTGCCTGGGACATATGCGACTCCGGCATCAATAGCCCTAAACAACATACTTGACGTATTTAAGTCCTCCCTTGGCAATCTAAGCATTACGAAGAGTCCGCCGACAGGTTTAGACCACCAGCATCCAGGAACAGCGTATTTTTCTAACGCTTCTAACATTACGTCCTTCTTACGTTTATATATAGCCCTAGCCTTCTCTATTACCGATTTAACGATTCCAGTCTTAATAGCTTCTGAGGAGACGTATTGGGCGAAGGTCGATGTGTGGAGGTCGAGTGATTGCTTACATCTTTCAAACACGTTAACCAATTCATTATGAGCTACTATCCATCCAATCCTCAGCCCAGGTGATAATATCTTACTTAAGGTACTGATGTAGACTACCCTGTTACTTCTGTCTAAGTTCTTCAACGAGGTTGTATCACTAGGTTCATATGTAAAAGAACTGTACGGGTCGTCTTCAACGATTAAGAAGTCATACCTATCTGCCAACTCTATGAGGTACTTCCTCCTATCTAAGCTCATGGTAACGCCCGCTGGATTGTGTGCTATCGGTATAGTGTAAACCAGCTTAACTTTCTTTCCCTCACCGTATAACCTACGTAACCTAACCTCAAGTAGGCTAACGTTCATGCCATCATCATCTAAGGGGATCCCGATGAAGTTCGGAGCGCTGAGTCTAAACGCGTTAATAGCGCCTAAGTATGATGGTAACTCCATAACTACGTAGTCATTAGGATTTATTAAGGTAAGAGCTATGATGTGGAGAGCTTGCTGGCTCCCAGTAGTCACTATGATGTCATCCTCATCACCTACTGTAACACCCCTACTGTTTAAGAAGTTGATTAGCTCGCCCCTTAACTCACCTATACCTTTCGTAGGGCTGTACTGAAGCGCTTTATCACCTTTCTCCTGTAAGATCTTACTGATGATACCCTTCAACTCATCCTTTGGGAAGGTTTGAGGGTCTGGAAGACCTCCAGCCAAGCTAATAACCTTCCTACCCTCAGTAATCTTAAGTAGTTCTCTTATTTCTGAAGATGCCATCAAACTAACTCTCTCGGCAAGGAGCTTTCTAACGTTAAAGCTATTCAAAGCCATACACCTACAACAATAGTAACTATAAATATATAAGGCTTTGTAAGACTTACGTTTAAATAAGCTTTATACCTGATCCACACACCTCATCATAGCTCTATACATCTGATTAACATCTACACCGAGATTTATAAAGTCCCAAGGAAGGATATCTAAATCACTCCTACGCCTGAAGACGTAGTCCGGATCTACTCTAAGCGAGGTTAGAAGTGTTCTGAAGTCGGAGAGGTTATACCCGCTAACTACGTACTTAATTAAGACGTCACCTAATTCAGCACCACCTAAGCTTAGAAGTGCCTGTACATACGCTAAATTATGACTTAGTGCCTCAACCGTGAAGTACTTACCAGGCAGTTCACTTTTAATAAGCCTTACCTTACGTTGGTAATCTTCCCTACTCGTTAATCCTAGGAACTGCATGGGTGTGCCTGCCTTAGGGATTAACGGATTTAACGTTACTCTAATCCTCCTTCTTAAGCTATGATTTGACAGCGTACGGGCTAAGTTCTTAAGGAAGCTGATCATCTCATTTACATCATCAACGGTCTCAAACGGTATGCCGATTAAGTAATACATCTTAACATCCATTCCTAACTTAATGCCATCAACAACTAACTTAGTTAGGAGTTCATCATCAATATACTTCCTAATTAAGCACTTAAGCCTACGGCTATGTGTCTCAGGGGCTAATGTAAGGGTTTTCTGCCCACCTCTACGTATAAGGCTTAGCCTAGACTCATCTAATGTATCAGCCCTAACTGACGGGATGCTGAACTCTAAACCCCTCTCTATAAGGGTTTCTAATATTCTGTCCGATGCTGGATGGCTAAAGAACGATAGTGAGTAGAAAATAACCCTACTCAACTTATTGTTTTCCACACCTCTAGATACTATATCAATTATTTTACTATAACCCCTAGTCCTGTACGGGTAGGAAGCTACGGACTCCATACAGAATGTGCATAGGTATGGGCAACCCCTAGAAATTTCCATGATAAACCCCCTACCAAATACAGGTTCTTCTATTAGTGATTGGATCTGATATTCAGGGTAGTAGGAAGTATCTAGGTCGCTGACATACATCTTATTAATCCTACTACCATCATGTAGTGATGGGATGTAGAAACCATTAGAAGCCAGAGTCTCTAAGAACCCTCTCCTACTAGGCAGTAAGTTGATGGAAGATGCTAACTTCTTTAATGCTTCCTCACCCTCACCAATAACCACAACATCAAAAAACTTAGAAAGAGGTAGTGGGTTAGAAGTTACGGTTGGACCTCCTGCTACGAGTATCGGTCTCCTACTACTATGGTTGAATATCGGTATGTTATTATCCGTAATGATTTTAAGGGCATTAATGTAGTCAAACTCATAACTTAAGCTGAATAAGGCTATATCAAACCTCCTTAGACTAAGTGAGTGGGTACAGCTGGATGTAGGGTTATCTATTGTAAATCTATCAGCCAGTAAATCCTCATACGAGTTTAAATAGTAGTAAGCTATATGGGTGAATAAATTTGTTATTGATGCTTGATAGGTGCTTGGGTAAACTAACGCGACCTTAACTGGTGAGCTAACCTTCTTTACATATACGTTCAACTCTTTAAATATGCCTACACCATCTACACTCATTTCCAAGAGCTTGATACATCGTAAATACTAATTAACTTTTCTAGCGTAGGTTAAACACAGCTTTAAACCTCCTTAACGGAAGAAGCCATTATCACCTTATGTACGACGGCATTAACGAATTCCTTATGCTTCTTTCTAAGGTGTGACTCAGCATCAGAAGGTCTAATATACGTATTACATAGGGTACACAGCATCCTACCCCCGTTTCTCAGCATAACTGGTTCTACTGACATGAGCAGAGGGTATAAACGTTCTAAAATCTTAGTAGCAATTCTATAGTTTCCTGCTTTATCTATAATTCTTTGAATATGACCTCTAACTTTAAACTTACTGGTCTTATACTTAAACGCTATCACACTTGGAGGAAAACCGTCTAGCAGGTACTCCTTAACGGCAAGTAAGGTTATTACATCATTGATTAATCTCTTCATAACCATATACCTAGCTATGACGGTGATAGCGTCTTCCATAACGCCCGCAATAAAACTCATCGATGTAAATAATATAAAAAGCATACTGCTTATTGCAAATGTAACACGGTATTCAACCATTTAAAGATAACTTATAATCCTAATGAGATGAAGAAGCTCTTAGGAGTTACTACGAGAACACCTAGAGATGGATGATGAGGAGAAGATAAGAGTTGTTAGAATTCTCGGCGATCATAGGAGATCCCTGAAAGTAGGATGAAAAGAATTCTCGTAAGGTATGTGAGGGTTCTTCTTCAGCCCAAAGAGATGTGAAGAACTTTTCAAAGCTCTTTGGAAATAGTCTCTAAGAGGAGGGTTTCCAAAGCGTTAGTCGCCTATAAGGACAAGCTCACGAGGTTTGGGTTTGAAACTTTAAAAGATCGTTTTCAACTTTTCTCCCTCCGTCCTGGAGCTCTTCGAAGAGCTGATGAATAGATGGGGGGAGCTTACCCTGACTGAGAAAGAGGTTGATGAGAGCTCCGATGAATTCTTGAGGGGCTTAGGCCGGTGAGTCCAATTAAGTCTATCAAAGACTACGTAAATCAGAAGTGATTTAAATTGGTATTAGGTAGTAGTACGTCGTATATTACTCAATTAACCTGATAAAATAAGTATTAATTTTCCTAGGTATTACGCCTAACCAGTTCTAAACATAAATAATATTATACTAGATTTAGAAATAGTAAGGGGGTTATTCTATTGAATAGTGAGGAGTTATTAGGTGACTTAAATGGTGGTGAGGCATCTCGGAGTACTAGAACTATATCAGTTAAGTTGGAATATAATACGATAGCTAAGATCGATTACGTATTAAAGCATTATAAGTTCTCCAGTAGAAGCGATTTTATCAGAAAAGCTATAATGTATAAGATTAATCAGATACGTAAATAGGTATTATATTTGGTGGTTAGTAGTTGTCCCTATTCTGGGAGTCCCGTTGGGTGAGGAAGGAGTTCCTAGTAGACGGTATTGATGTGATAACATGTGAGGATGAGGTTACAGGGCTTATTCTCTGTCCGATATGTGAGAACATCGACGAATACTGTCCTGAAAATAAGTTAACATCTAAGGTTAAGGAGAATTTAGTTACGTTTTTCAGTCCTAGAGATTTAATTTACCATATGAAGAGCCATAAAAACCGTAGGAATGTTAGTTTTAGGATCGAGAGATACGGTGAGGCTGAGGAAGGCGTTGAGGAAGAGGAAGAAGAGGAAGAATGAGTAAGAAAATCTACTTAGGTGAGAGTCTATCAACATTAGCAGTACTGATTAAGGACCGACATTATCAAGACGTAGTAGTTGATTTATGGAGCGGTGGTAGTCTACTAAGCGGTATTGAGATATGCGGGATTACGTTTGATAGGGTTCCCATGTTAATTAGGAATCCACCTACATCGCTTGGAACAGAGTTCATTTCCGTAAAGCCGGTTACCACGTTCGTAGGTAGTGAGTCTTCATACGATGTTAAGGTCTCTAAAAACACATACGTACAGAGGAATTGGTTATTAGAGCTATCTAGTGGTGGTAAGATACCTAGTAAATTCTTCTGCGGTATGTATAGGGAGTTGAGGGCTAGGGTTGGAAGTAGGAGGATCTATGATACGATCAGTAAGGTCAGGTTAATCGATAAAAAACTTAATCTATTAAGACATGGCACTATGGATTATGATATTTTGGTGAACTCGCTTCCAATACCTTACATCACGGGTAAGGTGGACTTAAACGTGGACATAAAGGTTATGTCATCTAAATTAGATTATGTGAGCTTGCTCATAGGAGTGGTGCTAGGAGAATATAAGGTAAGTGAGTATACGGTAATGTACATAGGTAAGACTAACTTCATACCTCACACAGTCGTATTAATTCCGTTAGAACGTTTTAGTAGTGAACTACCGTCAAACTACGCCTTAATATACTCAATCACATCTATAAAGAGGCCGTATAGTAGCTATAAAGGTGAGTACGTTAACAGATTATTAGGCGATTTAAGAAGGCTTGGGCTTCAGGACTTAAAGCTCCTATGCTATAAGTTGATATGCGAGAAATACGGCTTATTAGGAGATGTAGGTCCGGAATTAGAATGGGTAATCAGCAGTCTAAGGGATTACGACGTAAAATCTATAGGGAGGTTAGGTACTTGGAGGGAGATAGGCTTAGATGAAATACTAAACAACGTTAGCATCTAATAATGAGTCATCCCTATCGACGTAGATCCCTAACGTGTACGCTGGGCTAACATCGTTTTTAACTGTAAGATATGTTAAGATAAGGTCTACCGCATCATTAACAGATATTAACTCGTTTACACGTACTTCAAAACCGTTAATAATGACTGAAACATCCTTACCCCTCTCACCGGTAACCAATGGCACTACGTAGATTTCAACACCGTAATCCTTAAATATCTTCATAGCGGCTAACCAAAACTTCTTTAAAATATCATCTCCTAACACGCTATTACGTCTTAAAATCACATAGACGTCGACAGACATAAGCATATCCGTAAATAGGGCTATTCTAAATTTTAATAATAAGCGTTTCTACTCATTACATTAATGAGTTAGCAAGCTGATGAAAATGTAACGCATTACACCTTCATGAATTATTTATTAATAGTAATTAGAGTAACCTAGTAGAGGTGTGAAGCAATATGTGGTTCTCACACGTCTCCAGCCCCTTAGGACCTCGAGTAAGAACTAACTACAATTTCATACTCGACGTCATCGAGGATAGAGACCTATCAGTAATTAATAAGCTTTCAAACATCTTCACATTAAGACGTTTAGATCTAAGTATAGTTGATGATGTTATGAAGGCTTCGTATGTGGACCCAGACATCATTGACGTTGTGAAAAGTTCCGTAGGCGGTAAGAAAATACCGATCCTCGCATCTTACTACGAATTATAGGATCACTAACACCGCTTCTTTAAGACTTATAATTTAAGTAGGGATAACATATTATTGGTGATATGTTATGAGCGATAGAAGGAGGAGGAAGAGTATTTTCGATATATTTGAGGATTTTATGAAAGGATTTGAGGACATGCTTAGATCTAAAGAATTTGAGAAGGAAATTGAGGACATGCTTAGATCTTTTAGTGCTGATGAAGGCGGTATTGAGCGGTTCTACAGGCCTTACGTATACGGCTTCAGGATAACAGTAGGTCCGGATGGTAAGCCTAAGGTCGAGGAATTCGGTAATGTAAAGAGAATTGGAAGTAGGCCTAAGATAGTTGAGGAGATAGAACCTCTAGTAGATATTATCGAGGAGGAAGATATTGTTAAGGTAATTGCTGAGATGCCCGGAGTTGAGAAAGAGAAAGTGAAGGTTATAGCAACTGAAGATACCCTCAAAATTCAGAGTTCTAATGCCAGTAGAAAGTACTATAAGGAAGTCGAACTGCCTGTTAAAGTCAAACCAGAAACAGCTAAAGCGGTATATAGGAATGGCGTTCTTGAGGTAGTACTAGAAAAATCGGAAAAGAAAGGTAAGAGCGGTATTGAAGTAAAGATCGAATAAGGAACTGATTGAAGCACATGGTCAGCATTAATTGATGGTAAACCCTTACCTAAGGTCGTCACTAATAGTTTCAGAGTAGTAACCCTACACTATACTTATTAAAATTTATGAGTATTTACGGAATATACGTTAGAGAGAAACTGCTTCAAAACCCCTAACTTAAAGCTCTTCTTCCTTAACTACGATTTCTAAGTTCTCACTAATTATAGCACTCTTACCTAGGGGATCTTCGATAATTAGGGTGAACGGCAGCGATCCTTCCATAGCGTTCTTAATCATAGTTACTTTCTCAACACATTCTTCCCTCTCAGCACAATCTTGGGGGATAATATCTAATACCCTTTCTAAGATACCGTCAATAGTTGTTATGTAACCGTAGGCATCAACTCCGGGGTAGACTTCAACACCTAATTCGGGGATTATGATGGTTGCAGTCGATGACTTAACCACTATAGTTCTTAAGTCTTCAGGGGACTTAACAACTTTTTTTACAGTTTTAGGTTGGCTGAAGTCTAACATAGACACATCCGTCCTCCTATAATCGCATTGAGAACAGACACCATGTTCTATAAGTATGCTGCCGATGAGAGGTACTTCGTATATGTACGAAGACACTTTAAAGTTCGGACTACCGCAATTTACACATCTGGTTAGTTCCTCCCATAAAAGTTTTAAAGCCTCATTCATAGCTATAACCATCCAATTAATTTATTAAATTAAAACTTAAGAGTGTTAATGTGTGAGGAATTATGTTTGAGTGGTTATGGCATCTACTAAACGTTTTTAGCGGACCTCTCAGCATGTTAGGTATATTCGCAGTGAGCTTAGTAGCTAATTCTATCCCATTAGTAGGGATTCCGTACTTAGCAGTAGTACTAGCCTACTCACTATTCATCCAAGACTTAAACATTAAGTTATTGCTTATACTATCATCGGCGTTAGGCGCTACTGTCGGTAAGCTCATCATCTACATCATCGGCAGTTCTTTCAGATTGGTGCTCTCGAAGAAGGTCATTGAGAATTTAAGATTATTTAGTAGGGTCGCAGATAAGAGCGTGTTCTTAGCAATATTCCTATTCGCATCCCTACCGTTACCAGACGATGTTCTATACATACCGACTGGGATGTCTAGGTATAGCCTACCTAAGTATGTGGTAGCGGTTTTACTGGGTAAGACAGCGCTTACATCAGTAGTAGTGCTGTACTCGCATTTAATTAGTGAGTATGCTTCTCTAAATAGCTTCCTACTACCGGTATATGTGGTGATGACCGTAATATTTTCATATATAATTATAAAGATAGATTGGGCATCAGTGTTAAACATCCTTACCTATGAAGGAGTTTTAGGTAGTATTAAGGAATTCCTTAGACAATTAACAGTAATCTTTAAACCGAAGATAAAGTGGTAGTGGTTGGATTTCATATTACTTACTAACCGTTGCCGGGTAGTTTGTAGTTGTTGCTGGACTCAGAGTTTAAGGTATAACCTCAAAACCCGTAAATAAGCATCTAACACTACCTAACCAGCAGTCCCCCCAACAACCACCACCACATAAGTAATTTAAGAAATAGGGACCACTACCTATCTCTTATTAAGGGTCTGAACTTAAATCCGTAGTATATTAACCCACCCGGATCTTCAGATTTTAACTTCCTTAAAACTCCTTCAACCCTTAAACCCTCACGTACTTCAGATTTGTCAACGTCTACTACCTCACCGATGATTATAGGTCCTTCATCCAACCTTATTAGAGCTACTATTTTTGGTGTGTTTTCCTCTTCTCCCTCTATCCTGTAGTAACTTAGAGTATAGGCCACCACCTCACCAACCCCGGCTGAGGTCACTGTCCTAACATTACGTGACTTACAGTATACGCATATAGATCTCCTAGGATATGACTTCCTACCGCAGTCTAAACATTCAGTAATCTTAATAGAGTAGTAGTCAAACCTCCTTCTCCAGAACCTAGGTATTGAGAGCTTCATCAACTACACCTCCTAACCACAATGCCTACGGAATTAACATCTAATGCAGACATACTATGTATTAAACCCCACATCGCTTTACGTCTAACATCACCTAACCCGCTGGTCAGGATCTTAAACACCTCCGCAACTTGATAAACACCGGTAGCACCTATCGGGTGCCCCCTCGCCTTTAAGCCACCACTTAAGTTAACATTATTTAAGTCGTTGATCGTTTCAGGTGCCTTACCCCTCCTAGCTAGTCCGAGTTCCTCTACTACTAGATAGCCAAGTATGCTGTATGAGTCATGGACCTCCATAACAGCGTCACCGATATCAAATTTACATTTATTTAATAACTTACTGAGTAAATGCTTAGTGGCTGGTAGTTCTAGCAGTTCATCCCTTAAGTTGAGTTGAGAGGCTGTTGCCTGGTATACCGCCTCAACTTCAAGGCAGTCATCACCAACTATTAAGTTTTCATTGCTTGTGATGAGTACAGCTGCTGCTCCGTCACTTATAGGGAATGAGTCAAACTGTCTTACCGGCTCGGATAATACCTGACTGCTAACTACTTGCTCTTTAGTTACAGTAAATCTTAGCTGTGCGTACGGGTTCTTAACAGCATTGCTATGCATCTTTACTGACCAACTACTCATATCTTCCCTACTATACCCATATTCCCTCATATATTTCTTCATAAGGAGAGCTACTTCATTAACTAACGTAAAGCCGTAGATAGACTCAACCTCATAGTCAAGTAGCTTTGTTAGATGCTTATTAACAACAGTTGTTGGATACTCACTACATTTCTCAACACCTATAACAAGCACTGATGAGGCTAATCCTGCCCTAATTAAGGCGTAGGCTTGGGCAATAGCTGTTAAACCGCTTGACTCACCTGTCTCAACTCTTAAAGCAGGTTTGGGTGTTAATCCTAACTCCTGAGCTAGGATTGCGGAGATGTCAAGCTGGTCAAGCATTGAATCACTAAACACGTTCGACACTATAACGTAGTCTAAGTTATTTAGGTCTCCAAGTCGTGATGTTCCGAAAAGTTCGCTTACAACGTCGAATGCTAACTCCTTATATGACTTTGTAAAGTATCTACCTACTCTAACCATAGATGTTGATGCGATGTAAACCTTCTTAGAAGTCATATCACATCCTCTCCAACAACTTTCTGTACTTCGCGTAGGTATCATATCCTACATATATCTTGCTGTTTAACATATCCGTTACCTTTAAGGCTATGTTAACCTTTGTCAGCAACTTATCTGTAGTTACGATGCTGAAAGCATCACTACCAGCCCCACTTCCAAAAGTTGCTAACAGTATCCTCTGCCCTGGCTTAGCTTCTTCAAGCACCTTAGCTAAGCCTAATAGTGCTGAGGCATTATACGTATTACCAATCCACGGATTCACCAAGCCTGGAAGTATCTTATCCTTAGTAAACCCTAACTCAGTACCAACCTTTAGTGGGAACCTACCGTTTGGTTGATGAAAGACCGCATAGTCATAATCGTCAGGTCTGAGTCCAAGCTCGTCCATCAATCCCCTCACAGAATTAACTATGTGGTTAAAATATGCTGGTTCATCAGTAAATATTTCACCATGTAGTGGGTATGGCGATCCATCCCTCCTCCAGAAATCAGGTGTATCGCTTGTGTAAGTGTATGCCCCCTCAAAATAGGCAGTACTTTCAACTTTAGGACCTATGATGTAGGCAGCAGCCCCGGAAGCTGCAGTAAGTTCTAACACATCTCCAGGGTTTGCTTGAGCAGTGTCAGAACCTATTACCAGGGAATACCTTAACATGCCACTAGATATTAAGCCTATTGAAATCCTAATCCCTTCACCTGCAGCTCTGCAGGCGAACTCCATATCGGAAGTTAACTTCTTATTAGGTAATCCTAACGCATCACCGATTATGGTAGCAGTAGGTTTAACTGCGTAAGGCTTGGACTCCGTCCCAACGAAAATCGCGCCTAACTCACCTACAACGTCAATACCTGCTCTAAGAATAGCTGAACGAGCTGCGTACCAACCCATAGTAGTAGCATCTTCATCAACATTAGCCACAGCTTTCTCCTCAATATTCAACGACTTAACCAACGGCTGATCAAAACCCCATAACTCAGCAATCTCTGAGCATTTAATCCTATACCTCGGGATATAAGCTCCCCAACCAATAATACCGGCATGCAACTCCTTCTCAACCACTAAATTAGTAAAACCATGTTTTTATAACTTAATCTAACTGAAATCAAGTCTCTATGTTGTAGAATTGCTAGTTAAGATTTAAATAGCATGTATCTCTCATAACATCCCTTTCTACAACCGCTGCTAGGATGCAGCATCGGCTGAACCTATTATAAGGTCTGCGAGGACCGTTATGACATCACCCAACCTTCTAGGTGTGGTTCCATCCATGGAGTAGTCGCCATCTCATATGTTTTCATTTTCTCCCCTCTGTTTCCTCTATCCACTCCTGCCTCTACCTTAGCTGCTCAGACCGTTTTAATCAGGCGTAAACTCCCGCTCAAACCCCCCACAACCACCTCCAAACCCATTTAAGCTAATAAAGTTTAGTGGGTAGAAGAGATTTACAACCCCCTACAAAGTACTTGTACTTAATCTCCCTCCTTATCTTAAGAACCCTTCAATATATCCAAACAAGCACATAGGGTCAGCAGTCCGTATAACCCCCCGCGTTCGAGGGCTTAAGACCGATAACCAGTCGCAAACATCATCAATAACTACTACAACCTACACCTCTACCTGAGACGTTGTTGATGGCGGAAAAATACGTTACATAATACGTGATCACGTTATTGATCATTACAGCTTTCTTAGCCCATACCTTAAAATATTCCTCAACTACTTCTAAGTTCTAATAGGTTGGTGCGGGGGGTGGGATTCGAACCCACGCAGGCCTACACCAACGGGGCCTGAACCCGTCCCCTTTGACCTAGCTCGGGCACCCCCGCACTACGTGATGTTTATATGTACGAAGTAATTTAAAGTTGTCAATTATCTACTGACTTCCTCGTAAGCTATGTTTAACTCTTTTGCGTAGTTGTAAGCCTTTCTTAATTCCTCATATGTTGGCCTCCTACTTATGTCTGAATACTCGCTTGACTTACTTAGAACTAAGTACTCAGGTCTATACTGATCCATGATGTTAACCAACACGTTTGGGCAGTTATTAGATATCCAACTTAGCACCGGCTTAGTGCAGCATTCTACATGATTAGGCATTACCAAGTGTCTTATGATTATCGGATCGCCGTTTTGATATATAATGCTGTGATTCCTACTTACTATGTCGAAGTAGTTATTAACTTTAGATAGCCTTAAGGCGCACGAATTATTACCGTATTTGAAATCAGGTAGCCATATATCAATAACGTCTAATATTATATTCAGAGCCTGAGTTGTGAGGTACATGTTACTATTCCATAGCTGCGGAACGTTTACGTCAAGGTATTTAAATGACTCTAATACTGTTAGTAGGTTAGGTGTTGGCTCCCCCCCAACGTGGTTTATGTTAATAGCTCCTTCCTCACGGAGGTGCTTCTGAATTAACGCAAGCTCCTTAGAATTTACTTTAATTCCGTCATACGGCCTTAACTGCGATATCTCATAGTTTTGGCAGAATACGCATCTAAAGTTACAGCTCCCGTAGAATATAGTCCCACTAGGTATTAGAGGTGCTTCCTCACCTATATGTAGGAAGTAACTACTTACGTAAACCTCTAAACCTAACCTACACATAATACCTCTAGACTCATACCTATTAACACCGCAGCGATGCTCACATAGGTAGCAACTCCGCATAATATTCCTAACCAACTCTACTTTAACATCTAAATAGGTAGTTTTAGGGCTGCTTAAACCGTTAAACTCTCGTAGCGTTAGTTTTCCGTTTTTAACTTCGTTAAATAATTTGCTGAACTTACCTGATAGTTCTCTATGTAGATTTAATAGCTCATCAAACGTATACCCACCTAACTTTACATCGTCTAAGCCAACCTTCTTGCATATTAAGAACTTAGCTGGCTTCCAACCATTCATTACGTTGTAATACCATTTAAGCCTCTCTAAAACCCTATCAACCCACATACTTGTAGCGTCAGGCCTCAGTAACCTTAAATTAAAGTTGAACATACCGTTAAATAATTAGATTATTAATAATAAAATCTTTAATAACTCTACTACCCCTTATCTCCACCCCTTCAACCGTCAACAGCTTTTTCTTAAATTCTACAGCTTCCCTCTTATTTAACGTATAGCCACCTAACCTTCCATCACTCATAACAACTCTATGGCAGGGCACTACCACTGGTTTAGAATTTCCCTTAATCAAAAGCCCGACATACCTTGGATGGATGCCTAACGTCCTAGCAAGAACGTTATAGGTGGTAACACTCCCTAAGGGGATTAACTGGAGTAATGCTGCGATCGCTTCGTTAAGAATCTCACGTGGGTTCCCAGCCTTCCTCACCCTACCGTGAGGAGACACTACTATGATATCGATCATCTAATTGTCAGCTCAAAATCATATCTTAACGAGTAGTCTTAGGCTTTATTGTTATTACTCCCCTATCAAAGTCTTTTTCAACTATGAATTCAGTACCATACTTATCTACAACACTTTTAGGGATGTATAGATTTAAAGGTAATGTGTAGTAAGTGTATGTATAGGTTTTATCCTTAACAGTCTTCCTCCCTATAATCTTACGGACTACTACCTCCCTACTAGTGATAGCCATCAAACCACCTACTTCTATTTACAGAATTAGCGCTTAAATCTTTTAATAGAAAGTAGAGGATTAATTGTCCTAAACCCTTACCAGTCAAACAACGTGCAGTCTTGGAGATAACTCCTACCTAGCCTTAAAGCCATCTCAGCCTTACATAGTTCATAACCTAAATACGAGTAGTGGTCCTTGGACAGCGTTGGGAAATCCTCTGAAATCGCCCTGCACAACGATAGTGGGTCTGAACCCACATACCTCCTAACACATACTTTAGCTTTAGTACTATACACATCAACTACGACGTTCTTACGTACTTCATCTACATATATTTTAAAGTAAAACAGGTCTTCAATCTTTGGAGGCACTCTCTGTAGTACTGAATACGTATCGACGTGGGTTTCAGGGACTTTAACACCCCTATATCTCTTCTCCTTAACAATTAGGAGGTCAACACCTACATCTATCGGTGGTGATTTCCTCGCATAAGCCCTATAAACCATTTCACGAGCTTTAACTACCTCATTAACAGCGTTTACGCTCTTCCTACTTTCCTCCGTAATTAAAAGCACGCTAACACCTAACTCCATCGCGGTAGACGTCAGTAAAGCTATTACGGAATGTGTATCAGCATCTAGTAATTCGTAAACATTTGAAAGACCCATCATCAGAGGATAGTTCAACTCCTTAGATATGAAGTAGTAGCTTACTAAGCTTTCTATAAAGCCTAACTGGAGAGGTCTTAACACCACATCTAAGATTATTTTCGAGAAACCTGCCTTAACTACCTCTTCGACTGACTTCTTAAGCACCTCACTTAAGGTGTCTGGAGCTGCTGTAGTAGTAGGTACTAGTACGATTGCCTTATCCTTATAATCACGTAGCAAATTAATGTTATCTAAACTTACATTTACTACTAAGTCGGGATCCACCCTTAAGTACTTAATCAAATCGGAGGTCTGAACATCTATTCCAACAGGTTTACGTAGATTAGACCTGATCTCCTGGATTAAATCCATTAAAGTATTTATGGAAACCCTACAATCTACTGGTAACCCAATGATCACGGCGTCAACTCCTAGACCTAATGCTTTCTTAATACGTTCTAGAACCCTTAAGTAATCACCATCCTCTCTAACCATGACTTCGTAGAAGATGTTCATAGGAGGAGGCCTTAACGGTACTTTAACGCCTCCAATTTCAAAACCATACCTAAATCCAGCAAAGTTTCTGAAATTTAATCCATACTTAACTGTTAGGTAGTCCTTAATCACCTCATCTGCAGCTAACCTGGTGGAGAACTTAACTCCTAGCTCAAGAAACTTTATGACGTCTGGGAGGTCGCCTAAGTATTTAGGTCCTTTAATAACTTCAGCTATAACAACATCCTTTAAAACGGATGCATCACCTATTGTGAGCCCAGGTATTATTACGTAGTCATACCTATCTTTAATCTTCCCAGAGAGTTCCTCAGCTATGTATGATGTAGTCATTAACGACGCTATAGGGTAATTCAACCTATATATCACTACTTCATGATCTTTAATATGCTTAACTACTTCTCTCGCCAACTCATAAGCGGATGAACTAGTTACTACTAATATCCTCACTGATTTAACACCCTACCAATTAAGAAGTTATCAAACGATAAAATTATTTAAGCTGGAAACTTAAACTTCTCATTCGGAAAGATGTGATATGAAATCGCTATCATTACTTGAGCTGGAGGGTCTAATACTTAGCGGTCTCATACAGCGTTTAGAGATTGTTGATTGCGAGCATCCTAATAACGTTAGGCTATCTAAGTTCGTCGGTACTTTAAGTGATGGTACTAAGATAGTTACGGAGTGTTACGAATATGTAAGGTTAAGTAGGATCTACCTAGTCTTCACGAATTACATTAAATTCCGATAGAGAAGTCTAAACATCAGCTCTGAGATCAGTAAGTTTTTACACATCGGTAGGTTTACATGAAGCAAGTTATTTATGAGTAGTGGAAGGGGGATAAACCACGTATTGAGACTTTCAGCCTGAACGGATGAAGTCCCACATCCATCTTTTCCGAAGGCACTTCATCAACCCACAACCCCTAGACCGCTCGACATACCGAGCATTGCTTAAGACATCGAGTTGTTGAAGCTATGAATTCATAGACTTGAAAATGAAGTCGGAATGGTTATGAGTTTAAGGGTTCCTAGCTATGGCTGTGGAGGTGTTGAAGAAATAAAACCAGTGTTAGTGGTTTAGAAAGTGGAGTAGTGATGAGTGGTATTACATATGATTTAAAGTAGTGATGATTTAGGCACTAGAAGCTGAGCTTACCTAAAATTTTCCGGTAGTAAGAGAAGCTAATATTTATTAACTCCCGAAGATAAAATTTTAAAACGTGGACTATCGATGAAGTTCTGCCCTAAGTGTGGAACTTTGATGCTTCCGAAGAAGGAGGCATCAAGAGAGTTCTTAAAATGCCCTAAATGCGGTTATGAGGAGCCATTAAAAGCTAAGGAAGGGTATAGAGTATCTAAATCCGCTACGAAGGATGCGAAGGTTAAGACTACGTCTATAGTGAGTGAGGGAGGTAGGAAAATAAGATCTAAGGAGGAGTTCGAACATGAGAAAGAAGAATACTATGAGGTCTTCCTCGATCTAATGCATGAAGAGGAAGGCGGTGGGGAAAATCTTGAATAATTATTTAGAGTCACCATAAATTTGATAGTCATGGTGTAGTAAGGTAGTAGAGTTTGTCAGTATTTCCTAAATAGTTAGCCTTGAGCTCCTCCTACCATTTAATTACATATTGATGGTTCTGCGTTGAGGCTACTAGCTAGGACGTCTTCGATATGAGCTTATAGTGAAACCCAACTCACATTCCCTAAAACTCGATGAAGTCCTTCAAGACCGAGCGAAACGGTAATTGACAAGCATCACCTACCTAATAACAGTAATACACCTTAAGTTCAATTCAACTTTGATAAGTTTAACCGGATTGAGTTACTGGTTTTTCATCTACTATCATACCATCCCTAATTAATAATATCTTCCTAGCTATAGACGCTACGTTTTTATCATGCGTCACTAATATTACCGTATGCCCTAACGTGTTAAGTTTCTTTAAGGTATCGAGTACTACTTCAGCTGATTTACTATCTAAAGATCCTGTAGGTTCGTCGCAGAGCAGTATTTGAGGATTAGTTACTAAAGCCCTAGCAATTGCAACCCTTTGCTGCTGACCGCCACTTAAATGGATAGGCCTTTTCTTCAGCCATGACAGTTCACAACCTGCTTTAAGTAAGGCTTCCTCAACTAATTTCTTCCGCTCACTACGGGGTAAACCTAACTTGATTGCCGGTAGCTCTAAGTTCTCCTCAACTGTCATTCTATTAATCAAGTTATATTGCTGGAAGACGAATCCGATCTTCCTGTTCCTCAATCTAGATAATTCTTCATCACTCATTAATATCACATCCTCACCATCTATGAATATCTTACCTGAAGTAGGTTTCTCTAAAGTCCCCATTATATATAGTAACGTTGATTTACCATGTCCTGAAGGGCCCATGATCGAAATAAAATCACCTCTACATATAGATAGGTTTATATTTCTAAGAGCCCATGTCTTCACACCGCCAGCACTTACATATACCTTACTAATGTTAACTAACTTTATTATTTCAGCATCCATCACGACTTAACCTTCAAATATTTAATATACAACTTAAAACATTAACTTTGTTAAACCGGTAAACGAGCTATGACTACCGTCTAAACACTAACATCAACATGAGATTGAAACACCACCGTGTTAACTTAGAGATTGACGTAATGCGTTAGTAAATCTAACCTATACCCCCAGTCCCGACGAATGAAATAGATTTATTATTTTAAACGTAGATTTACTAGGGCCTTAACTATGAGGTTCATGTCATACTTAATTGGTAGTTCTTCAAGTCCTCGTTACGGATTAGTCTTATCTGAGGAGGTATTAGTAGATTTAGAGGTCTTACTGATTAATGAACTCGTTCTCGATAACGATTTGAGGCCTGAAAACGCTGAAGACCTAGTTAAATCAGCATTTAGATGTAAAGGCGGCTACATAGTAGAGAGGATTCGGTTCCTCAAGCCGTTGATCGATAAGGCCTTAAAGAAGATCTCGTCATCAAATATAGATGAACTCCGTATGTTAGGTTTAATTAGGAAATTAGATGAAGTTAAGTTCTTACCGCCAATTCCAGATCCGTCGAAGATCATCGGGATCGGGTTGAACTACGAAGAATATAGAGTAATGTTAGGGTATGCGAAACCGGAGGTCCCATTATTCTTCTCAAAGCCTTCGAATACCTTAATCGGACATAAAGACTATATCGTAATACCTAGAGGCAGTAAGTGGTCTGGGACGTCATCACGGATTCTATTCCACGAGTACGAATTCGCTGCAGTTATTGGAAAGAGAATGAAAAGAGTTGATAGGAAAGAGGTACTCACCTACGTTTTCGGATTTACTTTATTCGGAGATGTAACAGCACATGATATTGAAATCATCCAACCAGGCCATGTACTATATCAGCAAAGATCTAAGTCATTCGATACGTTCTCTCCTACAGGTCCGTGGATAGTTACAGTAGATGAGATAAAGGAGAAGGGTATTGATATAGGTAATCTCAGAATACTTAGGAGGAGGAACGGCGTTATTGAAGGCGAATCTAAGACAAGTAATATGACTTTCAAGCCTGAAGAGATCTTAGAATTTCTAAGTGAGATTATGACCTTAGAACCAGGAGATATAGTCTCCTTCGGCAGTCCTCCTGCAGGACCGTCTGAAGGGCTTCAGCCAGGAGATGTGATTGAGGAAGAAGTAGAGAGTATAGGAACACTAATAAATTACGTTAAGTAGGTTTAATGACGATTTATTAAACCGTATATTAGTATAGGTTCGTGGTTGAGTTAAGATGACGGGGTTTACACACTATCTACATACTAAGATAGTGTTTGGGGATGGTGTGGTAGGTAAGGTGGGTGAGGAAGTTAGGAAGTTAGGGGGGTCTAAAGCACTTTTAGTAACTACCGGTAACCTACTTGAGATTACCGGGTATTCAGACATCATCTTAAAGTCGTTAAGCTCATCAGGTATTAATTATGTGTTATTTAATGAAGTTGAGGAGAACCCAAGTATTGAGACATGTGAGAAAGGGGCTGAGATTGCTAAGGAGGAAGGTGTTGATACGGTAATAGCGTTCGGTGGTGGGAGCGCTATGGATGCTGGTAAAGCCATATCAGTTCTTAAGTCCTTAGGTGGTAGGACTAGCGATTACTTCTTCCCTAAAGTAGTTGAGGGACCGACAATTCCCGTCATAGCTATACCCACAACATGTGGTACAGGTGCTGAGGTCACTAGGTATGCTATAATAACTGACTTAAGTACTAAGAGGAAGATGACCATGGCAGGACCTTCAGTACTACCTAAGGTAGCTATGTTAGACCCTGAAGTCCTTAGGAAAATCCCTAAGAAGTTACTTGCTTGGACATCTCTAGATGCATTATCACATGCTATTGAGGCATATACGTCGAAGGCATCGACCCCAATATCAGATGGTGTAGCCCTAATAGCA
The DNA here is from genome assembly GCA_937949785.1 of uncultured Sulfolobales archaeon. Taxonomy (GTDB): domain Archaea; phylum Thermoproteota; class Thermoprotei_A; order Sulfolobales; family NBVN01; genus DTCV01. Next base: position 17,857 of record CALEDH010000003.1, on the reverse strand, counting down.
ACAGACTACATAATCAAATACCTACCTAAGGCTTATGAAGGTGATGAAGGAGTTAAAGGTAAGTTACATATAGCATCTACTCTAGGAGGTATGGCTATTAATGATGCTGGTACCACGTTAATACATAGTGCTGGTTACTACTTAACAACACATCATAACGTCCACCACGGATTGGCTAACGCCTTATTAATGCCCTTCATACTTGAATACAATCTCAGATATTTAGATGAGGAGAAGCTAAACATTCTTATGAGGGTTACTGGCACATCATCTATTGAAGACTTCATCAAAGCTTTATGTAAACTTATAGACGCTGTTGGAATACCGGATAGCATCGCTGAAGTAGGTTTTAAGGAGGAAGAACTAGATGTTATCGCACGCGATGTGATGGGATATAAGAGGAATATAATGAATAACCCCTCACCAGTTGATGAAAGCATAGTTAAAAATCTAATTTATAAGGCCTTACTCGGGAGGTCTAAAGTATACGGTAATTTAAAATACATGGCTTAGAATTTAGAGAACGTTCAAATCATCCTTTAGAGGAGTTAAGCAGGTTTGATAACTTTTGAAGTAATACCCATTGAGTTACGGTCTAATGAGTTAGTTAAGGACGTTAAGAGCCTGTTAATGGAGGTCTTCGAAGCTAAGGTCATCGTACAACCGCAAATACCTATCCCATCAGAATTTAAAAATATGTATAGGAGGCAATATGATGGGTTAAAACTTCTTCAATGGTTAAGTAGTCTAAGATCTATAAGAACTTCGGTTTTAGTTGGGGTGGCCGATGTCGATGCATATGTTTCAGGTCTTAACTTTATTTTCGGCATCGCAGATCCTAAGAACAGAGTAGCTCTAGTATTTTTAGAGAGGCTAAAGGATGTGGAGAACTCTTCAGGAGTTAGTAGATATGCTTTAAGAATTAAGAAAGAGGTCCTACATGAAGTAGGTCATGTATTAGGGCTTAAACACTGTAGTTATAGGAGGTGTGTAATGACTTTTAGCAACAGTCTTTACGACACCGATTTAAAGGAACTTAAGTATTGTAATTCATGTTATAACCTACTAATTAAGTCAGGTTATGAGGTCAATCCGAAATTCATGATTAACCAGTAAAATTAATAACTTAAGAAGTACATCAGACCCACTATTTCCATTTCAGCCCTACATAAACTTTTAACCTTTGCTTCCTCTCTTACTGTGAGAAGATTTCTACCCCACCATTAGGAGTTACTTCAGTAGGTTTTATAGGCATTACCTACAGAAATAAACGCTAGGGAGAAAAGCTTCAGAGCTCTACAAGGTTGGTCATCTTCCCGAATATCCGACTAATCTCTCCACCTGCCTTAAGGTCTCAGGCTTAGCATTTAAGTCTACAGTTATTGGCGTTATAGTCACACACTTCTCGTTTTCGAAGATGTATACATCTGTATCTGCTTCGGATAGTCTAGGATCTCCCTGCAGCCAATAACATAAGCGTTCTCTTACATCCCTATCCACTCTATATCTAGCCCTCCACCTCAATCTAGCTGCCTTAGTGACTTTATAGCAATTCCTGTAGACGTCAGCCCTAGGAATGTTAATTGTAAGTACGTCAACTCCTTCAGGAAATCCTAACTTCTCTACATTAATTAGTAAACCTCTTAGAAATCCTGAGATGAGATTTTTGATTAACGGATCGTTAAAGTCCGAGAATTCATACACATCTGCTGAAATAGCTATTGCCGGTATACCCATTAAAGCAGCTTCTATGGCTAACCCCACCGTACCGCTGTAGAATATATGCTGTAATGAGAGGTTCTCCCCCACGTTAACACCTGAGAGAAGTAAGTCAGGCTTAAATCCAAGTACATTAACAGCTAGGTGTAAAGCATCGATAGGACTACCATCGGTAACAAATACCTCATACCCTAAATACTTCGTCTTATAAAGCCTCAGCGGTTTATTGAAAGTTATTTCACGGCCAGTTGCAGATTTGGGATACTGAGTAGATATTATTAATACTTCATAGAGGTCTTTAACAGATTCGTAGAGTATGTAAAGCCCTGGACTCAGATAACTATCATCATTTGATATTAAAACCTTCAAACCACATACCACGTAGTTAGATATCTTAGAAATTTTAAAAGCTGTTGAAGAGTTGTTAGGCCTCTGAGATGTTTAAATTTTTTCCTCTCCATTACCGCATTTAGGTATGGGGTTTACTATGAGGACTTTCACTTCCTCACCTGCCTCAACACCCTCAATGTTTTCCGGGATTACCAGTATTCCATTACCTCTAATTAGCGTAGACAGAATTCCAGAACCAGTAAGCCTTAGCGGCTCTACGTAATACCTTCCATCATCAGAGTAGCAAACCTTAACTCTATAGAAAGACCTGAAGCCAACCTCGTTAGCCAACCTCCTAGTTATAATTCCAGTGACCTCAGGTTTAGGTAGGTCAGTACCTCCAACTATGATGTTTAGGAAGGGTTTAAAGAAAACTTCTAATGATATTAGGCAAGCGACTGGTAGTCCGGAAAATATGAATATGGGTTTTCCGTTTACTGAATAGGCACCAGCTGTTCTTCCAGGCCTCATAGCGACGCCATGGAAGATCTTTATAGAACCTTCTAAAGACTCAACAGCTTCTGGAACTAGGTCTTTACCACCTACTGAAGTACCCCCGGTGATGATCACGGCATCAGAGATCTTTAACGCATTTATTAAGGCGGTTTTAATTAATTCTACATCGTCAGGCACTATGCCAAGCCTTATAGGTACTACGTTATGGTATCTGAGGTAGGCCTCAATAAGTAGTCCAGTAGAGTTTACTATTTGCCCACTACTTACTTCATCTCCTAATTCCCTTAACTCACCACCAGTATTTATTATAGCTGTCCTAACCTCCCTATACACCTTAACCTTAGTTATATTTGCAGATGCTAGTGCTGCAATATGCCACGGCATTATCCGCACACCCTTCGCGATGATAAGGTCGTCCTTCCTAAAATCTTCTCCAACCCTAGATATGTTAGCATAGGGATATACGGACCTCATCACTCTAATCCTACCATCTTCACGTACAGCATCCTCTACTGGGACTACAGCATCTGCCCCCTGAGGGATTTGACCTCCGGTAAATATTAGGTAAGTCTCATCGGGGTTTAGGGGTTTTAACCTCGATATATCATCACCAGCTTCTATAGTTCCTAGCAGTTTAAAGTATACTGGATTGTGGGGTGAGGCACTAGACGTAGCGGCAGACCTCACCGCATACCCGTCAACAGCGCTTCTATTGAATGACGGTATGTCGTAGGGTGTTCTAATATCCTCAGCACATACGTTATTTAAAGACTCTGTTAACTGGACCTCAACGACGTCTAGATTGATGTTAACATGTTTTAATAGCTTATTAATGGCGTCATCAACCTTATCGAATGTTTTAAATCCTGTTAACCTTTCCCTAATACCTACCACCTCACTAAAGCTATTTCTACTTAAGCTGTGAAGTACGTGCCTTATATAAACTCATTATCTACTGTTTTAATCGGTGTTTAACATTAGAGCAGACGTTAAATACGTCTTAACTTCGGCACTCCCCACCATCTTAGTTATTATCTTAGTTATCACTCACTTCCACTACCTCTATAGCTATGCGTTGCGGGTGAATGACTACATATCTGATGAGTGCTGGTATGTAAGTAGTGCCAGAAACCTAATCGTCACCGTGTTTAGGGGTCAGCCCATATACGTAAGCGATGATGGTTTATTCGGAATTAACGTGTTGGTCAGCGATTACGCCAATACCTACCGAGTAGTTAATGAGGTATTAGTTAGTGGGGGTAGAGTAGTTAAGCAGGACTACCGTAACGTTCAGTTAATATATGCGGAGGTCAGAGAGTTAAGTATTACTCAAAGAATATCTGAGATGCCAGGTGTCTTAAAGGTTATCACTGGTTACAGGTATCCTGACTCAGCTGGGATTACCCACTATCTGAATACCGAACACCCACCGCTTGCAAAGTATTTCATAGCTTTGTCAATACTTCTCTTCGGTGATAAACCTGTATATTGGAGATTACCTTCTATAATAGCATCATGCGTTATATTAATAACGGTCTACCTAACTACTAGGTTAGCAGTAGGCAGTGTTATAGGTAATTACTTAGGCGTTGTTGCAGCCTTACTAACATCCTTAGATACTTTATTTAGGTCGTTAAGCGTTGTTGCAATGTTAGACATATTCGTTTCCCTATTTACCATCCTCACACTCTACCTAATGATGAGGTGGAAGGTGTACGGAGCATTAATTACCTTAGGATCAGCGTTTATATCTAAGTATGTAGGCTTATTTGCAGCACCTATCCTCATGTACTACATGCTGAGGAGGATGATACCTCTTAAGGCAATCTCATATATAGTTAGCATCCCGCTACTCACACTTATCATTTCATCAATACCGTTAATTTCTACATTAGGCTTTCAGCGATGGTGGTATGAGGCTTTGGAAAATGCTGTGAGGTGGCACTTAAGTATTAAAGCGGTGACAGGACCTCCGACGTCGGCACCTTGGGAATGGTTAATAGGTTTAAACCCGTTTATACTTCACTACGAATACGTAAACGGTGAATGGGTAGCAGGTCTAATTGCTAAAGGTAATAACTTTATTTACTTAATAGCTACTGCAATGACAGTTTTAATTCTACCTATGATAAGGAGATTACCTGACGGGGGTATAACCTCAATCTATACGTGGTGTATCTTCTTGATGTACGTGTTTATATGGGTTATAGGTAGTAGAACTCAATACAGTTTCTACATGGTTCAACTAACACCTCTACTCTACACGTCTCTGATGGTTCAACTCTTCTGGACTACGTTCACCGAGAATTTTAAGGATTTAATGAGGAGGTGGTATACCTTAGTTTTAAATGTTGTTAAGTGGTTATTAGGTGAGGTCAGCATTAAGGTTTACGTAGGTATTGAACACCCTGAATCATAGTGTTTACAATAGAGGAAGTTAATATTAGAATAATATTTAAGCTTCAACAGTTAAAGATCATGGGCTCTAAGATGGTTAAGAAGTACGTCCTCAGTTTTGAAGAAGGTGATTGGAAGGATAAGAAGCTATTAGGTGGTAAGGGAGCTAGCTTAGCTCAGATGGTTCAGCTAGGGCTTCCAGTCCCACCAGGCTTTACTATAACTACTGAAGCTTGCAGGGACTTCTACCACAGAGGTGAGGGGGATATCGAGAAGTTAGTGAGGGAGTTGGAGAAAGGGCCCCCGCCGGAGGTTAGAGACAGACTTATTGGTGAGATATGGGGAATTGTTGATGCGTTACCCATCCCCGAAGGTTTATTTGAACAGGTGAGGGAGTACGTTAAGCAGTTAGAAGTAAAAACAGGTAAGAAGTTCGGAGACCCTAATAACCCATTACTAGTTTCCGTTAGGTCGGGAGCTGCGGTATCCATGCCTGGGATGATGGATACCGTATTGAATTTAGGGCTTAACGATGTAGTTGTTAAAGGGCTTGCTAAGCTAACTAATAATGAATGGTTCGCATATGATGCGTATAGAAGGTTCTTACAGATGTTTGGTAGGATCGTGCTGGGGATTAAGGAGGAGTTATTCGACGACGCTTTTAAAGAGGTTAAAACTAAGTATGGAGTGAAATACGATGTGGAACTCCCAGTCGAAGGTCTTAAAGAAGCTGTTAACGAGTTTAAAGACGTAATAAGAAGGGAGTGGGGGGAATTCCCACAAGACCCCTGGGTTCAGCTCGAACTAGCTGTTAAGGCGGTGTTCAGGTCTTGGATGAATCCTAGGGCAATATTTTACAGGATGGTTAATAAGATAAGTAGGGATGAGGCTGACTGTACGGCTGTTAACGTTGTTACCATGGTCTTCGGTAATATGGGCTGGGATTCAGGGACCGGTGTCTTATTTACTAGGGATGTTGCTACTGGGGAGGATAGACCTTACGGTGAGTTCCTACCTAACGCCCAAGGTGAGGATGTAGTAGCAGGTATTAGGACTCCACTACCTTTAGAAAAACTTAAGGAGATTATGCCTCAAATATATGATGAACTCATTAAGGCTGGTAAGGTTTTAGAGGGGTTGAATAAAGACGTACAGGATATCGAATTTACGATTGAGAGGGGGAAGCTATACTTCCTACAAAACAGAGATGCTAAGATGACCCCATTAGCAAGGGTTAAGACGGCTGTTGGCTTAGTCATGGACGGCATACTAACTAAGGAAGAAGCTCTTCTGAAGGTCAAACCCGAACATATAGTGTCGTTGCTATACCCTAGAATAGATCCTAAGTTCCGAGGGAAGCCCATAGCTAAAGGTTTAGGAGCATCACCAGGGGCTGTTAGTGGTCAAGCGATCTTCCACCCCGATACCGCTGTAGAGTGGGCTAAGAACGGTAGGAAGGTAATTTTAGTCAGGGTTGAGACTAAACCAGATGATGTTCACGGATTCTACGCAGCTGTTGGGATATTAACAAGTAGGGGTGGTATGACTAGTCATGCAGCAGTAGTTGCTAGAGCTATAGGTAAATCAGCAGTAGTTGGCGCTGAGGCGATATCCATAGACTACAATCTTAAGGAGTTTAGAGTTGGAGATATAGTTGTTAAGGAAGGTGATTGGATCACTATAGATGGGACTTCCGGTGAAGTATACGTTGGTAGTGTACCTACAGTCGAACCCGAAGTAATAGATGAGATGAATGTACTGCTTAGCTGGGCTGATGAGATCAGAAAATTAGGTATTAGGGCTAATGCTGACGTTCCTGAAGATGCTATGATAGCGAGGAAGTTCGGTGCTGAGGGCATAGGCTTACTACGTATTGAGAGGATGTTTAGAAAGCCTGAGAGGTTAGAACTCCTTAGGAAAGTAATACTTACCGAAGACGTTGAGAGTAGGACTAAGTATTTAGAGTCCTTAGCCGATATGATTAAGAAGGACTTTAAGGAAATCCTCGAGATAATGGATGGCTTACCAGTAATTATAAGGCTTATTGATCCACCCTTACATGAATTCCTACCAGCACCGGAGGAGATCTTGAAGGAACTATATGAATCTAAGATTAGAGGGGCTAGTGAGGAGGTCATTAAGGAGTTAGAGTGGTTGTACAGTAGGGTCTTAAGGCTTAAGGAACATAACCCAATGATGGGTCATAGAGGTGTTAGAGTAGGTGTTACATACCCAGAGTTCTACTACTACTTAACTAAGTCCATGGTTGAAGCAACTGCTGAGTTAATTAATGAAGGGAAGAACCCGATATTAGAGATTATGATCCCTCAAGTAGCTTTAGCATCTGAGATTAAGTATGTTAAAGAGAAAGCTATATTACCGGCAATTAAGGATGTGGAGATAAGGTACGGAGTTACACTACTCAGTAAGTTAAAGATAGGGACTATGATTGAAACCGTTAGGGCATGTCTAACAGCTGATGAAATAGCTAAGGAGGTAGACTTCTTCAGCTATGGTACGAATGACTTAACCCAAGCAACATTTAGCTTCAGCAGGGATGATATTGAAGGTAAGTTCCTACCTCAGTACATTGAAACTAAAATACTCACCTATAACCCGTTTGAAACGTTAGACGATAGAGGTGTCGCAAAGTTAGTTGAGATAGGTACTAAGCTCGGTAAGTCAGTGAATCCGCAACTGGAGGTAGGGATCTGCGGTGAACATGGTGGAGATCCTAAATCCATAGAAATACTCCATAAAGTAGGTCTTGACTACGTAAGCGCCTCGCCATATAGAGTAATTGTAGCTAGGCTAGCAGCAGCCCACGCAGCAATCAAACATGAAAAACATCCTTAACCACGTTGCTTTAATTATTACGATTATTAATTAAGTCCTCCGGATCTCTGACGTAATCATTTTTATATCTAACCTCATCCTTACAGTGGTGAGGCCTCTCAAAGGTCTAATAGATCTAACTACCGTTCCGACCTAACGTTAACTTCTATCGCATCAGGTCTCCTTACATCACCTCAGAAAACCTTCTATGAGACCTTAAAGGCTGAGGTATTATAGGTAGTCATAAAAAGTTAACCATCCAACAACAGGGCTGTAAGTTGACCTAATAATTGAAGCCATTGAATATTAGGCATAATACAGTAAAGAAATTTATAAATTGTCTGGTAAGCGTTGTCTGTGATTTATTCTGTTTGGATATGGCGTGCTTCATATGTTGGCAGTACATTGTTTTGAATTCTTGTGAGGTATGCTTAAATATTGTTTTATAGTTAATTAGTAAGGTGCTGTAGATGGTTGAAGGTGATGATAAGCTTTGGAACAATGTACTGCATGCTAGTATTAGAGATGTCTTAGAACGTGTGCAGAGGGAGGAGATCGGCTGGATCGACCTACAATTCACTGACCTACTAGGTGGTTTTCACCACGTTACATTATCTGCTAGTGATTTAGATGAGAAGTCGTTGGAAATGGGGTTTGGAAAATTAGATGGTAGTAGTGTTAAGGGTTTTTCACAGATTTTTGATAGCGATGTAATCCTGGTGCCGATAATCGGTACTTTTAGGAGGATACCTTGGAGGAAGTCTGCAGCTAGATTTCTCTCTAAGATATATGCTGGGTTTGGTAGGGGTAGACTTACTAAGGATCCTAGATATGCTTCTGAGAGGGTAGAAGAACTTCTAAGTAATGAGGGACTTAAGATTTACGTTGGTTGTGAGTTAGAGTTCTTCATATTCGATAAGGTTGAGGTAGATGTTCTAACACCGTATGCAGGTTCGAGTTATAAGATATACTCAAGCGAGTCGCCTTGGAGCTATGGATCAGGTTACTTCACTAGGTTAGGAGATAGTTATCACGTAACTGAGCCAGTAGATAAGACGTTAAATGTGAGGGAGGAAGCTGCTGAAATACTAATCAAGTATTTTGACATCCGCATAGAGGCACACCACCATGAAACAGCGTCTTCAGGTCAGGTTGAAGTAGACTTTAAGTATGGCACTCCTTCGGACGTAGCAGATAACGTTCAGACATTAAAGTATGTCGTTAAGAATGTAGCAGCTAAGCACGGGGTCCTAGCTACCTTCATGCCTAAACCGCTCTACGGCGATAGTGGTTCTGGAATGCATATACATCAGAGCCTGTGGAGGGATGATGTTAACATCTTCTACGACCCTAGTGACAGTTACGCTGAGCTAAGTCAAATTGGTAGGTACTTCGTCGGTGGGTTATTAGAACATTCCAGGGCATTAGCAGCTATAGTAGCACCGACCACCAACAGTTATAAGAGGTTAGTACCGGGTTATGAGGCCCCGATATACTTGGTATGGAGTAGGTCTAATAGAAGTGCAGCGGTTAGAGTCCCACTCTACCACAGAGGAGATTTTAACGGTAAGAGGATCGAGTACCGTCCTCCAGACCCTTCATCAAATCCATACTTAGCGATATCCGCCATAATAGCTGCAGGTTTAGACGGTATTAAGAAGAAAGTAGATCCGGGGGACCCCGTTGACGAGAACGTATACCATATGGCCAATGATAGGAGGAGGTCTTTAGGTATTAAGGCCCTACCAAGAACTTTGTGGGAGGCAATCGACGAACTCGAATCGGATAATGAGTTCTTAAAGTACGTATTTTCAAAAGAGCTAATAGAAACATATATAGAGTTGAAGCGGGGTGAATGTATAAAGTCTTACTCATATCCAACACCTATGGAATTTTACATGTACCTTGATGTGTAATATAATAGTATTCACACTTAATCTTTTAATGGTGTATACCGGTGTGGAAATATGAAGTTCCACCGTACCTAAGTATTAACCCCCAAAAAACAGCTGAAGAACTAGTTAATTACATACGTACCCACGTAGGTAACTCCGGTGTTGAGGGGGCTATATTAGGTGTGAGTGGTGGTGTGGACTCAGCTGTCGTTGCCGCCTTAGCTGTTAGGGCTTTAGGTCCTGAAAGGGTTCATACCTTAATACTGCCTGATAAGGAGAGTAGTTTAAACGATGTTAGGGACGCTTTTCTCGTATGTGAGTTGCTAGGGTTGAGGGACGTCAGACATATCGATATAACATATATTGTCAGCGAGTTCCTCAGGTCTGCGGGGACATCCTACGAATCAGCTCCTAAGCTAGCTAAGGGGAATATTAAGGCTAGGAGTAGGATGGTACTTCTCTACTACTTTGCTAACCTACATAACTTACTGGTGTTAGGTACTAGTAATCGTAGTGAGTACTTGCTGGGTTTCTTCACTAAATGGGGTGATGGTGCAGCAGATATATACCCTATAATAAATCTATATAAAACTCAGGTCAGGGTTCTGGCAGGGTATTTAGGGATTCCTGAAGGCATAGCCTGGAAGCAGAGTAGTCCTGGACTATGGGCTGGTCATAAAGCAATAGATGAGTTAGGAGTGGAGTACGACTTAATAGATAAGGCGCTCTACCACTTAGTGGATTTAAGGCTCTCTCCTGAGAAAACCTCTAAAATAACTAACATTCCGTTAGACGTTATTAATAACTTAGTTAAACGTATGATGAATACTGAGCATAAGAGATGTGGATTACCTCTCCCACCGAAACCAACTTACTAATCAGCAAATTTTAGTTCCAGGTCTTACAGGTTTCAGCGTTGTAAGTATTACAGGAACTTCATCAGGACCGCAGCCAGCGGCTAATATCATTCCCTGTGATTCAAGACCCATCATCCTTCTAGGCTTTAAATTAACTACCACAATAACGTACTTACCAATAAGTTCCTTAGGGTCGTAGAACTCAGCTAAACCAGCTAATATTTGCCTATCCTCACCCCCAACATCAACGATGATTTTAATTAATTTCTTAGAACCCGGTACGTGCTCAGCATGCCTTACAAAACCTACACGTAGGTCTACCTTCGAAAACTCATTGATATCTATTAAATCCATACGATACGACCTCTAAAAAGATTTTCACGGAATCTAATAACGCTTTCGCAGTATAATTAGTTAAACTTTTAAATAACTAATTAAAAGTAAATTAAGGCAGGTACCTACTTGAACAGGCTAGCTGAGTACTTCAAGTTTATAGACTTTGGGAATATCTGTAAGAACTGCCACGTAAATTGTTGTCGGAGATTTTACGCAGTCCTCCTTCCGGAGGAGGAAGAAGAATACCTAGATAAGTGCTTTACCATGGAAACTCCTTTAGGCCCTGTAAGGTGTTTAGGAACGTATAGTGGGAATTCATGCCCCTTCCTAAGCCCTGAAGGACTATGTTTAAACTATGAACGCCGCCCATTCGATTGCAGAGTATGGCCTGTACTCCTATACTACGACTTCAACACTGATGAGAAGGTTTTATATCTTGATATGGATTGTCCGGCAGTGGTTGAAGGTAGGATCAGCAGTGATGTAATAGATAGCATAGTTAGAATATTAAAGAGTGTTAAGATTGATGAGGAGTGGGTTAAGAAGTATACGTTAGCGCCATGGCCTAACAATCTTAAAGAGATATATAGGTGGAGGTAATTAAATTAAAACCTTTTTTATAATAAAGATTTCTAAGAGTTATTATTAACTAATATTAGAGGAAGCTTAGGAATATGAACGTCTAATTCGAAGCACTATTTTTACATGCTGTTGTTGAGCAGTTTTAGCTATCCATCAACCTCAGCTATGAATGCTTCCGTAGACAGCGCATCTAAGCTGAACAATTAAAGCGAGGAAAGGATGTAGAGGTTAAATATCTAGGAACCACGGAAAACTGTTCTCACCAACATACTCACTTCCGTTGAAGCAGTTAATACTCTCTCTTACTGATTACTGTCTTTATCAACTGCCTAGCATGCATACCGAGATGTGTGGTGGATAACATCATCAGCGGTATTTCTGTAATTAAGGTGATAGCTCTGCTTGTTAATGCTATTAAAGTAGCTAATCTAAGCGGCGTATTTAGGAGTTTAAATATCATTATTTGAAGTGCTTCAAATACTCCTAAATTTCCAGGAGTTACTACCGGTAATAACCACATAACGATGTAGAGAAAGTCGAAAATTACTAGCGATGTAAAGAAGTCTATACTATATGACATTAGTCTACATAAATATACTCCGTAAATGCCGTTAGCTACTTTCTCTAATAATATCGTAAGCGAGGTAAGTATCAATGCTAACTTACCTTCACTGAGTAATCTCTTCAAGGACTCCTTATACTTACTTGAGAAATCATACATCGATATGTTAAACCTGCTTGCCAATCTATCTAATGTTTTCCCAAACATCCGAGAAGACGGTATTAAGAGTGCTGCTACGTTTAATATAAGCAACGCTGCAATAGGTGTTATGATTGTTGACAAGGTATCTAGGGGTGGTTTAATGACGTTGATGGTAACTACCATAACTAAGGCGGTAATCAGTGCTAATAATATCCTATGTATTAGAAGAGCTGAAAGAATAACCTCAGGTGAGAGCGTTAGGAACTGAGATGTTAGTAAGACTTTAGCTACCTCGGTAATACCGCCGATAGGTATGAGTATTTCTGTGAATATTGCTGTTAACGTAATTGCAAGTACCTTAACTGGTGGTAAATTCTTACGGAAAACTTTAAGGATGAAGTACCATGAGAAAGAATGGAATAGTAACGCAGCTGTCCGGGAGCTTAAAGTGGGTATTAAGTAGCTTGGTTCTGAATTAACGAATACCGGGACTACATCTCCTAAACTTAAGTTAAACACTAAGTAAAAAAGGGCAGCGTAGATTACAGCCATGATCGCTAAGGCCGTCACCGCAGTGATCTTCAACTTCTCGTTCATTTTCAACCATTTAATATTAAAACTTAGTGCGGTCTTTTTAAGTGTTTTATGTAGGTAATGCTTAGAACCATGATGGCTAAAAATGCTGTAGCTATAAGGACTTTCAAATATAGCACTTCGCTTAATATGGTATGAACATAACTACGTAACTCACTGTATGACGTATTTATAGTGTGTAGGTCAGTGCTCAAATTAGATAGTTTGGTACTTATAAGTTCTAGTTTAGATGAAATATTACTTACCTCAGCTAAGGTATCAGTAATTACTGCCTCTATATCCATCCCCAGCCTCGTTAAATTTGTTACTACAGCTGTTGCCGCAGTAATTAAACTACCTCCAACTTCTATCTCACCATTAAACACGACTACGTAGACCCCAGGTGTAGCCGCAGTAAACGAGAAGAAATAAACCCCGTCAACTATCTTAATTATCCCTGAAGTAGTCGTAGGCTCACCTATTAAGAATTCGTACCAGAGCTTACGCGGTTCTCTAACCGTATTATTGATCAAAGACACTACGTATACATGTATTGCTGAATTAACGTACTGAGACGTTGGTGCTAGAGACAGTAGTATGAATGCCTCTTCATTCGATTCATCCCTACGTACATGTATATCTTCCTTAAATACTACTTGTTTATCTGCACTCATCACAAGTAAGCTATAAACACCGGGGTTTAGGTATGGCAGCAGTAATTTCAATGACTTCCACCCTAGCAAACCCAACGGTTGATAAGTAAGTAAGTTATCATTTAAATATATTAAAACTTCTGAAGCTCCTGGAAATCCTAATATTGTTAATTCTAAACATCCCCCTCTTACTAAGGTTTTATTCTCCAGTATTATGCTGGGGTTTACGAAGATTTTCGCATACCCATATACCTCTTCATCAACTGCGTGGATAAAGTGATAACCCATATCGAGGATTGGGATACTAACTACCAACATATTTCCAGAAGAAAGTCTTAGGTCATCTATGAAGAAGGTGACTTTATACTGAGATGTTAACGTCACATTATCAAAGACCTCAACCTCCTTAGGACTAACGCTTACGTTAACCTCCCTCAAACTCCTACCTAATGCGTAAGAAGCTGCTTTAATGGCGTTAACTACTCCCCACCCACATCTGCCTACATTACATGACTTCTCGGAAGTAGCGTTGATTATGTCGTAAACCTCACTGACTGTGAACCCCTTACCAGTAGTTTTAAGGGCTTCTAAAACCAGTGCTATGACCCCGGTAACTATCGGGGCTGATGCACTAGTACCTGACGCTATTAGGTAATAACCATTAATTACATATGCGCCAAGTATCATCACTCCAGGGGATATGAAATCGGGCTTAACGTAGTTCTTAGGATAGCTACCTTTAAATGGCCACTCACCAGGCGGTGATGGCCACTCAACTACTTCACTTGAGCTAAAGTCAGCTATTTCATCATTTCTATTTAAGGCGCCAACACCTATAACACCCCATATATTACCCGGGTTTGAAGTAGTTCCCGGACCATCATTGCCTATTGAAGCCACTACAATGATGTTTTCTTCTATCAACCTAGATATCGGTTTTAAGAAGATATCACTGTAATTACCTGAAATACCTAAGCTTAATGAAACTATATTTGGTTTTACTGAGGTCCTAACCCCGACGCATGTGTAAGGGTTGAGCACCCATTCAAGGCCAGCAAGTAATTGGGCAGCAGTTCCTTCACCGCCGTGGAGTATTAGTCCATGCATAAGCCTTACATTAGGAGCTATACCTATAAACTCACCTGCCACTATAGAACTAACCCACGTGCCGTGGAAGTGGGTATCTCTAGGTACGGAACATATAGGCATCCCCTTTCGGTCGAATTCTATCCAACCACCTGGGTACTTATCATCCAGTGGATTAATCGTGACTAACTTCTCTCTCAACTCATCATGATCTAATGAAATACCAGTATCTAATATTGCTACTACGATATCAGAACCGCTTAAATTATATAGCTCACTAACAACTCTCGCACCCACCCTAGACCTACCCCAACTGTATAGACCTTCTTTTAATTCATCATTCCCTAAGTTGAAGACCCTGAAATCACCGCTTATTTGAGTCCTAACTTTAAAATTAGGAACTATCTTAACAACTGAGTGTTCTTTAACTAACTTACCGATAAGGTTTAAATCACCTATAGCTAATATCATCTCAAACTCTTTAAACACCCTAATAGCGTTCGGCCCGATAACTTCGTAGGTACTATTCAAATCATTGCTAATCACTAAGAACTCACTAAAACCGCTTATTAGCACATTACGTTTTACTTCTTCATCGATTTTACTACTAGCCATCCACTCAGCTGCAGATTTTTCTGATAGTATCGTAATAGGGGATATAGCGATAATTATAAGTAGTAAAACGCTTTTATATATTGTATTCACCATAAAAACTTATGGTATTAGTATTTAAATAATACTATGCTATGATATTAGATTAATGTCTAACACATTCGTAGTCTTCTGACGAAAGTAATAAAAACCCCACTATTAAATATTATAAGAGAGCGATTATGGGATTCTATATATTAGCATGGTGTGCTTACATACCAAGGTACCGTAAGGGAAACGGTGGGACTTTAATTCCAGTGTTAGGTCCTGATGAAGACCTAGTAACGATGAGTTATGAATCATGTAGGATGTTAAAAAGTAGCTATCATGGCAGTATTAAAACGCTAATTTACTTATCAAGCGATAGAACTATTGGCATTAAGTCTGCATTATTAGCTGATCTACTTAAGCTGAACGGCATTAAGAAATACGATATAAGTGATTTATACCATTTAGTAGGTCTGGTTAAGGAGATGGTTAGCGAGGGTGATATCCTAGCAGTCTCCTCCGATTCTATTAATGCGGCTGCATCGGTTTCAATGGTTTTTAGTAAGTCTAAAGGTTACGTAGAAGTGCTTTCAAGTAATTCACTAATTAACTCACCACCACTACTACCCAGTAAGAATGCTAGGAATGAGTTCCACGCTGACTTATATCTTAACATGTTATCCAAGTTCTTAAGAGAGTTATTAGAGGGGGTAGGGATTAAGCCGCGGGAGGTAAAGTATGTGGCTACGAATATGAAGGACTTAAGGTACTGTTCTAAGGTTTTAAGATCTGCAGGCATTGCTGATACAACTTTAGAACCGTCTAGGTATATTAGTGCTGTAGGTTACTTCAACACCTCACATACACTGCTTGCGTTGATTAGGGCCTTCGAGCTTTCATCTGTAGGTGACTACGTATTACTGTTAGACTTAGATGAAAGCTTCAATAGCGTGACTTCCTCAGTTCTGAGAGTTAATGAAAACTTGCAGCCAATACGTGGATGCGTTAATTACCTAGACAAATTCTTAAGCAGTATCCCGGCAATTATACTGCAGTAGATTTGGTGGTTATTCTGTTCAGGCACGTATTCGTAGTTGGCTTAGGTATGAGTAACGTTGGTAGGTTCTATGAACGTTCTTTAAGAGACTTAGCAGGTGAAGCGCTGTTTAAGGCTATAGACGATGCCGGCAACGCTGTACCATCATTTATATTGGTGAGCAATATGTTGAGCAGTCAGGTAGAGCAGGAGAACCTAGCATCACTTATAGCAGATTACTGCGGCTTAAGAGGTATTTCAGGGTTTAAGGTAGAGGCTGCCTGTGGTTCCGGTGGGGCAGCATTAATTGCTGGGTACTCGTTAGTGTCTTCCGGGCTGGCTGATGTTGTAGCCGTGGTGGGGGTTGAGAAATTAAGTGAGAGGTCTACCCCTGAAGTAGCACGTGGACTTGCTTACGCAGCTGACGCCGACTTCGAAATACCTTACGGAATTAGTTTCTCAGGGCTTAACGCGTTGGTTATGAGGTACTACATGAATAAGTATGATGTGAGGCGGGAGGAGATGTCTGCATGGCCCATATTAATGCATGAGAACGGATATCACAATCCCCACGCACATCTGAAGATGAGGATAACTCACGATGATGTGGTTAAATCACCTATAATAGCTGACCCTATACGACTACTTGATTCATGTCCGATGAGTGATGGGGCTGCAGCCCTCATATTAGCTTCCGATGAAGTTGCTAGGGAGTATAGTGACACACCGGTCCTAATTGCTGGGATCGGTAACGCGTTGGATAGTACTGACATATCATCTAGGTTTGAGTTAGATTCATTCTTAGCATCAAGACTATCATCAGAGAGAGCGTTTAAGATGGCTGGACTATCCCCTAAAGATGTTGATGTGGCGGAACTCCACGACGCGTATTCCATAAATGGTGTTATAACGCTTGAGGACGTAGGGTTCGCCCCTAAAGGTAAGGGAGCTAAGTTAGTTGTTGAAGGTAAGTTTAGACCTGGCGATAAACCATCTATAAATACTTCAGGAGGTTTGAAATCCAGAGGCCACCCAGTAGGAGCTACTGGGGTCTACCAGGTATGCGAGGTTTCCATGCAGTTAAGGGGGGATTTCCCAGGAATTAAAGTCAGCGGTGAGGTAGGTTTAACCCAGAACATCGGTGGTGTGGGTTCCAACATAACCACTATTATCTTAAGGAGGTAGTAGTGATGTCCTTTCAAAGAATATGGAGGTTAAAGGATATCCTCCTAAACCTAGTTGGTATTAAATGTTCGGACTGTGGATACACCTCATACCCACCTAAAGCTGCATGCCCTAAGTGCTCCTCAAGAAATGTTAGTAGGATATCTTTAGGAAGTTCCGGTAAGGTAGTATCGTATACAGTCATTAACGTACCTATAGAGGGGTTTGAAAACATGCTACCATTAGTAATAGCACTTGTTGAGACAGACAACGGTAGAGTATTAACTCAGCTAACTAACGTAAAGCCTGAGGAAGTCTACATAGGTATGGAGGTTGAGGCAACTGTCAGGAGGTCGGCGACAACCCTAGATGGCTACGTGCCGTACATAGTCAAATTTAAGCGTTCCTCCACTAACAATGCTTAGCTATCCGTGAATACCTCTCTCCTTATTAGATAGCCCGCCGGTAAAACATAATATCATCGAACACAATCCGCTGTGAACAGGTTAAAACTCACCGACAACATCCATCTAAAC
>CALEDH010000002.1 GCA_937949785.1 uncultured Sulfolobales archaeon | reverse complement strand
TCAAGCTTCTCGAGAAGCTTTATTAGGACTTTCCCCTCCCTAGTGTTCTCTGCTACAAGGTTAAAGATATAAACATCTTTCTGCTGCCCATACCTATGGATCCTCCCCATCCTCTGCTCAAGCCTATTAGGGTTCCATGGTATGTCATAGTTAATCATTAAATGACAGAACTGCAGGTTTATACCTTCACCACCAGCCTCCGTAGATACCATGATCTGTGTCTCATCTCTGAAAATTTTCTCCGCAACTATTCTATCATCGAGGCTCATCCCACCATGCATAAAGTTAACCGAGTAACCCCATTTCCGCAACTTCTTTACCAAATACTCCATAGTATCTCTGGATTCTGTGAAGATGAGGATCTTCTCGTTTCCACCCATTTCCCTTATCTGCCTAAAACCTTCCTCAACAGCCTTTTTCAGCTCTTGAAGTTTAACTTCACTCTCTTCTCTAATGATTTCCTCAGCTTTTTTAATTAAACTATCTATAATTTCAATCTCCTTCCTTAACTCCTCTATGTTAGCGGCTATGCTTATAGTCTCCCATTCTGTTTCATGTTTCCACCTCTCCCCCTCCTCATAGTCCTCAACTTCTTCCAAATCAACCTCTACCTCTTCTCTGGGAAGCTCGGATTTCTCTAAAAGCTCTTGCAACCGCCGTTTTCTTCTTTCGAGGGATTTTAATAAGGCATAAGTACTTGAAGCCATTCTACGTTGCAGTATTAATAATGCAAAAGCTATGTTCCTTCTCCCCTTCTCCTGTATTCTTTCCAATGCAAGATTGTATTGAGTAATAACATATTTCGACAATTCGTTGTAGAGCTCTACCTCCTTATCTGAGAGGGTGAACTTCACGGTTTTAGGATAACGATTTGTAAAGATCGGTCTACCTTCAAAGTCGCGTAGATCTTCTTTTAACCTCCTAATGAATAATGGATTGTCCTTACTCTTTAGAGATTCATTTATTAAATCAGTTGTTGCGAAAAAACCTGGGATTAGAAGATCTAGGAAGAGCCTGAAGTTTTCAGGGTCTCCCTTATGTGGGGTGGCTGTAAGAAAGAGGAGGTGAGATGAATTTCTTGATAGCACTTCGCCAAGTTTATATCTTTCAGTTTTTGAGATTTTATCACCATACTTATACGCTGCCATTTTATGAGCTTCATCCACTATAACCAAGTCCCATTCAACACTCTGAAGGGAAGGTAATATATCGTCTCGTTTCGCAAAGTCCATCGACGTGATAACTTGGCCTTCCCTCTCCCAGGGATTTTCCCCATAATGTGTTTGGAAAGAATTTCTGTCAATTATCGTAAAATGTTCATGAAATTTATCTTTCAGCTCTCTCAACCATTGATCTTTGAGATGGCCTGGGGTAACTATTAAAGTACGATTGACAACCCCCCTTAGTTTAAGCTCTTTATGCACGAGCCCTGCCATAATTGTCTTTCCAGCTCCTGGATCGTCTGCCAAGAGAAATCTAATTTTTGGCAATTTTAGGATATATCCATAAACCGCTTCTATTTGGAAGGGGAGGGGGTCTATTTTCGAGACATTCATTGCTAAAAGAGGGTCGAACAATGATGCAAATCTATGTCTTTCGGCCTCAAGCGCTAAAAAGGCTTCTTCTGAAGGAGCTGAGAAATCTAAAGAAGTGTCTTCTACTTCTAACTTTTCATAATCGCTCTTTGGTATCAGTTGATCCACGAATCTTCGGGAGTGAAGAGTAACTCCAATAATGTGGACGTATTCGTCCATCTCTTCAATTTTTTTGACTTCAATTGGTTCAGGCCAGAGGGGCCCCTTAACAATTGACCCTTCCTTAATTATCGGATCCATCATTTCCCCTCATTTTAACTTTAATTTTCCAGCTTTTCAAATACTTTCACCTCAAACCATTCCCCAAAGTTAGTTCTCTTTAAATCCTCGAAGCTTGCTATTTTAACTCGTAACTCTTCTTTCGGCCTCTCTTTCCTCAGTCTGAATAACGTTTTTAAAGCAACCTGAATTACTTTCTTCTTTGCTATTTCGTCGCTGGCTATGATGTAAAGCGTGTCTGAATACTCTAAGTTCTTCCTTATGTTCTTTCGGTGGGCGGTACTCGATCTCAATCCTTAAGGCTTCACCATCTTTTTCTGCTACGAGGTCTGTATAGCCTCTTCCACTCTCGGTTAAGTCGGTCTCTATTTCCTCCTCTATCTTCACTTTGTAGCCTTCTGGCTCAAGCCACTCCTTAATGACTTCTAGGGTTATAGCTTTCGACGTCTTCCCTCCGCCTCCGAGCTCGTTTATAGCTCTGTCAGATGGCATTCCAAACTTCTCTGCGAAAGCTATCTCCCCCCATTTCGAGAGCCAGTAGAATAAGCTTCTGCCGAGCTTTGTGAACTCTATCAAACCCTTGCCCCCTCTTTTAGTAGTTTCGCAAACTCATATAATTTCTTTTGAGCTCCGAGTACTTCCTTGTCAACATTCTATTCCTTAAGCTTCTTATTCACCTCTTCATAGATCTCCGAGGCTAGGTAGTTTCCCGTTCCAATAGTCCATAGGATGGCTTTATCGAAGGGAGTTATTGCGGCCACTATCTCCCCAGGGTTTCTTGGCCTTTCTCCCTCTCTTGGAAGGGGTCTTTCAACAGCTTCCTTAAATTCTCTAGGCTTTCTCTCTAAAAGATATTTCATGCCGAAAACAATTTCCTTCACTAGTTCTTCAAAGCTCTCCTTACCTAGTCCAAACTCCTCATAAGCTGGTGAAACTTCTGCTGTTTGAAGCGGGAGAATCCCGCCTTCAATCTCGTGCTTTTAGTGCTAGAGTCAAAACTCCAGCCAACATATTGGTTGGACCCTGCGTTGACGGTAGGAGTAAAGCAGTCACTATCTCGAGGATAGGTGAGTAGGTGAGGAAAAATATTATCCCTCTATAAGCTTCAGCTGATATACCCAGATCTTCTTTTGGGTATTAAGAGAAAAGCGAGATCAGAGCTGAAGTAATAGCTAGGAGGCTTACTAGAATCTCGGGCTCCTGCTGAATTGAGGGTTAAGCGGTTTCAGGTGGTGGTCTCGGTAACTAGTTAAAGGTAGATCTGTAATTCCTCGCTCAGTCGTGGTTTCACGTGAACCTGTATCGTTAACTCTACCACGTTACTTCCCGTGAGAGGTATATCCACGCCACAGCTAAAGCTGCTAATGAGGGCGTTCCAGTTAAGGAATATCCGTACTGGAGCTTAGTCGGCAACTATGAGTTGGTGCAGGGCTTTAGGCAGAGGTTCGGGGTTGTGGAAGTTAATTTCGAGACTAAGAAAGGATATCTGAGGCCGAATGCCTTCGTGTTCAGGGAGAGAACTAGATACGGAGGCGTTCCTGAGGAGCTCTCACACTTAATTACGTTCATTTCGATTTTTCCCTCCGCAACCACACAACTAAGTAGTATGTAGTGAGTACTCGTTGTTTTGTTGGAAGCACGTAAATCATCAAATCCCACATGACTGTTTCAGGACGGAGAAGTATCTCGGGTATATATCCAAGAACGCTGTCTCATGCCTCCAGCGATAATCTCAGTCTTCTAAACATCTGGGAAGTCTCAGGAAGGGGATGAATGACGTTGATGGAGAAGCTTACGCAGCGATCTCCTTAGTTGTTGTTACTCTGATGTATTTTTTAGCGATTTCTGCGAGTTTTTTGTCGTCAGTTACTAGTGTTAGTTTATTTCGTGCTGCTATGTAGATGTATGACGCGTCATAAATAGCGATCCCCTCTTTCACAGCAATATCTACTACTTCTTTTTCGGAACCTCTTATTGTGTGTAGGTCTAGCACGTTAAGAATTTTAGAGAGTAGCTCAACTAATCTGTACGCTGTTTCCGCCCGTATTTTCTTAAGTATGTAGTACTCCTTCCAAACCGCGTTAATAACTTCGTAGATAGCGAGATCTACCGTACATCCTTTCACGAAAATTCTCATCTCCCCTCTCTTCACTAGATTCAATATAGCACTAGCATCGTAGAGATACATGACTATCTACCTTCTCTATCCTCCCGTATTAACTCAACTACTTCCTCATCAGATATCTGTGAGAGCTCCTTAGACAGCTCTCCAGAAAGTACTTCCAGCTCCTCAAGCACTCTCTTCTTAACCTCTTCCTCAAGAGCTCTCCTGATAATCGGACCAGGTCTTACACCATACCTATCTAGAAGTTCTTTCAACTTCTTCGGAATCTTAGCAGACACCGTAACATACCCCATCTAAGACATCTAAGTAGACATCTTTGTAAACCTATATAAGGTTTTCCTCATCCACCTACGAATCTAGGAAGTAAGACATCACGAACCAAAAACTCATTTACGAAGAGAAGAAAACTATGAGATTCTTCATCTCTTCAAGAACTACGGAATTACAAGCATCTACACGACCTCAAGAAGCACTCTCAGAAAATCCCTTAACAATTCTAACATAATTATGAGCGCTGTAAAGCGGGCCCGCCGGGATTTGAACCCGGGACCTCCGGCTCCGGAGGCCGGCGCTCTATCCTGGCTGAGCTACGGGCCCGACTTCTCCTTTATTTAAACGTTATTATATATGTGTTCACTTCCTAAAGGTGTGAAACGAACTTAACGGAGTTTGGAGTTTAGTCATATTTTAATTCTAAGTCGTTATTACCTACACATAGCTCTAACTACTTAACCCATCTGTAATGCAGTCATTATTATACCGCATGATATTAGCAGAGCTCCTAAGAAGTTCCTCATCTCAACATCCTCACGGCCTAGGAGTTTGATTAGTATTTGAGATAGGGCTGGTGTTAACGCCGTAGCCATAGTAGTTACCGACACACCTAAGGCGTCTATGGAGTAGACGAAGAGGTACACACCTACTCCGAAGCCGAGAATTCCTGTAAGCGCTGAGATAGGGATTAAAGGCTTTACCACTGTCTTATCCAGCGGTGTTTCGAGGATTATCCCTAATAGTATGAACACTACTGACACTGATGCTAATCTGTATATGGTTACGGTGAAGACGTCTACATGACTTAATACTAATTTAATCATAATCGCTCCAAGACTCCATGAAAACGCAGCTACTAACGAGTAAGCTATACCTTTAGTGTTTACGGCATTGCCTAACTCCTTAGTCTTCATAGCTACTATTAAACCTGTGAAAACCAGTATACTACCTACGATAAGTGGAGGTCTTAGCAGCTCACCTAAGAACGTTATTGATATTAGTTGAGATATGACGATGTAAGTATAGCTAATTAACACCGCTAACGAACCGCCGATAGATCGGATGGCCTTAGCGTAGTAAGCATCCCCGACTCCAGGACCTAACAACCCGGAAATCACCAGTAAAATTAGAGTAGGTGTTGACACGTTATTAACCTGAACATTAATTAGAATTGATGTAGTTATTAAGATAACCATTGCAAACATAGCTCTAAGAGCTGTAAATATAAACGGTTTAATAATCAACCTATACCTCGACATTATGCTTGCTGTTATACTCCAAATCAAGGACGCAGCAATTATCGCAGTGTAATCCAGCAGTTAAACCACCTCAGCATGTTGAGATCTACAGGTTAAGTTAAGAAATTTCCTCTACACACATACTTCTTGCTTACTTCTAACATAGCTTTAACCGTAATCACTTACACATTGCTGTGGAAAACGTATGGGTTTATGCACGGATCTCCTCAGGAGTTTCTAACGTAGTGAATATTCTTTCTATCTTCTTCCTAGCTATAGTGAATATAGGTCTTTCAGGTATTATTCCTTGAGGTCTAAACATAGCTATCAGTATTATAGCCATACCGACAAACGTGTATTCAAGCCATACAGGGTCGAACGGTACGTACGGGGCTAGGACCCCTCTATACGTTACTATGAAGGTCTTCACAATTACGAATAGTAGGACGCCTAACACAACACCTACGTTATTCCCGGTTCCGCCTAACATCATGAAAGCCCAAGGCCAGAAGGTCCAGGTAAGTCTAGTGTAGGTAGACGCTATACAACCTCCTGTGTAGAAGGTGTAGAGCGCCCCTCCTAACGCAGCTATAGATGCACCAACAATCAATGCGTAAGTCCTTAACCTGGCTATATCCCTTCCGTAGACAGTTATAGCTACCTCGGAATCCCTCATAGCCCTTAAAGCCCTGCCAAATGGAGACTTAGTAAGTCTTTCAACTACTATTAGGACTACTATAGATAGCGTTAGTAGGACTAACGTCGCAGCGGTAAATCTATAGGGTCCAACCCATCTGAACGGATCTGGTACCATAACCCCGGTAGTACCGCCAATTATAGGTGAATAGTAGAGCGATATTAACATAACTACATCACCCATAGCTAATAACGTGATACCTAAGTACGCTTCCTTCAACCTGATAGCGGGTCTTGAAGTTACATAGCCTACAGCAGCACCAAGCATCATTGCCATGATTAGTGTAAGGAGGAAGACTCCTATAGAGAGTAGTGGGCTTTGCTCAAGTATGATGTTTAACTCATTAACTATTCTATAGTTAAATTCGTAGGAGGCGTACTCCGCCCCATGCGGGTAGCCGTATAGTAATGCTAATATCCTACCAGGTATTGCTCCAGCAACTAAAGCACCGGTAATAACAGATAGTACACGGCCAAATTGTGGTAATCCAGCATACCCTGCCTCCATGTTAAGGCTTAAAGTGATGATTAGATAAACACTAAAATCTACTAGGATATACAGAACTATAGGAGGTATTACTTCCATGTCCTACCACCTAAGGACTTTATCCTCAATAAAGCCTTACCCCAATTAATGCCTGCTAATCCTCTCGGGTAGATCAGGAGCGTGATAGCCATGGCTATTAGAGGAATTACTGGCCTATACGTTAATATCCAACCTCCTAACTGCGTTGACAATAACATAATACCTAAGTATTCAGTAAGACCTATTAGCAAACCCCCTAACACACTACCATACACGCTGTAGAGCCCGCCGACAATGCTTGATGCAAACATCGATACGATGATCCTAGAGCCTATTGTCGGGTCTCCGCTTATCGCTAGGGATGCAATACCCCCTCCTAAACCGGCTAAGCCCCCACCAATAAACCAGGAGGCTATGTAAACTACATTGGGGTTTATACCGAGTACGCTGGACAGGTCTGGATTCTCTATAGTTGCCCTCATAGCAGTTCCAAACTTAGTCTTAACCATGAACCAGTGGATAGCTGCTATCAATACCACTACTATGATTAAGGATACATAGGTAATTCCAGGAATACCTAAGGTGTTGAAGTCGTAGACCTCTAAGACCACCCTCCTAGCATATAGTCTGTAAGTCCTCGTTAGGAAGTCTGCGAACATCTGAATAGTTGATAGTAGCACTAGATCCACACCTAAAGTAGTCATCATCAACGTCGTAGGTGATGCCCCCCTCCTCATAAGAGGGCCTATCACTAACATGTAAACAGCTACGCCTAAAACACCAACAAATAAGAAGGCTAAGGGTAGGTAGTAGTACGGACTACCTCCTTGCAACATCGTCATAGCGTAAACAACGTATAAACCCCATGTAACAAATGATGCGTGGGCAAAGTTGAAAGTCCTCGTACACATGTATATCAAAGTGATTCCAGCAGCCATCAACGCAATGCTATCAGCATACGCCACGGCTTTAGCGATAGCTATAGATGGCAGCATCTAATTTCACACCTCTAGAAGTCTATCATATATTAATATATAAACGTTATCATTATGTTATAACCTTAGCAATTGATGCAACGTACCACGCCACTAATCTAAAATGTATTTCACTTAACCTTAACCACTCACAGATAAATTTTTAAACTACATTAATAATTTAAATTAAGAGGTGTTTGAAGTGGCTACTACCCAGAGAGCCCTAATTATAGGAATAGTATTACTGATAATTGGATTGGGGGTTGGCTACGGTTTTGGAACAACCGCGGCTCCTACAAGAACGGTTACGACTACTGTAAGCGCGCCAGCAGGAACTGTTACCGTAACTAGTACTATTACCCAGACACGAACGGTAACTACAACGGCTATGGTTCCTGGTAAGTTAAGTGGTGGTATCCCTATAGGTGGTTTATGGCCTTTAACAGGTGAGTTAAGCTCGTTTGGTGAGGAGAATAAAGTGGCTTTTGAACTAGCTGTTAAGGAGGTTAATGAGTGGTTAAAGGCTAGAGGTGAGGCTTGGTACTTAGTCCCCGTAATTGAGGATACTGCTACAGACCCTAAAACAACTCTAGATAAGGTTAGGATTCTCCACGGTAGGGGTGTTAAGATATTCGTAGGACCTATGGCTAGTGCAGAGGTAAGAGAGATAAAGTCCTACGCAGACGCTAATAAGTTATTAGTTATTAGTCCGTCATCAACATCTCCTGCCTTAGCGATACCAGGTGACTTCATATTAAGGTACTGTCCTGACGATACTGTTCAAGGCCCAGCTATAGCTAGGACAGCATTTACAGCTGGTGTGAGGTATTTAATCCCTGTTTGGAGAGGTGATGCTTGGGGAGACGGTCTTAAAGATGCTACTGTAAAGGCGTTCTCGAAGATTCTTGAGAAGGAAGGTGTTCGAGGAGCCGTACATGATGGTATAAGGTTTGAGCCAGGGGCTAAGGAACTCTCAGTTGAGGCGTCATTGCTTGCTAGCATCGTAGGGGATTGGATCAGTAAGTACGGTGTTAATAACGTTGGTGTGTTACTGATCAGCTTTGAGGAGGCTATACCTCTATTCGTAGCTTCAGGTAAGTATGATATACTATCTAAGGTTAAATGGTTTGGAAGTGATGGCACTGCCGGTAACGCCCTCCTAATAGGTACGAAGGAAAGTGCTGCATTCTCAGTTAAGACTAAGTTTGTGAGTACCATAGCAGCACCGTCTTTCTCACCTAAGTTTGAACATGTTAAGACGTATATAGAGAAAACATTAGGTAGAATTCCAGCGCCCTACGCCTATAATACCTACGATGCCATATGGACTGTCGCTATGGCCTTAGACGTTGTTGATGAGTATGACACAGAGAAGATTAGAGCCGTATTACCCAGCATAGTTGAGAATTACTTCGGGGCTAGTGGTTGGTTTAAGTTAAACGCTGCAGGTGATAGAGCATTTGCTGATTACGAATTATGGGCTATATTAGAAAAGGACAGAACGTATGAATGGAGTATTGTCGGTGTATGGAGAGGTGCTAGTGACTTAATAGATTGGAGAATACCTTATTATGGTTAAAACGATTAAACAATTTTTATAAATAATTAATTATAAACAAAAAATTTAAAGTATTTCCAAACTTTTAATTTCTTCAGGTAGTGAGTATGAGTAATGACTACATACTAGTGACTAAGGAGGTGACTAAGAGGTTCGGAGGTTTGACTGCTGTAGATAGTGTTAGCATAGCTGTTAGGAGAAACACCGTGACGATGTTAATGGGTCCTAATGGTGCTGGTAAGACAACGTTAGTTAACGTATGTACCGGTGTGTATAAAGCTGATGAAGGTAGGGTACTCTTCGATAACGAAGATATTACGGAATTACCCCCATACGAAATATATAGATTAGGGTTTGTTAGAACGTTTCAGATACCAGTACCGTTTCAATCGCTCACCGTATTAGAAAACGTTTTAGCTTCGATGAAGAGCGACGGTGAAAATCCTTTAATAGCTATTGCTAAAAGTAGGTGGATTAAACATGAGGAAGGAGCTATTAGGAAGGCTTTCAACATGCTGAGTAAGGTAGGTTTGAGTAAGTTCTGGGATTTACCAGCCTATAAATTAGGTGCTGCACAGCTTAAGATGCTTGAGGTTGCGAGAGCGCTTGCAGCAGGAGCTAAGTTAATCGCCCTCGACGAGCCTATAGGTGGGGTTGACCCGGTATACGCTAATAGAATTTTATCATATGTAAGGAGTTTGAAGGATGAATTCGACGCTAGCTTCCTACTAATAGAGCATAGGATTGATATAGCATTACCCTACGCAGACTACGTATATGTTATGGATAAGGGGAAGATAGTCACTGAAGGGAGGCCGAGTGAGGTGATAAAGAATCCTAAGGTAATTGAAATTTACATAGGTGAGTAGGGATGGTGCTTTTAGAAGTTAGGAATTTAATTTCAGGGTATGGGAAGCTTAAAGTACTCTTCAACGTGAACTTAGATGTGGAGGAGAAGGAGATCACAGTTGTTGTAGGGCCGAACGGCGCTGGTAAAACAACTTTATTGAACAGTATAATGGGGATAGCAACAATATATGACGGCGCAGTATACTATAATGGAAGTAAAATCTCTGGAATGCCTACACATAAGATCTCTAGACTAGGGATCGCTTACCTACCTCAGATGGGTAATGTCTTCACGGAGCTAACAGTTAATGAGAACTTAAGGTTGGCGTCATACCTGCTTGACAAGGCTGAAGTTAAGGATAGAATGGATGAAGTGCTAAGTTTATTTCCAGTACTTGATAAATTCATTAATAGGAAGGCCGGCACATTAAGCGGTGGTGAGAGGAGGATGTTAGCAATAGCTATGGCTTTGATGAGGAGGCCTAAGATAATACTCTTAGATGAAATAACGACAGACCTAGCACCGATAATAGCTAAGAAGGTTTTAAACCAGATCATCGATTTAAGAGATAAGTTAGGACTAACGATATTAATAGTTGAACAGCTGGCTAAGATAGCTTTAGAACTAGGAGATCAGGCATACCTACTAGTAAGCGGAACTATGAGATATAGCGGTAAGGCGCTAGAACTACTCCGCCATCCAGACTTCTCAGAACTATACTTAGGTATTAAGAAAATTTAAGGGTGTTCAAATCAACATCAACCCCATGTAATTAGATAATGATTATAATTACGGTACCCGGGAAACCTAAAACGTGTTTTAAGATGTCCCACATTGAACGTGTGGATGTAGCGATCACCGAAGCCTTAGACTCCTAAGACTCCCCATCTTAAAGCTCTTTAAAGAGTGGTGAGAACCTAAGAAATACGAGTTAGAAAGGCCTACGTAGTTCAGAATCATGATTTCCTACTACGATATTTCCGTACAGGCCTCGAATTCAAGTCAACCTTAAGTTAAAAGTTTTAATGATTTTAAAATATATGGTAGTATGATGCTTAGGATTTACAGAGTGAGGGAGTGTACCTCAACCCAAGATGTTGCTAGGGAGTTAGCTGAAGATGGTTGGGTTGAGGGGACAGTAGTCATAGCCGATAGAATGACTGAGGGACGAGGAAGGTTAGGTAGGAGATGGATAGCTGATTATGGCGGTCTTTGGATGACGGTTATTTTAAGGCCTAAGTCTGTAAACAATCTACAGCTTATTAACTTAGCTGCTGGGCTATCAGTGATTGAGGGTATTAAGAAGTTATATAGAGTTCCACTGGGTTTGAAGTGGCCTAACGATGTATTGCTCGAAGATCGGAAGGTATGCGGTGTGCTTTCCGAAGCTAAATTCACTGGCACCACGGTCGACTATATACTCTTAGGGATAGGTATTAACGTTAATAACGAATTACATGGAGCACTTAAGGACACAGCCATATCACTTAAGGACTACCTAGGATTTGAAATACCTACACAGCCCATACTTACGGAGGTATTAAAGAACCTCAATAACTTCTACGCAGAGCTACTAATAGGGAATACCGATGATGTAATTAGTAAGTGGAAGAAGTATAGCGTAACGATTGGCAGGAGTGTAAAGGTATACACATCTGAAGGAGTTATCATCGGCGTAGCAGTTGACGTTGATAGTGACGGCTCGCTAATAATGAAAGACGATGAAGGAGTTAAGAGGATATACTCTGGAGATGTGATTCACTTGATTCATAATAATGGCTGAGGAAACGACCCATCCACTGGTGTTAATAAATTAAAACTATTTAACGGTATGGCCTTAATTTTACGTTATATCGTATTATAACCTAACAACTATCAGCATTCGAGTCCTCAATCATTAACTCAGTCTAAACACTTCATCACTCTATCAACCTCTTATTACCTCTTAGAAATTTAAATATCATAATCATCTATGATATCACCACAGTTTTAAAACACCCACTCTTAGCTTATTAGATTGATGACCTACATGACCAGCAGTTACTAAAAATATGTAAAATACTTCTATATGCTCGTTTCGCAGTCACCTCTTCTAGAAATGTTAAACGAGT
The DNA here is from genome assembly GCA_937949785.1 of uncultured Sulfolobales archaeon. Taxonomy (GTDB): domain Archaea; phylum Thermoproteota; class Thermoprotei_A; order Sulfolobales; family NBVN01; genus DTCV01. The sequence continues at coordinate 46,704 of CALEDH010000002.1, read as the reverse complement.
ATTAAAGTTGCTGAGGCGATAGCTATAATAATTACTGATATAGGCAGTACTCCAGGTATTAGGGTATATATTAGACCTCCAAGTATGGAACCTATTATAGATCCTACCTCCCTCGCTATATAGTAATTCGAGATACTGTAGCCAGCACTGACCTCCACAAATTTATTGTATATGAGGAAGTCAGCTATTGATGATAATGCGATGATAAGTAGTAAGTACGTAGTTAGGCCGGACCAGTCATATATGTAGGGAAGTAGTAATACTAAGATAATACCCCTTAAAAGTATGAATAAGCTCATCAGCTTTACATCCGTGTTCTCCGAAGTTGATATAACCCTCGAAATCAGTGGGGCAATTATAAAGGAAGTTAACAGCAAGCCTATACCCCAGGAAAGCCATAGGCCATGCAGCCCTACGCTATCTTTCATGAGTAATGGTAGTACCACTAAAATTAGGTCTCCAAACATTGTGTAGAGAACTGTGGATGTAAGTACCCTCCAAGGTTTTAACATGTTAAAATTACTCCATGTCCTCTCTAAGTACTCGAAGGCATCCCTAGGTTTATGAATGTAGAGTAAGGCTGTAGATGCCTTAAGATACTTACCGACGTAACTTAAGTCTCTATTGATCTTAAACAACATACGTTCAACGTTTAAGCCTATCCCCGGCAGCACTACCGTAGACATACATGCGAATACCGTAGTTAGGATTAAGATCGGTGGGAGGTTAATAGAATATAGTGCTACTAATACGAAGGTAGAACCTCTAACGAAGTTTGAGAAGATCCTACTAAAGGCATTTACGCTGTTCCAGCTGATGTGATCGTATATCTCTAAAATAGTTACAGATAATGATAGATTAGCAGCAGATAATGCTAGGGCGTGCAGCGAATACAGTATTAAACCGTTTAATGCGTTGATGTCGCTGAGCGTTATATATATCAGTAGGAGGGTTATGGAGGACAGTAGGAGTAGTACCTTATTCCTACCACTATCTGCTAACCTACTGAAAACCTTATTGGACACTATGTAGATTAAGCTCCACGTAGCTGATAGGACTCCTAAGTAGAACCCTCCTACATGCAGATTATACGCTATGTACGTATATAATCCGGTATCAAGGAATTGCATGAGGCCTAAGACCAGTAATGTGAGTACTAACCACACTCCAGACACTAATTACTAAGTTAGCAAGGTTCTAAGTTTTTAAGACATTAGGTGTTAGGAACCAACCTACCTCCGCTGTTTAAGAGCTTTTAAAATACCTTCACTATTTATAAGCTTTACTAATTCAACCATATCACTAAGTCTCGTAGGAGGTCTCTCAACCTTAGGTATTACAACTTTCTCATATGGTAGCCTGTTAAACTCCTCCATCACTTCAACAACTTCAGGTGAGTCAACATATTTATTCATAACCAGTAATGCAGGCTCTACCCCTAACTCAGTTTTAAGGAATTTAATAACATCTATGATCTCTAATAGTGGCATTACCTCAGGATTAGTCACTAAGACAAAAGACGTATTTATATCTTTCATCCGCTCCCATAGAAAGTTATATGTTTCACGCATTTCGTAGAGTCTATCTAAAACCGGGTCCTTAATCTTAAACTCCCTACCTAAAGTCCGAGCTATGGAATATCTAAGTGAGAGTACTCTCTCCCTAACCTCTACTAACTTATCAATCCATAACTTGTAGAGTTTAGGTATTATTAAAGTCCTTAAGGTTGTGCCAGTAGGCGGTGTATCAATTACTGCGTAGTGGTACTCATACTGATTTAATATTTTCTGGAACTCCCTCATAAACACTTCCTCCTCAAAACCTGGTGAGTACTTAATGGTGTTAGCTACGCTATCGATGTTTAATACTGAGAGGGATGGTAAGAGCTCATTAATTAATTCTACGTAGCGGTCTAATGCTGTTTTTAATGCTACGTTAACATCTAATTGATAAGCGGTGAGGTTTTCCTGAATCTTAAAGTACTTCATAGCCTCTCCAATCTCTAAATATTTAATTAAATGTTTAGCTGGGTCTAGACTGCATAGGAGTGTGTTATCAATACTACTTAAAATTAATGATAGTAGTATGGATACCGTAGTCTTACCGACTCCGCCCTTACCGATAACTAACACTAAATTCTCAACCATTACCACTCACCTCCTAGGGACTTCATCAAATCACCTATGATATCAGTACCTCTAAAACCTCTGGACTCTAACAGCTTAAACTCGTCTTTCAGATACGGTATTAACTCTAAAGCTAATGTAGTTGGTAGTGGTAGGATACCTACTAAAGAACCTAATACCATATAGAGTAACGCTATCTCTAACTCGATACACTCTACTTCTAACGAATCTACACTACTTTCTATAGTGGCTTTATGAATACCCTTTAAAAAGCTAATTAACTCCTTAAACATACCTACTACATTATGGATTATCTTCGCTTCCAAATCGGCTAACCTTAAATAATATTATTTAGAAAGGGGAAAAACATTTAACTACCTTTTATTTTGATTTCCTAATACCTTGGATGAAGAATATTAGCAACAGGAAGTTCAGTACCTGCGCTACTATGATGAAGGAGCCTGCAAGGGCTATATACATTGACGGTAATGAAGGCATCACGAAGAATATCCATATGAATAGTGCTAAGGTTACTGTGAGCCATAGGAATAATGCTGGAACTAACGTTAGCAACGTAACCTTGCCTCTAACCTTAATTACTGCATACACCCATAGTGCTGCAGTCATTAACATGAGGGCTGCTAGTAGTTGGTTGGTTCCTGAAAACGCTGGCCATATTATATTATATGCTGGTAAGGACCTCCTTAGCTCAGGTACGTAGATCTGAGGATATGCCATTGCAACACCTATGATCACACCGACTATCGATGCTATCCACCTATTAGTTAACGCCTTCTTAGCTCCTGGGGATATCTTAATCCATGCGAAGAGTTCCTGCCAAGCAAACCTCGCTAACCTATTAGTCGTATCTAGTGTTGTGAGTATGAATGCTGTCAGTGCTGTTGCCGCAAACACCCTGAAGCCTATGAAGAAGTTTTCGAAGTTTTCCAGTCCGAAGACCCTTGACCACCCAGCTGCTTGAAGTAATGCGTAACCTGTGTAGAACCTATCTGCTGCAGCTAATCCAACTATCGTCGGTGCAGTAATACCTACTTTTGCCAATACCCCTGTGACAGGGTAGTTGAGGATCGTTCCTAACTGTGCGAAATCCCATGCAAATGCTATGGGGGTTATAACTGCTAATGAGGACACAGCACCCTCAGTTAACATACCGCCGTATCCGACCAACAACGCATCTAACTCGTTGGATAATTGCTTAGACGTTGTCCCAGAACCGACTAATGAGTGGAATCCGGATAATGCGCCACATGCTATTATTAGGGGTACTACAGGCCAGAAGTACGCTACCCTAACCCTACCTAGGTCGCCCATAGCTCCTAGGATACTGGCTGGTTGGGCGAAGTCAGTGTATGCTGGACCGGTGAACGGCAGCCCACCAACAAGTAAGGCCCCTATAAGTGCTAGTGCTACGAATGACCACAGTATGTAAGCGTTTAGGTAGTCCCTAGGTTGTAGTAAGTACCATACAGGTAGTGCAGCAGCTATGAAGGAGTAACCAGCTAGTACTATCACCCATGCCTCATATGTTAAGTATACTGGTATGTAAAAGGAGGTTATGAACGCGATGATCACCAAAATCACCGAAATTAGCGTGGCAAGCCTGATGCTAAGGCCGTACTTATATACTGAGATACCGAAGAACAGAGCTATAGGCATGTAGAGGAATGCTATTAAGGCGGTCTGAGGGACTGCGACAAAGGTACTTGCTGCAACGCTGAAGAACGCTGCAAGCACTAATACTAACGCCATCCATACGTAGATGATCGCTATGTACCTAGCCTTCCTACCCATAACGTTCTCAGATATCGTAATTAATGAGAGACCTCCATGTCTAACGCTAGCCATTATTGATAGGTAATCATGTACTGCGCCGATGAATATGTTGCCGAAGAGCACCCAAACTAAAGGCATAAACCAACCGAAGACCGTGGCTAACGCAGGCCCTACTATAGGTCCGGACCCAGCTATTGATGCAAAGTGATGTCCGTAGAGGACGTACTTATTAGCAGGTACGTAGTCGATTCCGTCGAACTTCTCGAAAGCAGGTGTAAGTCTATTAGGGTCTGCCTTAACGACCTTCTGCTCAAGGAGTCTCTTGCCGTAGAAGAAGAACGCGGTGCCGTAAATTGCCAAGACTATTACTAAGATTAGTAGGGAAAGCATAGTACATCACTAGCCCTGCTTCCTACCTGTTTTAATCTCTATGAATTTCTTAATTGCTATTGGGACCTCACCAAGCCAGAGGGCAGGGCCCATAAGTATCGCATACATCCCTAAACTCAGTAATATCGGTGTGAGTTCTAAACCACCTTTAACACTTAATACATTATTGCTTAGTATTGTTTTAATGTTTCTGAGTGAGTTCTAAACCACCTTTAACACCGATACTGCCCTTCATAGCTCCATCAATAATTACATAGACATACAGCAGAATTCCCGATGCTGTTAAAGCTATGCCTAATAATTTTTTAGTATTCAATAGGAAATCACCGTTATTTATATGGAGAGTCAATACTTGTAAGTGTTAATGAATGTCCTCCCCCTAACTACGCGTAAATAAGCTATAATCTTTCTCAATGGTAGGAGGTAACTTAAATTATTTACTCACATATACATTTTATGTAGGTGTGATAATGTTGGATTATGTAATATTGGTTTCCATGAGTTTATTAGCTGTAGCTATGGTTCTTTGGTACTTTAAGAAGCGTAAGGAGATACTTAAATTCATAAAGGCTATTAGCGGTGAGCTTGAGGATACTTTCAAACCTGTTGATAAGACTTATGAATTGCTTGGATACTTAGTAGGTTTTAAGGCTAAGTTTAAATTAGGTAGGGCTTCGAGAGCTTTAAACGCTTACGCATCCCTAACAACAGTGCCTAAGCACTCACTTCTCTACTACCCTATAGCCAAGCTAATGGCAAGGAAGGACATCTTAAGCCTAGCTGTAGAGTTCAGAGATGGGGTTCCTAGGGAATTCCACTTAGTAAGGTATGGTAGTAAGAGGTTGGAGGCAAGGTTAAGGAGTGATGTAAAGGACTTAGATAGTATGCGTAGTAAGAAGATCGAATTATTAGGCAATCACTACGTAGTATACTATCAAGATGAAGGAGATGTTGACTTAATCGTAAGCGAGTTAGGAGGTCTTAATTTAAATCTTATACAACTCTCCATCTTTAGGTCTAAGAACATTATTTACGTAATGGTTGAAGCTAAGGAGGGGGTTGTAAGGCCTACTTACAAATTAATCAATAAATTATATAGCAGACTAGGTAATAAAGAAAGGGAGTAAGGTTAGTCTAGTCAGCGTTCTGCACCACGTATATATCTTATGCGTGTTATCCATGTCATGATGTTAGTCTAGGTGCGCGTAACGTATAACTAGTTAGGAAAGCTAAGCGGATGCACCTTAAACTCTTCGATGAGCTGTTCCCACCGTTTGCGGTGAAAGCCTTTTTAGAAATTTACCCTTTCTTTTTGGCTAGTATTCCGGGCCTTACTAACATGTTGAGGTCTGTAAGTTCAGCTATTTCTTCATCCTTTAATCCTAATTCCTTAAGTATCTCACCTAACCTCCTATCTTCTTTTAAACCCTTAACAAGTATAGCAGCTTTATCATACCCTATTAAAGGTGTTATCACCGTTATTAATGCCTGACTGCGCTCAGCTAATTCACGTGCTCTATCAGCATTCGGCGTTAATTTCTTAATTACGTAGGTATTTAACTTCCTCATAGCTTCGGTTAGTAATGCTATCTGAGTATGTATGTTATACGCTATGAGTGGTATACCCATACTTAACTCAAACTCTCCTAACATACCAGCTATGTTGTTAGAGTGGTCTAAACCTATTACTTGAGCTGCTGCAAGCATTGCTGCCTCTACGGTCACAGGGTTTTCCTTCCCCGGCATTATACTACTACCTGGGACTTCCTGCGGTATTTCTACTTCGTTAATACATGTGTTAGGACCTGAGTACATAAGTCTTAAGTCCTGGCATAACCTGAATATGTCGAGGGCTAACACCCTTAAAGAACTGCTTAAAGCTACTAAATCACTTAACAACCTCATACCTCTAGTCTTAACTTCGCTGAGCCTTACATCGATCTTAGTTAGATTTCTTAAGTGCTCTACAGCTAGTTTAGGGAAGTCTGGATGCGCATTAATTCCAGTACCTACAGCCGTACCCCCTAACGGTATTTCCTTAACATACTCCCCTACACTCTTAATCAGCATTAAGTCATGTTTGAACGCATCTAAGAACGCTTTAAACTCTAAACCCATGGTTATGGGTAGCGCGTCTCTGAGATGAGTCCTACCAGGCTTTATTACATGTCCTACCTTACCCACTAACTCCTCTAAACTCTGTATGAACTCATTTAAAGTTGGTTCAAGATTTTCTCCTATATCAGCGCTAGCCGATATTCTAATAGCTGAGGTAACTACATCATTAGTAGATTGACACATGTTGACGTGGTCGTAGGGATGGACATCACACCCACATATTTCAGAAGCCCTCATAGCTATGACTTCATTCACGTTAATGTTTAACCCAGTAGCAGACCCTGTCTGAAAAACATCTACGATGACCTCACTATCATGTAGGCCTTCAGCAAGTTCTAAAGACGCTTTACAAATAGCCTCCCCAATAGACGGTTTAAGTAGGCCTAAATCTACGTTAGCCTTAGCAGCAGAGTATTTCACTAATCCCATGGCCCATAAAACCCTTCTCGGAAACCGTGTACCGGTCTCTAAGAATACTTTAACCGCCTTCTCAGTGTACTTTAATATTTTGACCACCAACTCTTACTTACTGCTAATATTTTAATTCTTAAAACCTAGGAGGTGGAGAAGTACTTAGCTGAGCTATCCTAAGTAGTTAGAGCGTCCCACATATCGGGCAGTCAGACCTCCTTGAGACCTTAACCTCTGTAAAACTCATGGAGTATCCGTCGTAGATTATTAGCTTCCCTAACGACGGCTCACCATAACCCGTTAATAACTTAACAGCCTCAGTTACTTGAAGCATTGCTATAGTACCCGGCGTCGTACCTAATACTGGGAAAGGCCTTACTTCCTGAGGCTTCTTAGGTATTATACATTGTAGGCATGGCGTTTTACCTGGGACCACTACGAGTAGTTGGCCGTAGAGCCCCATTATACCACCATGTATGAAGGGCTTCCTATGCTTTACACAGATCCTATTTACTAAGAACCTAGTGCTCCAATTATCGAGGCCGTCAATAACTAGGTCGACCTTAGCTATTAGAGAATCTAATAATTCCTCATCAGCGTAATCTTTAATTCCCTCTACCTCTACCTCCGGGTTTAAAGCCCTTAACTTCTTAACAGCTGATACCACCTTCGGAGTTCCTATGTCATCACTCCAATGAAGTATCTGCCTATTCAAATTACTTAGCTCTGCGTTTTCAGAATCTATGAAGAGTATCTTACCAACACCTGCAGCGGTTAAGTATATCAGTGCTGGACATCCAAGACCTCCAACACCTACTACTAATACCTTAGAATTCTTCAGCTTAAGCTGTCCTTCAACACCGAAAAGCCTTATCTGCCTATCATAACGTTCAAGTTCTGAAGGCTTTAACTCACTCAAATAGAGCCCCCTATATACTGAAGTAATCGCTGCTTTAAACATATTGCTTAATACGTATCCTCCAGTAAGTAAGTATGGTTACTGATACAGCTGTGAACGATGTTAGGTATCTAAACGTAAGTAGGTAATCATTAGTCGTAGTTATTAGGTAACCAGCTATTAAAGGTCCTACCAACATACCTATATCCCAGGAAGTTGCGTAGATCCCTGATAAAACGCTACGTAATCCGGTTTTAGAGCTGATGAATACTAGAGCCTGAAGAGCTGGTACGAAAATACCGTCGCCGAAACCTATTAATAGTACTGGGATGAATGCCGATGGTGGTAGCGGGTAGTAACTAAGTGTGATTACCCCAACTATATCTACTGATAGTCCGGATAGGGCTAGCTTCACCATACTCCTATCTGTGAAGAAGTTCATAACCAACCTACTGAGGAGTCCGGCCAAGCCATAAGCTGAGCTGATCACACCTGCATCATAGTCTGAGAATCCCATAAGCTTAAGATATGATGATAAGAACGGAATCACAGACGCTAGAATTACTGTCTGAAAGGTTGCTGATGTGAACAGTATGATGAACCCCCTACATGTGATGACTTTAAATACCTCCTTAAACATCGTTGAGAACGTATAGTTACGCCTGCTTAAATCACCTAACCTAATCGTAGGGACAGCGATGAATGCCGCTACCGACGCTATGATGAACAACGCCTTATAACCTAGGAATTCTGAGATTAACCCACCTACGAACGGCCCTAACATATAACCTATACTCACCATTAACGCCCTAGTGCCTAAAGCCCTACCAACCACTCCGTAATGCGCTATATCCACTACGTATGCTATTGAAGGTGGTATGAAAGACGCTATGGAAAGTCCTTGAAGTAATCTCCCCACTACTAACCCACTAACATCTACTGATATGTACAGCACTAAGTAACTAGTACCTAATAATAGCATACCTAACCTCATCATGAAGACCCTTGAACGTAGGTCTGAAACTATGCTGAAGAATATTCTAGTCATCACTGTTGCTAGAGGTGCTGCAGACATAACTAAGCCTATAGTCGTCGGGTCCCCTCCCAAACTCATGACATACCTCGGAATTACCGGTACTATAGCCCATGTAAGTATGAAGAAGTATAACGTGGTTAAGTATAGGGTGAGTAAGTCTTTACTCATCTATAGTATCACGAAATTCTTTAGTTAAGTTGGGGTTAAAAATGTTAAACACGTATTAATTTTTAAGTTATTTAGGCTTAGCTTTCCTCCTAACCTCTCTAACTCTAGATACGCTCTTCTTAACCCTCTCCTCCAACTTCTCTAGTGAATCCCTAAGCGAGGATAGTAAGTCCCAACCAACTCCCTCAGTAGTCATAACTCCTAGATTAGTAGTTAGCTTAGACCTAATGACGTATCTCTTCCTACCGCCCTTACTTTCCTCCTTAACACTCACCCTAAAGTTTATCACGTTTACAATCCTCCTAATATCTGATAAGTACTCATTCACAAGAGTCTCAACCTGTGACTTACTTAGCTCATCAACCCTTAACGATTCAGGGATCTTAGCTTCTATTAACTTCTTAGATATTAGCTGTTCTGCATATGCTTTAAGAACGTCAATACCACTTACAACCCCTACTACCTTAGACCCCTTAACTACTGGTAATCCTGTAACCCTCCTCTCAGCTAAGGTCCTAGCAACACTTTCAAGTGAATCACCTACTGAAGAACATATAGGTGGTGAGGACATGAAGTCCTTAACAGGGGCTGCGAGGAATTCCTCCTCAAACTGCTCGAAACCTCTCCTACGTGTCAGCCTTATAAAGTAAATCCTCTCAACTATGTCTGTCATTGATATAACCCCGTCAATATTATCTGAACTATCGATGACTGGGAGCCTTGAAATACCGTTTCTAAGCATTAACCACCTAGCCCTCGCCAACGACTCATCGTCCCTAATAGTTGTTGGGGGGGTAGTCATAACGTCCTCAACATACTTACTTGGCATTAAACCGTTCCTCAGTAGAAAATTTATTAGATCATATCTACTTAAATATCCAGCTAGTTCGTTACCCTTACCTACCACTGGTAAGGCCTTAGCCTTCCAAAGCACGAACTTAGAGACCGCATCATCGATACTGCCCATCACATCAACACCGTAGGGTTGACTCATAATACTCCTGACCTTAGTCATCCTACCAGCACCGCTCATTAAAATATCCCTATAACTTAAAACGCCGACTAACCTACTACCACTAACTACTGGTACAACCCTAACTCTTAGGTCTCTCATCTTAGGCAGTACATCCCCTATACTCATATCTGGCCTAGCAATTACCGGAGGCTCTGCAGCTATTTCATAAATCCTAATACGGAGTTCTGAGCTCAGAACAATCCCTGTAATTAATACGATTTATGAGAATAATAAATTTGCTATAAAAGCTTAATAGGTATGAAGAAAATAAGTTCTTAGAGTTCAGAATATTCAGAACTGGGGATGATGGATGTGTTTAGCGATTGAGAGAGGCGCCTACCACGTAATACTAATACTTAATTATGACTACTTAAACGATGAAGTGATAAATAAGGTTAACGAGGTAATGATCCATAATAATGTTAGGAAACTCGTACTCCATGTAATATCATCTGAAGGGAGGCCTACATACCTTGAGAAGTTAAGAACGGTCCTCTCATCAACGTTCCCTTACTCCTTAGTAGTTAGGTACTGGGGTTCTACTGTCGACGATCTCGTTAAGATAATTAAATTATATCGTAATGAATCTATGATAGCCTTAGTTAGCGGTGACGCTCAAGAATTTAAGGGAGTTCTAGAGGGGTTCAGCATTAACTATGAGTTGCTAGGGGTGAGGGCCTATGCCTGACTATGAAGTCGTAATAACTACTGATAGGACTATGATGAGTAACCACCACGGTAAGGAGTTCCTAGGATTCCTAACTACAGGTCCTGCAGTAGGTCTTCCTGAGAAGGTTTATATGTGGCTAGCAGCACCTAAAGTTAAGGTTGATTATGAAGGTAAGCCCATTGAAGCACCCTACGGTTTGAGGAAGGTTGAGGCTAAACTCATTGATGAGGGATTTAAAGCTGCGATCATAGACCCCGACTACTTAAGCAGATATGTAAGCAGTGTTAAGGTCTTAATGATCGGGCATCATGACTTCTTCGCCTACGGACCTCCGAGTAATGAGTGGTGGCTCATAACCGGTAGAGAACCCATTAATAGGCTGAGCTTCATGAAGTTTATGAGGAGTGATGCTGTGGTGGAGGCTAAGAGGAGGGGTGCTAAGATAATCGTAGGAGGTCCTGCTGCTTGGCAGTGGTTATGGGAACTTAAATTCTGGAAGGAATGCGGTGTTGATATGGTAGTAGAAGGTGAGGTTGAGAGGGTAATAGCCGACATAGTTAGGAAGGCGCTAGACGGTGAGGAACTACCTGACTACGTGTTAGTAGGACCTAATGATACGCCATCGCTAAGTGAAATCCCTGTGATTAAGGGGGCTAGCATCAACGGTTTAATCGAAGTTATGAGGGGATGTCCTAGAGGATGTAAGTTCTGCTCAGTTACTTTAAGACCTCTTAGATTCATACCGCTAGACACCGTTAAGGAGGAGATAGAGGTCAACTTAAGGTCAGGTAATTCAAACGTAATATTACATGGTGAGGACGTGCTGCTCTACGGAGGTTACGGTGTTAAACCTAAGCCAGACCCAGTAATTAAACTACATGAACTTGCTAGGAAGATGGTTAAGGGTTCCATCGCCTGGTCACATACCAGCCTAGCATCAGTTAAGTATTCTGAAGATAACTTCAAGTTAATCTCTAAGTTAATGAGTGAATACGTACTAAGTGATTACCAAGAATTTATAGGTGTTGAGGTAGGTATTGAGACAGGTTCTCCAAGGCTTGCTAGGACTATTATGCCGGCTAAAGCAGCACCATATCCACCTGATATGTGGCCTGAAGTAGTTGAAGACGCGTTCAGCATAATGCATGAGAATAACGTAATCCCCGCAGCTACTTTAATCGTAGGGCTCCCAGGTGAGAGGGGAGATGACGTAGTTAAAACCGCTGAGTTAATAGATAGGTTGAAGCCGTATAGGAGTGTGATAGTACCTATGTTCTTCGTCCCGATGGGCGCTTTAAGAAATAGAGATTGGTTTGATAAGAACTACGTAACCTCAGAACACGTTGACCTCATGCTTAAAGTACTGAACCACACACTTTACTGGGCTGAGGATATCTTAGAAAGGTACTACATGAAGGAACAGCATCTAAAACCAGCTAGATTACTACTTAAGTTATTTATGTCATACATAAAATGGCGTATAGGTAAAGTAGTGCCGACAATAGCTACTATGATAGCTAGGTGAGGGTAATGACCATAGAGGAATATCTAAAACTGCAGCAGGAGATGGACCCCTTAATCAACATGATCCAAAACATTTTGAAGTACCTCAACCTACCGCACTCATGCAGCCTAATATTAAGCATATTAATACTACTTCAGATCGAGGTCTCATTTAAAGACGTAGTAACGCTTACAAAATATACTAAATCAACCATATCATCATGTCTAAACATCTTAGATAAGATGAGCTTAGTGAGTAAGGTTAAGAGAGGTCGGAGGCATATTTACATGTCTAAAGTCGATCTACCTGAAATACTACTACTTAAGCAGAAGTCAATACTTGATGAGGAAGTAGAACCTTTCAGCAATAAGATAGGTAGGATGGTGTCCGAGTTAGAAATGAGTGGTAGGATCTCAGAACGTCTCAGCGACTTAAACATGAAATTAAAAACGCTATCAACCCGACTACGTCAACTCATTAAGAACTACGAAGAAAGTGTGAGGATATCCAGCGATCCCACACAACTGCAGACTGGTGCTGATTAAAAGTTTTAAAGGTGGTGGCCGTCATACGGAGGTCGCGGTGGGTACAACGTACGGTATCCCATCCCATAGCTTATGACTACGTAGCTCAGAACCCTTCTGATAGTTGATGATGTCCTCAACGTACCTAAGACCTCTGAGAGGGTTTTGAGGTGTCTACGCCTAATGTTTTGACGACCATAACCTACCCTTAACCACCGACTTAACTACGTCGCTATTTCTACGTATTAACAGCTCTTAGTTTTTGTAATAACATCATATATTAATCCGCATTTAAAGTTACTTCTGGTGGTGAGATGTTTAGGTTGAGGGGTCTAGCCTTCTTAGCGTTCATCTTAATGATGCTACTCTCCTCCATCACCATGTACAGCGCATCTAATTACGTATTCTACATATACGGAAGTGATGGCTGCCCTCACTGCACTGCTTTAAAGAACTACCTTAATTCCTGGTACGGGCCGTCGAATGTGTATTTCTGCGGTTTTGAGGGGAATAGTAGTTGTGTAGAGAGATTCATCAACTTCTGCGCAGATCTCGGGCTACGTCCTTCAATACCGTTAACCTTCGTAGTTGTTGATGGTAGTGTTAGGGCTGTAGTATTCGGTGAGGTTAGTAGTAAGTCGTTTTGGGATTCCCTACTTAAGTTGCCTGAGTCTAACGATGTTCCCCTCTACTTCGGGTCTGAGTTAGCTGGACATATTACGGTTAGTAATTTAAGTATGTTTTCTATGGTTATGGTTCCCGAGTATTACGGCGTGAGGTTAGGTAACGTAACAGCCTTACTACCCCTACATCAGGTGTTAACGTTATTAGCTGTGCTGGCTTTAAGCGATAGTGTTAACCCGTGTGTAATATTCATATACACACTCCTCTTAATAGCTGCATCACTAGCCCTGGGCCGTAGGGGTAGGGTCATCGCCGTCGGCACCTCATTCATACTAGCTATCTTCATAGGTTATTACGTATTAGGGTTAGGCCTTATGACCGTTGTAAGGGGATTTCCTAAGGAGTTACTTAGCCTAATAGCCATAGCTTTCGGTTTATGGATATGTATATCAGGTATTAAGGGTAGATCTAGAGTGATTGCTAAGAAAAGCGTTCTAGGCTTAATTAGTAGGGCGTCTACCTCAACAACGATCTCATTCGCATTAGGCCTACTACTCACATTTACATTACTTCCATGCTCAGCCGGACCATACGTAGTGTTCGTAGGTATAGCCTCAAAATACAGTACACCGATGCCATACCTACTCCTAGCAACCTACAACGTGATCTTCGTAGCACCACTACTCATAATATCCTTAATAATATGGAATACCATGAAGTATAAGACAGTTCAGGAAGTAATATTAAAACATAACATTAAATTATCACTAATTGCTGGACTAGTATTAATAGTTGTAGGTGTATGGATAGCGCTTACCTAACCACTTTTTCTGAAGTAGAGCTATGAACTACTATCCGACGATTTCTAGTTACCCACCTAACTCGGTCATGAAGACTTCTAGACAGCTCTCACTGCCAGCGGTGAAGGACGTATTAAGGGGTTTAAGTTACATCCCTCCAACTCTCCTACTACTATATGTACTCATAACTTAAGCTATACCACGTATTAAAATAAGTGAGTATGTAAAACTAATCGTGTGAGGACTGCATAACAACACTACCTACGGTGTTAATCTTGATTAGATTATTTGAGTTGAAGGGTCTAATTAGGTGTTCTATTGTTAGTAGGTTAAATCGTTTTGTCGTTGTAATTGATGTAGGCGGCGGTCTTAGCCTAGCACATCTAACCAATACTGGGAGGCTAGTAGATCACGTAACCCCCGGTAGGGAATGTTTATGTACTGCTATAGATGGGCCTAAGCTTAGGTATAGATTAATAGCAGTTGAGGATATAGGTGGTTATGCGGTCGTAGATACTGTCACGCAGAGTAAGGTTTTCGAATACCTACTTAATAATAACTACATACCTTGGTTACCCCCGAGCTGTGAGGTCTATAAGAGGAACTTTAGATTAGGAGGTGAGATTATAGATTATGCTTTGAAGTGCGTTGAAGATATCAGATTGGTGGAGTTGAAGAGCGCTGTCTTAAGAGTTGATGGTAGCTACGCCTCCTACCCAGACTGCCCTACTGTAAGAGGTAGGAAGCAGATCAGCGTCCTAGCTAACCACGTCGAGAACTATAAACCCATAGTAGTCTTCATAGCATCTATACCTAATGTAACAGCATTTAAGCCATACCGGGTTGGAGACCCTGAAATAATAGATGTTTTGAAGTACTCGTCCGAGAGAGGTGTTGAGTTTAGAGCTATAAGTCTCTACCTTACCGACGATTGGTGGGTAGTACTTGTAAATGCTGACCTACCTATAAAGCTTAACCATTAGAACTCTTAATTCAGTGTTATTTTGCGGATTACTTGATTTCCCTACTAGCTTTCTTGAGGTAAAGTTTAAAAACTGTGAAGTCAGTTATTTCTTGGTGTGACATGTGTCAAATATTGATGTGAATGTAAAGGTTGAGCTAGTCAAATCACTACTTAAGAAGATACATGAGGGTGTTAGGCCTGAAGAGCTAAGCAAGGAATTTAAAGACCTACTATCTCAGGTATCCCCGTTTGAAATCGTACTGATCGAGCAAAGGTTAGTTAGTGAAGGAATTCAGATAGGTGATATACTTAAGCTATGCGACCTACATGTTAAACTCTTTAGAGATTACCTTGCAGGCAGGGTGTTAGATGGTGTTCCTGAAGGCCATCCGTTAAACCTCTTAATGAGAGAGAACGAGGTAGTACTTAAGTGGGGTGAGGCCTTAGGACTCTACGCCAACGCGATCCTTAGGTCTTCTGGTGAGGAGTTCAGTAAGTATTATGATGAGTTCTTAAGGGTTATTGAGGAAGTTAGGGGGTTGAGAAAGCATTATATGAAGCTACAAATGCTTATATTCCCGTATTTAGAGAGGAGGGGTATAGTGGCTGTGCCTAGAGTTCTATGGGGCCGTGAAGACCAAGTCATTGTTAAGCTTAGAGAGCTTAGAAAGCTTGTTGAGAACGCAGTAAGCGATCGGAAGTTAGTAGAGAAGGTTGCAGGTAAGGCCCTTGAAATATCTAATGAGATTAGCGAGTTAGTCTTCAGGGAGAATAAAATATTATTTCCTGCAGTGAAGGTCCTCCTCACAGAAGGTGAGTGGGTAGCTATTAAGGAGATGGCTGAGGAGATAGGTTATATAGTCCCCATAAAAGATAGTTGGGAGTCGAATGCTAAGCCATTAATGCCCTACGAAATAGTTCCTGAGTTAAGTGAGGAGCAGTTAAGAGCACTACCACCTGAGTTCAGGGAGTTAGCGCTTAGGAGGTTAGAAGTAGATGCCTACAATATTAGGAGGTCTGAAGATATCGAGTTAAGTACTGGATTTCTAAGTAAGGAGGAGGTTGAGGCCGTATTTAAAGCCCTCCCCCTAGAAATCACCTACGCTGATAGTAACGATAGGATTAAATTCTTCAGTGAGAGTAAACATACGTACTTATTTACTAGGGCTAAGACTATCTTAGGACGTAGACTGCTTTACTGCCACTCACCAAGGCTTGAGGAAGTGGTTAAGGTTGTTGTAGATAAGCTGAAAAGCGGTGAAAGCGACTTCAAGGAGTTCTGGACTAAAATCGGTGATAGAGTGGTGAGGGTTGTTGTAACCTCAGTTAAAGGTAGTGATGGGAGGTATTTAGGGACCTTAGAAGTGGTTGAGGACCTCACCGAAGTCCTTAAGAAGCCGGAGGAAGTGATGAAGAAGATAATGACTCTTTAATTAGGTGGTTTAAAGACGCCATCAATCTTCGAGTTAGGTTATAGATACATACTCCCATCACTTAAGAGGGTGCTTACCGAGATAATGCATGAAGAGTTAAAACTAAGCAGGATAGAGGTAGCTAGGAAGCTAGGAATATCACCATCAGCGGTATCCAGGTACTTATACCATGAGAGAGGGGCGATGATAGAGATACCTAAAAACTCAGAGCTAATAAATGATATGAGTAAACTGGCTGAAGAGATTGCCTACAAAGACTTAAGCCAACGCGATGTAGAAATAAGACTACTCAAGATAACTCTCAACGCATTAAGCAAGAGGTACTTCTGCAACTTCCACCAGAAACTTGAACCAGAAGTAAATCTTATGACATGTCATATATGCCCTGAATTATTTTCAAGGCCAAGCTAAGTCTCACAGCCAACCACCATTACTTACTAACACAACCCCTCACAACTACCTTCCTATCTTCGTTTTTCAGGAAGGTAAGTCAGTAAACTTTTTATGGTGGTGCACCTTTATACTAAATTTGGTGTACTATTTGATCCCAGCTATAGCGAAGTATATGCTTTCCAGAAGTTTCTCAAAAATTAGTTTCACATTTAAACCTTTAAGCTGGCAAGAACTAGGTGTTGAAGAGCTGAAGGGATTTGGTTTATACCTACATGTACCTTTCTGTAGGATGTTTTGCCTTTACTGCCCGTTCTACAAAGTCCGCTTTGATGAAATACTGAAGAGGAAGTACGTAGATAGTGTTAAACGTGAGGTTAAGCTACGTGGATTAAGAGGAAATGCACGCTGGCTTTACATTGGAGGTGGGACACCAAACTTACTAAAAGCTGAGGAAATCTGTGATATCTTAACACGTTTTAGGGAATTCATAGAACTTAAAGATGTTGGGATGGAGGGGAATCCGTTTGAGTTTACATTAGAATATCTTGAGAAGATAGGGGATGTAGGAGTAACTAAGATAAGTATGGGGGTTGAAACGTTTCAGTCTGATACCCTTAAGGCTGTGAGGAGAGCTAGAGCTAATGAACAATTAGTAGAAAGGGTAGTAGATGGAGCTCAGAAGCTTGGAATCTCAGTTAACGTTGACTTAATGGTGGGATTACCTGGGCAGAGCTTTGAGGGATGTTTAAGAGATGTAGAGATATTAGCAAACATCAGCCCAGATCAGATCACTATTTATCCTTATATCCTAATTCCAGGGGTCATAGCTGAACCAGGAATGAATTCTAAAACAATGTTCAAAATAATTGAAAGTGTGTGGGAGATTCTGAAGGAGTATGGGTATAGACGTGATAGTGTGTGGGTATTTGCTAAAGGTCACCGCATATATGATTCAGCAAAAGATGAGTTAGTATCCGACTACTTCGGCTTAGGACCAGCAGCTTTCAGTCTATGCGGAAATATCCAGACAGTAAACCCACCAATCGAACTCTACCTCTACACACTCCAAGACGATAAGAGGTTAGCATTTTACACAGAACTTGATAAGAGTGCTAAAAGCTGGCGGACCTTCGCTTATGGACTCTACAGGCTACAATTAGACCCACCGATATTTAGTAAATTACCCCTAAATATAAAGATGGTACTTCAAATCCTGAGAATGACTGGATATGCTAAAGGCTTTAACGTTACAGATAAGGGCAGATATCTCGTACATGAAATCATAAAAACCGTAGTTGAAACACTCCCATACCCCATAAACAATCCAAAAAGTGTTAAAAACTACTCAGAATATGAGGAATACCTTAAAAATATAAAAGTTTTAACAAATCATAATGAACCTCCTACTAGCTATGCTGATGAATTCAGTGACATATCGAAAGTCCCCGTCTAAGCATTTAATATTTTAAGTTCTAGCTTGTCTAACCTGAAGAGTAATAGGTATAGTAACTTAGCCATAATCATTAAGAGATCTGGTCTCGTTACCCTTAGTAAGAAGATGTAGTTGAAATTAAGTAATATTAACCTTCCTACCATAATTAAGTGTACTATTATATTTAATCCATAACTTAAGAGCGATCTTGAAAGTAGGGTATGGAGGTGGCTATGTTGGTAGATTATCGGTCGGCTGTAGGCTTGTTCGTCATGATATACCTCATAGCAGCTCTTATATTGAGGAGTAGAAAGCCGACCATACCTATATGGAGTTTGATGGCGTTTTCTTCTTTCGTAGTTATCGTAAGCGGCCTCGTCAGTATAGATGAGTTGGGAAATGTCATAGATGTGAACGTCGTTCTGTTCCTCATAGGCATGTTCAGCATTGTAGGTCTGATGGATGTTTCCGGGTTATTAGATGCCATATCGTATTGGTTTATGGGGAGGTTTAAGAGTAGGACTATGGTCCTCATCGCCTCCGCCTACCTCTTCGGCTTACTTGCTGCAGTCACCGTTAACGATACTGTAGCTCTAATGGGTCCGCCAATAGCCCTTCTAATAAGTAGAGCTACTGGAACCAACCTCAAAGTCATAGCTGTCTTGCTGATGTTCTCGTTAACCATAGGCTCGGCGATGACCCCTATTGGAAACCCTCAAAACGTCTTAATAGCGATAGACTCAGGAATGCCTGCCCCGTTTATACATTTCATAGCTAAGCTGTTCGTCCCAACTATGATAAACCTACTCTTAACGACTCTAGTCGTAAAGAAGTATTACAAGGTAGTTGACGCTGAGGTGAGCATAAACCTAATACCGCATGAGGCGATAAAGGATAAGAGAGATGCCGTACTGGGGGCCCTCGGCTTAGTGCTAACAGTTACTACGTTGATTATAAACGACGTGCTAGAGTTATATGGATACCCCCATATAAGAGAAAGAGGTTTCATTCCATTCGTAATCTCAGCTGGTCTCTACCCCCTGACATCTAACCCAAGGAAGGTCCTTTCAAACGTAGACTGGGGTACCATAATATTCTTCATAACGATGTTCATAACCACGGCTGGGATATGGAGGAGCGGTAACATAGAGCTTATATTCCAACTCTTCCTACCAGATATAAATGATAAGCTCCTAGTCATCATCGGCATAACTCTGACCTCTATCACTGTAAGTCAACTGGTAAGCAATGTTCCATTCGTGGGGTTATACATCCACCATCTAGAAAGCCTAGGTTTTACAGGTAGCGATACTTCGGCCTGGTTGACTTTAGCTGTGACATCAACTGTGGCTGGTAATCTCACCATCCTCGGAGCAGCGTCTAACATAATAGTACTAGAGGCTTTAGAAAGCAGATTCAGCGTCACAGTAACCTTTAAGGAATTCGTTAAGGTAGGGAGTATAGTGACAGCTGTAAATATCCTCGTATATCTTCCATTCCTATATCTAACGATATGAAGATATGATTAAATGAATTTAATACCTAAAACCGCTTTACTCTGAGTAGGGGGTTTCTGAGCAGAGTATACTTCCGCAACCATCACAGCAGGATTAACGTCGACAGGTCACCCCAACCCGACAGCTAAGCCTGTACTCCATCTTCGCCGTAGGGAATCTCAATACGTAAGATAGAAGTTTCTCACACCACAACTTTGAAATCACGGGAAGTAGCTACTGCTACGACCGTACTTTCATATCTAAGTAGTGCTTAAAATCTTAACGTGATGAAATCCTACGCTAGTTCAGAATGGTTAGCTGCTCCCTAGTAACTCCTTCACTACAGTTCTGTTGAGGAGGAAGCCCCAAGCATGTGTTAATATGTTATCTATCTTATACCAGTCTACCACATCTTCGAACTCATAGGTCTTACTGGCGGTCTCGAAGAAGGATTTATCAAAACCTAGTAGGTTAGCTAGCTCATCGCTAGGCACGCCCACCTTTAGATCTCTTATCGAGTTGCCCCACGACTCACCTACAGCCTCTACGACCTCAGGGCTCATGTTCTCATGTCTGGCTAGGAAGCAACAGTAGTAGGGGCCTAACTCATCTGCTAGTCTAATCCTTATAAGCCCTCTACTCTCAAGTACTGTAGCATATGGTTCCCATATGACCAGCGACCTAACGCCTCCGATATCAATAAGCTTTAAGCCTTCCTCAGGGCTACTGTAGTATGTGAGCTCACCTATGCTTAACCCTTTAAACCTACTGTAAGCTACTAGGGTTACCTCCATGGTCGAAGCCTTACTAGTAGCTACAGAACTTAAGTCTAATTCATGCTTGCTAACTATTGATGCACCACCTATAGCCCCGCCATGGTATGACTTAATAGGTGCTCCTAAACATCTGAGGACTGTTTGAGTAACCAGTGGTGTTATAGCTAGGTGAGCTACACCACTACTTAAAGCCAGTGTGGCTTCGGAGACGTTATTGTAGAAGATAAGCTCTACCTCATAGCCTAGCTCCTTGAGGTGTTTAACAAAGTAGGGTAGGTAGAGGTACTCAGCCGCCCTAACTAAAGACACCCTCACCACCTTACCTATCTTAGGGTCTAGAAACTTACTTAACACTATCCTCTTAGTTTTACCAGGACCTTCAACCCTAGCTATTAGCCCCCGACCCTCCAATTCTGTAAGGACTTCTGAGACCCAGCTCTTCGAGTATCCAGTAACCTCAACTAGTTCTGATTGATGAGTACCTTCAGGCCCAAACAACTCTAACAACCTTAAGATCTTACTTCTAATATCGTTGCTTAACGTCGGTAACACCCATAGTAGTTAGTGTTTAGGTAATTTAGTAGTTTTATTTAGCAGTAAAGCTTATATTATAAACGAACATCTGTTCTTTGGTGGTAGTGGTGGATAAGGTGTTGAGGACTGCGTTATTAGTCCTAGCTCTGCTGTCCTTAGTCCTACCGTTCATTCTCTCAGGCGATAAGACGTTAACCACCTTCATATCCTACACAATCCTAACGTCTCTAACCATAGCCTTCGCTCAAGCATACCTAAGGAGGTGGGCTAAGACATGATCGAGTTACTAGGCTTAACCATAGCTGTGTATGTAGCTATAGTAACCTTAGTATCCCTCTACAGTAGGAGATATGCTAACGTCAGAGATCCTGTAGACTACTTCATAGCTAGCCATAGACTCTCAGGATTTATATCAGCTATGACGTACGCTGCAACGACTTACAGTGCCTTCATGTTAATAGGTTTAACAGGTCTCTCATATGCTACTGGTGTAGGTGCTTTAGCCTTTGAAGCGGCTTACCTAGTATTTACGGTTTCTATCCTAGCTTTAGTCGGGACTAAGGTATGGGAATTTAGTAGGAGTAGGGGTTACATAACACCTACACAGCTATTAGGAGAGCGCTACGGAGTTACATTAATCACAGCTTTCATCGCTATATACATGCTCATAGCTTTAATACCCTACTCAGCTATTCAGATATTAGGCCCTGCAACCATACTCTCAGCTGTGACTGGTGGAACTCTCGACGTACCTATACTTCTAACCGTAGCAGCTATAGTAATCTTAGTATCCATATATACAGCTGGTTTTAGGTCTGTCGCATGGACTGATGCTGTTCAAGGAATTATAATGATTTCCAGCACCCTAATCTTAGTATTATGGCTGTTGAACGTGGTTCCTCCATCAGCCTTTAACGTATTAGCTGCCAAAGACCTCTTAAACCCTAACAATAGTTTCTGGACCTCATACACTTTCTTCGCATACACGCTTCCCTGGATATTCTTCGCAATAACTAACCCCCAAGTATTTCAGAGGATTTACGTGCCGAGGGATAAGAAAGCATATACTAACATGGTAATGCTCTTCGCGGTCTTCGGCCTAATCTACACATTACTATCAGTCATGGTTGGTTTACTAACTAGAGGCGGGGTAGAGTTAGGTTTGATTAAGGTCTCAGTAAATCCAGCTAATCAGGCTGAGTGGAACTTAGTAACACCTAAACTACTGCTTAACACACCGCCAGTACTAGCTATATTAGTATCCATATCTATATTCGCAGCAGCTACATCAACTGTTAACTCAATAATACTAACATTAGCATCTATGATATCTACAGACGTACCCAGACTTCGGAAGCGTAGATTAATAGTTGGGAAGTCCTTAATACCGATATTCATCATATTAATCTACATATTCTCATATCTAAGGCCTGGCTTCGTGGTTAACCTAGCAGTAACTTCTTCAACCCTCCTACTACCACTGCTACCCCTATACCTAGGCGCTATCTACGGATATGGCTGTAAGACATCATACATTACGACAGGTATCGTAGGGCCTGCCACGGCATTAACTATGGTAGCGTTAAACCCACCACTACCAATACCTAAGGAGGTAGTAATCATCGCTATACCCAGCCTAACATACTTAATCACATCTACGCTATCACAACGTAAGCAGTAGTTAAACCAACCCTTACTTACCTATCTGACTCAACGTGATGGAAGTCATGCTGGTCTCCAACCCCCTTCTCGCAGACGAAGAACCCTCAGAAGCAATTATCAATAATTTTTTAATTAATACATCATATCTCTTATAGGGATGTTAGTGAAGCCGCTAGACATTATTGCTAAAATGTTTGTAAGTGATATTTCATCTGGGAGGTCAATCGATTGGTACCTAATAAAGTTGTCAAGCACTATAACATATCTTAGAGATTGTTATGGATATGAAAACTCATATAGCGCTTTAGATGAGTTCCTTAAAATTAACATCGTTTCTGAGGCTTTAAATCCTCTAGCATGTTATGTAGATATCGTAGAAGAGTCTATTAGTAATAATCCGAGATTTTCGGACCTACGTCCGTATAAAGAAATATTGATTAACTCTTTAAGAGCGTTGCAGTGTAAGGATGAGAACTTAAATTTAACTACGAGTGTGAGAGAGCCTACGTTTAAAATCGAGAACGGGTATGTGAGGGCAGTTCACGTCGAAGTTGGGGATTTGAGGAAACGCTTAGATGTGAAGAAGAGTCCACGTTTAAGTTTGAGTAAGGAGTCCTTAATCGATATATTAATAATAGTTTCTGCGATATCATTAATCACCTACATAATCTATATGATCGTTCATCAACGCGGGGTACCACACCTAATTATTTAAAGTATATAACGTGTGGTTGCTTCCTGGAAGATGTTGACGATATGCTTACCTGCGTTTAAGACCTCACGACTCATCCTCCCCCCTAACTCAATATTTTTAGCTTGAACCCCAACTATGATCACCTCCATCCTCAGATGACTTACTAGGTAATCTAATACTAGCTTTAATGGTAGGTGATGGGTTGTTATGGACGGATACATCATTAACTCATCAGCGGTGAACACGTATATGCTTCCCGGCCTACCTCCCTCCACGTAAACAGCGTCTATAATCAATAAATGCCTAGGCCTACGACGCATTAATATATGTGTGACGTTTTCAAAACCTGCCTCACAGACTACTACCCTAACATTCCGCATACCTCTAAGTAATTTCCTCAACTTCTTAGCGATTAGGATGCCAATACCGTCATCCCCCCTTAAGATGTTCCCAACACCGACTATGACAGCATTCTCACTTCTAAGCAACCCCTCCACGACTTTGATTAAGACCTCCATTACTACTCACTAAAGGATTTACTAGTAGGTTTTAATTAATAGTAATGGAACGATATTAAAATTAATACTTTAAAGCGCTGTATCCCTTAGCGCTGATAGTCCTTAAGAGTTTAGGGAGGATTTGAAGCTTCCGTGAAGTCATCCCCTCTAAGACTGCGTAGTTGTTAATAACTTTAACTTTAAACGCTTCCTCAACGGTAGCTACATCTCCAACAGCTAAGATATGGGATACGTTATCTAAGTAATCAGTTATTAGCAGTATAGATAGTTTAACACCCTCATTACTAGCTATGTTGGTAAGAAGTCTTAATAACTCATCTCTTAATCCTAAATAGTAGTCAGGGTTGACTGTGAGTATTTGAGATATTGCTAATCTATACCCACCCTCATCATATACCTTCAAATCATGCATTACAATATCCTCAGGCTTTTTAGGCTCTCCTAATGACATGGTATTGCGAATGAATTCTAACGCATCACCTAGTTTAACCCCTAGCTCAGCTGATATAATGTTCGCACATTTGATATCGTCCTCAGTCGTTGTCGGTGATTTAAGTAGTAACGTGTCGGAAAGTACCGCATATAACATAGCTTTAAGGACAGCCCTACTTAAACTGATATTATACTCCCTTAAAATCTTCCACAGTATTGTTGATGTGGAACCCACCGGCTCAATCCTAAATAGTATTGCTTCCTTAGTCCTAATATCACCGCTAATTCTATGATGGTCTACCACCGCTACGATATTTGCTTCATCAACGCCGTCAACAGCCTGTGAAACCTCGTTATGGTCTACTAACGCTACCTTCCTCCTGAAGTCTTTAATTAAATCACTCTTCGTAATCATCCCTGAGAGCTTGCCGTAACTATCTACGACTACTACGCTCCGCACTAACTTAGTGGTCATTAATTTGATGACCTCGTGTACTGGTACGCTCTCACTTACGACCTCAGCCGGGTCCATAAACAACTCGACAGGCCTGCTAAGATCTACTAGCTTAGCTGTTGTGTAAGTATCGTATGGAGATATTACTACTGGTATTCCTAAGTCCTTAGCCACTACTACAACGTTTTCAGGAGGTCTTAAACCACCTGTAACTATGATCAGCGATGCCTTAGACTCAACAGCGTTTAACAGTACGTCCTCCCTATCACCAACGATGACTACGCTGTCCTTAAACGAGAACCTCTCACGGATTGTTTTTAAACTCATAGCACCTACGTATACGTGTCCGGATATTAGCCTATCTAACTCACCGCTTACTACCTCACAATTCACTACCCTCACGATGTTCTTAAGCGGGACGTTAACCAGTTTAACCCTCATATTTATGAAGTCTCTTAGGTATACCCTAGAAAAACTCTCCACGCTGAAAATACCTAAGACCCTGAGGGTTTCGTCAACCACAGGTACTGACCTTACATTAGAGTTTATGATGGTATCACCTGCATCCTTAACCGGCATCCCGTTAATGATATACTTAACGTTCTTAGAAGCTATGTCAGCAGCTTTCGGCCTAACATCATCAATTAATGCGGGGGGTTGGAGACCGCACTCGTTAAGTACCTGAGCTGATTCATAGCTCAACTCCCCAGCCATAGCTGGGAAGGAGCTATAACCTATACGTCCTAAGAACTCTGATAAAGCTATTGCCGATACAACAGAGTCTACATCTGGATTCCTATGCCCTATAACAATTACCTTCATGG
This sequence comes from uncultured Sulfolobales archaeon, assembly GCA_937949785.1. Classification (GTDB taxonomy): domain Archaea; phylum Thermoproteota; class Thermoprotei_A; order Sulfolobales; family NBVN01; genus DTCV01. The sequence goes on along the minus strand of CALEDH010000002.1, from coordinate 21,014 downwards.
AATACCTATTAATGATGGTTATCTGAGGAGATTTAAGCTTTAAGTTATTAGCCTCACCTCAGCGATATCGAGGTTAACTAAGTTGTAATCATTTGTCAGGTAAAGAGGTGCTTTAACCTGTAATATAAGGCCCTCACCTAACTCAGTAAACCTAATCCTATGGGTCATTAAGATTACCTTTCCTCCTAAACCCACGTAGTAAGTATTAGAGCTTACTACCTCGCATAAGTAGGTGGCTGGGGTGGTGTAGGAATGGGTACTATCGATGATCCTAGCTAATAAGGTAACTTCAGGTAGCATGCTGTAGTCCCTTAATACTATTGGGTGTTCACAATCAACTAACCTTACAGTATATTTAAACCCTCTAAAATTCCCTTGGAGAACTCTCTTACACATCAAATCTAAGAACCTCGTATCACTACCCTCATACACATCTATGAACTCCCAGTAAGCCTGACCATAAGTGAAGGACGTTAAAACCCCTTCATACCTCAACCTACGTAGTAAGTCATAACATGCTGAAGAATCCGAATAAACTACTATATCTATATCTGAAGATCTCGTAAAGTAACCGCCAGCTAAAGACCCGCTAAGACCGGCTACACATCCACATCCATCAGTAATAATCTCAAGCAGTTCTAACGCTGCCTTAACAACTCCTTCATCCCTCAACCCCTCAAACTTACTGACAGCTTCTATAGGGTTGATAATCCTTACCACATGGTTAAGAGGTACTACCGGTACCTCTCTACCTACTTCATATACGAACTTAACGTAATGTTTATAGTACCTTGAAATTATAGCGTACGCATCCGTGAGTTTCTTAATTTTAAGCCGGTCGTAAAGTTTAGGGACGGCTATTAGACTACCTTCAGGTTGATAACATCCCTTAACACTCCATAAGCTACGGTCATAATGCTCGAATATGAAACCCTCAATAGGGTATGTTAAGCACATTATCACCCACCTAGACTCATACCACCGAAGATATGTTATGTAATGCTAGCCCACTTAAATAACACTTTCCCCAAATTAAGACTTATATGTAGGCCTGACCCCAGCTTTCTAAGAGGCTCATCAACATAAACCTATAAAGTTAATGACAACTCATACCAAACCGAAGTTAGCCGGTCTACTCGTTAATAATCATTTATAAATGATGTGTAGGTTAACTCCGTATTTCTTAAAACCTTCGATAGCCCTTATAACATCTTTAGTGGGTAGGACGTCATGTGTCCTGATGAGGTGGGCCCCGCATAAGATAGCTACTGAAGTTAGGGCAAGGCTTCCATACAGTCTTTCCTCCGGCTTCTCACGATTTGTTAGGATACCTATGAAGGACTTCCTAGATACCCCCACAGCTATAGGTCTTCCTAGAACATTAAACCTCCTTAAGTTTGCCAATACCTTTAGATCCCAGACATACCAAGGAATTTCCTGATATCTGAAGAAGCCTATACATGGGTCTACCACTACCCTATTTAAGTCGTAACCTATCTTCTCTAAAACGTTTAAAGTTTCTTTAAGTGCTGATAAAACCCTCTCAACAGGTTCTACACCCTGCGTTACCGGCTTAGTCCCCCTAGCACATACTATTAGCGATGGCTGATAATCCTTAATAATACGAAGCATGTCCTCATCTCCTCTCAACCCGGTTACGTCATTAATTACATCCGCCCCGACCTTAAGTGCTTCCTCAGCTACCTTAGCTCTAAAGGTATCTACAGAGATCGGTAGGTCAGTTAACTCTCTAATAATTTTAACAGCGTTAATCACCCTCCTAACCTCCTCATCAACACCGATCTCAGTATTTAGGTATGGTGCTGTAGACCTCCCACCAACATCTATTAAGTCGCAACCCTCTGAAATCATTTTAAGAGCTCTATTCCTAACTTCATCAAACCCTAAGACAACAGACCCCTTATAAAAAGATTCAGGGGATACGTTTATCACTCCAGCAATCCTAACTGGAAACCCATCACCTACCTCTAAACTCCCCAAACGCCCGTAGACCACTTAACACACCATTAAACGACATACCTTAATAACGTTATAAAGATTCTACTGTAAACGATTTAACGACTTATAACTAACCTCAACAACCCCTCCAACTCTTAGGTAGCTTTAATGTAGCTTCTACAACTCCCTTATATAACCTTCGAATTCTGCTAGACATTCCTTCAACCTGACTAGTACCAACGTTCTATTTAGTGAAGGTATTAAGCCTAAGGTCTTATGAAAAACTTAAATTACCTACAACATATTATGTCTTGGTATTCAACATGGCTAAAGCTAAAGTTATTAAGATTGAAGACCAAGAGTTTGTCTACCATAAAGCAAACCCCAACAGGATCGTGAAAGTGATCTCACTGCCTGATATAACAGGCTTTAATGGTGTGGCTGCTGGTATAACCGTATGTCAGTCAGCATGTAAGGGTATGCCACCACACACACATCCAAGTAGTGATGAGATGATGATCGTCATACATGGCGTTGGGAAATTCTTAGTTGGCGATGAAGAATACGTTCTTAGGGAGGGTGAGGCGATCATAGTCCCTGCTGGAGTTCCCCACGGCTATGAGGCGTTAGACCCCGCCACTCCCTTCGAGTTTGTATGGGTTTACAACGACCCTAGAGATGCTAAGTGGTCTGAGGAGTTCTGGGTAGTAGCTAGGCCTCACTCACTTAGGAAGAAGTGATCATGGTTTATAGTTAACTAAAATACTAAAACTTTTATTTTAGTAAGTTCCCATGAATTCCAGTGAATAAGATATAAGTGTTTAAGATATGAAATTATATTGGTGTAATGAGATGTCCGATGAATTATTAGGTTTTCTAAAATCGAGGAGGAGTATTAGGAGGTTTAAACCCGACCCTATACCAGATGAAGTACTTCTTAAGATATTAGATGTAGCTAGGTATGCGCCTAGCGCCCGTAATTCCCAGCCATGGGCTTTCATAGTAGTTAAAGATGTTGAAGTTAAGAGGAAGTTAGCCGGCATCCACCCCTGGGCTAAACCGCTTGAAAGCGCTCCAGTAGGCATAGTAGTAGCCTGTAACAGCGAAGTATCCCATGAGTCATACCAGGTAGACTGCGCTAGCGCTACTATGCAGTTAATGTTAGCTGCTCACGCAGTCGGTTTAGGCAGTGTTTGGCTACAAACGCTGAGGAACGTTAAGGAGATACAGGAAATCGTTGGACTACCTAATAACTACGTACCGATAGCCATGCTAGCTCTAGGAATACCTGACGAATCACCTACCGCTAAGAAGAGGAAGGAATTAAGGGAAATCGTATACCTTAACAAATACGGCAGCGTGTTCACCCATTGAGCCTTAGACCTCTAGATAGGGACGTAAAGTCCTTACTAACCAAGCTTTTAATAAACCACAGAGCCTTCTTCAGCAAGGAAGGAGTGTTAAACTCAGAAGGTAGGAAACTATTTGAACGTATTGCTAGACTAATTGTACGTGAACACCCGGAACGTAAGGAAGTAATCTCAAAGACTAGGAAGAACCCCACCCTAAGAAGCGTCTTTCAAATAGCCACCATGTTTATGGAGGAGGACGAGGTTTATGAACTGCTATACACCGACCTCTCAAACAATACCATGCTAAGTGATAAAAACTACCCGTAGATCTCCTCAAACCCCCCTCCTAACCAACTCAACAACACTCCCACACCTTTTCAGGTCAATAACACCTCTAAGCAAAATCATAATATCTAGTACCTCACATCTACACCTATACCTAGGAATGAACTAGGCTATGATATAGGTTTTAGAAGTAGATGTCTTCAACAATAGCTTCAAAGTAGGGAGATTAGGTAAGAGCATGTTGTAATAACTGGATGATATCTGCGGTGAGTTAATGTGTAGAGTTGGAATCAGCGGTCTCAGCTTTCGGATATATGGAATCATACACCAATTAAAGAGAGCTAAAGTCCGACGGGTCTCATCACCGATGAAGGTGATAAGGCTTAAGGACTACGTAGCTTAGAACTAGTGTAGTGGTGAGGTATTAACGTCGAATCATTATGGTCGAAGACTTAGTCGAACCCAGCTTTGAAGAAGTTTAAACATTGTGTAGACATCATTTTAAACCGGTAAATCTAAGCGCGTTATCCCTTACTAGTTTTAAGGCTCCGGAGACGTTAATATCAGCTTTTACCAGTCCTTCGTAAGATAGTTTAACTGCTAACGGATCTGAGGGATCCCGTCCGCAGTCACTGTTAACCATTCCAAGCTCAATAAGTTCTGGATGTTTTACTACTAAATTAATTAATTGGTTAACGCTTAACTTGCCCGGCTGTACCGTAAGTCCTATAAAGGTTCCCAGCTCTATGAACTCCTCTATTAGTTCGTAAGATGCGTGATCTACTACTACCCTATCTAACTGAATACTGCTTGACTCTAACACATCCCGTAGCTTCTTAAGTATTAACTCCTTCTCCCTCCTAGGGGTATGTATTATGAGGGGTTTATCCAACCTCTCGGCAAGTCTAAGCATTTCAGATAAAACCTCAACTTCCTCAACAGATCCTACTTCTAAACCTACCTCTCCGATGAAATCAGCTCTAGCTACAAACTCCTCCATAGATTCTAATAGCTGAGCTAGTCCGAAGTGTGGGATGTTCCGTGGATGGATGCCCACCCCTACGCAGACCTTAATCCCCAACTCTTTAAATCTCATAGGCTCTACCTCTACTAACCATCTAAACAGGTCTACTAGGGTGGTATGGTATAGGGGCTTCACCGGTATGTAGGCTAGGATGTATACTGCGGTATAACCCTCCTTCCTAAGTAACTCGACGGTGGAGTAATTGCTGACGAAGTGATGTGTATGAGCATCTACGAACATATTGATACCTAAATGATTTCTAACTCCAAGCCCTTATAAAATCCTTAACTATACTCTCTATTTAAAATGTTTATAGATTTAAACCCTTTCATAACCACCTCACCTCAGCCTTTAAAGGTGGAAATCCGCGTTAAATAATTGCTAAATGAGGTGCTCACCGCGTTAAATATTTCCACGCTAAGACTACACCAATTGTGGCGAAGACCGCGGCGAATAAGCTGAGATACATGAAGTCAACTATCAAAGCTGTTACGTCTATGGGCAATATAGTTAAATGTCTAACGATGTCTGTCAGGTATGTGAGCGGGTTAATGCGGACTACGGCTTGCATCCACTCCGGCATAAGACTTGCTGGGAAGAAGATGTTACTTGAAAACATTAACGGCATGGTTATGAGGTTTACAAACTGTATAGGTCTCTCCATCCGCGTAGATCTTATTGAGAATGCTATGAAAATCGATGAGAGTCCAACGCTTAAGAGGAGTATAGCGGTGTAAATCCATAATAAGTTCAGCGGTGTGAACGTGGGGCTAAACCTCAGTCCAAGCAGGTAGGCAAGCGCCAGAATCACGGTTGCCTGGAACATCGCTCGGAGAGCGGCATTTAAGATTTTAGAGAGTATTATAGCTGTCCGTGAAACCGGTGTACTAATAACCTTATCCAGGAAGCCTAAACGACGATCCCAAACGATGGACATGCCGCTGAACATGGCTGTGATCGTTACAATCATTGAAACCATACCTACAGCCATAAAGCTGAAGTAGTCTGCAACACCGAACGCTACCTCCATTATCCTTGAACTAATTTCAGCTAGTATTTGTGAAAGCACCGCACCATCGAGAACCACCTCTTGTAGTCCAGGTGGGGAGAGAATAGCGTAGCCTGGAAGTGATATTTTAGGCGGTAACTTTATGTTGTCAGCTGAGAAAAGTCCGCTGATATTCATTGACTTACCAAGAAGTCCCATCCATATAAACGGTTGAAGTATAAACATCACAAGCATCACTGGGTCGTTAAGCCACTTTTTAAGCTCGCGGCGAGTTAAAGCCCACAAGCCTCTGACAAAACTTGGTTGACAGTCGTTTACGGCTTTCATGCTACTCATCCATTCCTAGCCCTCCGTAAGTGGAGTCTTTGAATCATAATCTCGGCGTTGGACCCCTCCATGTCACGGATAGCTCTGCCAGTGTATTCTAGGTAAACCTCATTTAGTGTTGGTTCTGTAAGTGAAAACCTCGTCACAGTATACCCTTTCTTCCGTAAAGCTTCAATGATTAATGGAGCAGTAACCTCACCCTCTACAACTTTAACATAGTATAAACCATTCTCCTTCCGAACATTTTTCACGTTTTCAACTTCTTGGATTATACTAGTTACATCAGCGTTTTCCCGAACGGCTATGGTGATTACATCACCGCCTAAGCCGTCCTTGAGCTCGCCAGGAGACCCGATCACGATTATTTTTCCGTGGTCGATTATAGCTATGCGGTCGCAGAGAGTGTCAGCCTCTTCTAAATAATGAGTTGTCATGAAAATCGTTATATCATACTCTTTCCTTAAACGACGTATGTACTCCCATACCGCAATCCGTGTCTGCACATCCAAACCTAAGGTTGGTTCATCTAGGAAGAGCACTTTAGGATAGTTAATCAAGCCGCATGCTAGCTCGAGCCTTCGCCGCATCCCACCCGAATAAGTCTCAACCCGTTTATCCTTGAAGTTTGTTAGCTCTACAAGCTCCAGCAGCTCCAAGGCACGTTTTTTAGCTATCTCGCGGGGAATACCGTACAGGTCTGCACAGAGCATTATGTTCTCGTAACCAGTTAAATCCTCATCTGCTGTAAACTCTTGAGGTACAACACCGATCGCCTTTCTGACCTCATTAGATTGTCTGACGACGTCAAAACCCAGTACAGACGCCGTACCCTCCGTAGGCTTCAGCACTGTTATCAGCATGTTAATGGTTGTAGTTTTACCTGCACCGTTAGGCCCTAGAAAACCGAAGATCTCGCCCTCACGGACGTTGAATGTTATGTGGTCCACCGCCACTAAGCTTCGGTTGAAAACCTTCGTCAAGTTCTCAGCCTTGATCACATCTCCGCTCAAGTCCCCTCACCCCTAAGTCGCTTCTCAATTTCCTCAAACCGCTTAGTAGCTTCGTTTAAGACATCCAACACCTCCCTTAAGACCTGCTCGCTGTAACGCTCCTCAAGAATTAAACCTAAACTAAATAGGGCTTTAAACAAATGTCTAAGAGATGTTCGAATTTCTTCAGCTTTCTCCGGCTGTATATGGAGCCAAAGCCAGTTAATCATTGGCAAAACGAAGAACTTTCCACCCATGCAGAAGTGATGGCGTACCTTCCGCTGTTCTTCGAGGAGTTGTTTACCCTTATCAGTCAATGTATAACGCTTCACGCCAGCCTCTTTCAATGGTGCCTCACGAATGTAGTCGTTATCCTGAAGCCAAGCCAGAAGCGGGTAAACCGATCCAGGACTAGGCCTCCAACACCCACCAGTACGTCGTTCAATCTCATTGATAATCTCTGAGCCGGACATCGGCCTCTCACTTAAAAGCTCAAGTATCTGAAAACGTAGAAACCCCTTTGGTACAGCAGCCATATGCCTCAACCAATGTCTAAATGGTGGAAAGTACTCATCAAACATTATATCACACTCGATATCAAATTTGATATTGAAAGCCTCCTTATAAACTTTACTATAATATTACAACAAATAATTCTGCTATTAACTGATAGTAGATGAACACCTAGTATTTCCAAATTTAACGTATGAGAGTAACTAGAATATCCTAAGAAGAAGTACTAGCTTATAATATCATGATGGCATAGTCTAATGCTATTTAGAGAATGGATATAAAGACTTACGTAACTTAGGATTCATTATCAGCAAAGAATGTTTTATGTGTGCGGTTTCATGAACCTCTACATCTATTCATTCATCTATCTCTTTGAGCTTCAAATACTCTTTAATAATTCCTCTGAACTCTTCAAGCGTCGGAAAAGTCCCTACAGCAACGAGTTCACCGTTTATAAGCACGAAGGGCAGTGCTGTGCCTAGAGAAATATACGGTCTTACGCTTTCTGGATAGTACGTCAGTTCCTTAAAAGGATCGACTACCTCTCTTACTATTTCTACTTCTTTGAACTCTCTTTTGATGTTGGCTACGATCTCAGCCCTTTCCATTAAGACCTCCCTTAGACTCCTTATATCCTGTGTAGAAGCCTGACCTGGACCGCAACGACATCCTCCCCCAGAAAGGAGGTCGTCTTCATAAATTTCTATTCTGATCTTTTTGTTTCTACTTCCTGGACTACTAGTCTGTTTATCCACTACAATCACCTAATATATATTTATCTTAGATTTATATTATTAGATATCGATGCTATAAACTTTCTCAAACATATCGTTTAGGTAATTAAAATCTGTTGATTACTTGACAGCTATCTGAAAGTTAAGCGTTGCTCTTCATAAAATGCTTTAATGATTATTAAATTAATTTAAACTATTCTATATAGCCTTCAATTTTAATAATCGGTGATATTTCAGCAACTAGGAAATTTCTTTCATATCCTACCCTGATGGACTGGTTCCTACCTATAGCTGATAAAGACCTTAACATATTAATCGGTATCTTAACTTCATTTAACTTAACGTAATCTTTAATTTCACCTCTTTCCACATAGGCAGCATGCTCAGGGACTATCCTTATGTAGGAGTCAACTATGTTAGCCATCACCACTCCATCAACGATAAAACCTCTCTTAGTTTCAGCTATTATTTCCTCTTCCCTCCAATCACCTGACTTCATAACTAGTGTCGTGTGGAATGATATTGGAGGGTGGTAGAGGCCGTACGCTGAGCCTGCATTACTGTAGAACTTACCTGCCGTAAGCCTTGTGTGATGGTAGTCTACAACCCTACCACCCTCGATTAAAGACCTCTTAATAGTTGGTACTCCTTCATCATCGAATAACCTTATAGTTGGTGATGCTGTTTCATGCGGGTTATCAACTACGTGGAGGTCTTCAGGACCTAACCTAAACCCTAAGTCAAGCTTATTTAGTGACATAGCCTCGAGTAGGTGGGAGACCTCATGGATTAACGCAGCAGTGACTTCCGGTCTTAGTATTAGTTGATGCCTTCCAATACTTACTGGGTTTAAAGCCTTACACCTACAACTTATTAAGCTTTTCTTATATGCTGTCCTTATTAATCGATCGATTAATGCGTTATTAACCTCACTAGACCTACCTATAACTGCTTTATAAACCCCTCCATGGCCAACCCTACCTAACCTACTTACCACTCCAACTATGAACTCAACTATTACCTTACTTTCAGTAGCATTTCCAACATCTCTCTTAATAGATTTAGTATAATTTCTGATGTTGACAACTACCTCACACCTAATAACACCGCCGCCTCCCTTCAACTCACTGCATATATCTGCAGATACTGTTAGTAGGTTTGTAGGCTCACCAACCATCTCCCCCAAACTGATGCTACCAACATATAGATCTGTGTCGAGGAGCTCATCATATGTAGTACTACGTAGTGCTGGTGGGAGGTTCTCTAACCCCTCAGCACTACAGCCCTGACACGATGTTATTCTCCACGAACCATCCTTAAACTCCCTCCTAGCATTTACCGTGATAAAGGATTTGTTAAATTCGTAGTGTCCATCCCTATAAGCTAATTCTAAGTTACTCTCATCATACTCAATCATATCGTTATATTCCTTCATACCCTACTATAACCCGAAACAGACCTATACACCCTAAATGCTATGTAGGTCAGGATGCCGAATACTATTAAGATCATTAATGCGAATACAGCTGTTACCGTAGGATGCATACCTACAGAGAAACAGAGAGGTATGAAGAATATGACAACACATGTAAGTCCGCTAACATCAGCTACACTACCCACACCTATCTGAGCTGTTATGAATGGGACTGATATTAAGATCGCCATACCGACAACTATTAGGACTATGCCGAAAGCCGTTAAGCTCATCATCTCACCAATAAGTAGTAATTCATAACGGTTAACACCATAACTAATACTGTTAGCACTATAGCTAATATTAACATTGCCTTAGTTATACCTCTACTAGAGCCGAAGACTATCGGTATAGGGCCTACGATGACAGCACCTCCAACATCTACCCTCCTCTCCGACTTCACATCCCTACTAACAGATGTCCTCCTAACCACGTCTACGAAGATAAGCAGAGCACCAATAAATACTAACGTAATGCCTAAGAACATCAGTAGGTAAGTGATGCTATACACCCACACCACCTTAAATATAATTAACGTTCTAAACTTTTATCTCTAAGTGTTAGGTATTAGGCTAAACACCGGTTGTAGGTATTTAACACCCTTAACACTACTTAACTCGTTGTAGAGATTTTTAATCATACTAACATCACCTTTCAAAGCTATTACTAACATACAGTAAGTGCTTGTTAGATGTATGTGCATAGCAGCTGATATAACGCTTAAGAACCTATGCTGGATATCAGTTAACCTATCTTCAACTCCGTGTTCTTCATGATCGTATACTATCACCACACAACCAACTACATGGCCGCCTAACCCAACCCACCTATGAGTGGTGATGAAGAGCTGTACAGCATCTTGAAAAGCCTTAGACCTACTCCTATAACCTAAAACCCTAGTTAACTCTTCAAACTCCTTCATAATACCCCTAGGAAGCGCGACCCCCGTCTTTACCGTACCACCGTTCATACTCCCAATCACCTAAGAATGTGTAGTAATTCTAATAAGGTTAGCTGGATTAAACCTCATCACCGTAACCACGCTGAGTTAACGTCTTACTAACCTCCACTTAACGCCTTCATCACTTACCACATGCTCTACAATGCCATCGTCGCAGAACTTACTGATGATAGATGATACGGTAACAGAACCTAAGTATATGTTAGAGACGTTTAACTCAACACCTAACACCTTCAATACTCTCACAGTTAATTCCTCAATACCTTTCCCACTACGTAATTCATCGCCCACCAAATCTACGATACGGTTAATCCTATCAACGTTTAAGTCTATTAACTCCTTAAACCTTAAACCCTTTAAAACCGGGCCATGACTTAAAACAGCTTCAAACCCCTCATCTGAAAGACTTCTTAACACTTCGTTAAGGACTTTAAGAGATTTAAAAACATCGCTATGGTACGGTATACCGACCCTCCTTAACAGCATATCACCGAAGAGTGAGTCCCCTACAAATACCACATCATCCAATACTACCCCTGTAAGCCCTGGTGAGTGCCCGCTTAAGTCTAGCAATTCAAGGCAGTCCAGGCTACACCTAACATTTAACGAAAACGTACTCACAAACCTACTCGGTACTGTTAAACGCTGTAGTTTCATTAGATGTGGTAGTGGGTTAAAGCCGTAGGTAGCGTGTTCACGAACTGTAGGGCTTATTAATTGACTGTATTCGGATTCATTGACGTATACCCACCTACTCTTTATGTGTGGTAGGACTTCTACGTGGTCATAATGTGTATGTGATATCAGTACGTTATACTCATGTATGTTTAACCTATTTAAAACTTCTATAATGATGTTAGGTCTACCATCACCTACCCCAGGATCTACTAACCAACTACTATCCCCGCATTTAATTATTAACGTAGCTGGGCTTCCGGGAATTACGTATAGGTTCTTCCTCACAGAACGGTACATCATACCACCGAATATTAAAACCTAGGTGGTAAAATAGGTTGAAATGGCTTAATATGTTTAGACTAGCTGTAAGCAGTAAGTATTATATTTCTATATTTGCATGCAGTCTCTTAAGGTCTTCTTCAGTCTTACCTAACCTAACCATGATTTCAGCTATTATCGCGTCAAGCATTACCATCGCAACTACTTCAAATAAAGTCCCTAAAGGAGCTAACGACTCATATATCCCCATCAACTGTCTTAAGTAGTAGTCATTTTGATCGCTTATCTTAGTCCTACCAGGCACCTCCACAATTATATCTGATATCTTAGCGAGCGGTGAGTTAATGTAGGTTGTCAACGCTGCTATCCTACTTCCAACAGACTTAGCGGCTTCAGCAACTGAAATTACCAGTTTAGTCCTACCAGAACCTGAAATCGCTACCATTAAATCATTAGAACGTAGAGGAGGTACTACGGTATCACCTAACACGTAGACGTTAAATCCTAGATGCATTAACCTCATGGCGAAAGCTCTGCCCACAAGTCCGGACCGACCAGCACCTACAACAACTACTTTATCGCCTTTAGCGTATATGTCGAGGAGTACTTTTATGAACTCCTCAACCTGATATTCCTTTATCATATCTGTAGAACCAGCTATGTATGAAGCTATGCTTAACATAGACTCTTTAAACACCTTAATGATTACTCCCATTTAAAAACTCATTTAGGAGGGTTTTTAAGATTATCACCTACTAAATTGCTAACGGCCCTACGTCAGGCATCCCCTGCCTCAGACCCCTACCAGCATATGGTTTGAGGGCCTCACCCCCACCAACTAATAGCTTAACTAGGTTTAAAGTATGCTTCCTAACCCTATCTACTGCTATATCGTATAGCTTTGATTCATCCTCGACTTCATCCTCATGAACAGTGACATCCATAACGTGTTTACCACTCATTAACTGAACTAACTGCAGTCCAACACTCATAGAGACATAGCTTAACTTATCTGTTAATGTCTTACCAACCCACCCTAAAGTTATCACACCATCACATCTTAATTCCTCTATAAGCTTCTTAGCCGCAACTGGTATATCCTTTATCCCCGGAACTGTATATCGAAATATCTTAGCATTAGGTAGGGATTCTCTTAAAACCTTTTCCGCGATAGAACCCATATCAACTCGTGCAAAGGTTGTGTCAACTATACCAACGTTAATCATATCACATCACTTAAGAATCTGCCGTCAGAGTATATTAAATCTCCGTCTGCAAATACCTTACCACTCCTCATATCCTTTATCAGATCCCAATGTATTGCTGATTTATTGACCCCGCCAGTAATTGAGTAAGCAGACCCTAAAGCTAGGTGTACGGTACCACCTATCTTTTCATCCAGTAATATTTGCTTGGTGAAGGAGTTAATTCCATAGTTAAGTCCAAAGGCAATCTCACCAACCCTTCTAGAACCCTCATCAACATCTAAAATTTTCTTAAGGAATTCCTCACCCCTAACAGCGTTTGCATCAACAACTACACCACGTCTAAACACAAGCTTAATCCCCTCTACTTCAACCCCCCTCCATATAGCTGGGTACGTAAATGCTATGAAACCATCAACACTATCTTCGATAGGTGCTGTGTAGACCTCCCCTCCAGGCATGTTCTTCTTCCCATCGTCGTTAACCCATTTCCTACCATCAACCCTTAACGATAGGTCTACACCATCACCTAAAAACCTAAGCTCACTAACACTTCCCAGCAGGTTAACTACCCTACCTTGATACCCAGCCTGATTAATCCAAGCACTAATAACATCCTCCTCATAAAGCTTTAACGCCCTATAGATGAAGTCCTCATACACCATTAACGACATACTAGCCTCCTGAGCTAATGCCCTAGTAGGATATATTGTTGCAGTCCACCTAAGACTTCCCTCATGATCCCTCCTTAAAAACGTCTCATTTAAACCTCTTAAAGCCTGGGACCTTATCTTCATCCGCTCCGGATCTACGTTTATTAAATGCTTAGTATGAGTGCTTGAGATCACTGATATCATAGCATCTATGTTCTCATACGTATACATCTCAACCTTCGAAACATATCTAAGTAATTCATCACCAGAATACCTGTAGAAGACCTCATCTAACAACTCATCAACTAGCTTAAAGTGCGGATATGCACCAACCCTAACAAGCTCCGCCCACAGCTCTCTTACCAATGGCATAGCTTCATACGTAGCCGATATCCTAACCTCATCACCTCTTAAAGCTTTAATACAGTAATTCACCACCAACTTTGCGAACTTATTAAGCATTTCACATCACTAATAGAAAATTTAAATCCTACATTTTTATAAATTTTAAACTACGTATTAAAACAATACAAATAAGTTAAGGATTTACCTACTATCACCACAGCCACAGTTTTACGACAGAGAGATTTAATAGTCATAGATGGTTTTAGGCGTTGATGGTGAGGTTAACTATGGCAGGGTAAGGCCGGTGAATCCTAAGAACTGCGTAAGTCCACTAAAGACCACGTAGCTCAGAACCAGTTCTACGTAGGGCCTCAGCAAACCCGAATGCTTCTAGTTAACCACTGTAGATTTAATACATCGGTTAAGGTATGCCGTAGATTTCAAGTAGGTTTTTAGGTGGTTTAATTACTAAGGATGCAGCGCCTTTAAGAACTACCTCATTACCTAGTTTTGTCGGTTTTATCTCAGGAACCCTATTTATAGTATATATATGTAGGTAGTTTATAGCTGGTCGGATTATTAATTCGTAGTTGGTTAGGGCTACTGAACCCCCGATGGTTATTAGTTCTGGGTCGTAGGCATTTATAATGTTAGCTAGGCCTGCAGCGTTTATTTTACATATCTCATTGCATATCTCATTAGCTACTCCATCCCCACCTCTAACTAGGTCGAAGAACTTTTCAGGGCTGAGGGAGTTACTTAGTAGTAGTTCACGTAGGGCAGTTCCCCTAGTAGAACCGACCTTCTCGACATAATATTTGACGAACCTAGGGATTCCCTTACCGGACGTATATGCCTCCCAATGACCTACGCCGCCACAGCTACATCTCAGGCTATCGTCATATCTGACTACCATATGTCCGACTTCATGCGCATTTCCATCCTTACCTAGAAGCAAATTATTGTCGACTATCACACCACTACCTACCCCCGTACTAATCGTTAAGTATACCGTGTTACCGTAATTAAGCCCGTGGCCGAATAACTTCTCACCCCAAACACCTGCAACGCAGTCGTTCACCACGAAGACACGGTCGTTATCGAAGAGTCTCATCAACGGTTCCCTAAGCCTAAAAGTCCTTATAGGTAGGTTCGGCGTGTTGATCACTTCACCCTTCTTAATGTCGAGAGGTCCTATGGTACCGACACCTATTCCTACCACCTGACCTTTACTTAACCCTAAGACGTTAAACAACTTAATGCTTACTTCGTATATGACCTCGGAGATCCTATCAGGACCTCCCTCAGTAGGTGTTTTTACGATAGTAGATTTAAGAAGCTCACATCCTAAGGTGTAGATGCCTACCCTCAAGTTCGTAGCGCCGACGTCAACACCAACAACGTACTTCATCTACATCCCGTTTAAAAACGTTATCACTTAAAACTTAACGTAGACCTCATTACCTAAAGATATAAAATTGCCCTCAGGAGGTCCTACAACTACCTCTGAGAACTTATGGAGATCTTTGAGCTCCTCAGCAAGATGCTCTACGTCCCTAGGAATATAGAGTCTTGCGTTAAGGTTTTCAGAGAACCTAATGTTGTTCTCCTTCTTATACTTCCAAATCAGCGAGTTAACTACTACTAGCTTAGGTATTAGATCTTTATGCTGAGTCTCATAACGTATCTCTTTAACGTCTATTAGCTGGACATGCACACCTTTAACATCGTAGAGATTCCTCCATATATAATCTGTTGTGAACGGAAGTATAGGTGCGAGCAATTTAAGAATAGTCCTTAGGGTTTTATGTAGCACGTACCAAGCACCTCTTACCTCATCTTCTACGTAATTCCCTAAGCCGTATGCACGTATCTTCACTGCCTCAACATAGTTTGATGCGAACACATCCCAGGTAAGACTGTATAGCTTATTTATAGGTTCGTAGACGTCTAAGTTGTTATAAGCGTTGATGACCTCCTCAGATATCCTATACAGGTAATTTAACATTGCCTCATCTATAGGTCTTAGCTTAAACCCGCCGTTAACCTCAGGGAACGTTGATATGAACCTAGCAATGTTAATCAGCTTGGTGATGAAGAATGTTCCGGTCTTAATCAACTTTTCAGACCACCGGTAGTCGCTTCCCAGACGTGAGGCAGCAGCTGCCCAGTACCTGAACGCATCAGCGCCGTACTTCTCAACGAATTGTTCTGGATATATGACGTTGCCCTTACTCTTATGCATAGCCTCCCCCTTCTCATCGAGCCCCATACCACTGATCCTGACCCACTTAAATGCTGGCCTATTAACTAACTGGTAAACCCTAAGTATGGTGTAGTAAAGCCAAGTCCTTATTATGTCATATCCCTGAGGCCTCACAGCATTGGACAACGCCTTAATAGATAATTCTTTGTTGTTTAAGTACCCAGAAACGTAGAGGGGGCTTACTGAGGAGTCAAACCATGTGTCAAAAGTTTTCACCTCACCTACTAGTAATTCCCTAGGCGCGTTACACTTAGGACATCTATCAACTGGGGCTTCCTCAGCCCAAGGTCTGTAATACCTAGTCGGCTCTGGAACTATCCTACTCCAGCAATTACTGCAGATCCATACAGGGATTTCAGTGCCGTAGAATCTAGACCTTGAGATAGGCCAGTCCATAGTAATGGAGTTTACCCAATTAATTAACTTGACCTTATGCTCCTCAGGCTTAAATTCCATCTCATCTATAAGCCTTAATAACTTATCCTTAAACTCTAATTGCTTCAGGAAGTACTCCTCCATATGAATGTACTCTACCGGGGTTTTACACCTCCAACATACCGGTATTTCATGTACGTACTCCTCAGACCTAACAATATATCCATTAGCCTGCAGCACCTCAACTATCTTCTTCTTAGCCTCCCTAACTGGAAGTCCTTTAAGGAACTCACCTGCGTTTTCATTCATAACCCCATCTACGTTAATTAAGATCCTAGGGGTAAGGCCTAACTCTCTGAAGAGCCTTACATCATTTATATCTCCGTAACTACATATCATCACTAAGCCTGTGCCAAATTCTGGTTTTGCATAACTATGTTCTAAGACCGGTATCGTCCTACCGTAAATTGGTAGGACTAACTCCCTACCCCTTAGGTGTTTATACCTCTCATCGTCTGGATTGTAAATTACGGCGTCACAAGCACCTATAAGTTCAGGTCTTGAGGTAGCTATCACTACGTACCTATCACTACCATTAATGTAGAACTTTATGTAGTATAGCTTGGCTTTCTCTTCAACGAACTCAACCTCAGCTTCAGCTAATGAAGTCCTACACCTAGGACACCAGCTCACAGGTCTTTCAGATACGTACATTAGACCTTTATTCCACAACTCTATAAAAGTGGTCTGAGTTAACCTTCTATAACTTTCGGAGTCTGTTCCAGACCTCCAATAGTTGAAGGAACACCCAATCCTCATCCAAACATTAACTAAATCTCCCTCAAGCTCATCTAAGACACTCCTACACATATCGATAAACTTAACCCTACCTTCCCGCGTTTTAGCTAGCTCAGCTGCAGTTATGTTAAACCTCTTCTCAACAGCTACCTCTACTGGAAGGCCATTGCGGTCAGCATAAAATGGGACTAATACCTTATACCCGGTCATTCTGAAGAACCTGGCAATCATGTCTATTTGAGCGTAATGAGCTGCTTGCGCCACACCCCACTTACCAGACGGGTATGGGGGAGGCGTGTCAATCACTATGACCTTCTCATCGCTGAGGTCTACCTCCTGCCTGTAAATACCTTCTGATTCCCACAACTTAATTAACTCTAACTCGTTGCTAACACTCCATCTAGTTACGTTGAACTTAGGCCTCAGAGTAGCTATGAAGACCACCTAAGACTACTTTAACTAATTAAACTTTAAATATTGTCCTCGTAATCTAGGTCAGAGGCGCTAGAGATGAGGAAGCCACTAATCATAGCCTTCCTATCCCTTAGTATGGTTTCATTATTTGCCGATATATGTTATGAGGGGATGAGGTCTGTTATCGGTTCTTATATCAGTTTTCTAGGACTGCCAATAGTTTTTGCTGGATTAGCCAGTGCTGCAGAATTTGCTGGGTACTTAGCAAGGTTCTTAAGTGGTTTAATAGCGACTAAGTTTAGATCTGCTAAGATTTTTTGGGGATTAGTATATGTTGGCTATCTAACTAATTTCGCCGTACCGCTTCTAGCGCTAACCAGTAGGTGGGACGTAATTATACTGTTAGTTCTCACTGAGAGGGTAGGTAAGGGATTAAGAACCCCTGTAAGAGATGTAATACTAGCTGAGTTAACTGAGGGTATAGGTAGGGGTAAGGGATTCGGAATTCATGAACTTTTAGACCAGGTAGGTGCGTTCATAGGTCCCATACTTATCGGGTGGGCTCTACTCACAACTAATAACTACCAATATACATATTCGCTAATGATAATACCAGCCATAATTTCAATAGCGTTCCTCACATCAGCCTACTTAAACTACCCGCACGTTAAGGCGGTTAGAGACGTACCTATGAAGGGGGTCATACCCCACCACCTACTTCTCTATATACTAGCTATATCGTTATTCTCCTTAGGATTTATACATTGGTCGTTAATAGCATATCACATCAGATCTAGCGGTGTCTTACCGGACTATCAGATAGCACTGGCTTACAGTATTGCGATGATCGCAGATGCCGTTATAGCCATACCTATAGGAGTGCTCTACGATAGGGTAGGTTTAAAATCGCTACTCCTTACGCCGTTAATAACGGTTTTAATACCTATCATGTTGACGTTCTCAGACCCTATATCATTAACACTTACCGCAGTCCTATGGGGTATTACGATGTCCGCCAACGAAACGATTATGAGGGCTGCAGTAGCAGACCTAGTCGAACCAGCTAGTATGGCGTTTGCCTACGGTGTCTTTAACCTAGCTATAGGTGTTTTCTGGATGTTAAGTTCCCTAATAATAGCATTTATCTACAGCATTTCCTGGTACTTAGTCATAGGCTTTATAACTGTGAGTGAGGTTATAGCATTGATATTACTTTCAGTATTAGTTAGACGTAGCACTAACTCTATGTAGAGCAAAATCCTAAACACGTTATAGAGAACTCTGCTAGAAGTGGGATGTGTAGTTTATCTTTTAATGCAGATTATTTAAGGAATATCTAGGTGGTAACGTTAAGTGAGGTTAGGAGAGACCCTATAGTGCGTAGTAGGGTCAGTATAATATCCCCTATCAGAGGTTTAAGACCTAAAGAGCTGACTTTTGTAAGGCATGAGACCTTAAACATTAGCAAATGTCCTTTCTGCCGGGGTAATGAGGAGATGACACCTCCAGCAACTCTAGTGGTTAAGTATGAAGGAGGGTGTTTAAAGTTCCTTAGAGATAGCTTAAACTCTACGGTTGGGGATTGGCTGGTTAGGATTGTCCCTAATAAATACCCTATCTTCACTAGAGAAAGTCCTAACGCGTATGGCTACCATGAAGTAGTTATAGAACATCCAGAACATAATGTTAACATCTACGACATGTCAGTAGAGCATTTAAGGTTAGCATTCCTCGCTGTCTTCCATAGAATTAAAGAACTATATAACGATCCCAGTATCAGGCATGCCTACCTATTTAAAAACTTCGGAGGAGGTGGTGGTGCTAGCCTACCACACCCACATATGCAGTTAGTAGCTACTTCAACTATATTACCAAGCGTCTATGAAGAGCTTAGATACTCTAAAGCTATATATGGTAAGTTAGGTAATTGCCCATACTGCAAGTTGCTAGAAGGGGAGGTAAGCTCCCCTAGACTCATATATATGAACGGAGAGTTTGCTGTAATTACCTCATACGCCCCCAGAAACTCTTATGAGGCATGGATACTACCGCTTAAACATATGTCAGACCCGCTTAAATTAAGTGATGGGGAAACCTCAGCCTTCGCCGACGCGTTTAGTAAGTTGATGAACGCCTATAGCAAGTGCCTAGGCACTATAAACCTTAACTTCTGGCTACATATGTCACCTAAGGGAAGTAAACATAAGAGTTACTACCACTGGCACTTAGAGGTGTTACCGATAACAACCCTCTGGGGCGGTTTAGAAAAAGGTGGGAACGCGTACGTAATCGCTTCAAGCCCTGAAGACTCTGCTAACGAATTAAGAGAATCGCTAAGATAGCTAATAAGTCCACTCCAACCATTAAGTCCTACCTAACCTCATCTTAGTAGTATGATGGCCATACCTCCAGGGGGGTTAAGAGTTAAATACCTAATAACATAAGCATAGTTAAGGTTTAGGAGTTAAGATCGCATTGAAAAACGCTCAATTGTTCTGGGAGGGTTGGAAATACTTTAACTAGTTTTCTGTTCATCAGAACTTGCTTGACTTTTTAACGCCTTATCTACCCTTTTCCTATGGACTACAACTCCTAAAGCTATCAACAGCATGGCTATGAGGTCTATTTCAATTTCCGTAGGTGCGAATAGTAGTAGTCCTCCAGCAATAAGTAAGGCCCTCTCAAATATATTCATATATGACTTATAATACCCTTCAAAAGCCATGGCCAACGCATATGCGGCGATGAACGCAGTAACAATGTTTTCAATGACTATTGGAATAGGCGTCTTAATAACTAATAGTAATCCTGGTTTGAAGATCATGATGAAAGGCAGTATAATTGCTGCAAATCCAAGCCTAGATGATAGGAAGCCCACCCTCATAGGATTATCCTTAGCTATCGATGCTGCTGCGTAGGCTGCTAAAGCTACTGGCGGGGTTATAGCTGATATCGTCGCATAGTAGAACACGAAGAAATGCGCTAAAAACGTGTCAACCCCTAATCTAGATAGTGCTGGAACTGATAGTGCCGCGGTCATCACATATGCTGCAGTAGTAGGGACACCCATACCCATAATTAAAGTTAACACAGCTACATAAGCAAGTGC
Source organism: uncultured Sulfolobales archaeon (assembly GCA_937949785.1). GTDB lineage: Archaea > Thermoproteota > Thermoprotei_A > Sulfolobales > NBVN01 > DTCV01. The sequence goes on along the minus strand of CALEDH010000002.1, from coordinate 265 downwards.
TATGGTTACTATACCCATAGAAGCTTCAAGTACTAAACTACTTAGCCTAAGCCCAACGCCTGAAAATGAGATAGAACCTATAACCATGCCAGCAGCAGCACCTAAAACCAATATAGAAACCGCTTCCTCAGCTCCTTTCGCTAGAGCTGTAAATATTTTCTTCGGCGTCATCCACGTCTCCCTCCTCACAAAGCTTAAAGCTATCGTTATGAACATAGCTATGAATGCTGCTGTTACCGGCGACCACATCATCACAGCCACTATA
>CALEDH010000001.1 GCA_937949785.1 uncultured Sulfolobales archaeon | reverse complement strand
TATCTCAGGTTTCTCTATCTCTAGCGGTGCGTCGATTAAGGCTATCTTAGCCTTCTCAACCCTCTTAGGCATACCTGGGTGAACTACCTCCTTATCTAAAACCACACCGTAAATCAGCTGGGAATCAGCTAGTGAAGCACCCTTCTTTTTCTCGATCTTAACGTTATCTAATCTTACCTCATAGAGCCCGCCGTCCCTCCTTTCAGAAGCAGCTATTGCAGCAGAGATCACCATATCGATCAACCTACCGACAATGTCCGGAGTTGCTAAGTACTTACTAGCTAATGTCGTATGAAGAACTTTAACTAGTTCAGGCTTGACCCTAGCTAAACCTTCTGAGGTCTCAATACCACTTAAATCTAACTTAATAGCTATCTCATCAAGTACTTCTAACGCCTTAGCAGCAGCCTTCTTATAACCCTCAATAATTATAGTTGGGTGGATGTTTTGATCTAGTAAAGCCTCTGCTTTATTCAGTAAGGCACCAGCTAAAACAACTGCTGATGTTGTACCATCACCTACCTCAGCATCAACAGCCTTAGCTGTCTCAACTAATAACTTAGCTGCAGGGTGCTGGACCTCCATCTCCTTAACTATGGCTGCTCCATCGTTAGTAACGGTTATATCGCCGAAGCTGTCAACAAGCATTTTATCAAGTCCTTTAGGACCTAAGCTAGTTTTCAACACCTCAGCTAACGCCCTAGCTGCTACTATGTTATTTCTTAACGCATCCCTACCCTGAGTTCTTGACGTACCTTCCTTCAATATCACAACAGGTATTCCATATAGTGCACTCATACCCTAATCCCTTGAATTCTATTTCGGTGACTTCTATATAAGCTTTAATGAACATCTCAACATATTCGACTCAACATATCCACCTTCATATGCATAGAGGCTTACTGAAACCTTTACGTATTAATATAAGAGTATTAAAACTTCGTCATAGTTAGTTTTTCGGTGTTAGTGATGAAGTTAGATTTAGAGGTTGTCATGAAGGTTTACGAAAATCATATAGCTTTAGGTGATATAGATAGAGCTAATCTCTTCATAGCACTTACCGCAGGCTTCTTAGCGTTCATCAAGTACCATAGAATATTAGATCAAGACTTTATTTCTGATTTCGCGAAGAACTTAAGATTTGAGATTGTTGAAGGACCGAACTACTTAAATCCTTATGTTATGGAGTTACTTGGGATTTTAGAGGAGGAAGTTGATGATGTTTCCTTCAACGAGTTAATAACTAAGTTGAGGGCTTTGCTTAGGGAGGAAAGCCTTGACAGACTCGAAGCCTGATCTAGGGGTTTTATGTACTTCATGCGGTAGGAAAAAGGCTGTATACTTAAGGAGGGCTTCAGGGGAGAGACTATGTACTTCATGCTTTGAGAAAGCATTAATTAAAACCATTAAGAGAGTTATGAGAAACGTTAAGAAGTTACGTCCTGGAGCAACCATAGCATCTATCGTGATACCTGAGAGACTTATAGCCAGCCTAACAATGCTTTACTGCTTAAATAAGGTTGAAGTAAGGTATGGGTGTAGAGTTCTAGCTTTAGTATTTGACGTAGAACGGTATAAGGACGTTGTTAGAGACGTGATTAACTTAGTAGTTAAGGGTAGGTTAGGATTTGACGGTAGTTCGTTAGAGATAGTTGAGGGTAGTAAAGATTTGAAAGACACCGCATCCGGAATACTTAAGTACTACCTGGAAGTACTACCACTTAATATAGACAGTGATGTCGACGTAGTAGCACTTCCGCTTACCTTAAATGATGTGAACGAGGTGATTTTAAGTTCATTGTTAAGCAGTGATTTAAGCTCCGCATTACTCTTACCATCATTTGAGAAAGGGACAGTGACTTACGTAATACCATTCTATAACGTCCCTGCTTACGACGTATACGCGTTTTCCTACGTGAGGGGGATCTACGATTCAGTACTGGATGACCTAATTTTAAGGATTGAAAGTAGTACGTATATACGTGAGGATTACGTCATCATTAAAGAACTAGTTAAAGATCTTAGCTATAACAACCCAGAACTAACTCAAACATTAGTTAAGTCCGTCAACCTCCTACTGAGGAGTTACTAACAACGGTTTTAGGGTGAGAGGGTTGGATAGGTGTAAGTTAAAGAAGATATGATGTCTGCAGTAGGAATCTAACTCCTCCAGAACCTTCTAGCACTTCCTACCTAAAGGTGAGTACAACACCGTGTTGTTGTAATATACTCTTCATACTGACCTTTAAAACATAGTAGTCTACCTGCATGTTTTTGAAGCAGTCCTCCTGCTCTAACACGTTTTTACCCTTAAAGTATAACCTTATTAGAGGTAGTGCGTTAATCCCCTCACACTCCTTAAATACCGCGTTGCTTGGTAATTCATCAACAACGAATAACGCAAAGCTTACTATGTGGCCAACCCTTAACTCAAGCTTTTGAAGGAGGTTCATCAAATATTTTTTAGTTTCTACGTCATGACCTACGAATCCTACAAGTACTATGTCATTTATTGTAACTAACTTCCTAAGATCGTTGGCATCATGAAGTATTATCACGACTTACTCCTTCCTCACATAACTCCCTGTAAGTCTCCTTAATTAATGTTTTATCATTTTTATCTAGCAACACCTCTATATCAACTCCTTCCTCCCTCACTTCCTTCGGATGTTTAAGGCCGTTACCGTTAACTACTATGTAGTCATACCTGATCAAATGGTTTAAATCACTGCAGGATAGCGAACGTATATAATTATTGAGGATATTGTTAAAATCTAAAAATTCCTTTAATGATTTATCGCTAATCACGCTTCCACACACTAAACACTGCATATCCTTAACCAACGAGTTGAATAGGCATTTCGGACATGTAACTGGTAGTATCTTCGAACGTTGCTCTGCCCAAGCAGCTCTCCACAACCTCCTAAGCAGTGGTAGGACGTCCTCCCTACCTAATCTAATAACCTCTCTATAGATTTTAGGTGCAACACTTAAAATAGCCCTACCTACATTGCTGACTACGAAGTCTACGTGTTCTACGCTTAACTCTTCTCTAATATTAAGCAGTGCTAAGGCTATGAGTGGGTATACATCATCTGCATACCTCCTAAACCTCTTAACAATTGTTTGAACATCAGGTCTTGAGGTCGGGGAACCGTAAAGTAACTCTACCGGGCGCTTAAGTATTTCTAAGTATTCCTCCTTACTCAGACCTAGGAATTCCAGACCTAGGGAACTTACTAGGTCATCTATATTTTTATCTAACCATAAATCCACGTCAACTTCCTTTCTAGTCTTAACACTACCTTTACTACCCCCACCCTCCCTCCGTTTCTTCCCAGGCACCCTACCCCCCATAAATATGATTTATTTTAAACCTCATTGTGAGGTCTGCTGTCAGTAAACCGACCTTACATCATTTTGCTTCAGACCCGGTTTCAAACATCATCCAACCTAAAATATGCTGATCTGCTCATTGACTATTAATTCTGTAAGTCTAGTCACATTGCTTAACTCACTTCTAATCAATCCCTCGACATCGGACTTAACTGACTGGAAGTTGGAGTCCTCATCAACAACTAACTTAACAACAGCCATTAAAGGTTCATCTATTGGCCTACCGATCTGACTTAAAATCTCCATGTAAACCTCCCTGACCTTAGGTATTTCATTAACCACCTTATCGCAGATATATCTAGCTAGGACGTTATATAGCTTACCGACATGGCTTACAGGGTTCTTACCAGCCGTTGCTTCAAGACTCATAGGCCTTAGAGGTGTTATTAAACCATTAACTCTATTCCCCCTTCCAGTAGCTCCGTCATCACCATGTTCTGCAGAGGTCCCGGTTACCGATAAGTATACAACGTTTTTCTCAGGCTTATCAGCAGTATTAACGTATACATCAACGTCATACCCTACCGCTACTTTAGCGGTTAGGTCAGTAACCCTATTAACTATTTCCTCCTTAACAGATAGGTAGTGACTTAAATCCGGTATTAAACCGGATATCAGAGCTGCAGCTATTGTTAACTTAATTTTATTACCTATACGTAAACCCATGACCTTAACATCCTCCCCCACCTCAGGCAATGACTTCTTCACGTTACCGTCATTTAAGTATCTTTCAACACTGTAAACCAGCTTCTCAAGGGTTGAAAGCGGTGCATAACTCACCCCGAAGCTCGTATCGTTAGAGAGGGGTACGGATTTAAGTCCTAACCTATATGTTTGGACTAGGTCTGCACTACCACTTCTAATCTTATAATCTATCACGACATGCTTTTCCGGGTCTAAAAACCTGAAATTCTTCTTTATCCAGTTCTTAGTAGCCCCGATGATTAGAGTTCCTATGGGGACGTATTCTAATGAATTCCCCTCATTAATAACAACCTCAGTACCCCTACCAGCCACTACTATGTACATAGGGTGTAATACTTCACCACCACCGAATCTGGGGGCTGATTGCCCACCTACTAGGAGGACTTTATCTAGGTTATGGTGAAGTATTATACCATATTTCTTGAGGTAGTATTTAGATAATGCTATGCTTGAAGCTTCAGCTACGGCATCTGCTATGTAGTCCGGATGACCTAAACCCTTCCTCTCCACCAACTCGACATTCTGCTCTTCTACTGGTACGAACCTTAATTTTTCGACTACTATATTTGCTGACACACTATATTACCCATTAAATTGGTATAATATTTGGTTATTAAGCTTAATAAACAGTTTAAACTAACTTATATTACTCACAGTAATATTTAATTAAATATAACTACTCAGCATATCCAACATCGTAGTCAATAGCTATATATAGTATTTGACTACCTCTTATGAAGACGACGCCGTACTTGGCTGTCGGAGACCTACTGTCATTAGAAAACTCAACACAGTCGTTTAAGACTACGTTCATAGTAAAGTCAACCATAACTAACTTACCTACATACTCGTAGCCGTCCTTAACCTTCACTAATACGCTCTTATTTATAGCAGTCTTCAAAGTTTTAAACGGATTATCAACCTTAGCTATCCCCATCTAACATGCTACCCCTAACATCTAACACCCTATATTTTTAAATTTTAGGTCTTACCGAGTATGTGATTTACTATGCGATGCTGATTAACACTCCTACTTAAACTCATCTATTCTGAAACTATCAACGACCACGTTAGACTGTACGTCAATTACTAACAGGTTAAACTCTTCAGTATTGATGATGGCTAACGTAGGTGTGTTTGTTAGATATCCTGAAAGAGCTCCTGGATTAAGTATGACTGTATTACCTACTTTCCCGATCTTAGGGATGTGAGTATGTCCGAACATTATTAAGTCATAGTAATTGCTTAACGCTAAGGAATTAACGAGTTTCTCTGTTAGCTCTTTAGATCTATAACCATGTATCATTAAGGCTTTCAAGTAATCAACACTGAGCTCTAGAGGGGGTTCATGAAGTTCGCCTAAACTACCTAAAACCTTAAGCATCGATATTTTATCTCCATCATTGTTGCCGAATATACCTATGAGCTTTACATTAAGGTCTAATAACTTCTTTAACGTGAATGGAGATACGTAATCACCTAAATGTAGTATTAGATCTATATCTTGTTTTTTTGATATATACGAACCTAATTTATCTATAGCTAAGAGATTATCATGGGTATCTGAGACGACCACGACCCTCAATTTAGAAACCTCAAATACTATTTTTAATGTAAAATAATAAAAAAAGTTGGTTTACTTAACACCTGCCTAACAAACCGCCTTTATTAACTGCTTAAGATGTTTAGGCTGGGTAGTCGTCCGGAACCTTAGCTCTGAAGTATTTACCTGATTCAGGGCTCTTAAAGAGACCTATTTTAACTCCTTTCCTACCCTTAGGTGCTAAAGTCCATACCTTCTCTGGAGTTAGTTGAGCTTCCTTACCAGTTGTAGGGTCTTTAACCTTTACAGGTGATTTCTTCGCCATTATGCATCATCATGATAGTAATTGTTAATCATTGTTTAAAAGTTATGTGATACCTTTAAAGTATGATGATTATCACAAATAAAAATTTCCTTGAAGTATATTAAAGATTTACTTTAATGACCTCTCATGAACCTACCATGATATTAGCTAACAATCATTAAATTTTTAATCAAACAATTAAAATAGTGAAGAATGTTAAGTGAGAGTAATACGCAACACCCCTAACTACGAATACCTAACAATAGATGGTATTGTTTTCAGAGCCCAGCTACTAATCATCGTTCATAGCTTTTAACCCTCATCATCCCTCAAAACTCTCCCGTAAACCTTAATAAATTATGAATTAAATTCTTATTAAATTCTTCAGGCAAATGCCTTAACATCACCAAATCAGTTCCGGAGGTATTCATCACACCTCTAACTAGTGCTGCGATGCCGTCTTTCAATATTTTCAGGGTAAATAAACTTAAATAGCTTTAAACGACTTAAGCGTTAGGAGAACTCCGATGAATTCTTGAGGGGCTTAGGCTGGTGAATCCAAGGGCTACGTAAGTCTATCAAAGACTACGTAACTCAGAACCTCCAACACCGTAGAAGAGATCTTAAATGGTTGAGATGTCTAAGACGTTGGGCTTGGTGGTCACAACATGACTCGGAGTGCTCTAAACTTCGGCTATACTTTAGTAAAAGTTTATTAGGTTTATACCGAATTTCCATATTGTAAGGGTGTGAGATGGGGGGAAGGAATAGCAAGGTTGATATAGAAGCTTTATGTGGTGGACTACCACCAGAGCTATGTGTCCAACTAGGTGCTGAACAACAAGTTGTAAAGATTAAAGTTGAGAAACGGAAGTTTGGTAAGGAGGTAACAATTATTGAAGGACTAGACCATACCGTATTTGATTTATGGAAAGTAGCTTCACATCTTAAGAGTAAGTTAGCTACCGGAGGTACTGTGAAAGACGGCCATGTAGAACTCCAAGGAGATCATAGAGTTAAGGTAAAGAACATATTGGTAAATGAGTTCGGCGTACCGCCTGAGAATATCATATTCATAGAGGCTTCTGAATAAATTAAATAATTTTTAAACTGTTTAAACCAAAATAATTAAGCTGGAGTACTTCCCAATAACTCATTAAGTACCTTTCTAACTAAGTCCGCTACTACCTTACCATCAACTCTACCACGTAATTCCTTCATAGCTAAACCCATAACTATGTTGAACGCTTTATCTCTCTTCCTAATTAACTCATCACGATTAGACTCTACGATATTAACTATTAATTTAGTAGTCTCCTCTAAGTCTCTCCTTACATACTTCCTTATTAAGTCATCAATAGGTTTCTTAGGGTCTAATGCGTACTCACGTAATACTTCAATCACCCCATCTTTAGATATCCTTCCATCCCTCACCAGAGCTAGAATTTCCCTAAGGACTTCAATACCTATGTTTTCTATGGGGACCCCCTCAGATTTAAGACCTTTAAGCTGGACGGTGAGCAATGAGGCAATGTACTGCGGCGTTATCTCACTGCCTGAAAACTCCTTCAGTAAGTCATAGAATTGAATTATGTGTGGACTTCTAAGCAGCTGCTTACTTAGTTCAGGGCTTAACGAATACTTACTGACTAACTCCTCATACACCGCGGTAGGATCTCTTGGAACATATTTAAGTGCTTCCTTAATCACACCTTCATCAATCCTCACTGGCGGTATGTCGGTCTCAGGGTACATTCTAGCAGCCCCTGGCTGCGGTCTCATATATCGTGTAGTCCCATCATCATTAACTACCCTAGTCTCCTTCGGAACACCGCGTAATGCTTCCTTAACCCTGCCCACGACAGCGCTCATAGCCCTAACACATTTATCCTCAGGTCCTACTACGATTACCACTACATCCTCTCCCCCATCAGCGTTTAAAACCCTGTAGAGCTCTCTGACCTCCTCAACACCTATACCGTACCCAGGTAATTCATCGGTATGTATTATGCCTGTAATACCACCCCACTCACGGGCGTAGTCAGCTAACTCCGTGCCGAAACGCCTACCTGGCTGTACTTCAAAGTTCAGCAAACCCTTAAATCTCCTTAAAACACATGCGTATACCTTATTACCCTCCTTTAAATTACTTAATATTAACCTACTCCTACAATTTTTGAAGACGTCAGTGACATCGGAGATACTGCCTATATCCTCATCCTTAACACCCCTCATAATAGCTTCATTCATAATCTTCAGAAGGTTTAACTGTCTCATAACCTCATACCTCACCACCTTATCTACTATTTCAAGGTTTTGAATACCCTTAATTTCTATCTTCGCTCCCCCCTTAATAGATACGTTAATATCCTGTCTAATAGTCCCTAAACCCCTCCTAACCCTACCAGTAAGTCTTAACATTAAACCTATCCTAGAAGCAACCCTAAGAACTTGTTCAGGACTTCTCATATCAGGTGCTGTAGAGATCTCGATGAGGGGGATGCCTAGACGGTCTAAATTGTAGACTACAGAGCTGCTTAAATCTCTTACCTTCCTAGCCGCATCTTCTTCTAAACATATAGTCTGTATCCTTATAGCACCCTCCTCATCTAATAACTCACCGCCTAAGGCTATGATGGCAGTCCTCTGAAAACCTGTAGTATTAGAGCCGTCTACAACTATCTTCCTCATAACGTAGACTTCATCAACTATTTTAGACTTAAAACCCATGGAAATACCTAAAGCTATGCTTAACGCCTCCTTATTCAGCTCTTGGGGAGGTTCTTCATCAAGCTCAACGTTACATACATGCCCCTTAGGTACTAGGTAGATTATCTTCCTCCTCTTCATATACTCGTAGAGGGCTGCTGGGTCTACCTCCCCGGTCTCACTCCTAGCAATACGTAGATATCTCTCCACCTTAGCAACATCTTCTTCAGACCCTTCAAAAAGCTTCGTAGGACACCTGCAGAATAACTTACTACTAGTATCTAATTGTTGATGGATCTCCAGACCTACTTGAAGTCCTACCTCACTATAATTTATCTCCATGATACCACCTAGGGTAGATGTAGTCCTCATGAACCTCATTTATCTCGTAGACTAAGTTCTTCATAAACAGGTTCTTAACTTCGGTTAAGTCATTGAAGTTTGCTAGTAACCATGAGAGCTTCACATATGCCGTCTCAACTAACATGTCAGAAGCTGGTAGTACTCCCGTCATTAAAAGCTTCCTACCTGTTGTGTAGACGTTCATGTTAACTCTGCCGAATATTGTCTGAGTAGCCATTACAACAACTACTCCCACCTCAACAGCCCTCTTTATAGATGGAATTACTGCCTCATTCACGTGACCTAAGCCAGTACCCTCCAACACTATACCCTTAAACCCCTTATCAACTAAGAAGTCTATGATTTCAGGGCTTAACCCTGGATACGCCTTAATAATCGCCACCCTCTCCTCGAAATTAGGCATTAAAATTAAGTCCTCAACCCTACACCTACCTAAGTACCTACTGTTAATTACTATTAATTTCTTATCCGGGAATATAACCTTAGCTAGGGGTATGTCATTTACCGATTGAAACGCGTCCCTCCTACTAGAATGTACTTTCCTAACCTTAACACCTCTATTAACTAAGACGTAGTTATCGGAAATACTTCCATGCATTGCCACAACTACTTCACCGAAGGGGGCGTTAAGAGCTACTATAACCGATGCTAGTAGATTTAATGCTGAGTCAGAGCTAGGTCTATCACTACTTCGTTGAGAACCTACTAGTACTATAGGTAGTGGTAGGTTCCTTAAGGCAAAAGCTAATGCAGAAGACGTATAGGGTAGTGTATCAGTACCATGTGCAACTATGACTGCGTCAGCACCACCGACTATTTTCTCGTAAACCGCCTTAGATATCGAGGTCCAGTGCTTCGGAGTCATGTTCTCACTTAATATTCTATAGAGGTCTACTACCTCAATACTACCCATCTCCTTAAGTTCTGGGACTAAATCTATCAGGTTTTCAGCTGTTAATGCAGGTCTGACAGCGCCGGTCTCATACTCAACCCTACTAACTATAGTGCCACCAGTACTTACTATGGAGATTAGCCTATCTCCTTGACCTCCAACAAATGTTGTAGCACCTTCACCTTCAGAAGACCCTACGTTAATGTAATTCTCCTTAACCACCTCAACATAAGCGTTTACGAGTGATATACCTAAGTTATATCCGTTGGCTAACTTCACAATGATTACATCGTCCTTAGAACTTAACTCGGTTGAAGGCATTAAAACTCCTTCAATTACATATCCATCCTTAATAATCCTAACTAGGTCCCCGGGCTTTAAATCCTTAGCCGTAATACCACCTAAAATATGAAAACTTTATTTACTGCTTACTCTTCCTAGGTACTGAAGACGGTGGTACTACTGTAGGTACCGGTAATCCTGACTCCTTCCTCTTTCTAATCCAGAACTCCCTTCTATTTCTAATCCTAGGGACTAAATTCCTCCTAGGTTTAGGGGGTATCTTAGGGGTTGCACTTCTCACCTTACCGGCCTTAGTCATCGAACCGTGTGTTGGCATCTACACACCTACATAATGAGTAATTTATGAGAATATATAAGATTTAATGGAATTTCCATTTAAACATATGCGATATAAATATGTTTTTAAATTTACTAACGTAGTTAATCAAAGGTGTTAACAGTGATGAAGGTATTCCTAACCGATGTTATAGTAGGCGCGTTTGCTATAGACTTAAACGGTAACGTCATCCATAAGGTTGTAGCGCCTAACGATATCAATAAACTGGTTGAGAGGGTTTTAAAGATTGAAGATGATCAACCGACTGATGAGTTCTTAAGGCTATTGGATGAGCTAGTAAGTAATTACGGTAAGGACTTAGAAGTAGTCGTAGATAACGAGAACTACGTCAAGTACTTAAGTGATGTAGGGTTGAAGGCAGTATTAGAACATGGTAGTGAGGTCTTACTGAGGTTTAGAGAAGAACTGCCTAAACATTTCGTCGAATTAGGATTTATAAAGTCTGAGGGAGAGTACTACGAGTTCTTACACACCATATCGCTAACCATAACTAGAAGTAAGTTAAGGAGGGTGGCTCAGAAGAGGGATTTACTAGCAGTTCAAGCTATCAGAGCTATAGATGATATAGATAAGGTGTTTAACCTATTCGCCTCAAGGCTTAGGGAGTGGTATAGCATCCACTTCCCCGAACTAGATGATTTAGTTAAGGAGCATATAGATTACGCTAGGATAGTAGCTGAGTTAGGTAGTAGGGATTACATAAACGAGAAGGGATTGAAGAGATTGGGGTTTAGTGAAGGAAAGATAAATAAAATCATAAACATCTCAGGGAAGAGTATGGGAGCCGAACTCTCAGGCCATGACGTAGAACCCATACAGACCTTAGCTAACATCATGTTAGAGCTTGATAGACTACGTGATGAGTTAACCTCATACCTAAGCTCCGTTATGAAGGAAGTAGCACCTAACACTACAGAGCTTGTAGGGCCCTTATTAGGTGCCAGACTGTTAAGCTTAGCAGGAAGCTTAGAAACCCTAGCCAAACTACCTGCTAGTACCATACAGGTATTAGGTGCTGAAAAAGCTTTATTTAGAGCTTTAAGAACTGGTGGTAAACCACCTAAACATGGAGTTATCTTTCAATACCCTGAAATCCATAAAGCACCTAGGTGGCAGAGAGGAAAGATAGCTAGGTCCTTATCTACTAAGTTAGCCATAGCTATTAAGGCTGACTACTTCACAGGTAGGTTCATAGCAGATAGGTTAAGGACAGACCTCGAGGAAAGAATTAATGAAATTAAAACATTGTACGCCAAACCACCGGTAAAGGTTGAGAAAGTTAAAGGTCGGAAGCCTAGGAGAAAGTAAATACCTTACGTTATTTCAAATTTTATCCTAAACACCACCTTACAATCCCCTCTACCTTACAATATGAGACCGTATCCAGGTAGGATTAAAACTAATATAGTATTACCATAGAGAATAACGTAGTAGTTAAGTTTGGTGAAACTATTGAGTGATATTCGTAACATAATTGAAAGTGAATTAAATAAAATAACTTTATTTAAGAGCAAGGAGAAACTATACCCAGAATACTTACCTAGTTCACTCCCCCATAGGGAGAACGAATTAAAAACGCTAACAAGTATCTTTAAACCCATACTTCTAACGCCTGGGGCCATAAGCCATAAGGCCTTAGTAATCGGCGGTATTGGTACTGGTAAGACCGCTACCGCTAGAATATTCGGTAAGGAATTTACGCAGATAGCTAGGAAGAGGGGGTTAAATGTAAATTATGTCCACGTAAACTGCCATAGAGACCGTACGCTGTTTGAAGTTGTAAACGAGGTTGTAAAGCAGTTAAGACTTCCAATACCTCAGAGGGGTTTATCGGTGAGGGAAGTCCTCAACTACATGTTAGAGTTAGTAGATAGTGAGAACATGTACGTAATAGCAACCTTAGATGAGTTTGACTACTTCATCAGTGTCGCAGGAAGCGACGCCGTATACTTCCTAGTTAGAGTGTATGATGAATTCCCAGACAAGGTTAAGAGGTTAAACTTTATATTCATAAGTAAGTCCGCCACCTCACTATCAATGCTAGACCCAACCACGGAGTCCTACCTGATGAAGAACCTAGTGATGTTCAACCCCTATAGTTCATATGAACTATATGACATACTTAAGCTTAGAGCTGATGAAGCCATATTTGAGGGCGCGGTTTCCGATGACATCCTACAATACATATCTGATGTTGTCGGTATTGATAAAGGTGGTCCTGGAAGCGCTAGAGCCGCACTTGAGATACTTTTAATAGCTGGTGAGACTGCTGAAAGAGAAGGTGTTATGAATATTTCATTAGACCATGTTAGAAAAGCCTGCTCAATAGTTGAGCCATCCGCTGTGATGTTAAATGATACGCTACCATACCTAAGCTTCCATGAACTCCTTACGTTGAAGGCTATAGTGATCGCGTTAATGAAGAGTGGGGAACCCTACGTAAACACCGGTGTGGTTGAAGAGATATATCACCGGCTGTGTGAGGAGTGCGGTGTTGAGCCTAGAAAGCATACAAAACTTTATGAGTATATAGTAAGTTTAAGGAAGTTGGGAATTCTAATCTCTTCAACAGCAGTGAAAGGTAGAAAGGGGAGAAGTACGTATATATCAATAAGTTTAGCGCCTTTAGGCGTTGTTAAGTCTAAGATTGATGAGTTGCTTAAAGTTAAGATGGTATATGAGGGTAGTGATAGCTAATGAGTTTTGAGGACATATTCTCTAGTAAGGGTAGGGTTAAGGTGCTTAAGGTTATTTTACTCCGTGGAGAGATAAACCTAACATCAATAATTAAGGAAACAGGGTTAAACTACGTATTAGTCAGTAAGCATATTGACTACTTAAAATCATGTAACATTATTGAGGAGATAAAATTGGGTAGGGTTAAGATCTACAGACCTAATTGGGTTGACCCACGTGTTAGGTACATAGAGGAGATGTTAAGAGTTTTAAATGAGTAGGTGGGTTAAGGGTTACCTGTGAAGTAGTTATCCAAAGTCCCTGACCTACTTTTAACACCTAACTTCCTTTCACTAATTTTCTCACGCTTTAACCTCTCTGCCTTCTTACCAGCCTCGACTTTAAACTTATTTACTAGCTCTATGATCTTAGATGAATTCTGCGGTGATAGATACCTAACCATGCTTTCCGATATGTTTAAACCTAATGCAAGCTTAGCCGCGATTTCAGGGTTTGAGTCGAAAATCACTTTAATGAATGGGATGACGTCAGACTTAGAGACAGCTTTAGATATGTTTAAATGCTTGGCCAATACCTCAGCTAAGCTGTCTCTTAATTGCCTACTCTCCTTAGTTTTAGCTGCTATTAATACCTTCTGAGGGAAATTGTACTTAACCCACCTATACTTACCTTTAACATCGTTAATTACTGACAGCGAAACACCTGCAGACATCAATTCTATGGCGTAAGGAAGCAAATCCCAATTACCGGTTTTAACGATCCTACCCATATATAAGTCCGCCTTAGAGAGATAGTCATAAGCACGCCATAGGTCTTCAGGGTCTGAGATTTGCCTAGGTAGGTTCTCGTTAATCCATTGGATGAGTTCGTCCGGTGTCAGATCTGTTTGTTGCACGGCCTGCTTAGCTTGCCATGCATACTTAGATATGAAGATCTTCCTAACAACATCGAATGGTGGGTAATCCCTATCCCTCTGCCTCAGCATATTCTTAACTAATTCTAATGTGACCTTACCGTAACCTTCAGACACCGCTTCTAAATCGTTGATAGCTGACCTTAAATCACCTTCACACCTCTCAGCTATGAGGTCTACAGCATCTTCTTCACATACTAACTTCTCATCACCGCATATCCTATTAAGTACCTTCCTAACATCTGTTTTTGTAAGCCTCCGGAACTCAACCATCACCACAACATCCCTCAGAGGTCTTAACTTAGGATCCCATGGGTCGTTTGCTGTCATCACTATGGGGTTCTTCGCAACGTTAATTATATCTAAAATAGCCTCTAAAGCACCGATATCAGCTGTTCCAGATATGCCGTCAACCTCGTCTAACAGTATTAACTTAACCTTCCCAGTAAAGCTCCTTTGAAGTGCTGCTGTCCTAACTATCCTATCTAAGTCAACCTTCCTCCTATAATCACTTGCATTCATCTCAATAAACTCTAACCTATACTCATTTGCTAATGCCTCTGTTAAACTTGTCTTCCCACATCCAGGCGGTCCATAAAGTAGTACCGCCTTCTCCTCAGGTATTCCTTTAAGCCATAGCTCTACCCACTTAGTTAGTTTTTCCTTAGCCTTCTCCTGGTTAACCACATCATCTAACTTCTTAGGCCTATACTTTATTATCCAAGGTAATTTCCTCAAAATACTAGCCCCATCACTTCGTAGTCTTCACCGTCTTAGCAGCTCTTCCAAGCAATGCTAACTTAGATATTAAAGCGCTTAACTGTATTTCCTCATCAGCTCCTTCAACTAACCTAAACTGTATCTCACCTAAGTAATCAGCTATTTCAACCCTTAATGGCTCAGGTATCGTTAACTCCGTCCCGAATATCTCCTTATGAACCTGCTTAATTATATCCGTCCCTGAAAGACCGTAAGTTATCATAAGCTCACGTAGCCTATCTCTGGCCTCCATGAATTTACCTTCAAGAGCTAACCGTATCATTTCCCTAACCTCCTTTGGATGAGCTAACCCAACGACTTTAAAGACGTTTGATACGTTAACATCACCTAGACTTGCTGATGCTTGCAATACGTTTATAGATTTCCTCATATCACCTTCGGAGATTTCGTATATGAGTTCTAAAGCCTCCTCATCACATCTAATACCTTCATTCATACAGATCCATCTTAACCTCCTAATAACATCATCCTTCCTAAGCGGTATGAACCTAAATACGGCGCATCTAGACTGTATTGGCTCTATGATCTTACTTGGGTAGTTCGCTATTAAAATGAAACGTGTGACGTCAACATACATCTCCATAAGCCTTCTAAGCGCTTGTTGAGCGTCTGCAGTCATATTATCAGACTCATCAAGTAATATTATCTTGAAGGGAATGTTAACCGGTAACCTACTCCTAGAAAACTCCTTAACCTTACCCCTGATAACGTCAATACCTCGTTCATCAGACGCGTTAAGCTCTAACATATACATCCTATAATCAGATCCGTAGAGGTCGTGGGCAAGCGCGTGTGCAGCTGTGGTTTTCCCCGTCCCCGGAGGCCCTGCGAAGAGTAGGTGAGGTATGTTCTTTTCCTTAATAAATTGCTGCAACCTCTTAATAACATCCTCCTGGTTTACGATTTCAGGAAGCGTTCTCGGCCTGTACTTCTCAACCCATAATAATTCAGTAAGCGTTTGGGACGACATCCACCCTACCTAGTTTAAATTGTTCTTTAAGACTTATTTTTAAATAAATATAGGCATTACATTAATCTGAGGAATTATACCTATGAACTATGACACCTTGCAAACCCTCATCAAAGATCTTTATAATTCTAACCCTAACCTTCTCGTTTACGAACCCCTTAGGCACTAAAACCCTATAACCTTTATAGAATCCCACACCCCTACCGTTATCATCTATTTCCCTTACTAAGACGTCTATCTCATCACCTACACTTACTTTATTCCTATCCATGTTGTTATTATTGTAGATACTGAACCTCTTTACATCAACGTTATATATGTTTTTATAACTCCTGTACTTAGTCAACATATCACCGTACAATCACATGATTTAACTAAAACTACCTGTGTTTGACTAACCATTACATACACCCATAACCTACGAATACATATCCTATTTTCAATACACCGAGATTAAATTAGTAGCGAGCTTATATATATTATTGATTGTTAAACCATCCCAGCAGAGCTGGCTCTACATGATTAACAATCTGCGGGGTTTGCCAACATTCCTAACATGCGGTCCGGTGCTGGCTATAACCCGTCTTCTGTACTGCGGTGGTATTAGGCTTAGCGGCCTACCCGTACCTCACACAGCATTCATCGGTACTGCTTGGCCTTACTCCCCGGAGGTCGGCCGTTTCAACGCACCCCACATCATACTCAGCGGGTTACTGGTTAGGTATTACTACCTAACCCTCACCGCATCATAGACATTCGATGTGGGACGTGTCGTTTCTGTGCCGTTGCCGTAGGTCTCCCCACACCTCTTACGAGGTTCCGGTGCTGTGCGGAGGACGGAGTTTCCTCAGGGGGCCCCGTAACCACCAGCCAGCTCCGGACCGCATGTTCTTAACTGTATCGGAGTTGATAAGTTTTCAACGATTTATCTTCCTAATCACTTCTTCTTGAATCTTAATTACTTCATGGATTGATGTGCATTGTGAGTATAGTTCTAATAGGTTCTTATTTAATTCGTAGAACGTGTGCCCCCATTTAATTGATGATAAGATCTTAAGTGAGAGGTCTTTAAACCCGGTTATATATAATGCAGCGGTCACTGCCTCCAAACTACTTAACTTAGTTGGAACCGCATAGTTTATTGGATTACCAGCTAATAGTAATGGGAGTATCCTCTGAGGTCTCTTAGTCTTGCTCAACCTCTTAAGTATTTCTAATCCTTCTTCCCACGAAACATCTATGACTGTAAGACCGTACCTACCTATAAGTTCCCTATCTAAGGGTGTGAGTATTGTGTTGGAAAAAGGATTTAAGATCAAGCAATTCTTAGGTAGGTGGTTTAAATTACTTACCTTAACAGCGTAACCTAGTTTAACCATCTTAAGAGCCGAGCATTTCTTAGGGTCATCATGCCTATAACTAACGATGAATACCTTAACCATCCAACCTTAAATTATTAAAAAACTTATAAATATATAATGTAAGTCTATATGGGGATTTAATGCCTGAAGCCATAGTTCTCATAAATACAGATATAGGTTCTGAGGAGGAAGTCCTTAACCTACTGTCAAATATAGAGGGTGTATCCGAAGCATATGTTGTCTACGGTGTTTACGACCTAGTCATCAAGATAAACGCTCCTACGACTGAGGAACTTAAGGACATAATATCAAATAGGATAAGGAAGATATCTAAAGTTAGGTCAACGCTCACCATGATCGTCGTTGAGGGTAAGGTCCGTAAGTAGTTTACGATGATATTAAATGAATGATTGGAGAGTAACGCTTCATATAGGGTTTGACGATATAGACTCTCAGTTTAATGGATGTACAACACATTTCACATATAACGTAGTTAGGGAATTGTTGAAATCTGTGGATGTAGAATTCATAGACTACCCGAACCTAGTTAGGTTAAACCCATCAATACCGTTTAAAACTAGAGGGAATGGTGCAGTAGCGTTAAGGATTTCGGTTCCAAAAGATTGTGAAGAACTTATAATCAAACTAATAAGAAATATGTTAGAAAGTTATGTATCGAGTTATGAAGATGGTGGTGGCTGTGAGCCGGGTCTAGCCGTTATAGTAGGTGACGTACCGGAAATACTTAATAAATTATATGTAAAGGCGTTAACAGACTACGTACATATAGATTATGTGAGGAACGTTATGAACGAGGTACGTAATTTAATACTCCCCATAGGAATTTCCAGAGGTGTTATAGGGGCCCTCGCAGCTATTGGATGGACCCAAAACTCGGACTGTACTTATGAGTTAATAGCTTACCGTGGCTTGATTAATGGGAGTAGTAGATGTGTGGATAAAGAGTCTGTGAAGGAAGTAGATCTAAAGTATGGGGATTACGTATTTAATAACTACGATTATGAAGGTGATGTAATGCTCATAACACCGCATGGATACGACCCAGTATTACTCGGTATTAGAGGGGAAGACCCTGAAGTACTTATAAAGTATTTCAAGGAGTTGAAGATATGTGAAGACCTTAGCGGTTATATGGTTTTCAGAAGTAATCAGGGTACGGACTCACACCTAATTAAAAGGGACCTAGATGAGGTACGGACATATAGGACGTTATGTGTGGAGGTGTCATTAAAATCAAAACCTACAATTCTAAGAGGTGGTGATATCATTGTGAAAATTAATGATAACCCCCCTCTATACTCAATATTCTACAAGGAGACGTCACTACCAAGAGAAGTGAGAAAACTAAATATTGGTGATGAAGTAATAATATGTGGCTCGGTGAAGCAGTGGAGTGATTTAACTAATGTTATTAACGTCGAGAAGATCTTCGTAAAAGAGAGAATCCGTATATACGAACGTAACCCGATATGCCCTCACTGCGGCAAACGTATGACATCTGCAGGCACTAACAAAGGATTTAAATGTAAGAGATGTGGCTTTAGAACAAAAGACCTGAGTAAGGAGGTTATTAAGGTAGTTGAAGATGTGGGGAAATCATATATAACAAATATAAGGGCTATGAAACATCTAACAAAACCTCCACGTAGATATGGTAGAGAGAGAAGATGTAATTTTGTGAAGCCAATAAATCATTGGATTTACAGCGTATAAAAGACCCCTCTATTTCATTTACAACCCACTTAAATCCCACATATCAACATAACAATAGAGAGTGATGATGTAGTGTTACCCTAACTACAGCTGTAAACATGATAGACACCCCTTAAGTTCTTATGGAGAATGATATGATAGTAGATAAGTAGATAGTTCCTTAGGAATAATTAAACCTACTTAATAATGGTTTAATATTGATTTAGAGATAATTATACAAACAGTCCTAACCTACTTACTACGTAGTATAACTATATCTTACATTTTAATTTCTACTTGTTCCACATGAACTTCAGGGGTCTTGGTTAGCTATTGTATTTAACGATGTTTTTACTTTCCTATATATTTTATTTGACCCCTCTATTTCTGGTGGAGTGGGTTTTAAGTCCCACTTAGTACTATGTGTTTGAGGTCCTTATATAATACCTTATTAGGTCTATCTTTGTTACTATTCCGTTTATCCCATTTTTATCGATGACTAGTACTGCTGGGTAGATGAGTAGTAGTGATTCAATAGATGGTATAGGTGTTTCTTTAGGTACTTGCGGCGGTGGTGCTTCAATAACGTCTAATGCCGTTAATTTTTTTAGGTCCTTCCTCGTTTTTAACGTTTTTACTAGTGTTGATTCATATATCATACCTACAACTCTATTATTTTTATTAAGTACTGGGACTTGTGAAATACCTTTAGAGTCCATGATGTCTATGATTTGCGATAGCGATGTGTCAACGTAGACCGATATTACGGGGGTTGTCATAATTTTCTCTACAATCTCATCATTTTTTGATGCTTTATTAATTACATCTAAGATCTTCTTTAAGGTATTCATTCGGGGGTTGACGTTACCTTTCTCAATCCTAGCTATTAATGATTGGCTTACACCAGCTAACTTAGCCAGTTCTTTCTGCGTTAGCCCAGCAGTTAATCTCAACCTCTTAATCTCATCTGAGGATGGTATCACGGACATCATTTTAATTTTCTCATATGTTGTTTAATAACTTTATTTTTTAAACAGATTTAAACATGTTTAATTTTATAATTAATTTTAAAGTAGGTTATTATTTATTACTTAAGATTGATATGTTATAAATGGTGTTTTATATTAATTGGTAATAATAAGGAAGTAAATGTAAAGTTGTACGGTAGGGGTGGTCAAGGAGTCGTAACCGCGGCTAACGTGTTAGTCAGAGCCGTATGTATAGCTGGGCTATGGGGTCAGGCATACCCTTTTTTCAGTGCTGAACGGAGGGGTGCACCAGTCACAGCATCCGTTAGAATTTCTAGGGAGAGGGTAAGGTCTAGATATACTAACGTAAAACCAGACATAGCTATCATCTTCGACCACAAGTTATACGAGATCCTTAACATTAGTCAGGATGTTAGGGACGGCGGCACTCTAATTATTAATACTCAATTTAAGATCAGAACATCAGATAGGTATAGGATTTTCTACATAAACGCTAATGATATAGTGAGGAAGTTAGGGCTCTTCTTCACCGGTTGGTCATTAGTTAACATGCCGATGTTAGGTGCTTTTTCAAAGGTTACAGGTTTGGTTAATGTAGATGATTTGATTAGGAGTGTTAGGGAGTACCTACATGGTGATTTATTAGAGCTTAACGTAAAGGCTATTAAAATAGCTTACGATGAGGTGAGCGAAGCTGAGTAAAACATGTAAACTACCTATCTCAAGGCCTGCTATAGGTGTTGCAGGTAGGACTGGTTATTGGAGATTTAAGAAACCAGAAGTAAACCACAGTAAGTGTATTAGGTGTGGGTTATGTTGGCTGTACTGCCCAGACTCATCTATTAACATATTAGACAGCCCTAACGAATACGTAGAGATCAACTATGACTACTGTAAGGGCTGCGGTATATGCTCCAACATATGCCCGGCTAAGGCGATCACAATGGTCGAAGAGTGAGGTAGTCCATCATGGTTACCAAGGTTTTAACAGGTAATTACGCGGTTGCGGAAGCTGTTAGACTATCTAACGTTGACCTAATAACAGCTTACCCGATAACACCTCAAACAACTATTGTTGAGAGGTTAAGCGAGTTCGTAGATATGAAGTTAATTAAGGCTAGGTTAATGAGGGTTGAATCAGAGTTTGCAGCGCTGGCAGCTGCTTACGGAGCAGCGTTATGCGGGGCTAGAGCATTCACAGCTACATCATCACACGGACTACTCTTCGCACATGAAATGCTTTGGTGGGTTGCTGGTAGTAGGGTACCTATGGTCTTAGCAGTAGTTACTAGGACCGTAGGACCTCCTTGGAATATATGGAGTGAGCATACAGACTTCATGGGTCAAAGAGATTGCGGTTGGTTAATGGCGCTAGCTGAGAATAACCAGGAAATCTTAGATACTACGATACAATTATATAGGATTACTGAAGATGAGGAGGTCTACCTACCAGGTATGTTAGGTTTTGACGGCTTCCTACTAAGCCACACATCAGAACCCGTAGACATACCAGATGAAGACGTAATTAAGTCCTTCCTCAAACCTAGGTCACAACCATATAACATGTGTTCGGATAACATCCTAACTATGGGTAACCTATCTAACGCTGAGGACGTAGCTACTATGAGATATGATATACATAAATCTATGGAGAACGCTAAGGAAGTCATTAAAGAAGTTGATAGAGAGTATGAGAAATTAACTGGGCGGAGTTACGGTGGTTTAACAGAATGTTATAGATGTGATGATAGTAAGTACTTAATAGTAGCTATGGGTGGTTGGGTAGGCACTATGAAGGACGTATGTGATGAGTTAAGAAGTAATGGCTATGATGTAGGTGTACTTAAGGTAAGGTTCTTCAGACCCTTCCCCGAAGAAGACTTAACAAAAGCTATGAGTAGTGTTAAAGGAGTCCTAGTATTCGATAAATCAGTCTCTCTAGGCTCGTTAGGACATATACATAGTGAGGTATTAGCCAGGACATATGGGTTAAGTAATAAAGTCGTAGTTAGAGGTGTGATAGCCGGCCTAGCAGGTGTTGATGTAAACCCCAACGACATCAGGGGGATAATCTTAAAATTCATCGGCGATGTTGAGGAAGGAGGCTATATTGGGAATACCTCAGAATGGTTCTTAGGTAGGTGACCTTATGTCTATTAAAATCCAAGGACTAAGCAGGGATAACTACGTACTCCCAGGGCATACGGCATGTCCCGGCTGCCCGGAAACGCTTGGGTTAAGATATGTTGGTATGGCGTTAGGTAAAGACTCAATAATAGTAGTACCTGCCGGCTGCTCAACAATAATTCAGGGCACACTACCTAAAAGCAGTATAGCTATGAGGGTGATCAACGTACCGTTCGCATCATCAGCATCTGTGGCCTCAGGGATAGCGAACGTTAAGGAAATTTTAAAGATTGGCGGAATACCGGTAGTTTGGGCTGGTGATGGTGCAACAGCAGATATAGGTTTCGCATCGCTATCAGGTAGTGCTGAAAGAAATGACGACTTAATATATATTTGTGTGGATAATGAAGCATATATGAATACTGGAATCCAGCGAAGCTCGCTAACCCCATACGGTGCTTGGACATCAACTACGGTAACAGGTAAGAGGGAGGATAGGAAGGAAGTACCCCTAATAATGCTACTACATAAAATACCTTACACAGCTACTGCAAGTATAGCCTTCCCACTAGACTTCATAAGTAAGTTGAGGAAAGCAGCTACGATTAGGGGGTTTAAGTACATACATCTACACGCACCATGCCCTACCGGCTGGCGCTTCGACCCATCTAAGACAGTTGAGGTTGCTAAACTAGCTGTTGAGGTAGGTGCTTGGATACTCTTTGAGGCTGAACAACATAAGCTAAGGTTAACCCCACCAAGCAACATATACTTAGATAAACATAAGAGAAAGCATATTAAAGATTACATAAGCGTTCAAGGCCGGTTTAAAGACCTCAGTGAAGATGATTTAAGACGTTTTGAAGACTTCATCAACAACACTTGGGAACTACTACTTAAATTTACCTAAGTAACATATTCATAGCAACTACCATCGATATAAATACAGTCGCTATGACCAGTAAAACCGTAGGTGATATTATAAACTTAGACTCAACATCCTCGAAAAACCTGACCAGACCTGCTGCCGACTGAGGCCCTGAGGCCCTCTTCTTCCTACTAGACACTCCAACACCTATAACTACTACTCTAAACCATTTAAAACTATTTCACATCCTTCAAACTACGGTGATTCGATATAAATTACATCGTAACAAAACTAAGAGTAATATCCATCATGAAGTACTAGTTAGAAAGAGGCGCTGATATGTGAGATCACTACCTAGTCCAACCCTAAGTAATTACTGGCAAGTATTGCAATTAAATTTAGGTGGGCATGTTAGTACAATCATGCAGTCTTCTGAAGTTCTATATAAGAAACGCTGTGAAGGCCTTACTTAAATCCTTAACATCTAATAGGTCAGCCATGTATATATCGTAGTCTAATATGTGGATATCATTAATTCCTAAATCAATAAGTTTCATGACGAAATTACTTAAACTATTAAACCTCCTAACCACACATTTCCTCAGCACGTGTTGAATCTTCAGAACTGTTATTAAACTTGATAACCTACCCTCATACCCTTTTAGGACTTCCTCAGGTGTGTCAGACCTCCTTAACAATTCTTCTAACACCATTACCTGTCTTGATATGCCGTAAATACCGCCACCACTTAAAGGCTTTACAACTGATACAGCGTCTCCAATACCTATAACATTTTTAAACGTCTGTCTACACGGACTTGAAGTAGGTATTAACCCACCGAAAACTTCTTCAACTACTAGGTTATTAATTCCGAACTTCCTCATTAAGTAGGTCTTTACTAAGCGGTTTAGCTTAGCGTAGCTTACGTAACTATCTGCCAGTCCGAATATTAACCGTCTTTCACTAACCGGTATAACCCATCCGAAAAATTCCTTACTGACGTCATCGCCGAAGATGACGTAAGGATTTTCCAAATCGTTCTTACACTTAATAATTGTCTGCAACCCTACAAGGTAGTTAGGATCCCCACACATCCCAGAGGCCCTCGTAAGTACGGCTCTAGCACCCTCAGCAATGACTATGATATCGTATTTCCTTAAGGAGGTATTACCTATGCCTAATGAAGTGTTATTAGGATCCACCCACGCGATCTTTAAGCCTAGATAGAGTGAGCCCCCGCGTTTTTGGAACTCCTCACTTAAATACCTCTCAACACTAGGCCTGTCAATTAAGTAGATAGTGTTTCTAAACCTAAGTTCTAATCGCTTATTAGGCCTTAGTGAATGAATTAATGTATAGCTTTTGAAGGTGTTTAATACGTGGTTTTTAACCCCGCTACCTAGGCAGTTAAGAACTCTATCACTTACTAAGCCTGTGCAGTGTCTAGGATAACCAACTAAGGTGTGTTCCTCATATAAATCTACTTTACCTACGTTATCAACGGCCTTAACACCGGTGAGGAGTCCTCCAACCCCACCACCTATAATACCTACTCTCATCTAAATCAAGTAGTTATAGCTTACTAAATCTTTAATACTTTAAACATTTATCATAATTCAGGAATGATGAGTGGGTAGCTGTCCAAAGAACATGTTGAACGGTCCTTGCGGTGGGTATAGAGATACGCAGTGCGAGGTTTCAGGTGAGTGTGTATGGGTTAAACTCTACGCCAGCTTACATGACCACATTAAGCGTTACGAAGTCTTCACTAAGGTAAATTTAAGGCCGTACTTTAAATTAAAGGATTACTACCCACCTAGTAGGAGAGCTCTCTCAAAGTTTATGAGGTTACTTAATAAGGGTAACGTGCTTATCTACGAAGTCTTTAGCCAGCCAACCAATCAGGACTTACCTAACATACTCAACACATTGAGTAGGTTATCAGCGTACGTAGATGTTTTCGCTATAGTTGACTCACCTATGGGTCTGAAGACCTACGACCAACTAACTCTGGGATTACTTACTAAGACCTTAGGAGATAGTGATGTGATGATCAACATAGCGTCACGTAATAAATCAGTAGAAGAACTAACTAAGTACTTAATTACATCTCTAAACTGCGATATACGTAATCTCTTAATCGTAACAGGTGATTGGCCTAGAAACACTGCTGGAACATATTTCGAATTAGATTCAACACAGCTTACATACTTATGTAGGTTAATAAGCGATTTAGGTTTTGATTACAGCGGTAGGCAAGTTAATTTAGGCAGTAGACCGGCCCACATAGGCGTGACGGCAAACCAATACAGCAACTACTTAGAGTTAGAGGTGTTGAGGTGTGTGAGGAAGTTAAGAGCTGGTGCAGAATTTGTGGTGACACAACCTATATATAATACCAGTAGGTTTAGGCAGTTCGTAACATCCTTAAAGTCCTACAGCCAGGACGTTCATGTAGTAGCTGCGTATGCGGTAATCGACAGCGTTAGAAGATTAGAAACCCTCACTACCTTAGGGATTAACTTAAACAGCTCAGAGAGAG
Organism: uncultured Sulfolobales archaeon; assembly: GCA_937949785.1. Classification (GTDB taxonomy): domain Archaea; phylum Thermoproteota; class Thermoprotei_A; order Sulfolobales; family NBVN01; genus DTCV01. The sequence continues at coordinate 172,958 of CALEDH010000001.1, read as the reverse complement.
AACGTATAACACACCTCCTAAGAGCTAATGATGTGATTACAGCGAACGAATTTCTGTTTATGAAAACTTTAGAGGATGTTAAAGATTTAAGTAGTAGTTTCTATATCTCCACATATGGTAAGAGGGAACTGGCCTTAGAACTTCTGAGTAGGATTAGAGGCTGTATGAAGAACTTGTAGCGGTGTTGGGGAACTTTAATTCAGGTCAACCCCAACCACCGCGGGGTTGGAGGGCTTCTACTCTCTTACTGACCCTCCTAGCTAGGAATTGTTTTTGAGGTTAATAAATTTCAACATCAATTACCTCATATTTATTTTTAAAAATGCTAAATAACTTTTAAAAATATTTTACGATTAGTAGAAAGATCTATCAATAACTTTACACTCATACCTCCCTGCCTTCAACGCACTCACTATGTATTTGAACGAGTTTTCAGGGTTTGTATGTAGACCGCAGGAATAAACATCAACGGTTGCGAAGCCATATTCAGGCCACGTATGTATGGTTATGTGAGACTCTAGTATTATAGCGATGATACTCACACCTGGCTCTATCTTCCAACTCTTAACATCTAGTAGGGTCATATTACCTTCTTTAGCTGCATTAACAATGACTTCAGTCAGATATTCAACATCAGATAAAATTTTCGGGTCGCAATCATATAAATTACCGTAGACATGTTTGCCAATAACCTTATAGGTAGCCTGCACCTTATCAAGTAGAGTATATGCCTCCATTATGCCCCCCAACCCCCACCTACTTATGAAGGACTTAAACCTTTTAAATTTAACCCCTGTTGCAATAACCGTATATCTGAAACCGACATAGAGATACTCCCATTAAGTATAATTAGTTTAATACTCTCAATTAGTACTTAGTTTAAGGTAGGTGGTTCGGTGGTGGCTGCTGAAAATTTAGAAGCGTTAATGGCTGATTTAGAGAGCGTTTTAGAGGGTGGAAATCTTAATGAGCTAACAATGTTTTTATCTAGGCTTTCTCCCTATGAATACGTTGAGGTGTTAGAACGTTTAGATGTGGGTAAGAGGAGTAGGGTGGTGTCATGTATACCTTTAAGTAATTTAAAGCCCATCCTCAACAAGTTATCTGAGGACTTAATACTTGAATTATTAAGGGTACAAGGTATTGATAATATGGCTAAAGTTCTCGTGGAAATGCCTTCTGATGAAGTAGCAGATCTCCTACTTAAAATCCCCCATAAGATTAGGACTAAATTAGCTAACTTACTACCTCATTGGAAAATGATTGAAGTTATGTCACTCCTCAAATATCCTAGTGAAAGTGCGGGTGGTATAATGACTCCGCAGGTACCTATATTCATCTACAAATCAACTGTTGGTGAAGCTATTAAGGAGTACACAGCTAAGAATGAGTTAGGAATGTATGATAAGCACTCATATGTTTACGTTGTAGATGAGAATCGGAAGTTCCTCGGCTGGGTTGATGTTAAGTCATTTATCTCTCTAAGCAGGGAGAAACTCCTTAAGGATGTTATATCAAAACCGCCGGCGACGGCTTACGTTAGATCACACCGTGAGGAAGTTGCTAAGACCTTCGTTAAATACGACTTAATTGAGATCCCGGTCCTCGATGAGGATGGCAGGTTGTTAGGGGCTGTGACCATAGACGATGTACTCGACGTAGCTATAAATGAATATAGTGAAGACCTACTAAGATTCGGAGGTTTTATACGGGTTATTAAGGGTAGGTACTTAACTGCAAATCCTATATCAATAGTTAGGAGTAGGCTCGCACCTTTAGTCTATCTATATATAATGAATGTTGTTACGGGTTGGGTAATAGCTTCATTCATCGGGGTTATTGAAAGGATAGCGGTCCTAGCCGCCTTCCTTCCTATGCTTTCAGATAACTCAGGTAATGTAGGTGCTCAGGCATCTACATTCATAATAAGGAGTCTAGCAGTAGGTGAGATAGGACCGCAAGATATTATTAGGGTGTTAAAGAAGGAGATGATAATTTCATTAACATTAATTGCTTTACTATCACCTATTTCTTTTCTAATAGGCGCTCTCATAACATTTACTGCCTATATGTCAGTAACACAGGCAGTTGTTGTTGGTTTAATAGTAGCAGTAGCGTTAATCGCATCAACCTTAGTAACAGATATTACTGGTGTTCTACTCCCACTACTTCTCCCACGTTTAAGAATTGACCCAGTGACGATCTCCGCACCGCTGATAACTACTGTAGGTGATATTATAACAACATCTACTTACTTCGTAATCGCTACTTCATTGATCTCCGTCATACATTTTTAAAGATTTAAAATTGATTTAATTTTAACAGTATAAAAGGTAATTTCCGAAATTATAATTGGGGAGGTATTCACGATAGATAAGACTTCATCAACGACGTTGATGGTGATGTCCATAGTCATCCTACTACTCATACATATCCTTTCAGGTGGGGTGCTAACTACTAAGCTATTAGACAGGCATGATAAGAGGGTTGCAGGTTTTAAGATATCTGAGAATCAACCATTTATATCGGATGCAAACTGTAGTTACTTAATAGGTAACTCAAAAATCGTGAGGAACTGCAGTGGTTTGATAAGTGTTTCAAAACTCATCTATGACGATTATTCTGAACCTCCTGACATAATATTAGGTAGTAGGTTTTTCGAAGGCTTTATATTAGATGAAGTAGATTTAACGAGTAATAGGATTAAGAGGGGGGTCACAGTCAATATAGTCACCCGTAACGTAGGGGTTCAGACCTTAAGTCAGGAGTGGGATTTAGGGGAATTCACCTATAACGAGTTCTGTCTTATAGATCATTATGATGGTACCATCAAACCTTCAATAAGATATGTATCAAGCGGTGTTGTCGAATTAAGGGTCGTCGTTCTTACTTACGACATCTTAAGTTGTGGTTTAGGTGGGTGTACGTATTCTTACCGCGTAGTACCTAAAGAGCTACTACCTGATGTCTACGAGGAAGCATTTGATGTGTGGTTATCCATCTTTAAATTAGTGTTTAATTATAATACATCACTAGCATTTATAGATGATCAGAGATTTAACTACGAGTTCTTCATCTCTAGTAATGATAAGATCGGATTTAAAGAACTCCACAGCTTTTTGAGTGTTTTAAAGGGATTATTCAGTGAGGACCTAATAGTAATTATCGAGGTACCTAAGCCAATTAAATTCAATGAAGATATCTTAATAGCCTTTACCTATGGGAACTACGTATTCTTAAGCTTAAGGAGGGCTGATATAATTATTCATGAGGTAGGTCATATACTGGGATTACAACATCCCGATGTTAACGAATTTAAAGAGCCGTGGATTTACAACATTTTCTACGACTCCGTCATGCTAAAATATTCTACAGGTAACTATAAGAAGATCACCTTAGGTGATTTAGCTGGTTTAGCGCGCAGCATCTACATCCTTGAGGGCTTTAGGATGCGGGAAGAGTTAGACAGAAAGTTAAGTGAGTTAGGTATTAACGTCGGGAACCTCTGCGTAATCCTCCCTACACTAAGAAGGCTCTACCCATCTAAGGACATACCTGAAGTCATCCTACCTACTATAAGAGATGGAATACTTAAATTTAAAGTTGATGATGACGGAAATATCAATTATTACAGATTTAACTACGAAGTATTAGCAATCATTAAAGCAGTAATTGGGAGATATAAAATCAACAATCAATGAATGTTAGAGCTACCTCAGTAGTTCCAAGGCAGATGAGCTTATGGTTTTGAATGGCTATGAAGTCCTCAGGACTTACTGAACTCCTCCCCCACCTATACACCCAGGAGTGAAATTTTGGACTTCCCAGGTATCCGTATTCACAGATAGTCCCGGCATAGTAAAAACTTATATATCTAAGCTGAGGGTGTATAGGTGTGAGTGATTTAAATGTTTGAAGTAGAAGAATTTGATGAGGAGTGGTGGGAAGAAGAGGAAGAAGAGGAGTGGTGGGAGGAGGAAGAAGAAGAGTGGGAAGAAGAGGAATGGTAGGTTAAGTGAATCTTAAGGTCTTTTTAATATAATTTATCATTAACCACCTCATAAATTTACTTGATTATAAGTTGGTCAGGGTGATTAAGTTACTGCCATCTTATGTCCAAGCCGTCACCACTCATCATCTACTAATTATATTTTAGGGTTACTTATAAGTTGTTACGGTGGTAATGATGGTTAGGATTGCAGTAATAGATTACGATTTATGCAGACCAGATAAATGTAATTTAGAATGCATTAAGTTTTGCCCTATTAACAGGTCAGGTTCTAAAGCTATTGAGCTATCTAAGTCTAAAGACGGTAAGCCGATTATCTATGAATTAGTATGCGTTGGTTGTGGTATATGTGTTAAGAAGTGTCCATACAAAGCGATCACGGTTACTAACCTGCCAGACGAAATCGAGAGGAGATTAATCCACAGATATGGTGTGAACTCATTTAAGCTCTACGGACTTCCAACACCGATCAGCGGTAGGGTCTTAGGCATAGTCGGTAAGAACGGTATCGGTAAGACCACAGCAGTTAAGATACTCTCCGGGGAACTCATACCTAATTTAGGTAACTTAGATGTTACACCGTCATGGGAACCTGTCTTAAAGTTTTACAGGGGGAGTGAGATGCTTCAGTACTTAAGTAAGTTAGTTAATAAGAAGTTACGGGTAGTGCATAAAATTCAACACGTAGACCTAATTAGGAAGTATGTAAAGGGGTTTGTTAAGGATATAATAGTTAGGGTTGATGAGAAAGGTATAGCTAACGAGGTACGTAAGTATGTAAACCTAGATAGTTGTTGGGATAGCAGCGTAGCGACTTTAAGTGGTGGGGAGTTGCAGAAATTCGCCATAGCTGCTGCACTGTTAAGAGATGCTGATACCTTCCTATTCGATGAGCCTTCAAGTTATCTCGATGTCTACGAAAGACTAATGGTTTCAAGAGCTATTAGGGAATTCACTAAGAATAAATACGTTATAATTGTCGAACACGACTTAACAATTCTTGACTATATATCTGATTACGTATCAGTAGTTTACGGTGATCCAGGCGTTTTCGGCATATTCTCTAAGGTCTACTCTGTTGGTTCCGGTGTGAATAACTTCTTAATCGGATATCTACCCTCTGAGAACATGAGGATTCGGGCTGAGCCGATAGTATTTGATAGGTTTGGCAGGGAGGTTGTAGGAAAATCTGAGGGGGAGTTCCTATCATGGCCTAATCTGAGGAAGGTCTTAGATGGTTTCGAATTAAGTGTTAAAGCAGGTGAGGTTAGGAAGGGTGAGGTTTTAGGTATAGTAGGGCCTAACGCTATAGGTAAAACAACCTTCATAAAGTTATTAGCAGGTGAGTTAGAACCTGATGAAGGTTACTTAACGACTAATATGCTTAGGGTTAGCCATAAACCTCAATACGTTAAAACCGAGTTGTTTAAATGGGTAAGCGTTGAAGAAGCTTTTAAGGAGCTCTGCAGATCTTCCCAACTAGCATGCAGTGATTGGTTTCAGAACGACGTCATTAAGAGGTTAAACCTCCACAAACTCTTCTTAAGAGGTATTAATGAACTAAGTGGTGGGGAGTTGCAGAAATTCGCCATAGCGGTCGCCTTAGCTAGCGATGCTGATATCTACCTACTGGATGAACCTTCAGCCTTCATAGATGTTGATGAGAGGTTAACGGTGTGTAAGGCTATAAAGAAGGTGGTAGAGGTTAGGAAGGCAGTAGCCTTCGTCGTCGACCACGACTTAACTGTAATAGACAACATAGCTGATAGGGTTATCGTATTCAACGGCGTTCCCGGGGTCTTCGGTAATGCGCTGAGTCCGGCAAACCTTAAACACGGCATGAACGTATTCCTTAAAGACTTAGATATAACGTTCAGAAGGGATCGTAGGACGGGAAGGCCAAGAATAAATAAGCCTTACAGCTATTTAGATAGGTATCAAAAATCAATCGGTGAATACTTCTACGAATCCCCCGTAGAAGAAGCTGAGGAATGATCGGTTTTAACCTCACATCAATTAAAGTTAATGTTAGAGCTATTTAGGGATAAAGTGAAAAACTACTGAATTATCATTAATTAGAAGATTATTAGTAATATACTAGGATACCTACCTCTATGGCGGCGTAGCCGTCAGAGGTGGGATGAGGTGCTATACATGTATCTCACTACGACGCCGTAAGGCGGCCCCAGCGATATCCGTTGATGGAACTCCTGATGAACCCGTGAGCTACTGGTAGGTCTTGAGGGAAGCCAAAGTCTAAGACCGTGAAAATAAAAGAAGTGTTATAGTAGAAACACTTAAGATTAAGATGTTAGGCACGGATAACTGCAAACTCATATCTCTAGATAGGCTTTAAGCGGGTAATCACCTTTCCCTCCCCGAACTTAAGAATCTTAAACTAATTATCTCATAGCGTTACTTTGATTGGGTAAACGGGCTCATAACCAGGGTTACCTACGGATTTTAATTCATGGTATTAAAACAGCTATAACTATTAGTGCTATACCTATTACTGCTAATGTTATGGTGAATTCCTTAATCTTCAAATTCACTAACCACTTACCTAACATGAAGACACCCTTACCAATATATATAGATGCTACTAACCCAACTAGTAGAAGCCCTATTATAGCTAGGAGTTCAGAACTACCTTTAATAGCTGTAACCCAACTAAATAATCCAACAATCTTTGACACTACTTCAACTCCCATTTACCAACACCAACTTCTGTCTAATTTTCATATATTTAAAAGAGCGTAGCCTAAACACATCCGTTATCAATGGTTAGCATTCACTACCGTCCCACATCAACTTATCAACGACTTTCACCACCGAAGGTGGGATTAAAATGTAAATTAACTATTTAGTTAGAAAGTGTGATGTTCTAATGATCATCTACGAGAAAGCTTTAATGACCTCATCTTCCTAGCACTTAAGTCAGCTTCAACATCTATAGAGCTGATCTTCCCCTTCAACTCATCAACACTGCTTAACAACATTTTTAACTCATCCTCACTTAACCCATACATCCCTAGGAATTCTACTCCACTGCTAGTTAATTTTAACCTCCTACTAACTGCGTCAGTCTCTACTAGGCCTAGGTAAAGTAGCATATTTATGTCATCCCTTAACTGTTTGCTGCAGGGCATCCCACCAACGTTTATGTAGTTATACCTTAGTTGTATTTTAGCTTCATCTTGTAGTAAGTGAATGAGGTATGTGAGTGCCTTCTCAGACACACTACCTAGGTGTTTAATGATATGCAGGAGTTTTAGTTTATTAGTATCACCTTTAACATTATCTACCGTAACGACAGGCCTTGTAACTATCTTTAACTCCTTAGATTGTTTCTGCTGCTGACTCATTACTATTACCATTAACTACGTAGGAATTAAGGTATTAAACTTTAACCCGGATTAGAATCCTTACAAACACTTATTTTAAGGGTTGAACATCAATTTAAGGAATAGTAGTATGAGCGCTGATCATTCAAAGCTTAAAGAGATCCTTAACACGCTTACGAAGGAGGAATCAATAGTTCTTAATTACTTCGTGAGGTATAGATCTGTTGGTGAGTTAATAGCGTTAAGGGAGTTGAAGGCCTTATACGGTATTCAAGAACCCTCAAAAATTATCAGTAAGTTAGTGTATAAAGGTTTAGTGGAAAGAGGTATTGGGTGTTATAACATCTCAGTAAATTTACTAAAAGCTTTAAAGAGTGTAAGACCGCTTTAAAGTGAGGTATTCTAATGTGGCAGTAGATCCGTTAACTGGTGTGTTAGGGCAGCTTCCGAAGGCAGCTTTAATCGTAGTGATAGGTAACCCATATACGTACACATTTCATGTAGGTGTTGAGATCCTTAGGAGGTTTTACCTGAATTACAGCTGGCATATAGTAGTCAGCGATGTGATTCAAAGATATAAAGACACTTTAAGACAGTATGGGGTGGTTAAAGACGATATAGCGTTTTTAAATGAATTAGGTAGTGGGGTACACGTCTTAGAGGACGTATTAAGGAGCGGCGGTAATTTAGCTTATGTAGTCATCAATAACAACTCATCGTATATCAACGATTACTGTAAAGTCTTAATGAGGAGAGATCCGTCGGTAGGATCTGTGGCTATTATTCAGGTTGATGAAGAGTTCTACAAACCTATAGCGTATATCGCGGATTTGATAATTAGGTTAGGATTAGTAGAAGACCCGCATTCGCTTAAAACTATTTCTAGGACGATGAAGCTAGTTTTAATGAGGGGGAACGTCGTAGAGACGTTGTTAGGCTATGACGTACTTCCAAACGAGATAGTTTTCAGAGAATCTACTAGAATCTAGTTAAAGATTAAAATACCTGATAACGTTAATTTCAGGGTGTGGTTGGTGAAGGGTGTATCACCCCTGATAGCAACTGTTTTACTAATATTAATATCGGTAGCTACTTCAGCGATCCTATGGGTTTGGGTTTCATCGATGGTCTCGCAGACACCGCCTGAAATACCGTTCATAAGTGAGAGAGTGAAGATAGAAGCTGTAAATGTCAACGTGAATACCGTAGAAATTTTCGTTAGGAATTTAATGAATAATGAAGTTAGGATAGGTTCGTCCTACGTTATCAACGGTAGTTCAGGGTTAACAATAGCTCAAAACTTAAGTAGCTTTAAAATCGATAGTGGTGATGTTGTTAAGATAACCGTTGAGTTGAAGACCGTTCTTCCTAAAGGTGTTTACATAGCTAAAGTAACTACTATTAGGGGGTATGAGGCATCGTACGTCTTCGCAATCACCTAGGTGGGTTTACCTTGTTTAAACTATTTAAGAAGTCTAAGGAGGTTGCCGAGTCTACCAGTAGTGGCCTACGAAACATGGTTAGTAAGCCTTCGGTATCTAACATCATCGATTTTTACCCGTTAATTAAGAACTACTCATATGCCTTAATATACTTCGACACGTCCGGTCGAAAGGTATATGATGTGATAGAACCTATCTTAACTCCACGTGAGTCGTCCTTAGTTGATTTAGTTAAGAGGAAAGTATTTGAGAAAGGGTCTATTGGTAGGAGCTTAATCGGGTTAACCGATATTGGGGATGGTATAAACATTATTAGAAAGCTCATCATGGACGGCTCTCTAGGCATTAGAATGAGTGATGAGGTAGTAGCGGATAAGACCTCATATTACGTAGCTAGGGATTTAATAGGTTACTCTATATTAGAGCCGCTGATAAGAGATGCTAAGCTAGAGGACATAGTTTGCAGTGGTGTTAACCTACCCATATACGTATTTCACAATGTATATGAGTGGTTGAAGACCAACGTAGTCATTGACAACCCTAGAGATTTAGAACTTATCGTAAATCGGTTAGTGTTTAAAGCAGGGTTAGAGGTCAGCATAGCTAAACCTATAGTCGAAGGCGTGTTAGTGCCTGAGGGTTATAGAGTACATATAGTTATCGATGTTGTTTCTAGGAGAGGTTCTACGTTTACGATAAGGAAATTTAAATCTGAACCGTTTACACTGCCTCAACTCGTTAATCTAGGTACTTTAGACCCATTGCTCGCAGCATATCTTTGGATAGTAGTAGAAAACCTCCAAAGCGTTCTTATAGTAGGTCCGACGGCTTCAGGTAAAACCACCCTCCTTAATGCTATGGCCCTCTTAATACCTCCGGAGGTTAAGGTAGTTACTGTAGAGGAGAGCCCGGAGTTAAACCTAGTGATGCGTGAGAATTGGGTCTCACTAACCACTAGGTTAAGCACTGAGACCGGAGTCGTAAATATAACTCTCTACGAATTACTGAAAAGTGCCTTAAGGCAGAGACCTGATGTTTTAATAGTTGGTGAGATTAGGGGTGAGGAAGCATATACGTTCTTTCAAGCTGTTAGCTTAGGCCACGGCGGTCTAGCAACACTACACGCGGAAAACGTGGAGTCAGGCATACGAAGACTCCTAGCAGAACCTTTTAACATACCTAAAGCCCTCCTACAATTAGTTAGGACGTATGTTTGTTTAGGGAGGGTTCAAGTGGATAGCGAGGTGGTCGGTAGGAGGGTTTTAGAGGTGAAGGAGGTTGAAGAACTAGATCCCAGAACTGGTGAGTTAATTTTAAGCACACCTTTTAAGTGGAGTCGTGATAGGGACTCCATAAAATTCTCTGGCTATAGCTATATCATTAAATTAATATCTGATAGAAAACAGGTTGGTTATAACGAAGTGTTCAATGATTTACTGAGGAGGGCTGTTATAATGAAGTGGGCTGCTAAGCGTAAGGTAGGGGTTAGGGACCTGCAGAATATTGTTAGCGAATATAGAAGGAATTGGTCTGTTATCTACTCAATCGCTGAGTCTGAGGTAGGTACCTATGCAGTACCTTAGCGGGTTAGCTCTTAAACTAGCTCAGCGCCTCAGCTCGTTAGAAAGGTATGTCGTAGGTTCTGGGTTGACTTCCTCACTAAGCGAGTATTTTGAGACTTCAATTAAACTTTTCATCCTAACTACCTCAACGTTATTACCGATAATTTCCGTAGTGGTTACCGTTCAGTACGACTTAGGCTTCCTAAGTAAACTCACTGTAATCCTAACTACGGCAGCACTCATAACGTTCATATCCATGTTAGTGGTGGTAACCCTCCCCAAGATATTACATGTAAATAGGGGTTATAGATTAGAGGCTAAGTACCCCTCACTTCTCTACATCTTCTCATCGCTAATAGTGTCAGGTCTAGGTCCGACTAAAGCATTACTTGAACTCAGTAACTTTAAAGAATTGGAGGAGTTTAAATTAGAGTTAGAGCAAATTACTAACCAACTTCACCTAGGTAAGAGCTTAGATGACATCATAAATTATTTAACTATGATAACTCCATCTAAGTCTTTAGCCTCACTACTAATGGTTATAGGAAGTATTGCAAGGGGGGGCTACGACCCCCTACCAGTGATTAACCACTTAATAGATAGTTACTTTATAGAGGTCCGTACGAGGATTGAAGAAGCGATTAGTTTCATCGGTATACTGTCTGAGGCTTTCGTTGCTGTAGTACTTATTTTCCCATTAATTGTTTCAGTAATAGCTTCAACTACATCGTTAATGCCTCTAGGCATTATAAATCCTTACATGCTCATGATAGTAACAACGCTAGTAATCGTGCCGGCAGCCTCCCTAACATATTACATATTAGTAGATTATATTATGAGTAGTGTTTATATATGAGACTACCCACAAATATTAAGGTATTGTTAACGGCTTCCATATACTTAACCCTACTCTACATCTTAACCTGCTATTTAGTGGTAAGGTACGTTAAGTTCTACGTTATTTCTTTCCTTGTAGTCCCGTACGGTTACTCATTTACTATTCTGCTATCAACATCCTTACTATTACTATACTCCTTACTAACTATGATAACCCTACCTGATTTGAGGAAGTTTAAGTCTGTCGAAACTCAAATAAGTGGTTTCGTTAGTAGCGTTGCGGCTTACCTCAAATCGGGCAGCACGTTATATCAAGCAATAGTATTAGCTAAGCATGATATGAGAGGGTATTTTAGAGAGTTAATTGAGAGGTTGGATGTCATGATTAACTTAGGAATGAGTTTTGACGACGCAATAGATATGGTATTGAAGGGCGTAGGTTATGAGTACTCATACGTTTTAAGAACGTTCTCAGTGGCTATGAAGAGCGGTGGTAAGTCCGTAGACGTTGTGGAGAAAGCTTCTAACCTATTAAACTACTTCTACAGGTATAGAGACTACAGAAAGAAGGTGTTTAAACAGTACTTAATCCTTTTAATAATGATCGTAGTGGTATATGACTTTACTGTAGCGTTTATGACTATAATATTAAATCGTTTAACAGCTATCGAAGCTTTGTTATTCATCAAACCAGACGTAGAGTTAATGTACACACTACTATACTACACGTCTATAGTTGTCTCCTTAATGTCTGGAATCTCATACGGTAAATGCATTGAAGGCAGTGTTATCAGGGCTTTACCATACGTTTTAATGGTTTCAACCTTAAATTTTATGTTAATACATACACTGCCAGCACTCATCACCACATTTCTCGGGGGTTAATCGTACCTACTGTTTAAGTAGTTCCCGACCTTTATCGCTTAACTCATACAAGTATATAGGTCTTAGGGAAGCGTCGGCAGGTTTGAATATGTTCTCACAGTTATGGCATTTATGTATGACGTTTGGTGATGAGGTTCTGAAGTGACATGAAAGGCATTCGAAGAACGTAGCGTAGACAATTAACCTCTCCTCAGCTACCTCCCTACCACATTTCGGGCATTTTAAAGCACCGCTGTTACTTCTCAGGAAGCTAACCTCACTACCTACGTACCCGCAGTCAATATGTTGAATCAGCCTAGACTTAACAATACTTACGCTGGAGCATGCAGGACATACGTATTTAGTTGATATTGATAGGGAACCACATTTACTGCATGCTATAGCTACATCAGTAATTCTTCTAACTAATAAACCCTCCCTCGTAAGAGCTTCTAATACAGACTCATCAACCTCATCTATACTTAAGTACTTTAAGGTTGCTATAACCTTAAAATCCGGGATTAGAGATCCGGTAGTTACTATCTTACTAAGGAACTCCTTCATATCTTTAACCGAGTCTGACATAAACGGCTCATCCAATAAATATTAGGACATCCTTACTTTAATCCTTTAATAATTAAACTTTCTACTCCTTACTATTTAATTAATTTCTAAGTGGTTTAATTTTACATAAACGTATAGTGAGTTGGTTGAAGGTTAATTAATATGCAGATACGCCATCAAGATTTGAAGGAGGTTACAAAACACCTCCTATATTTATACGGGGTTAAGGTGAAGAAGAGGTTAAGCCAACACTTCATAGTTGACAATAGATTATTAGACGAGATCTTAGAACATGTTACTAAGTTAAAACCTTCTAGGGTAGTGGAGATTGGCACTGGCTTAGGAGTGCTTACCGCTAGCTTAAGTAATTTGGTTAGGTACGTAGTAACGGTAGAATTAGATAGTAGGTTAGCTGGTATTGCTAGGGACTTCTTAAGTAGGGAAGTAGGTAATGGTGTGGTTGATGTATTGGTAGGGGATGGTGTGTTCCTACTTCGCTCCGGCCTAAGAGGGTTTGATGTTGTAGTATCTAACGTACCGTATAGCATTACCGGACCGCTGATTAATTCTATAATTAAATCTACCTGCAAAGCTGCTATACTAACACTTCAGAACGAGGTTGCTGAGCGCCTCATAGCACTGCCTGGTAGTAGGGAGTATAGCAGGCTGACGGTTATGGTTAACACATTCATGGATGTTGAGTTAGGAAACATCTACCCACCAACATCGTTTACCCCACACCCTAAGGTATATTCTAGAGTAGTGGTCTTGAAGAGATCTAGGGCTTGGAGCGATGAGTGGAGGACATATGAGGACTTAATAAGATGTTTATTTAATCAGAGGAGGAAGTTAGCTAGGAAGGTGCTGCGGAGTTGTTTGAAAGGAAGTATAAATAATTTAGGTGCTTCGAAAATAATTGACTTAATTGAAGGTAGGAGGGTTTACCAACTACGTGTTGAGACATTATTAAACATCTATTTAACACTTCGTCAAAATCTTTAACGTTATTAGCAGCCTAACAGACCCGTATGCGAGTAAACCGTAATACGTAGGGATTCCTCATTAAGGTGAGGGTGGAGCCGCCGGCGGGATTCGAACCCGCGACTTCCGGCTTACAAGGCCGGCGCTCTACCAGGCTGAGCTACGGCGGCCTTCACTCCCCTAATTTTCTACGTTAGATGTTTTTAAGTGTTTATTACTTTCATTAAGATTTATAAGTGGTTGAACGTAAGGTTTAAAAAGGTAAGTAGTAAAGTTTAAAAACATTACTTATAGTGAGGTGACCTCCATGTCTGAAAAGGTTGTGAGCTCTCCATGTCCACCTGATAAAATAATTTACGATGAGAGTAGGGGTGAATATATCTGCTTAAATACTGGGGAAGTTATTGAGGAGAGAGTCATAGATCAAGGGCCTGAGTGGAGGGCTTTTACACCTGAGGAGAGGGATAAGAGGAGTAGGACTGGCTCACCTCTATCACCTACTATTCATGATGGTGGGCTGTCAACAGTTATTGATTGGAGAGATAGAGATGCTATGGGTAAGAGGTTAGAGCTTAAGAGGAAGTTAGAGGTCATGAGGTGGAGGAAGTGGCAAATAAGAACTAGGATTCAAGACAGTATTGATAGGAATATAACTCAGGCAGCTGCTGAGCTTGAAAGAATAGCTGATCAATTAGGTTTGCCTAGGGCTGTTAAGGAACATGCAGCATCTATTTATAGGAAGGCTGTTGAGAGAGGTGCTGTGAGGGGTAGGGCTATAGAATCCATAGTCGCCGCCGCGTTATATGTTGCCTGCAGAGTTTATAAAATACCTAGAACTTTAGATGAGATATCACAGTTCACTAAGACGAGTAAGAAGGAAGTCGCCAGATGTTACAGATTATTAGTTAGGGAGTTAAGTATTAAGGTACCTATATCCGACCCATCTGACTTCGTACCTAGAATAGCATCAGCTCTAGGATTAAGCGGTAGTGTTGTTAAGAAGGCAATAGACTTAATAGAAGATGCGAAGGAAGCAGGCCTAACAGCTGGTAAAGACCCTGCCGGACTAGCAGCTGCTGCGGTATATATAGCTGCTCAAATGCTTGATGAGAGGCGGACTCAGAAGGATGTAGCGCAGGTAGCTGGGATTACCGAAGTGACTGTCAGGAATAGATATAAAGAACTGACTACGTATCTGAAGATAGATGTACCTCAGTAGTACTTAATGTTTTTCCGGTGCTTTAATGTCAACACCTTTCGACGTCGTAAGTACTATACTGCCCTATATTAGGGCGTTAGTAGCTTGGAGTCTAAATAGTAGAGGATTAAGTCAAAGACAGATAGCTAAGGTTTTATACGTCTCACAAGCTTTAATATCTAAATACCTCTCCAAAACACCGCAATACTACGTAGGTAAGCTTAAGGGGTTAGGTTTTGATGAAGATGAGGTAAGCAATGTAGTTGAGGTTGTGGCTAACTACACGGTAGGGAGGAGGTTAGACGACGCTACATCATATTTAACTATATTCATGCTAAGCAAGCTTAGAGATGGGAGGTTATGTAGGGCGCATAAAATTTTAGTCCGCGGACTTTCTAACTGTAACATATGCTACTACCTAACTCCAGGGGTTAGGGATGAAGTAGTTCAGAGGGTTAAATACGTTTTAGAGAATTTAGAGATCATGCAGAACATGCAGGCATTAGTTCCTGAGGTTGGGATGAACATAGTTGAGGCCAGATATAATGCGAAGTCCGTCTCAGAGGTGGTTGGGATTCCCGGACGTATTGTTAAGGTATTTAATACGGTTAAGGCTGTTTCAGAGCCCACATACGGTAGTAGTAGGTTCATGGCGTCAGTACTCTTAGAGGTTATGAAGTACTTCCCTAACATTAGAAGTGCGGTAAACATAAAATACTCGAAGGAAACTGAAGATATACTCAGAAAACTTAAGTTAAACGTTGTGAGTATAGGGTCTTACAAAAATAGATCCGTTGAGACCGTAGTTACGCTGATTTCAAATAAGTTAAAGAAGATTAAGACCTACCCAGATGCGATTATAGATTTAGGACCACCTGGATTTGAACACCTCATTTACGTATTCGCTGAAGACTCCATTAAACTACTTGAGAGACTTAGGTTAATCTTATCTATGATTTAAGGCTAGTGGGCCCGCGGGGATTCGAACCCCGGACCACCGGGTTATGAGCCCGGCGCTCTACCTGGCTGAGCTACGGGCCCTAAGTAAGTAGTTAGCATTTACGCTTTTTAAGTTTTAAGGGTTTTAACTAAAGAGAGAATAAAAATTTATTTTACCGCCCCTACTATAATAGTGTGAGGTAGCAGACATGGCCTCAATAAAAGTTAGCGTAAATCAGGATTCATGTATAGCATGCGGTGTTTGCTATTCACTATGCCCGCAAGTCTTCGAGGCTGGAGCTGATGGTAAGAGTCAAATAGTCCCACAGTATAGGACAGGAGATAAGGTATTTGAAGGAGAAGTAGATGAATCGTTGAAGGATTGTGTAGAGACCGCTAAGAACTCCTGCCCCACCTTCTCCATATCCGCAAGTTAACCTATTTAGAGGTAAGTAACCACTTTTTTATCCTAAACTTAACACTTAGAAGGATCTGTTATCGGGTAATTAACTTTTTACGGTCGTTTACCCCACCCCAGCTTTTAGGACTTCGTTGATGGCTTTCGGAGGTGATAGGAGTTCCCCACATCTTGACTCCCCCCCAACTCATAAGCCTACCCCTTTCGGTGTTAGCTTCCCACAGCATTTGAGGCATGGGTTTGAGGAGTGTTTGACATCAACGTATTTGACTGGAATACCACTCAGCCTACCTTATAGTTGATGTAGGGTTGAACCTTCCTACTCATTCCTCCAGCATATCGTACACGTTCCCTCACCAGCTTCAAATCCTCTAAACCATTTCAAAGCCTTGTTGTCTAGCAAATTCCGTAACATCTTCGGAGGTCTTGTGGCGTAGGTCTTTTTAACTCTACCCTTCTCACGCTTGGAGTACTCAGATATCAATCTCTTTAACTAATTCGGTTTGTGTTTGGGGTCTCTACATCCTACACATCTTCTTAAATTACGCGCTTCCAGCCTCCCTAAGAACGTTTTTAACTCTTTAACTACATGATGTGTGGGTTGGTGCTGATCATTGTAGCAGTAAGTAGTAGTATGAGACGTTGATTACGGAGCTGTAGTTAGTTATTTTTAAATATCATGATGTTTATTAGTTTTTTAGCGATTTAATACTTTGATAGGAGTTGAGTATTGAAGATAGGGTTTTAAGTTATTTGAGGGTTAATCCAGGGGCTACGCCTAGGGAAGTAGCTGACGCGTTGGGTGTGAGTCTGGCATCGGTTAGGATAGCTATTAATAGGCTTAGGGAGTTAGGGCAGGTTATTAGAAGTAGTAAAGGTGGCTATGTGATTAGAGTTTCTCAAGACGTTGCAACTGCTTATGACTACATACGTAGTTCTGCGTTGCATATCGCTAACGATGATTTATTGAAGACTATTAATGAGTTAGTCAGTAAGGTAAGTGATTTAGAGAGTAGGGTTAGGAGGTTAGAAGATGAAGTTAAGCTTGTTAAGAAGTCCTTACCAAGGATACCTGTAAGACCTTCTACTAGTGGTGATGTAGATTTGCTTCTCTCAGCGCTGAAGTTGAGAGGTGTTATGAGCGTTGATGAAATTAAGGAATTAATTAGTAAACCACTAGATGATTACGTAAATAATAAGAAAGTCGTCATTGTAGGGGACTTAGTGGTACATCCTGACTTCCTTAAAGCATTTAAGTCTAAGTTCCCTATTAAGGTATCAAGTACTAATAGCTTAAGTAGTGAGGAGGTAAAACTATTAGAAGCGTTGATTAAGACTAACCGCGCATACCTATTCTCAGGTATTGAGTACAGGGTCTTAGATTAGACCTTTCCCACAAGTAAGTCTTGAATAAACTTAACTAACCTCTCTATAAGCGGATTAACAAGCCTAATACCTTTATCATAGCTAGCTTTCTCCGGGCTCCCATAACTTCCTGGAGACCTCTCAACCCTTTCAAACCTGTAAACATATGCCTTAGGTCTCCTAGTTAGGTCTAAACTATGCCAAAAATCATCATACTTCCTATCAATCCTAGAACCAGTAATTCTCTCAACCACCACTCTAATACCTAAGGCCATTGCGATGCTGGTCTCAACCTCGTCTGCGTGGAAGAACTTACTCTCAAATATCTCATTAATTAAATCACCCACTAAATCCCACCAAGAAGCGACTGCGATGACAGAATCTATGCCTACGTCGTTAACAGCCCTCCTAGCAACAATCCTTAACGCTTCGGAGTTACCGGCATGTCCGTTAAGCAATAAGATCTTTCTAATACCGCACCTCATAGCAGAGATGATTAGGTCGTATAAATAGTTCATAAACGAGTTATCGCTGACCTCTAACGTACCTGGATTACCGGACCACATACCACTTAACCCGTAGGGTATCGACGGTAGTTTAATTACCTTAATACCTAAAGTACTAGCCCTCTCCACTAACCTCCTAGCTAACTCATCAACTATTAAGTAATCAAGACCTAACGGTAGGTGTGGGCCGTGCTGCTCAACACTACCAACTGGTAGTACAGCTACTGTGTGTTCGTCGACTACCTCCTTAAATTCAACCCAGGTAATTAAGTCCCAGAAGGGCATCAGACCAGCCGAGCTTAGGTCTTACCCAAAACACTCTCTAATACATCAACGCCCACTTTAAAGGTATACTTAACTTCTGTGAATGACTTCCTAAACTCTACAACCTTCCTCCTAATCTCAGCGTGGTCTCTACGCTCAATAAGTAATTCCCTCATAAATCTTGCAACCTCTTTAAAATCTGATTCCACAGCCCCATACCTGGTCATTTCCTGAGTCCCTAATCTTATACCGCTTGGATCCTTAACGGCTTCAGGACGGTCCCACGGAAGTAAGTTCTTATTAACTATTATATTAGCTGACTCAAGCTCCTGAGCTACTTTAGAACCACCACCTAATTCCGAGACATCAACTACTAACATATGTGATTTAGTAAACCCTAGATTTTCTGCAAGTAATTTAAAGCCTTCTGAACTTAAAGCTTCTGCAAAGGCCTTAGCATTCCTAACTACCTGCTCAGCATATGACTCACCAAAGTACTTCATCTCAGCAGCTGTTATGGCTGTGGCTGGCAGCCTATGTAGGTGATGATTACTTACAAACCATGGAAATATGACCTTAGACACTGCTTTATATAACTCATCGTTATTCGTGAATATCACACCTCCCTGAGGTCCTGGGAAGGTCTTATGCGTAGATGACGTGGCTATGTCAGCACCTTCATGTATTGGGTTAGGCCACTTCCTACCCACTATTAACCCCAATACGTGGGCTACGTCATGGACTACATACGCGTTAACTTCATGGGCTACATCTGCAATTTCCTTAGTCGGGTGCGGGAATAGATAGACACTAGCACCTAAAGTTACGAACTTAGGTTTTAAGTCTCTAATCATCTTAACTGCTTTATCAACATCTATGTTCCATAACTCGCTATTAAACGGCATCTCTACGTGCTCTATTCCTAAAGCACCTAAAGTGCCGAACTTAGTATGTGATACATGAGCACCAGCTTGGACGGGGGCTATTAAAGCTCTATCTTGCGGACCCCCTAAAACCCTAAACACGGTAGCATTAGCTATGGTCCCACTCACAGCTCTGGGCTCTACGTGTTTAACCTTAAGTAACTCGCTGAACAGCTTAGAGACAACCTCCTCAATAACATCAACGTATTTAACCCCTTGGTAATACCTTCTACCAGGCCTCCCCTCAGCATATCTATGCATCATATCACTCATATACACCGCCTTAGCAAGCGGAGACATAACGTTTTCAGAGGCGATTAAGTTAATACACTCAGAACCTCTCCACCTATTATGAGTTTTCACGACTTCAACCACATCGTTTAACTCTACAGGTAAGATGATGTTAAACCACCGTAACATTGATGTATATGAGGGTAATAAATTTAAAAAGTTAAGACCTACCTAACCACAAGCTTCTTTGAACTCTTAATTGAGAGACTTAAACTAATAGTACCTACTACGTTACCACACTTTGAGATTATAATTGCTATTAGGTTTGCTAAACTATCTTAAGGACGTTTAGCATTAGTAGTATAACTACTGCTGATATAGTAACCATTATTGTTGAGTGCTTAAATCCTGCCGCTATCGTTAAGTTACTTACCTTACCAGCTATTAACCCCATCAAATAAGAGTTGACTATAGCCCCGAGCGAAAGCGTTAAGGCTAGCGATGCCATCACATTAGATGCCGGCTGCTCGACTGACGTAGATGTTAATTGCCATATAACTATTATAGGTGATGAGGAAACCATAATCGCACCGAAATATGGGAGTATTACATACGCCTTTAACCTACTCCTTAACTCTACCTCAGATTCAGCAAGTCCTTGCGCGAAATTAGCTAGCGAGTCCATCACCTCAGGAGACCCTCCACCAACTAAAACAGAGTCTACTAGGAATCTAAATATCACTGCTAGGAACCAATCCTTAACAGCTCTCATAGCCCTAGCTAACGCTTTATCTAAGCTAATACCAATAGCTAGAGCTGTAGTAGCTTTCCTAATAATTTTCGTTAAATTCCCATAATATCTTTCTGAAAGCACTATGAAACACTTCTCAGGGCTTAGGCCGGACTTCCTAACCTCGCTTAAATCCCTTAGGAAATAAGCTAATGACTGGGTTAACCCCTTAGTCCCCCTCATCTCACCTGAGTATGTAACCCACCCAACCACTGACGGTATAAGTAAACCTATAGTTACTGAGATAATTGATATGGGTACACCCTTAGGTGTTACAACACCTTCAAATATGTTCCAAGACTCACCTACTATAATTATAAAGAGGGATGAAAGTATTGAGATAGGCAGTGAAGCTAATGAGAATATGTAAGGTAATCTGTGAGGTAGGGACGTTCTAGGGTGGGACAAATGGATTAATGTTAAGGTAGTAATACCTAACGCAGGAAGTATAACAGTGTTATATATTAGCGGTATTATCGGGTCTATACCTAAGCCCCTCATCCTAGGTCCGCCAATAGCTGCTACACTACCACTTACTGCAAAGAATGTAAACACTGTCAACGATACTATAACACCTAATACGATGTAAAGCTCTAAATATATTGCTAATCTATCAACTAATGACTTAACCTCTGAAACCCTATTAGCTAACGTTTCCCTAGTCCTAGTCTCTAAGTAGTGAACTAAATCACCGCCAGCCCTTAAAGTAGCTACGTAACCTAACATTATGTCCCTAAATTTATTGCTCGGATGTTCGCGGACTACCCTCTCAATAGCTGTTATAGGGTCATAGCCGAATACCTTGATCTGCCTGATAATCCTACCAGCTTCAGCACCTATGTACTTAAACACCCTTAACTCTGAGATCTTAGCTATAGATACCTCAACGCTAACACCACCTTTAGTCATCGTCGCTAGGTATGCGAGGAAGAATGGTAATTCAGAATCGACGAAGAGTTTTCTAAGAGATGTAAGTATTGAGGGATATGTAACGCCTAGAGCGAAGACTACGATTGGTACGAAGATCATAGATAGTAGGTAAATGATGGCTATTATTAATGGTGGACTGCTTAAAGTTAATAAAGTTACGAAGATAATTACCGATGTAAAAGCTGATGCCAACGTGTACAGTAATACCCTACAGGCGTATAAGGTTGGATGTATGTAAACCCCTGCACTTCTTAAACTTCTATCCAGTTCGAATACCTTGACTAACAACCCGCCTAACCTCTCAAATAAGGCCAACGACACGGCATCTAAGTATGTGCTAAACGATACTACCTCACTCATCACTCTCTAACCCTAATATCGCTTAGCAATTCCTTAGGACTTAGGTAATACTTATGTATGTACTTAGACATATCGCGGTACGACCTTATCCTATTAGAGGTTAACCACCCGAGGATCGATTTCCTTAAGTTCAAATCGCTTATCAGTTCATCCACCGTCTTACCACTAATCTCAGAAATTCTCTTAAGTATTAGTGAGTCAGCTAGGTCTAACTCAAAGGTGTCCTTTATCGGGTTCCACCTACATATATCTAGGTAATTATCGTAGCCATTGACCTCCCAAATGTTAGTTATCCTCCTAATAGGTCTAGGCCTACCGTATTCATCGATCTTAGTAACCCTCTTAATAACTAATGCCGCATTAACCAACGATGTGTACGACTTCGGTATGTTCATAGGTGGTGAGGTTAACCTCTTAACCGCAGCGTCTACGTCCTCAGCATGTAGTGTTGTTAGACCGCTATGTCCTGTAGCTATTGCTTGGAATAACACGTAGGCCTCCTCACCCCTAACCTCACCAACTATTAAAACATCAGGTCTGTATCTAAGCGCTACCTTAACTAGTTGGAATAGGCTTATCTCTCCAGGACCTCCGGTAGTGGAGATATATGAAGACCTTGAAACCAGTTGAACCCAATTATCGTGGGGAAGTCTAATCTCAGGTGTGTCCTCAACGGTTACTATCTTATACGTAGGTCTTAGAAGACATGCTAAAGCGTTTAAAGTGCTTGTCTTACCAGCACCTGTAGTCCCTAATATCAAAGTCGTCATCTTATAGTCCATAAGTAACCATAGATAAGCTGCTACTTCAGGCGATATAGTTCCGAAGTCAATCATATCCACAATAGTTATAGGGTCTTCCCTGAACTTCCTAACAGCAAATGTGGAGCCCTTAGTGGATACCTCCTTTTGAAACGTAGCTGCTACTCTATGACCTTCAGGCAACATAGCATCTAGAACCGGGTAGGCTATTGAGATATGCTTACCACTCTTATGGGCTAGCTTAAGTATATAACTACTTAACTCCTCCTCGTTAGGAAATGAGAGGTTTGTAGGTATTGACTCATACTTCCTATGCCATACGTATATAGGCTTACTAGCACCATTACATGATATGTCCTCAATATTCGGGTCCCTGAAGAGGGGGTCTAAAAAACCGTAGCCAAGTATCTCCCTCTCAACATAGTAGGTTATTTTAGACCATGAAAGAGCCGGCGTCCTACCTAACTTAATTTGAAATAATTTAATAGCCCTTCTGGCATGTTTCTGAAAGTAGTCGTAGATATTTACATTACCCTTAGGCGGTTCTAACTCCCAGACTAGGTATTCTATTACCTTCTTAAACACGTTAAGTTCGTATTCGTTAAGCCCTATCTCCTCAACATTGTAGGTTATCTCACCACTACCTACGTTCTCAGTAATTATCGCGTATGCCCACGGCTCCGTCAGCGGATACGTCTCTAAAATCCTATGCTCAGGCCTTAAGTACTTCCTAGACCTTAATACTATTGAGGTAACATTAACTTCTTCAATAACCTCATCCCCACTCTCTTCTACATCCTCCTTACGTCTCTTCTTAAACAGCTTAATAATAAAGTTCAAAGCACACCTACTAACTATTAGTTTTGAAATTATTTTAAAGCATTTAGTAAGTGTTTTAAATATTATTGCGTTTAAATTCACTTGGTGTCGATGTTGAGGCTTAGCAACACCTTCATATTGACTATTTTAGTAATCATTCTTACCTCCTTAGCACCTAACCCTACATCGCTTGAGGTATTACATGCTTCGGATAGCGAGTTACCGGTATATACATACGAGTTTAAATTAAATACGTCTATAGACTACATAATCACGGTGTCTGAAGACCTTGTAATAGTTCTAGGTAGTTTAGGAGGTGTGTCAGTAGTCCAATTTATTAACGTGTCAGACCCCTTTACAGGTCCTCAAATAATCTTCACATACCCGCTTACAGGTAAATTAACCTCCTACGCTGTCGACGGATTTCCAGTAAATTACTTAGCAGTAGGTACTGACTTAGGTGAGGTAGTGGTTTTTTCTGTTAGTAGGGGGAGGCTATATGAGAAACTACATTATATTCAAGGAGCTAATTTCATAGTAAATAGTACCTACCTCCTTAGAACTTCTACATCAACTAAGCTAATAACATTAAGTGTTAATAAGGACCTCCCGTCTGAGAAGTACTTATACGTCTTCGATATTAACATGAAGGGGGTTTTAAGGATAGGTCCTTTAGTAGGTAATTTAAGCTACGCCCTTGAAGGATTTACACCGCATGCTATCACTCCTATTAAGATTGTTAACGGTAGTGGATACTACTATAACGCTTATCAAGTACCTATAGTCTACACAGGTTTGATGGCAACGTTAATGATAAATGCCACATATGTTGAGAACAGCACGTTAGTTAATGCTAGTAATGCGTATGTTGAAATACGAGTATACAACGCAACTTACTATTTTAAGTTCTCATATGAGATAAACCTAGATGATAGAGGATTTGCTGAAGTTTTAGTTCCTTTAGGCTACTTAGTTGATGTAATAATATACGATATCTACGGAAATCCGTATAAGAAATCTCTTAACTTATCTGAGGTCGTAGTTCCTAAAATCACGCTTAATTTTGAGTTGAGATATAGACCTAATACTAGGAAGGCTTTAATCGGCATGCCGATGTTTATTAAGTTATTTAACTTCAGTGAAGCCCCTGTACGGTATGACATTGTTACAGATCTCTTTATACCTAATTACACAGGTACTCAGTTCTACATGTTTAAACCTACTAACTTCAAAATCATGGAGGAATACACGTTAAAGGAAATGTACTTAATTCTAATTAAGCATCTTAACTACCTAAACCTAACTTATATGTATGGTAATTACACGCTAGCTAACCTCCTACTACATGATTACTTAGGGTACCATAGTGGGGACGTAACGTATGTCGGGACCGATCCTAACTGTACCTACGTCATAGTAACGTTAAGTGATGGTAGGGTTAAGGTTTATAGACGTGTAAGTAGTTTAAGCCCTCAACATATATTAGAGCAAGAGTACATAGCTCTTGGTACGCCTTTAAATCTTAATCTAATACTCATCGACGGTAAGCCTTACTACGTGTTATACTCTACTGGAGGTCTCCAAGTAATTTCCTTGGAACCTACTCAAATACCGATACTTAGATTAGAAAATCTACTCACGTTTAACATCCCAGAAGCTAGGTATGCTGACTCACTATCAGACCTCTCATTAATAGCTATCGGCGGTGGTAATAGATTACTACTTATTAAGAATTTAAACACCTACCTAAGGAGCTACGGACCTAGACCTATAGACTTAAATAAAGTTAAACTACCATCACTGACTATAAATGTATTAGGGCCTGATTATAGCGGTCTACCTAATGCTAAGGTTGTTTTGATGTATGACAACATATCTAAGGAGTTAATAACTGATGAATTCGGTAATGCGGTCCTCAGCAACGTATTTCCAGAGAGATACTACTTATTAAGTATTTACCCGCAGGTACCTTATTTAAGCCCGATTAATACGTCTATCTACGTTCCTAGAGTGTTAGAAATGACTCATAAGGTGGTGGTTAACTACACGTTATATGAGCTTAAGCTATTTATGAATGATGAGTTCGGAGGAGGCCCTCAAGCACCTCTAGATATCTACGTAAATAACACCTTACTAGTTAGTGACTACCTCAATGAACTATTAAGTATTAAACTACCTTATGGGAACTACTCACTGCTGGTTAAGCCCCAATCCAACTACACCTACTTCTACGAACCTATAAACATGTTGGTTATCGTAGACGGTGACTTAAAAATCAACCTAACACTAGTTAGGAAGTCATATAACGTTACGTTGAACATAGTTGACGCCGTTAGTAGGGGGGTAGTAGATAGTAACGTATTAGTAATGATTAACTCGCTCATAGAGTCCGTCAGAGGGTCGCTAACAACTACCTTAAAGGCAGGTAGGCAACTAGTTAACATATTAATACCACCAGAACTAAGCGACGTGTATCTAAGCACATCAACAACCATTAACGTAATGACTGACTCAATACACGTTATAGAAGTTCCTAGGAGGGCATACACAGTAAATTACACGTTGATTGACTCATTAACTAAGGATCTAGCCATAGGCTTATACGATGTTTACGTCAATAACACTAAAGCACTAACCGATGTCAGCACTTCGTTTAACGTAACATTACCGTACGGCAATAACCTAATTAGTATAAGGCCTAAACCACCTTACGACTCTAAATATTTAAGTGTTGACCTGACCTTATACTTAAAGAAGGATGAATCCCTAACCATATATTTAGATAGGGTTAGGTATTCGTTGAATATTAGACTCTACGACCAGATTTCTAATACACCTATAGCACCTCTTAAGCTGTTAATAAATGATGAGCTACATATCATACCTAAGGGTGTGCGGGAGTATACCTTATCACTTCCTTACGGAATCTACGTAATTAACTTAATGCCGGATACCGGGTTTGAGAACGTATACCATCATCTACCAGAGCTTACAGTTAACTTAACACGTAATACCGTCGTAGACCTGATACTGTTAAGGAAGTATTATAATTTAAGTGTAACGTTGCATGATATCACTCGAGGCCCATTGCTTGGGTTGGTAGATGTTGAGGTTAATGGAACAGTAGTAAAGAAGGGAGTTAGCCGTGAGTTTAATATCTCACTACCCTACGACACGTACTTGATTAGAGTTAGACCTCAGCTACCTTATACGTCGATATATAGTGATTCCGAAGCAGTTGTTAAGTTATTTAATGATACCTCCATAGACATCATAATGAGTAGGAAGTATTATATGTTAACGCTTATGATTAGAGATGATAGGGAGTCACCGTTGATAGGGGCTGAGATAGTCCTGCTGGACACCATATCCGGTGATATCGTAAGTAGGGGTTTATCTGGAGGTGATGGTAGGTTTGCAACATCGCTTTACTACGGTTCGTTCATGGTTATAGCTAGGTACAGTGGTTTCCACGAATATAGGTCCTCTATAGAGTTAACTTCCTCAATTACCGAGAAAGTCATCCTAACTCCACTGCCTACGACAACACTAGTAAGGTATTCGCCGTTAATAATAATAGCTTCATTGATAATTGTAAGCATTATCATCATACTTAAACTTAGAAGTAAAATTACTGAGAGATTACTACGTGCTGAGGAAGCAGTATTTTAAATTAATACCTTATATACACTTCCTTAGGTATGTTATCTAGATAGACTACTTCGATCTCAGCCTCAACGTTTACATTGGAAAACAGTTCTAACTCTTTCTTAATGTTCTGTAGGGTCGTTATCCTACGGCTAATGAGCTCAGCTAAGGACTCCAGGGATTGTAACTCGTCCTCGGCAGCGGGGTTAACAACTATCTTTAAATTTTTCAAGCTAATTACGTTACTTCGCTTCTCAGGGTGGTTCATACCTAGCTTTACGAGTAACTCTTTTAATGCTTTCTCATTATCTGCTCTAGCCCTTAAGTTCTCAATAACCCTCAGTAACTCCCCTAAGTGCTTCTTCATCTCAGAGATATCCTCATCTATTGATGATTGAAATTCGTAGAGACTTCTAAACTTCCTGATGTATATTACCATCAGGTTAAGTTAAGATTGATAGTTTATTAGTTTTTACGTTCATATTTCACTTTGTTAAACTGGAGGTGGATTAACGCTTAACGGATATGCTATGTTATTTAAGCCTTCTTCTAATGATCTTATGAGTTTAAAATTATTGTGTAAGTAGTTATCGTTAGAGGTGAGGCGCTATTACAGATGAGTCTGATAACGACGACCCTGAGAGACCTATAACACCTCAGCAGAGGGTTAAGAAGGAGGTGGTGTTAAGGGTTGCTGAGGCTAAGCAGAAAGACGCGAGCAGAGGTAAGGTCAGAGTAGATTTAAGCGTTATGAGGGAGTTAGGTGTTGAGGTAGGCGATGTTATTAAAATTGTCGGTAAGAGGGCTACAGTGGCTGTTGTATGGCCTAACTACCCTGAAGATGAAGGTAAGGGAATCATAAGGATGGACGGTATAATAAGGAAGAACGCCGGTGTGAGTATTGGGGATAAAGTAACTATAGTGGCTGTTAATGCTAGGGAAGCACTTATCGTTAAGTTAGCTATATCATCTCCCTCCTATTCAATATCTCCGGACACAAGCTTTACCAGCTATGTGTTAAGGAGGTTGATGGATTACCCCATCCTCGAAGGCGATAACATATTAATACCGGTATTGGGGCAGTCAGTACCTTTCATCGTCATTCAGACTAATCCCGCAGGGCCTGTAGTGGTTAAGGATACAACTAAGATAATCATCATTAAGAGGCCGGCTGAGTTCGCTAAAACCCTAAGAATAACTTATGAGGACATAGGTGGTATGAAGCATGTTATTGAGAGAATGCGTGAGTTAGTTGAACTTCCACTAAAATACCCAGAACTCTTTAAGAGGTTAGGTATTGAACCTCCTAAAGGTGTTTTGCTTTACGGTCCTCCGGGCTGCGGTAAGACGTTACTAGCTAAGGCAGTAGCCACCGAGATAGATGCCTACTTCATAGCGATTAACGGACCTGAGATTATGAGTAAGTTCTACGGGGAGAGTGAGGCTAGGTTGAGGGAGATATTCGAAGACGCTAAGAAGCACTCTCCATCAGTTATATTTATTGATGAGATTGACGCGATAGCCCCTAAGAGGGATGAAGTTGTTGGAGAAGTTGAGAGGAGGGTCGTAGCTCAGTTACTGGCGTTGATGGATGGGTTGGAGAGTAGGGGCGATGTCATAGTGATAGGTGCTACTAATAGACCGCATGCTTTAGACCCTGCTTTAAGGAGGCCTGGTAGGTTTGATAGGGAAATAGAGATACCACTTCCAGATAAGCAGGGACGTCTTGAAATACTTCAAATCCACACCAGGAGCATGCCGCTCAGTAAGGACGTAGATCTACTTAAGATTGCTGAAATAACTCATGGGTATACAGGTGCTGATATAGCTTCCTTAGCTAAGGAAGCAGCACTTAACTCTCTAAGAAGGTACTTACCTAAGGTAGATCTCTCGAGGAGTGAAATACCGATCGAACTTCTAGATTCTATGGAGGTTATCATGGATGACTTCATACATGCGTTAAATGAGGTAACACCTAGCGGTCTCAGAGAGGTCTACATGGAGGTACCTGAGGTGAAGTGGTCTGATATAGGGGGTTTAGAAGAGGTTAAGGATCAGTTAAGGGTGGTTATTGAGTGGCCGCTTAAATACCCGGAAAGCTTTAAGAGGTTAGGTATTGAACCTCCTAAAGGTGTTTTGCTTTACGGTCCTCCGGGCTGCGGTAAGACGTTACTAGCTAAGGCAGTAGCCACCGAGTCTGGGGCTAACTTCATAGCGGTTAAAGGCCCTGAAATACTTAGTAAGTGGGTAGGTGAGTCTGAAAGAGCTGTTAGAGAAATCTTTAAGAAGGCTAGGATATACGCCCCTACAATCGTATTCCTAGATGAGGTAGACTCTATCACACCGACTAGGGATGTCTTCGAAGGTACGCATGTGATTGAGAGGATAGTAAGTCAACTACTAACAGAGTTAGATAGTATTGAGAAGTTGAGGAACGTTGTAGTAGTAGGTGCTACTAACAGGCCTGACCTAATAGACCCAGCCTTATTAAGACCTGGTAGGTTTGATAAAATGATATACGTACCGCCACCCGATAGAAACGCTAGATTAGAAATACTTAAAGTACATACTAAGAAGGTCCCACTAGCAGATGATGTAAGTCTTGAAAGACTAGCAGAACTGACTGAGGGGTATTCAGGAGCAGATCTAGAGGCATTAGTAAAAGAGGCGGCATTAACCGCATTAAGAGAGAATGTAAACATAGATAAGGTAAGCTTAGCCCACTTCAATACAGCTCTAAGTATTGTTAAACCATCACTATCACAACAAATAATTAAATTCTATGATGAATGGGGTAGTAGGATAAGGCAGAGGCTCCCAAAACATAGCATATCACTCCTCTAATTCCTGGCAGGAACAACTGCAGGTGGATAGGATACTTACATTTAATTAAGTTTTATATGTATGTTGTACTGTTTAATACTTGGTATTTTAGTTAGAGGTGGGTAGGTAGTATGAGTATTCGAAATAAGTGGTTTTCCCTCATAGCTTGGGAGATACTAGATACTGTAAGTAATAATGGAGGTACTATGAAGGATAGAGATCTATATGAAATACTTAGGAGGAAATACGATATATCATACTCAGAGTTTATTAAATATTTAATGATTTTAGAGGTTAGAGGGTTTTTAACCGTTGCAATGCCGAAAGATGATGTCAGGGTAGTCTCAATAATTAAACGTGTATAACTTTTTCCCAGCTGAGTGGGTAAGGGTGGGGGACAGTTCTGAGACATGTAGGATGAACATTGTAAGTCTCCAACCTCCGGAACCTCTAATTACGTTTGGATGTGTTGTGTGAGTAGTTCTAGTATAGGAGTTACTGACGACCTGTAGGAGTTCTTAGAAAGTTATGAAGTACTGTATTAACGTACCAATCTTCCTTCTTAACTCGGAGAGATGGTATGGGTAGAGGTAGAGCTCACCTCCTATGTAAGTTATACCTAGAATTTTAGATATGAGTGAAGCAGCGTATTTATCCCTAACCGAAGCTACTGTCTTATCCATATCAACCCTTAACTCAAGTATTATAGGTAGGCTTAAGCTGTTTAGTTCTTCATCACCTACAAACTTAAGAATACTTCCTAACTCATCTTTCTTAAACATGTGGATGCTGCCATCAGAGCATATCACATGGGGGTATTCCTCCTTAAGGAGTTCAGATAACTTCTTCCTCTGCATTGGTAGGTACTTATTAACGGTCCTTAGCTCATGGCTTAAATACCTCTCTAAGTAATCATCGAAGTTATGATTGACCAATCCCAGCAGCCCTCAACTCTAATACTTCCTTAATCCTCTTCATCCTAGCTTTATTCTCCCTCTCCCTTTCCTCAAACTTCATTTGGAGGTATTTAATAGTGCTTAAGATGCGGGGTATTAAGAAATATTCAAGGGCGTTAGCCCTCCTCTTTGTACGTGAGACCTCATTACCAACTAACCTTATACTCTCTTCAACCTCCGCTAGCTTTACAGCTAATTTAAGGGCTTCATCATAACACCTTATTGATAGTTCTGTTGATATTGCTGTTTTAGCATAACTGCCTAACTCCTCCTTACCGCTCTCAACTTCGTAGAAAGGTAGTTTAACACCAGCGAAGATTTTAGAGCTGATGATTACTGTTTTAATAACATTTCTCTTAGCGATGTACGATTCAACGACGTCTGCAGGATATGTTAGGTAGCTTCTAATAATTAATTCCTGACACTCACATAGCTTCTTATGAAGCTCTCCACGTAGACTTATCGCTTCTCTGACTAACAGTATTAGTTCCTGCGATAGGATTACCAACCTATCCTTTAATATCTTATGTAACCTTCTAGCAATAGCTAATCTCCTTCTAAGCCTGATTAACTCGATTTTAGTAGGTCTAACTATCTTAAATGTTTGCTGGGACATTAACCCACCTGGGGGTTTATGACGCGGTACTTCGGGTAGTATTTACGTATGTGGTCTATGCTTACGAGCTTTAACTCCTCCTCAGGTAGTGTGGCAAGTAAGTTCCAACCTACGTTGAGGGTTTCATCTATTGACCTCCTCTCAAACTCACCTTGATTTATGAACTTCCTCTCAAATAGATCTGCGAAGTCTAAGTATTTCCTATCCCTCTCACTTAACGACTCACTACCTACTATAGCTGTGAGCTCTCTTAAGTACTGACCTTCAGCATATGCGGATATTAACTGCATGAACAGCTGGTAATGATCCTCTCTAGTTTTCCCAGGCCCAACACCATCCTTCATCAACCTAGAAAGGGATAGGAGGACATCTACAGGGGGGTACACGCCCTTCCTAAAGAGGTCTCTTGAAAGAACTATTTGACCTTCCGTTATATATCCCGTTAAATCAGGTATTGGATGCGTTATATCGTCGTCAGGCATTGTTAGTATAGGCATCTGAGTTATAGATCCTTTCTTACCACCTATCCTGCCAGCCCTCTCATACATCGTAGCTAGGTCTGTATACATATATCCTGGATACCCACGCCTCCCAGGAACTTCCTCACGCGCCGCACTTAACTCCCGCAAAGCCTCACAATAATTTGTTATGTCAACCATTAGAACCAATACATGCGTATCATATCTCCAGGCTAGGAATTCAGCAACAGTTAATGCTGCTCTGGGAGTCGCTATCCTCTCTATAGTAGGTGCTGAGGCAGTATTGATGAATGAGACAACATTCTCTACCGAGGAAGTATTCTTTAACGAGCTTATGAAGTAGTAAGCATCTTCGTAAGTCACACCTATAGCTGCGAATACTACTGCGAAGCGTTCCTCAGAACCTCTAACCCTTGCCTGCCTAACTATCTGGATTGCTATCCTATTATGAGGTAGCCCCGCACCGCTGAATATAGGTAGCTTCTGACCTCTCACTATAGATAGTAAGCCATCAATTGATGATATGCCGGTTTCAATGAATTCTGAGGGAGGTAACCTACTAGCCGGATTTATAGGCACCCCGTTAATATCTAAGAAGTCTTCAGGGACTATCTCAGGCCCTCTATCTATGGGCCTGCCGAAACCGTCTAAAATCCTACCAAACACGTCAATGGATACAGGTATTCTGAGGGATTCCCCCTTAAACCTAACCTTAGATGCTTTAACGTCAACCTCACTAACACCTCCGAATACCTGAATTACGGTGACATCTTTAGACACATCAATTACTTGTCCTAACCTCGACTCACCGCTGCCTAACACCACCTCAACTATTTCACCGTAACTTATTCCAGGAATGGACCTTACAAATAGTAAGGACCCCTTAGCACTTAAGACCTTTCTCAGCTCTTTAACGGATAACGTATAGCTCAACTTACCACCTTAACAAACTTACTTAATGATTCATCAATCTCGTTAATAGCGTTGATATAAAACTTATTAAATTCCCTAGGATCTACTTCCTTCATCCTCGCAATCTTAGACCTAATCGGTAACCCTTTAATAGTATTTAAGGACATGCCTTGTAGGAGTGCGTCATAAGCTTTCCTATAGAATTTAATTATTATATCCATCATCATTAATGTCTTCTCAGGTGGTGAGTAAGAATCTATTGGGTGGTAAGCGCTTTGCTGTAGGAAGTCCTCTCTAATCATCCTAGATACCTCGAGGATGAGTTTATCTTGCTCAGGCAATGCGTCAGGACCTACTAGACGTACTATCTCCATTAGCTCAGCCTCCTTCTGAAGTAACCTAAGGAACTCCCTCCTCAACTCGCTCCAAGGGATTACGTATTTAGACCACCAAGTACTGACGTTATCCACATATAATGAGTAACTTAGTAACCAGCTAACAGATGGGAAATGCCTTCTATTAGCTAATGAGACGTCTAAAGATATTAAAGTACCTATATACCTTAACGTATTCTGAGTTACTGGCTCACTGAAGTCCGCTCCCGGAGGTGAGACAGCCCCGACTATGGTTAGAGAGCCGTACCTATTTGGAACTCCTAGACATTCAACACGTCCAGACCTTTCATAAAATTGAGCAAGTCTAGAACCTAAGTATGCTGGGAAGCCTTCCTCACCAGGCATTTCCTCCATCCTAGCGCTTATCTCACGCATTGCTTCAGCCCATCTAGAAGTTGAGTCAGCAACTAAGAGGACGTCATAACCCATATCTCTGAAGTACTCCCCTAAAGTAGTGCCTAGGAAAACGCTTGTCTCCCGAGCCGCTACAGGCATGTTAGACGTATTAGCTATGAAGATGGCTTTCTCATATAGCGGCCTCCCTGAGGTTGGGTCGACTAACTTCTTAAACCCGTGTAACGCGTCGGCCATCTCATTACCCCTCTCACCACAGCCGACGTATATATTCACCTGAGTCCTACTCCACTTAGTCAGTGTCTGCAGTAACACGGTCTTACCGCTGCCGAAACCTCCTGGAACAGCGGCCTTACCCCCCATCACTATTGGGAATAACGCGTCGAGAACCCTAGTCCCAGTTACTAAGAGTTCAGTAGGTTCTAACCTCTTAACGTAGGGTCTTGCCTTCCTAATAGGCCACTGCTGACGCATACTAATATCGAATACCTCACCGCCTTTCTCAACCCTAGCGATTACATCGTTAACTCTGTAATCACCATCATTTACTATTTCCTTTAAATAGCCTGAGACGTTAGGTGGTACCATTATCTTATGAGTTACTATTGGGGTCTCATCGACATACCCTAAGACATCGTTAGGTCCTACCTTAGCGCCTACCTCTAATGCCTTCTCCTTTCTGAAGAACCATTTAACATCCCTAGGCAGTGATGGTATCTTAACACCTCTCCTAACGAAAGGACCTATAAGTACTTCTAACTCTGATAGCGGTCTTTGAAGACCGTCGAAGACCTTACCTAGTAATCCAGGACCTAGTTCGGCTGAGAGCAACCTCCCACTACCCTCTACCGGTTCACCCACACTTAGGCCTGAGGTATCCTCATAAACCTGTATGAATGCCTTATCACCTTGAATACCTATGACCTCACCTACTAATGCTTCACTACCTATGTAGACTATTTCATAAATCATCGAACCACTCATATTCTCAGCAATTACTAAAGGCCCTGAAATCCTCCAAACCCTACCTACAACCATGAATTACACCTCCAGATGTACACCTATATACTGCCTAAGCAGTTTAAGGTAATAATCCTTAACGTTAAACTTATCTGAAGTCCTTAAGTCCGGTAAGTATACCACCTTCAAAGCTTCAGATGAGTTAAACACTTTATCAACTACCTCTTTAAGTGTGTCCTGCACTATAACTAACCTTATACCTTCACTA
The DNA here is from genome assembly GCA_937949785.1 of uncultured Sulfolobales archaeon. Lineage (GTDB taxonomy): Archaea > Thermoproteota > Thermoprotei_A > Sulfolobales > NBVN01 > DTCV01. Next base: position 138,440 of record CALEDH010000001.1, on the reverse strand, counting down.
AGTAATCTACCTAAAAATTCTTTGATCACCTTCCCTAACTCACTAACATCTAAACTCAAATCAACAACTAATACCTCACTTAAACCCATCAACCTAACACTACGTATATAAACCTCATCACCGATGGCTGCTATGCTAGACCTCCTAATGATGGCTGCCATATACATCAACTAGGGCTTTCAAAGACTTCCTTACGTACGTAGGGTCTAGGCGATTAGTAAAGACGTAGATTATGTATGATAGGGTTATAGCTTCCCACTCCTTCGCTAACATGTAGTATAGTAGTGTGTCATAGCTCAGCGGACTGTACTTAAGGATCGAAGATATATATAGGTATTTAAACATATTACTTACGTAGTCATATGAATCAATGCTTAAATCCCTAACTATTTTTCTATAAATTGAGTAGTCATAAAGCTTAAGTAAATCACTAACGTCCTCCCCCAGGATTGATTTCTGCTTAAAGATCATATCAAATCTGTGGAAATCCCTTAAAAGACGTACTGCGTAATGCAGATTTATAGAACCCTTCAAATTATAGCTTTCTACGATTAAACGACTCCAGTAGTTCTCATCAAGCTCCTTCTCCAACCTCCTCACATCTACTTCATCTAATTCCTGGTCAGCGTAGGAGCGTAGGACTTCAGTCACTATCGCGCTATCGAACTCCCTACAACCCCTTACAACTTTAATTATGTCGTTAACATCACTAACGCTTGATAACCCGTAATCTAAGCACTTAAATATGTGCTTAGGTCTCCCACTACTACCAACCTGTAAATACTTAATACCTCTAATTAGCTGTGGTACTACGTACCTAGTTAAGTAGGTCTTAACAAACCTCACTAGATCTGCTGAGGCGATTTTAAGAACGTTAAATAATTCGTTAATCCAATAACTACTTAACTCGTTAAATACTGCCTCTACATCTAGCCCTCTATCTAACTTAACATTGCTGTATACGTATTCAACTGCATCATAGCTGCTGATAGATGTTAGTACGTCACCTACGTTGGTTACCTCTGACTCAATAATCTTCTTAACATCCTTAACATCAACCACCTTAAGACATCTTATCCTTAACTCACATAATGCTGAGAAATCATTTATATTCATCTACGTACCTCCTTAAAAACAATTCCTTGAAGCCTACTCACAACTATATTTAAACCTCTTTCAACCCTAGTTAGGTACGTGTTATCTATTAGTACACTGCCGTCACGGCTTTCAAGGACTATGCCTCCAAGGCATTCATCACCTAAAATCCTAACCTCAACTACCTTCTCCTCCAAGCCCTCCTCACTTAATATCTCCCTAATTAACTCACGATCTGCGTTAACGACGTATATGATGAACCCTTCAGACTCTTTTATAACTTCATAGCTTAAGGACTCCTTAAGTAAGTTTTTCAAAGACCTCTTCCTAGTGTTAAGGTCTAAGTTACTTAGTCTTTCAATTACAGCCACCTTAACATCTCTTAAGACCTCGTTCTTCAAAGTCATTAATTCCGCGCTCAACTTAAGTAACTCACTAATATACATCATCTCGTAACTACTTCTCAACGTTCTATACTGCCTCTCAACTTCCTCTTTAACCCTCTCCTCATACTCCTTTAAACTATTACTTAGTAATTCCCTAGCCTTTACCTCAGCGTTCCTTACGATCTCATCAGCCTTCTCCCTAGCCTTTAATATCACACCATCTCTTAAGGACTCAACACCCATTGTAAACCCCTAAATTGGGAGGCCTGAAACCATTAACACTAATATTAACCCAAACACCATACCAAGTATTCCGAATAACTCCTCATAAGCAGCAAGTATTAATGTTGATGTTAATATCTTACCCTTAGTTTTAGGAAGTTCTAAAATCCCCTGCATACATACAACTCCTTGGAAGTATGCTGAAAGAGCCTCAGCTACGAATACCATTAAACCCACCCCAACTATGGCTAGAGCCTTAAACAGCGTTAGCTGTATTGATGGAAGGACTATCATTAAGGTATAGAACGTAAATATGAAGCCGTAGAACGTTTGAGTCATAGGCAGTGTTGAAAGTAGTAATACGTATTTAAACTGCTCAGGCTCTTCAGCTAGTACTGAGAGACCTGCGGGGGCTGCCCTACTTATACCTGCAGCAGATCCTAGTACACCGCCAGCAATACCTAAGGTAGCACCGAAAGGTGCTAAAGCTATTAACGCATCCATCAAACCACCAACCAATTACTCTTAAGTAAGGATTTAAAATATTGAAGGAGCGTACATTGACTTAGGCCGATAACCTTATCTGGATTTCCTTCTTAAACGTCTCTAAGTCCATACCATCTCTATACCTCGTTAATTCTATTAAGATCACCTTACCTCTATAAATACCTCTTAAAACCTCTCTATCCTTATACCTATAAACATCTACTACTTTAAGACCTAGTTTTCGAGCCTCCGACAAATACTTACTTAACCTCACAGCAACTACACCATAAATTAACCTTAGTGTAAGGTAAAAATTTTTCGCTGAGGTGGGGCCGCGGCCGGGATTTGAACCCGGGACCTCGGGATTTCCACCCCGTCAGGAGCCCACAGTCCCGCGCTCTTCCAGACTGAGCTACCGCGGCCACAATCTACACTACATAATTAGGTACAGCTCTTAAATTTTTTTGAGTGAGTGGGGGATTTGCGGAGAAGCTAACTTACAGCATACTTAGACTTCGTTGAGGGAATTCAAAACTATATATGCTATGATGGTGTAATGTAGGTAGTGGTGTGGTAGGTGAGTGATGTTAAGGTATTCGGTGAGGAGGTTTACGTACCTGACTCAACGGTAATTATCAATGGCACCCTACGTAGGTTGTTAGATGGTAGGAAGCTTCTGGGTAGGTTGGTGATCTGCCGTGAACTTATTGAGTACTTTGAAGTTTTAGCTAATGAGGGGAGGAGCCTCGGTTTTATAGGGCTTGAGGAGTTACGTATGATAAGGGCGTTAAGTAGTAAGTACGGAGTCAACATTGATTACCTAGCAATTAATAAAAAGTTCGATAACATTGATGCAGCAATATTAGGATTTACGTATGACTTAGGTGGTACCTTAATAACTTCAGACAGGGTTCAAGCACTAGCTGCTGATGTGTTGGGGATTAAGGTATACTACATGGCTTCATCATATGAGGCGGGCTTAACACTTGACGGCTTCTTTGATAGGGATACTATGAGCATACATCTTAAAGAAGGTGTTAAACCGCTGGCTAAGAAGGGGAGACCGGGGAATTGGTATTTAGTTGAGTTGAATCATAACCCGCTGACTAGGGATGATGTAGAATTAATAGCTAATGAGGCTATGGAACTCGCTAGAAATAGTTCGAAGAGTATTATCGAAGTTGATAGGTTGGGATCAACCATAATCCAGTTAGGTGATTATAGAATCATCATAACTAGGCCGCCGATGAGCGATGGTTGGGAGATTACAGCGGTTAAACCCCTACTAAGGCCTAGGCTTGAGGACTACAAACTATCTGAGAAGTTGTTGAGGAGATTTGATGAGAGGGCTGAGGGCATCCTCATAGCAGGTGCTCCAGGTATGGGTAAAACAACTTTTGCCCAGGCATTAGCTGAATACTACTTAAGGAGGAAGAAGATCGTGAAGACTATTGAATCACCTAGGGATATGAGGCTACCGCCTCAAGTAACTCAGTATTCTAAGGTCTACGCATCACCCGATGAACTACACGACGTACTACTACTCAGCAGACCTGATTACACGGTATTTGATGAGATGAGGACTGACGACGATTTTAAGTTGTACGTCGATCTACGCCTTGCAGGTATTGGGATGGTAGGGGTGGTCCACGCGACGACAGCGATAGACGCGTTACAGAGGTTTATCAGGAGGGTTGACTTAGGTATGATACCTAGCATAATAGACACAGTTATATTCATAGATAGGGGGGAGGTAAGTAAGGTTTACGTAGTAAACATGACTGTTAAACTACCTACGGGGCTTAAAGAAGTTGACCTAGCCCGCCCCGTTGTTGAGGTTAGGGATTTCCTAACAGATGAGTTAGAATATGAGATCTACACATTTGGCGAGCAAACCGTAGTAGTACCTGTTAAAGGATTAGTAAGTGCTGGTATTGAACGTAGGTTAAAGGACTCCATATTGAACTACATACCGTCAGCTAATGTTAAGATTAACGGTAAGTTAGTAACTATATACGTACCTAAGGATGAGTTAAGGCATTTGGGAAAGGTCACTAAGAAATTTAAAAGAATAGAACGTGAGTACGATGTTAAGGTAGAGGTTAAGGTTATTGAATGACTTAAACTACAGGGTTGTTAAGGAATCTCTAGAGCTATTCGGTGATATGGGTAATTTAAGTGATAGGGTTAGGGAATCACTACATGAGAGAAGGGTTTTAAAATTAGTATGTGGTAATACTTACTTCTGGATCTTCAATAGTAAGGAGAGAGACTACCTAATAATTCCTAAAATCTACTGCGGTTGTATGGATTTCGAGTTAAACGTTATTGTGAGGGGTTCTAAGAAGTACTGCTACCACCTAATAACCCAGCGTATCGCTGAGTTAAGGGGGATGTTTAAAGAGCTACAGGTTACTGGGGAATTACTTGAAGGCATACTTGCTGAGGTCTTATACGTTGGTAGGAGCAATACTTTAAGGAGGTTATTGATGCGGTGAGAAAACAGTTATATAAATTCTAAAACAGAGGTATTACGGTGTATTAATGGGGAGGAGAAGTAGGAAGAGGTATAAGAGCGTATCATTTAAGATGAGAAAACCTCCTACCACGTTTCAATGCCCTACATGCGGTTTGATGACCCTGACAATCAGCATTGATAGAGATGAGGGCAGCGCCTTAATTTCATGTAGTAATTATAAGTGCGGTCTGAGATCCTCATTGGTAGGTATACCTAAGATTTACCAGGAAGTAGACGTTTACGCTAAGTTTCTTGATAAATTCGCTGAGGGAGTCGTGGAGGTAACCTACAATAAAGGTGTTAGCGATGATGTGGAAGAGTAGGGTGGGCGAATACATAGAGGGTAAGATTAATGAAGGGGAGTTAATTCATTTATCGTTAATAGACCCTGCTAAGGTTCAAGACCTAAGGAGTCTGCCGGAGATGGTTAGGAGACTAGCTGATGCCGGCACTGACGCCTTCTTAGTAGGTGGTAGTATAGGTGTTTCAGAATCTGATGTTGATTCCGTAGTCACGGTTATCAGAGAGTCTAACAAACCAGTAATACTTTTCCCGGGGAACGTTAACGGGCTCTCACGAATGGCTGATGCAGTACTCTTTATGAGCCTACTAAACTCCGACGACATATACTACATCATAGGCGCTCAAATAGTTGGGGCACCTATAGTTAAGAAGTACGGCCTAGAGCCGTTACCCACCGCATACATAGTGGTAGGATACGGGGGCACTGCAGGATTCATAGGTAAGGTGAGGGCACTACCAATAGAAAAACCTGAGATAGGTGCTGCATATGCATTAGCTGCAGAATACTTAGGTATGAAGTACATATACTTAGAAGCAGGTTCTGGGAGCCCGCAGCCAATAACCCCACAATACATTAAATATGTAAGCTCAACTATCAGTAAATCACACCTAATAATCGGCGGAGGTATAAGGAAGCCGGAAGATATTGTTAAGATAGCTAATGCTGGAGCACACATCGTAGTTACTGGGAATATCATAGAGGATGACTTATCGAGGGCTGAAGAACTAATAAGAACTGCGAAGAGGTTTAAGTAGTACTATTTAATAAACTTTACTGCTTTAATATCCAAGCCTAATTACATGCTAGGTTAAGAGATTTCCTGCAAATAATAAATTGAAGCATTATGATACTATTAAGTAGAGGTTTAACTAAGGTAACAGCTAGTCTGGCATTACTTATACTAACGGTTATTACCTCAATGATTACGTGGTCGCTAATAACAACTGCTGGGAGTCAAATCAACATAAACAACCAAAATATGATGAGAATAGAGGCGGTAATATATGATAGGGAGAACCGGAAGTTAATCCTTAACATTAGAACCCCTAAAGAAGTTTATGAATATTTAAACGTGACATTGCATAGAACCAATAACGGAATGCCATATAAGCTTACGATTGGTGAGGTAATGTTTAAAGAGGTGAATTCAAACTTAATAACGATTAACTTAAAGTTTGATGAGGAATTCATAAACGGTAACTACTGTCTAAAACTAGAAGTTCAGAATAAGACCTTAGAGTATAAGTTTAAAATATGAAAACATGAAGTCGGTTTAAAAATGACCGGTTAGAAGGAATCGGAGTTGTAAGGATCTCCTCTTAACGGGAGGATCTTAGCAGCAGCTAAGCCTATCACCACGATCTTTACAATTAACGGGAGTGCTGGTGATGTAAGTAACTCTAACTTTAACTTGGTCTTATCCAATACGACCACCATAAGGATTTCACTAAAATTTCTGTTTAAATTTTCTGATATTGTCTAGTCACATCATTTAAAAATATTAATAAGATCCGTATTGATATTTTAAATTGATGACCTTCGCTAGAAAAAACTTCGTAGATGAGATTAAGAAGCTCTCCAACAATTTTTACAAGTATTTAGATTTTTCTCTAGCTAGTCTTATAGAACATATACTTTCGTATGAGCATTTACCGATGAAGTCGGAAATAGCTAAGGATTTAGGCATACCTTCATATACTTTATCTCGTAAGTTAGGGTTTCTTAGGAAATTAGGGGTGGGCTTCAGCATTAACGTTGACCTAAACGCCATTGGGTTGAGTAGATTAATAATCATATTAAATGAGTCTTTAGAGCTAGATGAAGTATTAAAGGGAGATGATGTTACTGGGAGGTTTTTAGCTTTCTACGCACCCATTATATTACCATTTCAAGGCACCATGCTTGCCTACTACCTACCTAGTACTATCAGCGTTAATGATGTCATCTCGAAATTTAAGAACGTAGTTTCACATGATATTAGTAGTACGTCTATATATTCGAAGGCTAAGCTTACTCAGCACTTCGATTTTATGGATAGAACATATAAAATTAATTGGGATAGGCTATATAAGCTATTCTACGGAGGCTTCACTCCTCATAAAGTTATCGATTTAAACCTACGTAGGAATGTTAGGTTTAGCTTTCTTGACTTACTCATTATTAAGGAGTTAGAGAAAGACCCCTTCAACCAAGTCGCTAATATTAGTAGGGAGTTAGGGATTAGTTATTCGAAGGTCCTCAGACATTATAATGTATGTATTAGTAAGATTGTTAAAGGCTTTAAATTAAGGCTCATACCACTTCCTCCTGAGAGTTCTCTCTACACTCTTATAAGAGTTGAAGGTGATTACGGATCGTTATGTAGGCTGGCTAACACGCTCTCCGAACTACCCTTCATTGCAGGTATTTATATATCTTTTAAAGGTGTTATGTACGTCCTTGCAGTAATGGATCCTGAGATCCTTAATAACCTACTTAAGTACTTAAAGGATCTAAACGTCAACTATAATACCTACCTCCTCGACAGGTCTCGTAGAGTAAGTTTTACCATACCTTATACTGAATACTCTAAATTCTCAAAGAGTTGGAATCTTCAGTGTTGAAGTATGTTTAGAGGTATTTCCTTTTAAAATACGTCTCAACATCTACATCTAGTAGGTTAGCTATTGAGGTAAGCCATGCAAGTACGTCCGCAATCTCCTCCCCGATCTTCTCTTTATCACTTGAAAGTAGGGCCTCTGCCAGCTCACCTACCTCCTCTACAAACCATGTGAAGGTAGCGTATAAACCTCTAGCACTGTCTTTCCCGTAGTAGTATTTCCTCATAATCTCCTGAACTTCATTTATGGTTAGACTCGTAAGCCCCCACCCACCAATAAAGTTTGCTTCACACTGACAAATTTTAAAACGATCGACTATTAAGCTAATTAAAACTTTAAGGTGTGATATCAACGTTCTTAACCTTAAAACTAAGCTTAAATGTATTCATAGCTTTACCTTGGTTAGAACTTGATGACGTTCCCGACGAACTTTGAGGGATTTTAGGGTGGTGGAGTTGAAGGCGGTGAATTAGCTGAAATCGCTGTCGAAGGTAATGTCAATTTAAAAACATTTTATCTGTGATTACTACGGTGGCCTAGAGATAGTAAGATGTAGTAACTGCGGCGCTAACAATGCTATAGTACTACAGAAACACTGTGGGAGGACGTTATGTAGTAGATGTTTTATAGAGGATGTGATGTTACGTGTGGTAAATGAGGTGCGTAGGTATGAGATGTTCCATCCCAATGATAGGCTGTTACTAGCGGTCTCCGGTGGTAAGGACAGCTTCGTACTATTCGACGTTATCTCAAGAATTCATAAACCAAGTAAATTAGGCGTTATCACGGTATCTGAAGGTATTGAAGGTTATAACAGAGATGAAGATGTTGTATGGGTTTTAAAGAGTTGTAGAGAGCTAGGTGTGGACTGCGTTAAGACATCATTTAAGGAGGCAGTAGGTCACGATCTTAAGGACTTAGTGGAGAGGTCTATTAAGTCTAATTTAAACGTAAGTCCTTGCACTTTCTGCGGTATGATAAGAAGGAGGATAGTGAATAGGTATGCTAGGGAGTTAGGATACGATAAAGTATTAACAGCTCATAACTTAGATGATGAGGTCCAAACAGCTTTTATAAACATGTTGAGAGGTGATTTAAACAGGCTCCTACAATCACATCCTAAAGGACCTCGGCTAAGCGATTTATTTGTTAGAAGGGTAAAACCTCTTAGAAAGGTTTATGAGTGGGAATGCGCTGTATACGCTTACTTAAGAGGCTTTAAATTTCAAGAAGTTGAGTGTCCATACATTCTTAGCAGACCTACTTTAAGGGCTAAGATAAGGGAGTACCTATATAGGCTTGAAGGTGTTAAGCCTGGGACACTTCTAGGATTTCTCGACTTCGTAGATGAGTTAATAGTTAAGTATGTCAGCAACGCTGGCATACCGCCATTACCCATATGTAGGTTCTGCGGGGAACCTACAGCGCATAATAGAACTATATGTAAGACATGTGAATTACTTAGTAAGGTAGGTGCCCTCGATGAAGGTTGATAGAGCTTTATGGGCTAAGAAGAAGGAAGCGATGTTCAGGAGGTTGTTGGAGGACATCCACATAGGTTACTTAGATGAGGATATCTCAGACCTACTACTAGAGATATTTAAAAGAGAGGATGCATTTACTATTAGCTCATGTAGCGGTAGGATAATATTCGTTGACGCGCAGATGCCCTGGATGAGGAAGACGTCAACAGTAATTTTTAAAAAACATAAACCTATAACATCTGAGGAATTCCTAGAATTCCTTAATAAACCGATATTAAGTAGATTATGGGTAATTGTTACAGGACCTATACTTCATATATCCACAGCTACTTTAAAGGAAGCACGAACCCTTATCTCGGCCAGTAGGGTTGCGGGATTAAAGCACAGCGGTGTAATAAGCTTTAGAAAAGACGGTATAGTGTTAGAGTTAAGAAGCGGTATAGGACTTACATACGTTGTTAAGGCCGGTGATAGGATATTCGTAGACCCTACCACTGACTTAGTAAGCATTTGTAATGAAGTACTGATGAAGGGAAAGGATAGGTTGAGAAGGCTTAAAGAGGTAATCACTAAGTTAGAGAGTTAAACGCTTCGACGTAGTTATTTATGCTGATGTATGCTTCGTGGTTGATGACCTAACAATAAAATTAAGCTATGTTTTAAAACAGTGTGTTAAGTATTAACATCCTACTCCTTATAAATACCTATCATAGCCTGCAGAAGATTAACTAAATAGGTAGTATCTGCTAAGTAGAGGTCTTCAAATATCAGATCGATGATTTACAAACCGTTAAAACTTAGGTGGGAAGTCAGCCCACAGTCCTTTAATGGTCCTTGGAGCCGGGGGCGGGATTCGAACCCGCGGATAAACGGGTTTCTAACAATCACTGCAGCCCGCCGCCTTAGGCCGCTCGGCCACCCCGGCTCTAAGATGTATGAGTTAACAAGATTTTTAAATTTACTTAAATTTAATTTCAGCTTATAATTCCCTTAAAATTATGCTAGATATTGGTGGTAATTATTTGGGGTATGGTAGGGATGTTTTAAGGAATATACTTCTGAGGCTTAAGGATTTAGGCGTTGACGGCGTTTTAATAGGCAGTACCGTATTATTACTATACTTAAACGTTGATGAATTCGAAGACGATGTAGATATATTCGTTACTAATTTCAGCCCCTACGTAGATGAGGACATCGTCAGGAGCATTAGTGTTAGACTTGGTTGTGAGTTATCGCAGAACGAGTGGGGGACCCCAGCTCTTTACTGTATCTTCGATGATAGTGAGGTAGTCGTAGAACTTCATGAGAACGTTTTAGACCTCTATATACCTGAGAGCATGGTGAGGTCGGCTAGGGAGGTTAAGTTAGTTGATATTAAGATTAAGTGCATAAGTGTTGAGGATTACGTAGTTCTGAAGGCACGTGCTGGTAGGGACCGCGACTTAGAAGATTTAAATGTAGTGGCTGACCTAGTTAAGAACGGTAAATTAAAACTAGATTTTAACATGATTAAGGAGAGGGTTAGGAGAGAATTCCCTGATGAAGAGAAGCTTTTGCTGGGGAGGCTTAAGGCGGTTGGGTTTAAAGTTTAAACACTGCGAGACGTTATTGAATGATATTGAATGTTAACCTTTTTTACCGCCGAATTTCTTCTTCAGCCTTAAATTCCTACTCTTACATTTACGGCACTTAACAGCTTTCGGAGGGTTTGTAGCGCCACACTTCCTGCAAATTTTCTTATCAAGCAACCTCTTCCTAACTATTTCACTTTTAACCGGGTCTGTAACAGGCATTTACTACACACCTTAGTTTACCTATTAATAAGTGGTTTATATACCTTAAAATTGACCTCACGGCTGAAGCCTTAAGCTCCAGCCTTCAACCTCCTCAATATCACCTTGAAGTCTACGGTAGGTAGGTTAAGAGGATTAGGAGGTTAATCTTATCTTATTACTATAACTAAAATTTAATTAGTGGGATGTTAGAAGTGAGTGTTGACGATATCTTTAGGAGGATTGCCGAGAGGAGTTTAAGCTCTAACATTTTTAATGATAGGGAGGTTTTAAGACCTGATTACATACCTAACGAACTACCGCATAGGGATGAGCAGATAAGTAAGGTTAGTTCGATTTTAGCCCCTATTTTTAGGGGTGAGAGACCTAGCAACGTATTCATTTATGGTTTAACAGGGACTGGGAAGACAGCCGTTGTTAAATATGTCTTAATAAAGTTTGAGGAGTACACCAGTAGGTTTGGGAAGTCCTCTAAATATAGCTATATTAATTGTAGGTATGATGATACTACCTACAGAGTTCTAGCTAGGTTGGCTGATTCCGTAGGGGTTAGAATACCGTTTACAGGGCTTTCAACTTCAGAGGTTTTCAGGAGGATTATTTCAGCCTTAGATAGTTTGGGAGTACCCTTAGTTGTGATTTTAGATGAGGTTGACTCACTCGTTAAGAAATGCGGTGATGAACTGCTTTATAGGTTGACAAGGGTTAACGAAGAACTTAGGAAGGGGAAAGTCACCATAGTTGGTATAACTAATGATGTTAACTTTATTGAGGGGTTAGACCCTAGGGTTAAGTCTAGCTTAGGTGAGGAGGAGGTTGTGTTCCCGCCATACGATGCGGTACAGCTTGAAGACATACTCTCACGTAGGGCTATTAGGGCTTTCAAACCTGGGGTACTTGATGATGGTGTGATCTCGTTATGTGCGTCAATAGCGGCTAAGGAACATGGAGATGCTAGAAGGGCTTTAGATATGTTAAGAGTTGCTGGTGAGATAGCTGAGAGGGAGGGGGTGTGTAAGGTTACTAAGGAGCATGTGTTGAGTGCTAGAATGGAGATAGAGAAGGATAGGGTTGCTGAGGTTATTAAGACCTTACCCCTCCATAGTAAGTTAGTACTCCTATCACTAACTATAGGTGGTGAAAGCAGGACTACAGGTGATGTTTACAACGTCTACAGAGAATTATGTAGGTATTTAAACGTAGACCCGGTCACTCAGAGGAGGATTAGCGATATAGTCAGTGAGTTAGATATGGTTGGGATAATTAACGCTAAGGTGGTTAGTAGGGGTAGGTATGGGAAGACCAGACTTATAAAACTTAACACCGACCTAGACACATTAATTAGGGTATTGAAGGAGGAGGAAAGGTTTGAAGGCATTATTAAAAACTTTAGGAGTAGATGATGGTTACTTCCCATTAACCTATAAGAAATCCGGTAGGAAGACATTACTAGTTATGACTTCGTGTGAGGGGTTAAACCTAACAGCTATTAGGTTAGGCACGATATCGGTTGACGGCTTAGATGGAACAGAGGTAACTCTTAAATGTGTTAGGTCTTTAGGCATAACCCACTCAGCTATATTTCTTGACGGGGTAACATATGCAGGTTTTAACATCGTAGACCCAGAAGTTATTCATAGTGAAATCTCAGTACCGGTAATAGCTATATTTAAACATAGTTTAAACCTTAAATCAATTAGAGATGCCCTCATGAAGAACTTCGATGATTGGTTAGATAGGTATAAAGTTATAGAGAAGAGCTACCGTAAAGTCTATGAAGTCACAACCCCTAAGGGTAACTTACTAATATCATGCACAGGTATAAGTAACGCTAACGCGTTTAATGTCTTACTAAGCCTACAGAAAATTAATCAATACCCAGAACCCCTCAGAATAGCTGATGTGATAGCGTCAGGACTTACTAAGAACCCATATATATTAGATAGGGTGAACATCTCTACAGCTGAAGCCGGAGCTCGCAGAGTTCAGGGGTAGAAACAGCTTGAGCGTTGTTTGCTTTAAGTCTGTGGTCAACGGGTTTCTCAGCAAATATGCTTAGTAGTGCAGGCTAACATCGCTGCTTAACTTATTAATTATAGTAGTTAACCTACATCTCAAAAGCTTTATACGCTTCAATACGTATAGTGTATTAGATGATGAGGTGGGCAGCCTTAGAAAGTCGATGAAGACCGCAACTCACTCTGATGTTATATGTTTAAAAATCACATTATTTCTCTAATACATGATATTTCCTTTAAGTTATTGTAGATATTACTAACAGCTCTATAGACTTCTTCCTCACTCTTAGCCCCGGTTATCACCATTTTACCGCTGCTGAATATCAGTAGCACTACCCTCGGATTATCCATCCTGTGAATTAATCCTGGAAATTGCTCCGGCTCGTACATGGTGCTTTTAAGTAGGTACGCAGCTTTCTCTAGGTTTACTTCAGCGTTGAGATTGGCTGAAGCCACTATGTTCTGAATCTGAATCTTAGGTTTGCCTATGATTATGATGCCATACTTAGTTAAGGTTTTAATTATCTTCTTAAATCCTTTAATTAACTCCTGAGTGCTCTTAGCCCCTGTAACCACCATCTTACCGGAGTTGAATATAAGGGCTGTAAGCCTAGGTCCTTCTAACCTCATAATAAGGCCTGGAAATTCGTCCGGCTCATATTCTATATTAGGTACGTTCCTACCAATCAAATTTAAGTCTAATTCCTGTTCAAGACTTACAGTAGCCACTATGTTCTCAATTCTGATTGAAGGGTTTAACCCCACATTAAGCCCTTTTAAAAGGTTTAAAAAGGGTTTTTAAACTATGCTTACTTACTAGTAATTAAAACATATCGTATAGGTCCTTAAGACTTGGCAGTTCTAAAATCCCTACTTCCTCATCAATTATCACAGGTCTTAACCCCTCTATGATTACCTGCTCCTTAAGTATTGGTGATAGGTACGTATGCCTATCTAACGTGATCTTACTGCCTGTTTGGTAGGCCCCTACTGCGGGTAGCGTTATTAGTTGCTGGTTGTAAATAGTCTCACCAACTAAAAAGCATTGAAACCTACCGATACTTCCTAAAGAATCACGTAAGGTAATTACCGGGTGTTCATGGCCTATAACTACATATTTAACGTTAGCATGCTCTGATAGCTTACTATGTCCGTGTACGATTAGGAAGTCATCGATGTTTAACTGGTCTACGAATTCAAAGTCATACTTACGGGTAAGTATTGAGAGGTAGTTGTCGTGATTACCTCTAATCACTATAAACCTCCCAACCCTGCTTAACACATATCTTATTATCTCATCTAACTCTATTCTCTCTATTCTGCCTAACTTGTCGAACTTATGCTTAAAATCACCGACTAGTGTTAGGACCTCAACATTAACTGAGTTAAATAGGTCTTCAAGAATGCCAATAAACCTCTTCTTCTGGAAGCGTGGTATGTAAACCCCTTTCTCAGCCATCTCCTCCTCAAAACCTATGTGGGTATCAGCTAATAACGCCATCCTATACCTCCTTAAGTAAATTACCGGTAACTCATCAACTACCTCAACACCCTCTACTAATTCTAAAGCCACCTAACATCCAAGAAATTTTTAACGTATGTTAAATTTATAACTTAGAGTAGTATCCTACGTATTTGATGATGAAGCTTACAAGGTATGATGGAAGTGATTTAAGAACCCGCGTCTGATCGTTCTGATTGTTTGAAGGTTACTACGCTAGGATTACTAGAGGCCGCCGGAAAATTCTATTACCGTACCGTCTACATATGCCCCACGGCATATTAAGTATTTCACCAGGTCTGCAACTTCCTCAGCTTCTGCAACCCTCTTAACAGGAACTGAATCCTCCACACATTTAATTAGGTTGGGTGTTAATTTCCTACTCCCAACCCAACCCGGCGCAATGCCTACTACCCTAACCTTAGGGGCTAATTCGCTGGCTAAGTATTTAGTCAGCTGTGTTAAGCCTGCCTTAGACACTACGTAGGGTAGTGAGGGCTTAAGGCATTTATACACTTTCTGACCTCTCAGAGGTGTTAAACATGTTAAATTTATTATGATACCCCCACTACCGTAGAACATTGAAGTACCTAATTCCTTACTAATTAACATGATTGAAATTAGGTTTACATTAAGAATCCTACTAATTAGGTCGGGGTTAACATCGTGTAGGGACGTTTCATCGTAGACCCCAACACTGTTTATTAAAATATCTACGCTTTCATACCGCGTCTTTACATATTTTATGAAGTCTAATACGTTATCAACCTTACTGAAGTCACATCTAATTAGGTCTACGTATGTCCTCGGCCTCAACCTACTAGCTAATTCGTAGATGTCCTTCTCAGACTTATTATAATGTAACACTAGTTTGGCTCCCTCACTTCCTAACTTAAACGCTATCTCCCTCCCTATGAGGCCGCTGGCACCAGTAACTACTACTACCCTACCTTTAAGGCAGTTCTCGCCCATCTAAATCGCCGAACTCGTTCAACATGATTAGTAGGATTAATCCGTAAATAGGTGCTGTGAGTGGGTCAGTCTTAATTCTCAACTCACACACGTCTGCGGTATTACTAAGTTTGAGACTCCTCACCTCCTTAACAGAAAACTCCTCAACATCTGTTGATAGTAGTAATACCTTCCTCACATATCTGATGAGGTATTTAACGTTGTAAAGCGATGTTAGGTAACGAGGTACGGATGGATTGTAGTGGTATGCGATATATTCGGCTGGGCCTAACATACTCGGCGTAGGAGTAATTATGAAGGGTTCCTTAGTGAATTCCCTAATCTCTAATAACTTACTCATATACTTCGTTGTTAAGTCTTTTAATACCGGTTTTAAATTAGTTAACTCGTACCATAACCTACGACCCCTAACACCAGACCTATTTAAGAACTCACTAACAGCAGTGCCGAGTAGTAGATGTTGCTGTAGGAGGTCTTGAGTTAATAATATGGTAAGCATGTCGTCGCGGACCTTAGTCTTAACAACATCAGCTAACTCCGTGAAACTAGCGAGCATGAGTTCATAGCCAGTGAGGTTTAACTGGTCTAACATCCTAATTAATGGAGAATAATCCCCGCTATTAACTATTAAGATCCTGCGGATCCCACTCTCACAATAAGGAGCTACATAGTAAGTCATAACCTCAGGCTCTACGATATACGCGTTAACATCTGTTAAAGACCTCAATAATAGTAATAAGTAATTGGCAGGTGAGACGTAAACACCGGAGTACGTTATTAACATATCACCGCCTCTAAGGAAATCGACTAAACGCCTAACACCCCCTGAGGTAAGAACGCCGTAAGCAACATCTAAATACCTACTCAACGCATCTACCACATCATCAAGCGGCCTACTAACACCAACCACTTAAACCCACTAATAACCAAGATGAAAATAAGTAATATAAAGCTGAAATAAAAATGACATTAAAACCTTTTAGTACTAACTTACATAAATAATTTAGTAGCGGGGGTGCCCGAGCTAGGTCAAAGGGGTCGGGCTTAGGCCCCGATGGTGTAGACCTGCGTGGGTTCGAATCCCGCCCCCCGCACCACCCACTAATAAATCACAAAACACTTAAACACTACCTACTCCTTACAGCAATAACTATAACGATGTTGAAGGGAGTAATCTACGAATGTAGTTGTGGATTAAAGATAGATAGGCAATTAAATACCTCAATAAACCTATACCTTCAGATGGTGAGCTCACCCTGATAGGAGGTGAGGCTGATGAATCCCAAGACTACATTACTCAGAACCCAGCAGCTAAAGGGCTTAAAACTTCACACGGCTTTTCAACGTGCTTCATAAGCTCTCCAAGCCTATTTTCACCTCCTATGTTTGACGCTAAAAATCTAAAGTCTTAGCCTGTTCTTCAACGTACCTCTTTAACTTGTCTATCCGTTCTCCGGCCACAGTACCTTCCTAAACTGTAGTGAGTAAAGTAGTCCGAAATAGGATGTTTTTGCTGAAAGCGGCTTGTTGATAGCGGGCCCGCCGGGATTCGAACCCGGGACCTCCGGCTCCGAAGGCCGGCGCTCTATCCTGGCTGAGCTACGGGCCCGGTTTTTCCTCTTCGAACATTTATATATCTCTTCTTCTCTGATTTCTTTATGAGCTTTAGGGAGGCTTAATTATGGATAAGTACTTTCTAAGAGAGCTCTGAGGTTATATGAAGATTACGTAGGAGTGAGGACTTGGTTTGATGGATTAAAGGTTTTGAGGGGTGGGAGAGAGTCTATAAGTATCAGGTACTATCGGATAATTATCCACGTTGTTTGTGTATATAGTGTTTCGTAGTATTCATTGCCATCATAGGGCGCTTGTTGTATTGTTGATGTACGGCCAGCGCTAGCCTCACAGAAAACCTTGCTTTATAAAAATTCGTACATACCATGGTACTGAGTTGTTTCATCGCCTTGTTTTTAAGAATAGGATCGATAACGTTAACGCGGTCAGTATGATTGCGGCGCTTACTCCTGTGGCTATAACTATGTTTTGGTTTCCGCTTTGCCTGGCAGCGATGCCTAACAAAGCCCAGATGATTACAAGCCCGTAAGCTACGTCCTTTCTCGTAGCTATTATAAGCAGGGTGATTGCTAGGGTGAGGGTAAGAATAAACAGAGCCCACGTTTCCTGACTTACTCCAAAGCCATCCCAGTTAAGCGAAACTAATGTTATAGCCACATTTGCTATGGACGCGATAGTGATCCATCCGAGATAAACGCTGAAAGGTAGGTGAAAAGCTATTTTCTCATGCAGTGAAACTGCAGACTTTCCAATTTCTAGGCGGAGGTAAATCGCTATTAAGATGGCTAGGAACAGAAAAATAACGATGACTGAGAAGGTGAGATGTTCAAAGTGCCAGAGAAAAAGCCAGGCAATGTTTAATATGCTGCTCGCTATGAATAGATAGCTAACTTTTACCCTAAGTTCCTTTGCCTGCTGGTTTGAACGTGCTTGATAAAATACGAAGATTCCAAGCAATATGTAAATAACTCCCCATATAGAGAAAACGTAGCCAGCCGGAGTTATCAAAGTTGGATTTGTGTCAGAAATTTGAGCAGTGTTTTTGCCGCCAATAATCACGGTACTACCTGCTAAACCGTTCACAACAACCATAGCAACGAATGCTACGATGTTTAACCATCTTAGACGGTCAGAATTAGTTGCAGTCATATAACTCACTCAATCAATTTATTTACTACTTAAAAAATTAACATAAGCTATCAGTAAGTGGTTAAACCATAAAGGTTCTACCACGTTATAACCATAATCTAATTTATTTTTCCACCACTCTGAAAATCGGGTTTGGCTCTACACTATTAAGTTCTAAGTTCTTTACTTCTTCAAACTTCTTTTTATCCCTCCTCTCTAACTTTTTCAGTAACAGCCGAAACTCATCCTCCAATTGCCCCCTTGTAGCAGTTACAACCCCTTTAAGGTTCAAGGGCTCTATCTTCGAAAGATCGAAGGAATATCCTCTTCTCTCGGCTTCAAGGTAAATTTGAAATAAGTAAGCGTTAATCAGATCAATAGGTTTCTCGTACTCTTTAAAAATTTTGAGTTGTGGATGATTCTTATAGCCCCTAGTTTTCCCCTCCAGAACCTTCTTCGCTAAAAGGCCTTCCCTCCAAACAGCAACTAAACCCTTACAATCGAGATATTTAGGATGGATTAACCACAGCCTCACTTTAACACCTACCGACACCTAAAAATCATTTTCAGAGTTTATTTATCATGTTCCCTTTTATGACGTTACCCTCGTATTATAGTTAGTGTTTAGGCTGAAGATTGGTGAAAAGTTTATGCTACGTCTGAATTTGAAGAAGGTTTATGGTAATCTTTCTTTTAGCTATTCCAATCCTTTCTGCTGCGGTTTTACCTATCTGGGCTATGTTTACGTTTAAACCTCAAATCTAGCATACAGCTTGGCCTTCTACTTTCATATCCCTAATCGTAGCGCTTGCTGTTTTGGTTTTATAGCCTACTGGCCTCTAAAATACTACAGTTCTATCTGCTTTACTCTTAATAAGGATGAAGTGGTTGTCGAGAGAGGTGGGTGGTTGAGAATAAAGTACGTGGTCCCATACTCACGCGTTATGTCCGTATACAGGTCCGGCTAGTAGGTCTGCTGGTCCTAGAATGCGAGGTGTGGAAGCAGTAATACGGGGAGTCGTAAACTTCACTAAGATAAGGGATAGATAACTGATACGGTAAGATGTAGACCTCTCTTCAGTGCAGCTGAGGCATCACTTAGCATAAGTCTAGGAATATTAGAAGAGCTAAGGAGAATAAGAAAGGCCGTAGAAAATAGTCTATTCACATCAAGTTAGATTTAACAAGTTAACGTTAAAAGCCAGTATCAAACCCTTTCCATGAAGGGGTATGACTTACAGTAAGACGATCCGAATACATCACCATTGCTGTAGCATAAAATTACCTTTCTTACATTCTATTAGCTATGATTAGAAGGACATGATTTGTTTAAGAGATCTCTCTCCACATGAAAGCGCTATGATGTAGTCTGCTATGTCTGCGCATATATCTATGGCTTATTCTATAAATCCTACCAAGCCATCGAAGATTATGATAGTAGAAGCGTATTCGACTGAGGTCGGAGTTATTTGGAGCGTGTTCTAGGTTAGTTCTTCTAGTATGTGTGTCTTGAAGTATTTCTAAGCTTCCTGCTGTGTCTTTAACTCGGTCTGCAAGAGTATCCAGTCTTTTTACGATGTACGGCATGTCCTTGCGGTAATCTGCTGTTGGGTCTGCGTGTTTAGACTTTTCTTTGGAGACCTCTCCTCCTAGCTTGCCAACATCTTCTTCTGTTTGATATGTAGTGTGTTGAGTGACTTCTCTCTTTACTCACTGTGTTAAGCTTTAGACTGCTTGGTTGGGAAGACTCATCGTGTCGAGGGCTTTCTGTACTTACTGTTAGACTGGTTCTAGGGCTTAGATCTCTCTGTGCTTTTCAAACCAGGCCTAGTTTCCTTCTAACATCATGATCTTCATCTCAGAATTACTCTTTTCCCCGTTGTAATGTAGATGATTGATTCGCAGACGTAGGCTGAGTGATCAGCTATTCTTTCAAGATATCTAATTATTAAAACGCTGGAGACCGCGCACTTTATCGTAGTGTCTACTCTCTCGATTAGTTCGTCGAGGAAATCGAAGTACATTTTATCTACTTCGTTTTCTATTTGGGCTACTTTTTCAGCAAGTTGTGGGTCACGGCTTTTAAGGGAGTCTATGCTTAATCTGACCATGCTTAATACCTTCTCACCCATATCCTTAACATGTGAAATTATCCATTTGTCGCAGTTTCTTATCCCGCCTAGTTTTTGATTTGCATGGGACACGTCGAGGGCGTATCTTCCAAAGCGGACGAAGTCGTAGGCGATTTTCATGTAGGACTTAATTGTTCTTAGGTCAGATGCTACTGGCTGAAACCTCGCAATTAGCTCAAATGCTTTATCTTCGACGTAGTCAGCCATTAAGATAAGGGTATCTGATATTTCACGAATCTCGTTGTAGGAATCCCTGCTTTCAACGCATTCTCTAATAGCGATCAAAACGGTGTGATATGCTAGTTCACCCATCTTATACAGGACCGCCGAAAGTTCTTCAAGACCGGAGTCTATTATTCTACTCATGCTTTCACCTCAGCCGAACTTCCCCGTTATGTATTTTTCCGTTAACTCATGTTTCGGATTTTCAAAAATCTGCTTAGTTGGGCCATACTCTATTAGCTCGCCTAAATAGAAGAAGGCAGTGTAATCCGAAACACGGGCTGCTTGCTGCATGTTGTGAGTTACAATAACAATCGTATAGGTTTTAGCGAGTTTTCTGATAAGGACTTCTATCTTTGCAGTCGATATCGGGTCAAGGGCTGAGCACGGCTCATCCATTAAAAGAACTTCAGGTTCGACGGCTAAGGCTCGTGCTATACAGAGCCTCTGTTGTTGCCCGCCAGAAAGACTTGCTCCAGATTTGTTTAAGTCGTCTTTAACCTCGTCCCAAAGATTGACAAGTTCTAGACTTCGCCTAACAACTGCATCAAGGGACTTCTTATCCCTGACACCGTTTAGTTTTAAGCCAGCTACCACGTTGTCGTATATAGACATCATTGGAAAAGGATTTGGCTTTTGAAAAACCATACCGATTTTCTTCCTTATCATGACAGGGTCAACACCGTTACCATAAATGTTCAAACCGTTAAACAACACCTTCCCAGAAACCCTGGCGTCGGGGTTTATCTCATGCATACGATTAAGGCAACGGAGAAAGGTGGTCTTTCCGCATCCGGAAGGGCCTATTATGGCTGTTACAGCGTTTTCCTCGATTTTTATGTTAATGTTTTTCAACACTTGTTTTGTGCCGAACCATGCGTTTAAATCTTCTACCTCAAGCTTAGGCGCCATTAGTATCTACCCCTTATGAAGATTCTCACAGCGATGTTTATCCCTAAAACAAGCAGTATGAGTATAAGAGCGGATCCCCAGGCGAGGACTATCCAATTTTCAAAGGGTGACATGGCGAAGATAAAGATGTTTAAGGCAAGGTTTGCAGCCGGTCTGTCTAGGCCTGCAAACCACCATCTCCAGAATCCCATTGTAACGAGTACAGGCGCGGATTCTCCAGCAATCCTCGCAATGGAAAGTAGTATCCCAGTAACCACCGCTTTTCTAGCACCTCTCAACACTATTGCAACAACGGTTTTCCATCTAGGAACGCCTAAAGCTATAGCCGCCTCACGGATATTCATCGGTATAAGTTTCAGCGCTTCTTCAACCGTCCTAGTTACGATGGGGATCATGATTATGGATAATGCAAAGGCTGCTGCGATAACTGAAAACCCGATTGAACGTACAATCAATGCATAGGCAAAGACTCCGATGATGATGGACGGTACACCGCTTAGAACGTCGTTGAAGAACCTAATAATTGTAGATAACTTATGTTCACTGTATTCGCTTAGGAAAATGCCGGACATCAACCCTACTGGTATACCGATAACGGAAGCCAAACCAATAGTTATCAATGTTCCCTGAATAGCGTTTGCAACACCTCCTCCTTTTTCCCCCACGGTTGGCGTCGGTTTGATGAAGAAGTCAAGGTTGATAGCGGGAATACCTCTTTGAACGACTTCATAGAGGATGCTAAACAGCGGGATTAACGCTAACGCAAGGGAGAGGTATACGAGTAAAAACATAACACGGTCCTTGATGAGTCTAAGCTTGTAGTAGTTCGGTTTTCTCATTCCTTAGCTATCCCCCTTACAAGTCTAAGGGTTCGCCAAACGATCAGCCGTGAAAGAATGTTAATCACCAAGGTGATGAATAACAGGGCAAGGGCGACGTTCATCAAAGCGCTTACATAAAGATCGTATGTAGCTTCTAGAAGTTCGTTAGCAATTATAGCTGACATGGTATACCATGCGTCAAAAAGTGAAGATGGCCAGACCTGAAACCTGTTTCCGATAACCATTGTTACTGCCATGGTCTCTCCAATAGCCCGCCCTAAACCCAGAATTATAGCGCCTATAACTCCTGAACGCGTATAGCTAACTACGGTTTTAACTGTCTCCAATTTTGTGGCGCCGAGGGCTATTATCGCCTCTCGCTGAGAATTTGGCACGATCATGAACAAATCACGCATAACAGCAGAAACTGTTGGGATGATCATTATCGCTAAAACTATACCGGCTGTGAGAACACCACCTCCATAAATAGGCCCTGAAAATATCGGGATAAAACCGAAAAGAGCTCGTATGTGTGAGTAAATGTAGTCACGTAAGAAGGGTATTAGAACGAACATCCCCCAGAGCCCGTAGATAACGCTCGGCACAGCAGCTAAGAGCTCTACCAGAAAAGAAATTACAAACCCGTATCTTTTAGGTATGTATTCTGAAAGCGCTAAGCCTACTCCGAGGCTTATTGGCACGCCTATGAGTAACGCTATAGCTGAAGTAACAGCTGTTCCCAGTATTAGGGGTAAAGCCCCAAAAACTTTTGATATGGCGGGATCCCACTTAGTTCCTAAGATGAAGTCTAATCCAAAAGTTTGGATGGAGAGCCATGACCCCTTAATTAACTCGTAAACCATTAGGCCTAGGAGTAAGAGAATAGTGGAGGCGAATAATGCGCTAATAATTTTAAAGATATTATCACCTATAATCAACCATTTTAAATACGGAAAAACTGTATGTTTATTTTTATATTTTACTTTCATATTTCTTCACTACTTAAGCAATTGTTGTCCGTTGTAGGTTATCATTCTGATAGTCTCTTCATTATGTTTGATGATGCTTGGTGGTAAAGGAACGTAGTATAAGTCAGACGCGTAGTTTTGTCCGTCATGTATTGCCCACCATAGGAACTCTACCAATGCCTTCGCAGTTACTTCATCAATGTTTGGTAGAACATTCAACTCCTTATATACTAGGATGTAAGAGAAGCTTGTTATCGGATAGGCACCTTTCGCTTGCTTGTTGTCGGTTAAACTGTTAACTATTGAAACCCTCGACCAGCTTTCATCTCCTCTTGGCAAGGTAACTACAGCGTAGTCCGCGGCTTTAGCAAAAGATTCGATGCTCGGTTCTATGAATTCGCCAGCAGCGTTTTGCACGTAGCCATACGCTAAATTGTTCTTCTTTGCATAGGCGAATTCCACGTATCCGATTGAGTAGGGATTTTGCTGGACTAAGGCGGTGACTCCCTCATTCCCCTTCCCTCCTAAGCCGACAGGCCAGTTTACCGAAGTCCCCCTTCCAACAGTTGCGTTCCATTCTGGGCTGACGTTTGATAAGTAGCTTGTCCAAACAAAAGTTGTTCCACTTCCATCAGATCTGCGTGCCACGATAATCTGCTGGTCTGGAAGACTGATGCCTGGATTTAATGCAATGAGCTTAGGGTCATTCCACTTTGTGATTTTTCCGAGATAGATGTCCGCTAACACCTCTCCAGTAAACTTTAGCCCTTTTTGTATGCCTGGAATATTGTATATTGGGACAACACCACCTATGGTTATAGGTATGTGCAACGTTTTAGGTATTTTTCCAGCTTGTGCTTCTGTTAGCGGGGCTTCGCTAGCTGCAAAATGTACAGTCTTTTCGATGTGCTGTTGAATACCTCCACCGCTTCCGATTGATTGATAGTTAATTTGGATGTTAGGCCTAATCTTATGGTACTCAGCAGCCCACTTATCGATCAGTGGAAATGGAAATGTTGCACCAGCACCATTTAACGTTATTGTTCTCATCGGCAACGAATTTTGATAAGCAAACACGCTTACCGCAACTACAGCGACTACGACTATTGGAATGGCAATTTTATACATGGTTCTCATATTGCTTACCTTCATTTTATATAGAACTGGAAAAATTTATATACCTTGTCCTAATAAACAATATAGTGGAAAAGTAAACTATATAGAGGTTTAAACATGATAGAACAGCCGGACGGGGAAGTAAGGAAAATTCAGTTTACTGGAAAATCTACCTTCATTGTCTCGCTTCCAAAGAAATGGGTAACTGCGCTGGGGTTAAGAGCAGGAAGTCAAGTAATAGTGTTTAAACAAAACAACTCGTTAGTTTTAATTCCCAAGGAGATGGTTAAACAACCAGCTCAACCGATTGAAGCAACGATAATAATTTCAAACATGGACGGACCTGATACGATAATAAGAAAAATAATTTCTCTGTATTTAGTGGGATATAACTTCATCATCGTAAGGGCGAAGGATGAGCGTATAAGCGCCTTGCAAAGAAACGCTGTAAAAGAGTTGGCGAGGAAAAAACTTGTGGGGACTGAAATCATATCGGAAACCTCAAACGAGATCAGACTGCAAACATTGCTGAGCTATCCAGAGCTATCGGTTGAAAACGCCTTAAGACGTATGTGTCTCATAACCGCATCAATGCACGACGACGCAATGCAAGCATTAAAGGAACTAAATAGAAAACTAGCTAAAGAGGTAATACAACTTGACGACGAAGTTGACCGCTTCAGTCTTTACATAATACGACAACTTAAAGCAGCCATTCAAAACGAGAAGATCCTCAAAGACGTAGGGTTTTCCAATCCGCGGGACTGCTTAGGATATAGGGTAATCGTAAAGTTTGTTGAGAGAATAGCTGACCATGCGGCAAAAATCGCCGAATACGTTCTAGCACTTGAAGAAAGACCAGACGAGACTACCTTCCGAAAAATCTTTGAAATGAGCGTCTTCGCTAAAACGGCATTCGAAGACGCCATAAAATCCCTATTCAGAAAAGACTACATATTAGCTGATCAAGTAATTTCAAAAGCAAAAACAATACAATACCTCGAAAACGAGGTAATAAAGGAAATTCAAACTAAGACCAAGCAAGTAGATATCCCCTTTACGAGAATGATAATAGAAAGCATCAGAAGAACAGCAGAATATGCAAGCGACATCGCAGAAATCGTCCTAAACCTAAACGTAGACCAGATAATCATAACCTGATAAAACTCGTTGAGAGAGTTATCCCTATTAAGGGGCATTAAGAGAGCATATTCGATTAGGAAGTGTTGTTTTAAATGTTTAGTTGGATTTAGGGAAAAATGCTTTGGAAGGGTTAGGCCTTTCTCTTCCGTGCTATCTTCATAGAGATAAAGGCAGATATGGAGAGAACGTGAAGAGGGGTGGAAATATGATTGGTTGGAGTTCTAGTATGATGTGAGTTCATTAATCGTAACCGTTTTGTGCCGTAGTTGTAGGTGAAGTGCAGGTACGTGTTTTTAGCAGCGCCTTTGGAATTGCTATTCTGGAGAAGCCCTTTATTCCATCGGTCCCTATATATCACAGTCAATAGTTTTACAATAGACGGATTTAATGCCTTACATGATTCCCTAGCATTAATAATCGTCGACTGTTTACCGGTTTAATTGGGTTGACTACGCACTCTAAAAATGGTGTTACTGTTGTGGAAGCAGATATCTCGGTCTATGAATTAAATGATTTTTGAGAAGGTTTGAACAATCTTCTCCTTTTCTTCGTAGATTTCATCCTCTCTAACCTTTATCAACATGTTCACCGAGCTGAGCTGGGACCAAACTCCCTCTGCTGGCATTATAGTATGTTATCATTCTTTTAACTCCGGCTCGGTGTGTTAGAGATGGTTTAGAACTTTTATTTAGGATTTTAGCGATTATAGCATGATTCTTATTTTAGAGAATCTTAGTTAGGGGAATATCTGTGAAAGAACTTTAAAAATCTTCTAGATAATAGTAGTGAGGTATGGTGTATGAGTACTACATATGCTGAATTGGGTGAGTTACGTGAGGGGAGCTTTATAGTGGTAGATGGTGAGCCTTGCCGTATAGTAGAGATAAGTAGGGCTAAGACCGGTAAGCATGGAAGTGCTAAAGCACATGTAGTAGCTATAGGTATATTCACAGGTGATAAGAAGACCGTAATCGCCCCAGTAGACCAGAGAGTTGAGGTACCTATGATTGATAAGAGGTCGGCTCAAGTCATCGCAATTACAGGTAGTACCATACAGTTAATGGATTTAGAGAGTTATGAAACGTTCGAAACCGAATTACCTTCAGGTGATCTAGCAGGTAAGTTAGTACCTGGAGTTGAGGTTGAGTACTGGGAGATCATGGGTAGGAGGAAAATAGTGAGAACTAAGTGAATTTGATGAAGGGTTTAGAAGCTGTAAAAACTTTAGTTACTTCGTTCTTAAAGGGTAGTGAGTCATACGAGAAAAGCGTTGATGATTTTATTAGAGAACTTCAGAAAATTTTAATTAAGGCTGACTTAAACGTTAAAGTAGTCTTTGAGTTTACTAAGAAGATCCGTGATGAGGCGTTAAAGTCTGAGCCACCGCCTGGTGTGTTAAGGCGTGAGTGGTTTATTAAGATAGTTTACGATAAGTTCGTTGAGTTATTTGGGGGTGAGGAAGCTCAAACAACTATAGGTAAACTTCCCTACACTATTATGCTGGTAGGTATTCAAGGTTCCGGTAAGACCACTACGGCAGGTAAGTTAGCTCTCTACTATAAGAGACTGGGCTATAGGCCAGGGTTAATAACCACAGATACTTACAGACCTGCTGCCTACGAACAATTACTGCAGATAGGGGACTCCATAGGCATCCCCTTCTACGGGGATAAGACTGCTAGTAACCCGGTTATTATTGCTAAGGAGGGGAGCGTTAAGCTCATCAATAATTTTAAATGTAACGTAATTATTGTAGATACTGCCGGTAGACATGGTTATGGTAGCGAGGAAAAATTACTTGAGGAGATGAGGGAATTATCTAAGGCTATAGCGCCTGACGAAGTTTTACTAGTTATAGATTCGTATATCGGGCAGAAAGCTTATGACCTAGCTAGGAAGTTCCATGAATACACACCAATAGGTTCTATAATAATAACTAAGTTAGATGGTACTGCTAAGGGTGGCGGTGCAATCTCTGCAGTAGTAGCTACTGGGGCGAGAATAAAGTTTGTATGCGATGGTGAGAAGTTAGAGGATATTGAGGTCTTCAACCCTAAGAAATTTGTAGGTAAGTTGTTGGGTTTAGGGGACCTTGAGTCACTGCTAAAGAAGTTTGAAGCGTTAGAGGAGAGTAGGGAGGTTGAGAAACGTATTGAGAAGATGGTAACTACTGGTAAGATAAGCTTAAGAGATGTTTACCTACAACTACAATCTTTAAGGAAGTTAGGGCCTTTAAGGAAGGTTTTAGAGATGATACCTGGTTTCCCACTTATGCCCGTACTCTCAGATGAGCAGATAAAGCTCTCTGAAGGTAAGATTAAGAAGTGGATCAACATAATTGAATCTATGACGTATGAGGAATTGGATAATCCTTCAATAATTGATAGAAGGAGGATGAGGAGGATAGCGATGGGTTCTGGAACCTCAGTAAGCGATGTAGAGGAACTTATAAGGTATTATGAGCAGTTAAAACATTTAATTAAAGGTTTGAGGAGGAAGAAAGGTCTCTTAAGTAAGTTAGGGGCTGAAGGATTAAAGATATGAGTTCATTAAGCGGTAACATAATTTCTAAATCAGCTGAAATACTGAGTAAGTACCCCCTATGCAGTAGATGTTTAGGTAGGTTATTTGCGAAGTACGGCCTAAGCTTAAGTAATATTGCTAGAGGGAACGCTATAAAGACCTTACTTCTAATGGAACTACATAGGTTAATCATTAATGATGTTAGAAACCTAAGCCTATTGAAAGGTATTTCTGAAAACGTAGGGGTTATGCCTCAGCTCATCAGTAAGTACCTGGGTTCCACACCGAATGAGAAGAAATGTTACGTATGTTCAAATACCATTGAGTATGTTATTAGTAAACTCGTACAAGATATGGTCTCAGAGCTAAGTAAGTTTAAGGTCAGGACTTTCATAATCAGCATACGTAAGGGGTCTGAAATCGAGAGGAGGGAACTTGAGATCGTATCTGAGCTCAACTTAGATTCCTGGGAAAGTATTCGAAGGGAGTTGAAGAGAGAGTTAGGTAAGAAGGTTAAAGCCTTACTAGATATTGAACCGGAGTTTAAACATCCCGATGCGTTAGTCCTAGTAGACTTAGACACGTTGAATGTGAAGGTCACCACAACACCTACCTACATCCTATGTAGGTATGTTAAGCTGGGTAGGAACATCTCACAGGTGCGGTGGGTCTCTAAAAACGGTTTTAGGAAGTACCCCCTGGCTGTGGAGGATGTGGTTGAACCTATAACTAAGTCATTTAATGCTGAGAAGCTGCAACTCCATGCCGTTGGACGTGAAGACGTAGATGTCAGGGTATTAGGTAATGGTAGACCACTAGTAATAGAGTTGAAGGGCGTTAAGGATAAAACAGTAAGTGTTGAAGATATTGCTAAGAACGTAGTACATAGTGATTTAATACTAACGTTCTTTGACAGGTATATAGAACATAAACACTTAATTGACATTAAGTCTAGGAGGTCTTCGAAGGTCTATAGGTTGTTAGTCCTTTCTAAAAAACCTTTAAGCAGTGATTCAGCAGAGCTACTGATACGTGAGTTCTCAAATAGGGCGGTAAGGCAGAGGACCCCTACAAGGATTTTAAAGAGGAGGAAAGACTTAACCCACGTAGGGAGGGTTTACGATATTAAGGTGATGGCGGTCAACGAATACCTCCTAGAAATTTTAGTGAAATGCGATAGCAGTTTATACGTTAAGGAATTAGTACATGGGGATGGTGGTAGAACCTTCCCCAATATGGCGGAGGTGTTAAACTCCGAGTTAGATCTATTAGAAGTAGATGTGATTGACATAAGTTACTAATAAGTCACGCACTATACGGTATAAGCTTTTAAGATTTAAGTCATAACGGCATTCCTACCAACTCCTAATCACTTATTAATGATGTTGGTGAGTTGGTTTTCTGTTCCGGCTATGTCAACCTCCGTCATGTTAGGACCTCCTTATAAAGTGCTTTCACCGGGATATGTAGGGGTGCTTCATCAGCTAACAGTGACTTAGGCCCACCTACGCACCGGGTATGGCTTAAGTAAGTTTAACCACATTGAAGTAAGCTAAATAGATCTACGTAAGGCAGAAGACGTTTCAAACTGATTAAAGGTGCTTCAGTGATGTTTGTAAGTATCGGCGTTCTGCAGCGGGCTAGCCCTACCTGCGAGTTCATAGGCTTCACCCACAGGGCTTGAAGTTCAATAGGACCTAACGCTGTCGGACCTCCATCGGGTGAGGGCCTACACCGCAGGGCGAATCCAACGAATTAGGACTCACCAATCACATTCATCCAAACGCTTACAGATGTTCGTACATACCGCTATATAGGGTGTAATCCGATGTTTAGCGAGTTGAATAAGCTGAACAAACATATCTGCGGATACGTCTAGGCGGTAAATACCCTATTAACTTAGAATTAACCATAAACACTTAACGCTTACTTCCTACTGCTGGCAGTGAAAACTCCTATAAAGCTTTAAACTTAGGTAGAACGGATAAACATAAAAACTAACTACTTAACAACTGTGTAGGAATCTATATAAGTTTTAAATGTATAAATAGTTGGGTAGTTGGTGGCGGTAATGGTTAAACCATCCCAGGGCTTCAGACATAAGACAAGAAAACTGTTAAGGAAGGATGTGAGGAAGAGGGGCGCCGTACCACCTCTAAGTATGCTTATGTTAGACTATAAGGTAGGCGATAAGGTCAGCATAGTGCCGAATCCGGCGATATATGAGGGCATGCCTCATAGAAGGTACTTTGGTAAAATAGCTACTGTTACCGGTAGGCGTGGTAGAGCATACGTCGTCGAGATGCTCTTAGGGAGTAAGAAGAAGTTGCTTTACGTTATGCCTGAACACCTCAGACCTCATAAACAGCACTAACAGGGTTTAACCATGGAGTTATTGACGTATAGGCATTTGACGTATTCTGATGTGATGAAGTTGCTTAAGAACTTAATGAATTCCGAAGAAGGATTTAATTATATGGTTTCAAGGGTTTACGAATACGCGTCTAAAATGGTTAGATGTGTTAACGGTGATGAAGTAGTTGATAGGTTAATTAAATTAGGTTTGAAGGAAATCACAGCGGTTATGTTAGTTAATAATTGCCCGAAATCCGTAGATGAGATAAAATTATTACTTAACTTCGAGGGTAAGACATTTAAGGACGAAGAACTGGATAAGGTTTTAGAAGTCTTAAGTAGTTGCTGTTCGTATTAGTCTTTAGAAACTTGTTTGGTGTTAATGTTTTGAGCTCACATAAGCGTAGAAACATCGATAGCAGGGTGTTTAAGGAGGACTACGCTATAGTACTTGATTTTCTACCTAATGGTAATCCGATAGATATGCACCATCCGTCTCATAAGGTTAAGCCTCTAGCACAGGCGATAGGTGATAAGTACTTTACGTTAATAGAGTTCCACCCGAAGCCTAAGGTATACTTAATTCAGGGTGAGAGGGTTTTGGTAAGCTTCGTTAAGAAGGAGTTAAGGGATAAGGTTGACTATGTCTGGGGAGGTACTGTAGTATATAACGACTTAACATCTGTGGCTAGGGGCTACTTACCAGAAGCCATTAGGAAGATCGTTATGGATAAGGAGTGGATATTCGTAGAGTTCTTCAATATTGCAGAACCTATCACGTTAAAACTACATTCGCTGGAGCTACTGCCAGGTATAGGGAAAAAATCTATGTGGTTAATACTCGATGAGAGGAAGAAAAAACCGTTCGAATCATTTGAAGAGATTCAGCAGCGTACCAAAATAGTAGACCCTGCTAAGTTGATCATTGATAGAATATTAATTGAAATTCAAGGCTTAGATAGGTACTACATGTTTTTAGAGCCTCCGCAAGCTACTGGAACTACGTATATAAACTACTTGAAAAGGCTTTACGATAAATTTCTGATTACATAGCTTGTCAGCTCCGGTATGTGAGATGAGGCTGAGGCTAGTATTAGTTGAACCTGAAGGAAAGATAAACATGGGCTTCATACTAAGATTAGCTAAGAATTTCAACTTAGAGGACATATGCGTTGTAAATCCTAGGTTCGACATCCTAGATGAGGAAGTCTTAAGCTTCGCGGCTAGGGGGTCGGAGCTAGCTAAGGAGGTTAAGGTGGTGAACTCATTAAGTGAGTGTCTTAAAGACTCGGAGCTCTCCGTATGTACTACATCACACTATGATGTAGAGTCAGATGTTATCCGCCAATCAATAAGCCTCACACATATGGTCAGCATAGCCTCTAACCATAGCTCAGTAACGTTGGTCTTCGGCCGTGAAAGCGTTGGATTAACAAGGAGTGAATTAGGGATGTGTGATTTAATTATGACTATAGATGTTGGCAGTGATTACAACGTCTTCAACCTATCCCATGTTATCGCTATAGTGCTCTACGAATTACTTAAAGTGAGGATACCGCAGCAGTCCGTATATGGAAGTTTAACCAGTAAGGAGTATTTAAAATTTATCATCGATTACGCTAAAGAAGTAGCAGCGGTCCTGGGCTTAAAGGCATCAGATGTTGAAGTAGTTTTAAGACATGTGCTATGTAAGGCATTGGTTACAAAGGCTGAGGGTAGAGTACTTTACAGATTGTTTAAGGGGATATACCACACTCTTCAACGACGTAGTACAACGACTTTAGGCAGCGAGTCTGAGGGAGGTGGTGATTAAGTAAACTTATTTAGCTGAACCTAACTTCCTAGATTTTTAGAACCCCTCAAAGCTATTATGTATAGGGATAACGCGGTTTCAGCAGCAGGCCCTACCCCAGAGTTAAAGTATTTCGGGAATACATGAGTTCCTAAGGAGAGTTCGGTTTTAGTGAATCCGGTATCACTACATGAAACTACTAACATGGAGTTATCCGGTATCTCAGTTACTTCAAGCGGTTGGGAGTTATCAGTCCTACATATTAAGAATACCTTGCTTGGCTTAAGTAGTTCTATAGCATCATTTATTGAGGGGAGTATGATTAAGGACCTACCTAACTTATACGCTAACTTACTGACTTCAGGAATACCTACCTGTGCAGCACTTCCTGAGGGCTTAGCTATGACTAGAGTGCTAATAAGGTCGGGGTATTCGAAGTTATAGACCACTCTAGCAACATCAATTAATTTTTGAGGGCTTAAAGCATTATTAGCTACTACGATCAGACCTCTAACCACTACCCCTACACCTTTGTTAATTAATTTAATAACGCTTTAAATGATATGTTTCTTATGGATAACCACCTAAAAAATTAGCTACCTCCACAGCTAAAGCCTTAGACAACGTGTATGGTACTGCCTCACCAACCTGATTATATTGCTCGTCCTTACTCCCTAAGAACACGTGGTCGTCTGGGAAGCTCATCAGCCTTGCCTGCTCTCGAACCGTTAACAATCTAGGTTCGAATGGATGTATAAACCTTGAAGCTCCTAAAACAGTTGGCGATGGTTCGTAAGGATTTAACTTAATTAAATTTGGTATGAGCTTATCTACACCTTCATACATAACTAAGCCGAAACCCCATTTAAGTTTTAACGCCTTCTTCAACTTCCTAAGGCTGAGATTAGGAGGCGGTTCATGATTAGGTATTATCGGGTCTTCCAACGGTTCTGGTAAGTCCTTAACGGCGTCTAATACCGTTGTCTTAATCCCAACAGGCTTAGGCTTTAAAGGTATGTTCGATATGAATACCCTAGTCCTCCTTGACGGGTTGCCGTATCTCTCAGCACTTAGGACGTTAAAGAATACGGCGTAGCCTACAGATTTAAACTCGTAGGCTAATGCCGACTTTAAACCACCTTCAAGTATGGCTGGGACGTTCTCCATTATGAATACCTTAGGTTGGAGGCATCCGACAAAGTTTATGAATGTAAGGACTAAAGAACCTATAGGGTCTTCATATAACCTATTGAGGGGTTCCTTCATACGTCTCTTATTAGCGCCTGTGAAGGGTTCGCAGGGCGGACTGCCTATAACCACATCTACATCAGACTTACCGATCATATATTTTAAATCACCACATGTTAATTCCCTTAAGTCCTCACACATAACTAATGCTGTAGGTATGTTTGCCTTATAACTTCTCGCAGCTGCCTTATCAACGTCTACCGCGTAGACTATGTTAAAACCTACGTCGTAGAAACCCCTACCAAAACCTCCAGCACCGCTGAATAGGTCAACGAGTGAAGGCCCTCTCTTCATTAAGTATTTCCTCTTGAAGACCTAGGATTAACTCCTTAAGCCTTTTTCTAATCTTATCATTTTCGATAAATTCTAAGGGTGTATTACATCGAGGACATCGGAATTCATTCTCTAAAGCCTCATCAAACGATAGCCTTATACCGTCCTGTAAACACGTATAAAACGAGTTTTCCTCCTCTAACTTCAGCCTATCTTCAAGCCTCCTTAAAACAGTTTTTTTCCTACGAAGTAGTAGTTGATTTAAGTGTTCGACATTAGCATACCAATAATAGATAAAGTTCCCACTTTCATCTCGCTCCCTACGATAGGTTACAATGCCTAAGGTTTGGAGTTCATATAAAGCTCTCCTTACATCGTTAACATTAGCATTTATTTCTGAAGCCAGTTTCTCATCTAAAAACTCAGATGGATTTCTAAGTAAGACCTCAAATACGTTATTACATATACTTCCGCAGAACATTTTAACAAGCTCTAACAACTCATTTAAACCTTCAACCAATCCGTACCACCCTCTTACCCTTTTCAGTGGGTACTATACGTATTTTAGCATCGGAGTAAATAAAGTATAATTCCCTACCGTTGAATAATCTATCTAAAAAGACTGCAAGCGCTCCTACCTCCGAATGTGGTTGATGTCCTATAGCGATGTTGTAATCGGATAGCTCGTAGATAACATTAGGTACTTTCTCAGCACCAACTACGATTAGTAATTCTCTACACGAAGACCTCAAAACATCGATTACTTCATCTACTTTAATGCCGTACATCGTTAGATGTACTACTAGACCGCCACCTCTTCTCCACTCATTAATGTATGATATCGGGTCAACCCCTGTCACCACTTTAAAGCTACTGCCACCCCAAATACTACACACCTTCTTAATAGACTTCACAACCTTCTCGTCATGGACGCCGGCCAATACAAAACCTTCCGCGCCGAAAGCCCTAGCTGTTAAAGCTACGTGTGTTGTAATTCTCTTATCCCTAGTAGGTCTATGACCTAACCTCAGTACGAATACCTTCATGAGCTCACCCTTATAAGATCTGAGATGTAATTCCTAAGGAGGTCTAGGTTGATATTCTTAAGAACCGATATTGGTATTACTTTCCACCCCCATCGGTAGTTACTACTTAGGAAGTCCTCTACAATCCTTAACTTCATGTTTAAATCATTGTCATCGTCAACCATATCAATCTTATTTAAAGCGACTATTATCGGCTTACCTATATAGCCTACCTTACTTAGGACTTCTAAGGATGTCTTCAGCTTATCTATAACTACCTTAAGGTCTTCAGCAGAGTCTAGGAGGAGTATAGTTAGGTTGGATTCAGCTATTTCCTCAAGCGTTGCGTAGAATGCCTCTATGACTTCTGTCGGTACCTTCCTTATAAATCCAACAGTATCTACGAACATTAACTTCCTGCTATTGATTAATGCACCCTTAACCTTAGGTGATATAGTTGTGAACATACCCCTACCGACAGGTTTATCCTCACCGGTTAACACGTTAAATAAAGTTGTTTTACCGGCATTCGTATAACCTGAGATAGCGATTTGAGGGAATCCGTAGCTGGACCTTTTAATTCTTTCTAAACTCCTCCTCTCCCTCAGTCTGCGGAGTTCGCCCTTAATTCTCGCATACGCCCTCCTCATACTATGGTAGTATGCGTCAGTCGCATACCCTCCAGGTCCTAGGAAACCCGGTAGCTCACCTAACTTAGCCCTACGAACCCATTCCTTAATCAAAGGTAATTCATGTTTTAACCTAAGCATCTCTATTTGGAGCTTAGCCTCCTTAGAACCAGCATGCAACGCGAATATCTCAAGTATGAGGCCTATCTTATCGGATACGCTGATCTTTAATTCCTTCATCAAGTTTATTATCTGCCTAGGCTTCAGCTCATCATATACGTATATCTTATCTATGTTGTTTTCAGTTATTAAGCCCCTCAAAACGCTTAGCTTACCCTTACTCAGGTAGAAATTGCTGTCAGCCCTCCTACCCTTAACAACTACCTCACCAGCTATGTTTAAACCTAAAGTCCCAACTAACGCTCTTACCTCGTTTAAATCATCTCTTAATGTAATTACTAAAACGCTGTTACCGTCCATAAAAATAGCTACCTACATTCATTTCTTCTCCTTTATATTAACTATATCACCTAACGTGAGTTCATCAGGTAATTTCTTATTAGTTATTAAATAACCACCACTTTCTACGACAGGTTCAAGTAGTTTTACGTTAAGTACTTTCTCAAGTCTCTTAGCTAATTCTACTGTAGGAACTAATCTACCGCTCTCTATACGTTTAATGACGTTTTCACTTTCCCTTACAGCCTCAGCTAATACTTTCTGACTCCATCCAAGGGTTTCACGGGCATTCCTAATTCTAACTGCGAAGTCGTTGACTACCTCATAATCATCCTTAACACCTCCCCTAGACCCCACACCTTTCTGGACGTCAGGTGGCGTACTCCTCCTAACATTTTGCTTAGTCTTCAACGGCTCTGAAGTCAACTTCTTATTTATCCTTGAATAGCATGATGGGCATAAAACAAGTTTAGCGCCCTCAACAAACACGATCTTCGACACCCTCTTCTCAACTGTAGCGCCGCACATCTCGCAGTGCACTGAATTACCCATACACCTCACCTAACAAGGATTCCCTAATTAATATTAGGGACTTACTGCTTATATCCTAAAATGATGAGTTGTAGGCTTAATAATCTCTAAACAGCTTTAATTCTAGTGTGGACTTCAATTACATCACCGTCCATTAACCTATGTTCTAATCCAACCCTCTCGCCTGGATATTTAGCAGAAGGGCCCCAGATCTTAGCGTATTTGAAGTATTGTAGTAATTCATTACGTAAGTGTTTTACGGCGTCCATTACTGTTACGCCGTCCCTAAGAACTAGCGGTTTAGGTGATGGTGATTCGTTGTTAGGTTCCTTAGCGTAAATTCTTATCACGTTAAGCACCTTAAAGAGGGTTCTAGGAACTTCATTTAATCCGTAGCCTGTTTTAGCGGATGTTGCAATTACTGGTAGTTGGGTGTACTCTGCCTTAATACTTCTTAATAACTCATCCAGTACGTGTTCATCAAGTATATCTGATTTATTTGCTAAGATCATAGTAGGTTTATATGATATGTTTTCGAAAATACTTCTTTCAACATCGTCTAAGGTCACTTCACCGTAAGTCTTAACCAACGCGTTGTAAATCCTATATGACTCTAACAACTTTCTGATATCGTCTAATGTGCAGCCTACTAACTTACCTAAATTTATGATTCTTATCTTCTGATAAGCCTTAGACTTCTCAATGATTACGTAGCCTTTAGGCTTTACGGTGTATATGCCTGCCTTATTTAATTCGCTAATTATTACTTCTAGTTGACGTAGCGGGTCATTACTTAAATCTATGACTGTCATCAACGCATCAGCATTTCTCGCAAGCCCTAAAACACGTGGCCCCCACCATATAGCACCCTCTGAAATTCCCTTAACAATGGCTGGAACCTCAACTAATTGGAACTGAACGTCTTCATATATAAGCATACCCGGAACAGGAAATTTAGTCGTAAATGGCGTATCACCTATCTGAGGTTTTGCGTTGGTCAACCTGCTTAAGATGGAACTCTTACCGCTTAAGGTCATCCCCAGGATAGCTACCTGTGCCGCACCTTCTTTCTCTATGAAGAATGAAGGTCCCCCACCCCCAACCCTCTTAGCCCTCCTATCCTCAATCTCTTCCCTAAGCTCAGCCATCCTCCTCCTAACCCAGTAAACGAGGTTCTCAGTACCCTTATGCTTCGGAATAGTTGATAAAAACTCCTGGAGAGCCTTCAATTTCTCCTCAGGCGTCCTAGCATCTGAATACTTCACCCACTTAGCTTTAGCCTCGGCAGGAAGGTTAGTTACCATTACTCCTCCACAAAGATGTTTAGCATCATAAGCTAAATATTTTATAAGTTAACTACATATAAGAGGCTTTTAAAATTAGTAAACAGTATAAGTGTTTAACTCAGAATACATGTAGTTTAATGGGTAGGGCAGTTGTTCATATTAGGTATTGATGAAGCTGGTAGGGGGCCTTTAATAGGTGATATGTTCGTCGTTGCCGTAGCCTTAAGTAGTGATGACCTAACAACATTAGCTGAAGCCGGGGTAAGAGATAGTAAGAAGTTATCGCCTACAGCTAGGGTTAGGCTATTCAACGTGATAATCACCTATTCTAAATATCTCTTCATTAGGAGGTTCCCACCGGATATGATAGACCTGAACAACATTAACTTACTGTTTATTAATGCTATTAAATCATCTGTTAAGACTGCCTATGCGTTAGGCATAGAACCATCTGAGATTTACGTTGATTCTACATCAAATACTCAGAAAATAATTGACTCACTAATAAAGCTGGTTCGTAAAGACACTAAATTAATCGTTGAGTATAAAGCGGATGAGAAATACGTAGCCGTAGCGTCAGCCAGCATAATTGCGAAGGTCTTACGGGACGCATACATTGGATATTTAAAAACTACCTACGGTGACTTCGGCAGCGGCTATCCATCAGACTTTAGAACCATTAAATGGGTTGAGGAGGTCTTAAGGTCTAGCGGTAGTTTACCACCAATAATCAGAAAGAGTTGGAAGACCATTAAGAAATTAGGTAGGCATCGTAAAACGCTAGAAGACTACGGCTGAATGCTTAAAAAAGTATTAGTTTAACATGTTACTTCGAACCCGTAGGTCGATTACAGTTCTTAAGAGTTATAAGCTGATACGGGTTTAGGCAGTGATTCCTAATTTAGTATTTTATTGTTCGTCTACCTACGTGGTGTAGATATCTGTGTTTAACGTTGTGTAGGGCATAGCG
This sequence comes from uncultured Sulfolobales archaeon, assembly GCA_937949785.1. Lineage (GTDB taxonomy): Archaea > Thermoproteota > Thermoprotei_A > Sulfolobales > NBVN01 > DTCV01. The sequence goes on along the minus strand of CALEDH010000001.1, from coordinate 99,953 downwards.
TAGTTACGTTCAGAAGCCTGGTTACATTCATTTAATCAACCCTTACGAGCGTCATCATCTAAACTATCAGTTTACTTAACGGTTTTAAATCTAAGTCTAACTTAAGGTATGTTAGAAACGTTTAGGTTATATAATGATTATTTATTATAGTGAGTTAGGTGCTGTAGTCATTAGTGGTCGAACGGCTTTGGTAGATGATAGTTATGTACTAGCTATTCCTAGGAACTATGGTTTAAACACGTTAATTAAGTTGCTGAGGTTTGCGAGTAGTAGTAGGGGGTGGTTGAAGGTATTAGTTAACCTGAAGACCTCGGTTATCACCCTGGTGGTAAATAATGTAAGGAGGACTGCAGTAGTACCACCGCTTTCACTATTCATTAGTTGTGGGGAGTGTGATGACGTAATTAGTAGGCTAGAGAATTCAGATATTACTACCTATAATGTAGGTGATAATTCTTGGGTTGAGTGTAAGGAAATACCTTCAACGGTATTCGTGTTTGCAGATCGTTCTCCACCTATCCTTCAACAACTTAATTTAGACATCTTAAAACTTAATAGTGTTAGTGAAATTCGTGATGTGTTCGGATGTATTTTAATTTCCTGTGATGATTGCTTGGATGTAAGCGATTTTGATAACTTAATGTCTAAGGTAAGATATGTAATGGATTTAAGGTCTATTAGAGGTTTAAGTAAGGTTAAGGTTGGGGGTAGTCTGAAATACTATTTAAAAGATCATATACTGCTTTACGGTATTGGTCTTAAGGAGTTTCATGGACTAATAGCTGATGTTCAGGGGTTTAAGAGGGTTCTAACATACGGTAAGCCGTTAATACATGTTAACTCTAAGTACTTAGTTATGGAGATGCCTAATAACTCCATAGTGTTTAGTGGTGGTTTGGACTTATTAGACGAACTTCTAATTCGTGCATTGATTTACTCTTGCTGATCTTCGATGTCTAACTCGATTGTCTTACGTCTCTTTGACTGTAGTTCCTCGCTAGTACCCCTCACAACCACTTCATATAGTACCGCTTTCTTCCCTTCCTTAGGCCTTAACAGTCTTCCTAAACGCTGTATGAACTGCCTCCTAGAACCTGTACCGGCTACTAATATACCGACTGAGGCGTCCGGTATGTCAAGACCTTCATCACCGACAGTAGTGACTACTAGGACACCGCTTTTCATCTGCTTGAATCTGCTTAGGATTAGGTCTCTCCTCCCCTTATCAACATCACCGGTAAGTAGTAGACCCCCTACATCATTAGCTATATCTTCTGCCAGGTCTACGTAGTGTGCGAATACTATGATCTTATTACCCTTCCTTAACTCAGATTCGATGATTTCCTTAACTTTCTCCACCTTACTCTTAGACTTCTGAACTAAGAGCTTGATCGACGTATGTATTTTAAGTGCTTCTAAGGCGGTAGGGTTTCCATTCTTAGCTGCCTTAAGTACGTCTTCAAACCTACTATTACCGACTAAGGCCCTATAACTTCTAATTAACTCTAAGTACTTCTTCCTCTCCTCAGGTGTTAGCTTAACATGCACTGTAATTATTTCGTAAGGTGCTAGAAAGCCCTTTTCAGCTAATTCCGCTGGGGCTTTATAGTAGACTACCCCTCCCATTAGAGGGAAAAGCATTAGATGCTTACCATCCTCCCTATAAGGAGTTGCTGAAAGCCCCATCCTATGTGGAGCAGGTAAGTTAAGCGCTATATATTTAAACTTTTCTGCTGGTAGGTGATGTACTTCATCAATTAAGAGGAACGTAAAATGCTGCATTAACTCAGAGACGTATTTAAAGGCTGTCTGGTAGGTGGTCAAAGTTATCGGCGCAATCCTCTTCTCCTCACTGTAGTACATCCCTATGAGTGCTGGTTGAATGTTTGTAAATCTTAGTAGGGAGTCCACCCACTGAGTAAGCTGGTCTTTAGTATACGTAACTATTAATGACTTCTCATTTAAAGTAGCGATAGCGGCCATGCCTATAATCGTTTTCCCAGAACCTGTTGGCAACGCTATTATACCTTGATATGAATTTGAGGACCAAGCATTGATTGCCTCACGTTGGTAATCTCTTAACTCCCCCCTAAATTCTAACTTAATTGGTAGTGGTTTAAATTCCTGCAGGCCTGTGTTATTAATTACCTTAACACCTAAGTCTGCTAACGCCTTAACAACTGTGAAGAAGTTATATGGCAATATTTTAAAAACCCTCTCCTTCCTACTATAAGCTACGTAATTCCTTAACTTATCGTATACATTGCCTAAGTACTTATTAGGATGCATAATTATCGCACCGTCTTTAAGCTTGAGTTCAACTACGATGACATCCTTCCTAGAAATCTGTTGGGTTAAGCTATCCACTAATTCATCTGAGTATATGAAGTCATGTTTTTCGAGGAGGTTTATGATATCATCGACTTCATAACCATTCCTTAAAATTTTACTTAAGTTTAAACTAAAATTTGAAGTTCCTCCATCCCTCCCTATGTAATCAGCAATACCCAACACTTCCTTAAACTCCTCATCGTCAAGCCACTTCCTAGTCCTCACCACATAATGGTTAATCATAACCACCCAAGCTTCAAACTCCTATTAATCTTATACTACCAAGGAAGTTAAAACACTTACTCAGCATTGAAGCTATTAATACTCATAGTAAACCGTAGCGAGTTTAAACCCTTACTAGGGTGGGGCTGTAGGGGTGTTTCAGTAGCTATCAGTGCCTGTGCCCAGTATGTGGTAGGGGTTAACGTCGAGGGGTGTATAGTTCTTGAGAGAGATGTTGTCAAAGCTATGAACATAGGTCTGAGGTATCTGCATACAGGTGGGGTCCGACAGCGTTAGGTCCTATTGAACTTCAAGCCCTGTGGGTGAAGCCTATGAACTCACAGGTAGGGCTAGCCCGCTGCAGAACGCCGATACTTACAAACATCACTAAGTATCGTTAGTGGGGGCGATATCCGTGATTACCTTATAAGCGATATCTTAATGTATGAAACTCTTTTCTTATTGCTATAATACTCGCTACCTATTTCAACATTCTCTAATTTGACTGACTCCCCCAACCTATCCTTAACCGCATTGCAAACAGCTATTGCCTTACTTATGTTTTCCCCTCTCCCCTTAACTACTACCTTCTTAACCCCTTGATTGAAAAGTATTATAATTGAGAGGACGTAATCGCTTAGAGGTCTGCTACCCACTGATACAACACCTTCACCACTACTCAATACTTAAACACCTTAACTTAAATTAGTTGGCAACGTTTTAAACTTATTTTTATCTACGCATTCAGTTCCCCGTTCTGACATAGTGTAAACTTTAGTGTGCATATCTATGGCGTTGTGGTTGTCAGAGGTGGGTACTCCGCATATCCTGTGAGGCGGCTCAGCGATGTCCGCCGATAGAGCCTATAACGAACCCGTAGGTTGTAGGTGGGTTTAAAGAGAAGTCTACACTTAAACCCGTAAGGAAAATGTAAAATTCAGAATATCTGAGGAGTTAGGTATGGGCAACTACTCATCACTTCATATAGAGAACTACTGGTTCCAGCCTTCAGTGATTTGCTTAGAGGTCTATACCACTATACGTGAATTTCGGATCTTAGGGTGGTTCTCCTCAAAGGAGGGTATTATTGATACCCACTATGTGAGGCTTTTTAACATTGCTTCAGCCATTTCTAATAAGACTTTCTTAGGTTCTTTAGCCTTCATAACAGCTGATGATACTAAAATACCTGACGTCCCTAATTCCACTGCTTTAGCTGCATCGTCGGCTGACGATATACCGGCTCCAGTTAGTATTATGATACTTTTATTAACCTCACGTACTTTTAACACCGTATTAAGTATTACTTCAGGTTTTGATTTAGATACGGCTATACCGGTCCCTATGAGTTCTGGGGGCTCTATAGCTATCATATCTGGATTTAAAAGTGAAAGAGCAGCAGCTACTTCAGGTACGTCAGCACATACCAACGTGTTGAGACCTAATCCTACCGCCTTCCTAACTAACTTAGCTATTTCATCAACTCTTAATCTCTTCTCACTATGATTAACTATAAAACCCTTAGCTCCGACCTCCTTAATAGCTTCAGGTGGTATGTGACCGGTATAAGCCCCCATGTCTATGGGGTCTACATGTTGTGCAAACACAGGTATTCTAATACTAGTTACTAAATCCTTTATCTCTGTAAGCGGTGGTGCGACAATCATACTAACTCCCACATCATCAGCAACTTCCTCAGCTGCTCTAGCTATCAATAACGCTGTAGGTCCGAATGAGGTGTTATACGCTTTATAGTTAATTACTATTATAGGGGGTCTTAAGAACATAAGATAACACCGTTAAAAAAATGTTCTGATTTACTCGTGAGTATGGGTTTTCAGGAGTTCAGACTCAATCTTAGGTTTCTTAGCTTTAGGTTCACCGGCAACTACCTTAAACCTATCTTTAAACCTTTCAAGAATCTCAGGCAGTGTTGTATACTCCATTTCCTCAGGACCTAACCTATGCGGCATGAAGGGCCCCATCCTCCTTATATAATCAGCAACCATCTCAGCAGTTCTCCTGCTATTATCAAAGGCCGGGTCATCGAATAGGTCTGCAGGGCCTACGAGCTTTGCGTTCTTTATCTGAAACCCTAAAGCGATAATTCTTGGAGGACCGTCGAACCTAGTACACTTAGAATATCTTAGTGGTACTGGCATTATAGGTCCGTAATGCGAGCCTCTCGTCCACCCAGCAACTAAGTGTGGTGTTGCGAAAGGCTCTAATATCTCACCAACCGCTGGGAACCCGGACTGAGCCCTCACCACAGCTACTGGGTCGTCCTTACCTACATATCTGCCAGCTATAATGCTTAATCTCTCCACGCTGACAGCAGCTGCTATCTCGTTATCCTTCTTCCTATAGACCCTCCTAACTACATACCTGCCAGTAGTTCCTATAATAGCTAGTAGGTCGTACATCTCCTCAGGCAAGGAAAGTTCTACACTCCTATCCTCAAATACGTCAAAGACCTCAAACTTAAAGCCGTCATGTAGTTTTGGGTCTACTACCAAGCCAGCAGTGTTGAAGGGGTCTGCAAATATTTTAAACATCGGTAAGTTAAACGCTCCAGGCTCGGTCTTATCAGCCATGAACACGACTATGGGCTCAGAAGGCCTCTCTAAGAACTCCATTTCAGCAACTCCAGGTCCTAACCCCCTCACATTACCTGAAAACGCATCGCTGAGTAGGTCTTGACCTGCAGCATAGAGCCCTAGCTCCTTAGATACCTTAGCAGCTTCTCTGAAAGCCTCCCAAGCAAGGCCGTGGACTTCAGGTGAGTCAACACCTCTGCGGTGAGTCATTATGAGTTCTAAATCATCGCCTGCGTTAGTTACGTAGAAATCTTCTATTAAGCCCTTAATCTTAGCCTCAGCTAACACCTTAGTGGCAGCTGCTAATGTATCTGGATGGACGGTATGGTGTCCGGCTAACGAGCCTATATCAGCTTTAATAACTGATATTGTTGTTAATTTCCTCTCAGCCAAAACCCTTACACCAACTCTAATACGATATCATCCTTAATAAACATATTTGAGTGGTTAAGGTCATTGTGAAGCGGTTAACCTAATATAAAAGCATAGTTCACCAGTAAAATAAACCTTTAAGGGGTCCTTCCTATTAACATCGGCTTCGTTCTTAAATTCTATACATTAGAGTTTTTTTAAAAAATCGTAAACTTCTCTAGCAGCGCATTTAAGGCTTGAGGAAGCCCTTGGGCTGTTGGATGAGAGGAAGCATGCTTCAGGGATTTAGATGTAAGACTTAACGTACTGAAGAACGCTTTACAGAGGTTATCAAACACCTTGAGGGAAAGGTTGAAGGGTGTGGGAAGATGTCTGCAACTTAACAATTTTCCTACTCTAAGTCCGTAGATAAAACTCAACGCGTATGAAGGCACATATAGCTAGAAGAGCAAGGTTTTGGAGGAGGCTTATCGAAAGAAAGAGGCTTGCGGGTCCCGGTGATGTTTCATAACCATGTATGCTTAATTCATATCGATCAGCTACTCAGGGAACTACTAATGAATTTAATTTTAATTAGTTTTTTAGGTATATTAACTACCTGAGGTGATTATAGATACAGTTTTACGGTGGGAAGAAGTATAGGGGTTTAAGGGTAAGGCTTGACGTCGTTGAGGTGTTAACGGCTTATAGAGATGTATTCCTTTATAGAGAACTTTCAAAGAAACTAAATATACATACATCAATGCTCTGCAGATATGCTCAGGGACTTGCAGTACCTAGTGAACATAATACGAGGAAAATTATTAATACCCTGCTTAGCAAGGAGGTAGTTAAGGAATTTCTGTACAGATATCTCAGTAAATGTGGTTGGGACCTCTCTAAAGCCCTATCACACCCTAAGGTATTAAACATCTTAAACCTCTACATCTCAGATAGAATACTAAGTAGTTTAGTAGGTAGCGGGCTTAAAGTACTCATTTCATTATCTGAAACCTCTGCCTTGATAACCTCCTTAGTAGCTGTTAGACTAGGCCTACCTATATTCTTAATACCTCATAACGAGGTTAGATCTTCAGCTGAAGTTTCTGATATGATTAGTAAAAGCTCTCTACGTAGGGGGGACTACGTAGCCGTTATTACCAGCATGCTTACAAATGAAAATTTAAATATCGTTGATGAGTTCATCAGCGGACATGGATTAATTTTAAAGTGTTTAATGTCGGTGATACTAGTTGATAGGAACTTGGAAAAAGATGTGGGTAATCTTACGTTATTCGATTACTTAATCCCTTAACATTAACTTACGTGATTACTTAAAGTAATTTAGATTTACCGGCATACCTAGCCTCCCCACCTAACCAGTATTCAATTCTGAGTAATTCGTTATATTTCGCTGTTCTCTCACCTCTAGCCGGTGCACCGGTCTTTATGAAGCCTGTTTCGTAAGCCACACTTAGATGAGCTATCACGTTATCTTCTGTCTCCCCACTTCTATGGCTTATAATTGCCTTCTTACCCGAATTAACGAGCGTTTTAATGCAGTCTTCACTTTCCGATAAAGTCCCAACTTGATTGACCTTAATTATACATCCATCAACAGAGTTAAGAGCTAATGCCTTCCTAATAATCTCAACGTTAGTTACTGTTAGGTCATCACCTATTAACAGGACCCGACCTCTGACAGATTTACGTAGTTCTGAGAATTCTTTAAATCCTTCTTCATGGAACGGGTCTTCAATAACCTTTATTGGGTAAAGATCTATAAGTTCCTTATAGTATTCTACCATATCAGAACTACTTAGTTCCCTACCATCAACTCTGTAAACATCCTTACTTACATCATATATATACGATGCAGCTACATCCAACGCTAAGAATATATCTACCCCCTCAGAATATCCAGCACCTCTTATAGCGTTAACTAAGGCATCTAACGCCTCAGATACCTTCCTCATAGGTGGTGCGTAACCTCCCTCATCACCAACATTAATTGCCAGAGGCCCGTATTTCTCCTTAAGATACTTCCTAAGTTCTTTATAGACCTCAACAGCCATCTTCAAGGCGTCTGAGAACCTATCAGCGCCTACAGGTATTATCATGAATTCCTGAAACGGTAATTCGTTCCCGGCATGTGCCCCGCCGTTAATTATATTCATTAGAGGTGTTGGAAGTAAATTAGCTTTAAACCCCCCTAAGAATTGGAATGGAGGTATGCCCAGAGTGTCAGCCGCTGCTTTAACATTAGCTAATGATACAGCGGTTAAAGCATTAGCCCCTAACCTAGACTTATTTGGAGTGCCGTCAAGTTCGATTAATTTCCCATCTACCTGCCTATATAGACTTGAATCAAGACCTCTAATAGCTGACGCTATAATCTTATTTACGTTTTCAACAACCTTTAAAACGCCCTTACCCCCATAATCCTTCCCACCATCCCTTAACTCTAAAGATTCGTATCTCCCCTTAGAAGCGCCAGCAGGCGTAGCTGCCCTGCCAACCCCACCTCCATCAGTTATAATCACAGCCTCAACAGTGGGGTCACCTCTCGAATCAATTATTTGCAACGCATACACATCATCTATTACAAACATAGACACTCCGTACACCATAATATCTTAATTTGCTCAGACGTAATATAAGTTATGTAGGTAAAGCTAAATAAGCTTTAAATTCAGTAGAGAAATGGCAATGATGTTAACGATGGGCGGCCTGAAGGTTGATGAATCACTGCAGCACTGAACCTAATTTAAACCCTGCATAAATCCGACCTTATCTGGGATTCAAACCTACTAATCAGTAATGCCTTTGAAGTGATGTTGGATGAGGGATTTAACTGATGTTCAGAAAATCTTTCAGAACTACCGAGGTTTGGGAGTAGGTCTATGTTTGAGAATCGTTATTAACTTAATGAACTTAAATATACGTCTATTAAATACTACTTCTTATGCTTCCTCTCCTTAACCTTAACTTCCTCAGTAGTCTCTATAGGAACTACCTTAACTCCGATGCCCAGTAACTTCTTCATAACGCTGTCAAGATATCTTATATAAGATCCTTTCTGCCCCATGAAGGGGCCTAATACCTCATTAAATACTTTAACTATTAAGTACGTACCGATTAGGTCTACATCTTTAACCTTTTTCCAAACCCATGGAATTGGGTGGATTGTTCGGATGAAGTGTGCGAAGTCTAATGTTAGTTCTACAGCCCTCACCCTCTTATTTAAGTCTTTCTCTATGGAGTTAATTCTCTCACCACCTCTACCTACTAACCTACCTAAATGCCCTTGCTTAGTAATTATTAGTAAGTTTGGCATGTGTTCTGAGGGAAGCTCACATTTCTTAATGATTTCATCTAATTCTACCACAGTTATTATATCAGCATCTGGTACTTGAGCTCTAATAAATTCTAACGACCTAGCCTCACCCTCACTTAGGCTACGGCTCCTCATGAGATATTCTATGATTAGTTTAATACCCCTCTTAGCCCCAGCCCTGATAATGTCCTTAATTCCTAAGTCAACTACTTTAGCTTTAGCCTCACTTGCTAACACGTCTCTAAGCAATGATGTCATATCTTGATGTCCTCTATTCCTTAACGACTGGGATAGAGGGTCAGCAGCAACTATTAACCTACTGTTCTTCCCAACCCTTAAGATTATCTCGATAAGAGACTCCATCTTAATTAGCTGGGCATCATCTATGAATACTAAAGAATCGTCGAACGTCCTACCCTTTAAGTAATGGGTGTCTACGAAGATTAACCTCCCGTCATTTATTAGCTTAGCTATGGCATCCCACGAAGTAAACATACCTAACACGTCGGTAATATATGACTTAATTAATTCTGTATATTGAGGTCCCGCTCTAGCTAAAGTTAATTCTTCCCCAGTCGTAACGTCTATGATAGGCTTAACAACTACTAACCTCTTATACCTACCTTCCTCTAAGGAATCTATCCCGAAGGCTAAGCTAAGTAAGGATTTCCCACTACCTGTAGGTCCAAACACACCAACTATTTCATACTCACTATTAGTAAGAGTTTTGATTAGGTCTTCCTGACCAGGTGTTAGCGGCTTTATAGTCTGCAGCAGTAACCTCATTTAAGTCACCCTCACTAGTTAGGATTATAAGTAGATATTTTTATTTTTCATTGCTTAGTAATTCCTGCGCTAACATCGTACTAGGTTAGTTATTATTAATGCCTACTTGGGTGGGCATCGCTCCCTATTATAATTACCGCGTAGTGTGGTGTTGTAGGTGTTGCTGGCGGGGATTTACCTAATATCGTACCCCACCGCCGGTGGTGGGGCTGCCTATGAAGCCCTAAAAGTTGAGGTTGAATGGGTGATTGACGTAGTGTATTCGCTCCTCCTCTCATGGAGGAAGCCGTGTATGTCTAAGAAAGACGGTGTGATCGAGAACTAATCTATAAACCCTAGCTGAGATAAGTAATAATTATTAAAATATCACTACCACTTATTAATATCGGGATCGTGGGGATGAATTAGGTTAATAAGCGCTGAGTTTTGATGAAAAACCCACGCAATGACCTTAAACCCTCTTAACGTCTAAATTACTTGTTTAAGTATTTGCCTAACTACTTCGGCTGGGTCGGCTGCCTTAGTAATAGCAGAACCTATGACGATTACGTCAGCACCGCTACTTACTAAGCCCCCTATATGTTGAGGTTTTATACCTCCAGACACCGATATTATTAAGTTCTTATGTGAGTTCCTCACATTCTTTATAACATCTAATATATCTGCGACGGTCTTACCACTACTTAACTGTACATCTATTGCTAAATGAATGTTAATGATCTGAACCCCCAGCGGAACTACCTCATTAATAACTTTTAATACATCTAACCTACCTATGGTATCAACTACGACGTCAATGTCTAAGGACTTAGCCTCATTTAAAGCTGACTTTATTACCTCATCATTAGCACTAGCTAGAATTGATATAGCGTCAGCACCGTTCTTAGCAGCCAGCCTTGTCTCCAGACCACCTGTATCAGCGGTCTTCATATCAGCTAATACTACTGAACTATTAGCTAATTCTTTCACAATCCTCACTGCTCGAATACCCTCGGATTTAATTAGAGGTGTCCCAACTTCATATACGTCAACTTCTAAGCCTTCAAGCTTCTTAATAAGCCTTAAGGCATCGTCAATGTTTATGAAGTCCATAGCTATTTGAATGAGGGGCCTTCTCAACGTATTAAGCCTACGTGTTAACGGCCCCATAATCAACACCTATAAAATCCCCTACACGATATTTTATAACTTTATTTTAAGACTCCCTAGCTGAGATGGGTGGATAGCTATAAAAGTTAACTATCCAGCTAGTAATCGTTTAACAAAAAACTTTTTGAAGTATTTGTTAGGATGTTATTTAATTTATTTTAGTCTTTCTTAGATATTAGGATCTCGATAGTTGATACTCTTGTCTGCCTTCCGTCCTGGGCTGATACTACTTGACTCCCAACTCTAATATCCTTAACTAAGACTCTGTCTGGTAGGAATCTACTCCTAACAATTTCTACTGCGTCGACTGCCTTACTAATAGCCCTGCCCCTAGCCTTTATTATCACTTCTTCAACACCTTGATTTAACAACGTTAGAGTTGCTAGTACGTAATTCATTACTGGTTTCTTACCAACTAGTACTACATTACTTGAGATCGGACCTGATTGAGCCATACCTAACACCTCTGTCTTTCTATCTTATTTGTTATTCGAATATGATGTTAAAGGTAAGCTTATAAACTTTTAGTATACGTTTACACATAAACTTAGATGTCATAGTAAGTTAGCTAACGTATATTACGTTAGGAACTCATGTAAATCCCAGGTTTAAACGGTAGTGCTAAACGCTTCTTACCGCTGAAGTCGGGGGCGTGGACGTCATCCGCGTAGTAAACGTATAGCTCCTTAACACCTAGTGATGATTTAATATAATTAGCTAACGTATTAACTACGTATAACTCATCTATACCTCCTGACGATATTATTAGGTCTCTTACTTCAGGTCTTAACGATAGTGCTAGCTCGTATAACTTCCTAAAATTCTTAACCTTCTCACCTAATTCCTTATGGCTTAAACCACCGCTGAAAGTCCTAATTATATCGTTTAACGACTTGCCTTCAGCAACGTGATTTAACACTTTAATTAAGTCGTAGTATCCTGCCTTACTAAATACGTATAGGTAGAGTGCTTTCCCCTCTTTCACAAACTTACTGATTTCCCTGATATCATCCATGATCGTCTCCACAAATTCTATGGATAGCTCTGCCTCACTATCGACATACTCCTCCTTATAGTGGGGCCAACCCTCATTAACGACTAACGTGTTCTTACCTATGCGGTGCCATAGTTCCTCAGCTATGTGTGGAACGTAGGGAGCCATCATTTTAATCCAAGACTCTACATACTCAACAACTACATTTGATGGGGAGCCCTCTGAAAGGCTAACGTAATTTATTAGGTCTTGATACATGAGGTAGAAAACTCTAACAGCAGCTGATCTAAGCATGACATTATTTAAGTCTTGAGTAACCTCCTTAATATGTCTTTGAAGCCTACTCATCAACCATCTATCGATGAGCGTAGTTTCTGAACGTCTAACACTGTTATACATCTTAAGAATTAGAAATTCTATGTTCCTTATCTGCTCTACTACTGAGTATGTATAGCTCTCCCTGAAGTCTAAGTCTTGCTCAACCTCTGCGGACAGCATTAAAGAAGCCCTGAGGCCGTCCGGTGAATACTTACGTAGCGCGTCTTCTAAAGTTAGGACATTCCTCTTAGATTTACTCATCTTTTCCCCTTCCCTTAAAACCCAGCCGTTAACTACTATTGATTTAGGCCATAACCGCTTCGGAAATATAGCAACGTGGTTAAATATGAAGAAAGTTAAATGATTCGGTATTAAGTCCTTACCACTACATCTAACGTCGAGTGGATACCAGTAAGTAAATTCATCTCTTAAACTCCTTAAGGAGCTTTCAGGTATTTTAAGTTCCTCACAGAGCTTTTCAGGGTCTCCAATACCTAAGAGTACGTAGTTCCAGAAATCCCCAACTAGGCTATTAGGTGGTATTGAGAGCTCCCTAATCTTATTTATTATAGTGTAAAATGCCATGTAGATCGTTGAATCGCTTAAACTTTCAATGATCCACCCTTTCCCCCAAGGCAGCTCTGTCCCCAACCCCCTACTCCTAGCGCAGGCCTTCCTCTGCAACCATCTTACCGTTGCCTCATATTGTTTACGGGTTTCCTCAGGTACTAACCTCATACTGCTTAAAGCTTCAAACACTAATTCCTTCCAACCGGTATCCCCGTAATTTATGAACCACTGATTCTCAAGGACCTTAACAACCACTTCAGACCCACACCTACAGTAAACAGGCCTATTCATAATTTCATAAATTGTTAGGGTATAACCATTATCACTTAGGAATTTTTTAATATTTTCTCTGGCTTTATGTACTGGAAGGCCGCAGACCTCATTCCCTATAAATTCCTTACTTTTTGGGATGACCTCATCAACTACTAACTTCTGGAGGTCCTCCCTCATAACACCCTCAGTAAACTCGCTTAAGTATACCTCCTTAGTAGCTTTTTCTAATAGCGTTACATCTTCCTGAGATTTAATGCCTAGCCTGATGACAACGTCCTTAGCCGGTATTTCTGAATATCCATGAAGTAGTATTAAAGGAATTGGAGGAGGTGTTGGTACTCTCCTCCTCTTAGAGTACTCTACTAATGCTATGTAGTCGTACGGTGCATGTGCGGGAACACTCATAACGAGTCCTGTGCCGAACTTAGGGTCTACGAATTCCGCGTCTAGGATAGAGACTCTACACCCGCTTAAAGGATTAATGACCTTCCTACCTAATAGCTCAGAGCCTTTAAATCTATTAACGATGTTGACCTTCATTTGATATGAGAGTTTTTCCGCAGCATCGCATGAGAGGATTAGAGAGTACTTACGTCCATCTCTATACACTACTTCACATCTGCAGTACTCTACGTCAGGCCTAACCCATAGATTAGTAACACCTAACACTGTTTCAGGCCTTAGGGTGGCGACCGGGTAGAGTAAGCTATCATCAGAGGTGTCTACGAAGTTTATTACTGTAACCTCATCTATCTCCGGCTCTACATCATCCTTAGTGTCATGCATACCAACCGGCATTTGGTGGTGTGGGCACCAACCAACTGGGTGGGAACCTCTTTCGATGAAGCCCCTCTCCCTCAGCTTCTCAAATTGCCACCTAATAAATGACTGGAACTCCGAGTCTATCGTTGTGAACTCCCTACGCCAGTCAATACCTAATCCGTAACCCCTCATAGCGTCCTTAGACCTTTTATGGAAGTACTTAGCTAGCTGTAAAGGATCTCTGAGTAGTTCTATGTCCTCAGATGTTAAGTTGTAGAGTTCTTTCAACTCCTTAATTAATATCTCATCCCCCTTAGCTACGGATTCGGACATAGCGAGTATTGGAGTACCGGTATAGTGAAAACCCATAGGGTATAAGGTATTTAATCCTAACATCCTTGCAAACCTAGCCATCACATCAGCTATTAGGTAAACCCTAGCATGACCTATATGCGCTGGTGAGTTAGGATACATGAATGCTGCAGTTATGAAGAACTTAGGTCTGTTGTTGGGGTCAGATTCGTACACCCTACGTCTATTCCACTCATCCTGCCATTTAACAGCTATGTTATTTAGGTATTCTACGTATTCCGTAGCAATAGGTAACCCCTTAAACTATTAATACCTCGATTTAAATAGGTTAATCACTCGCCGTTGACTGATTAAAACATGCTTCAGCTAACCTAACGTAGATATTACCTTATGATAAAATTAAAATTCCTCAACCGTTAATACGTCAGGTGATACTGTGTATGGTTATAGACTCTTCGGCACTGACGGTGTTAGAGGTATAGTTAATGAGTGGCTGACGCCTGAGAACGCGTTAAGGCTTGGATTAGCCATAGGTTCTTACCTCAGCAGAGGTGATAGGGTATTAGTGGGATGTGACGGTAGGGCTGGTAATACATTCTTAGTCAACGCCGTTATCTCCGGGTTAATATCAAGCGGTATTAAGGTCTTTTACGCCGGGCTTACACCGACGCCTGCATTGCAGTTATACGTTAAGAATCAAGGATTCGATGCTGGTATTATGGTGACCGCAAGCCATAATCCACCAGAATACAGTGGTTTAAAACTCATATTAAGTGATGGCGTTGAAGCGCCTAGGGATGTTGAGGAAGCCGTTGAGGAGGCCTACGAAGAATTAAGCTTTAGGAGGATTACTTGGGCTGGGTTAGATTACGATGTTAAGGGAGTCAGCGATGTCAACGATTTCTACGTAGATGCTATAATCAAACACGTAACTCCGGAAATAATTATGAGGAAAGAATTAAGCGTTGTTGTTGATGGTGCTAACAATGTAGGTTCCTTAACCACCCCTAAGCTGCTTAGGAAGTTAGGTGTTAAGGTGTTTACGGTGAACTGCGATATATCGCACATCCCCTACCGTAACCCTGAGCCAACCCCTGAAAACTTAGGCTATTTACCGATGTTTGTGAGGTATTTAAACGCGCATTTTGGGGTAGCTCATGACGGGGACGCTGACAGAGCTATCTTCATAGATAGGTTAGGTAGGGTTTTACCTGGGGATAGATCAGCGATCATATTATGTGAATACCTACTAACCAAGGAGGGCTTGAACATCCCTAAGAAGGTTGTTACAGCCATATCATCTAGCACGATAATTGATGAAATGCTAAGTAAGTATGGTGTTGAATTGATTTGGACTAAGGTCGGAAGTATAAATATTGCAAGAACTATGATGCGTGAGGGTTCCCTACTGGGGTTTGAGGAGAATGGAGGTTTCATCTACGGGGTACATCAATACGTTAGAGATGGCGCTATGGCTACGGCGTTAATGTTGGAATGCATAGCGTCAGGTGGATTAGAACTCCACGAATTATATGATAGGATCCCTAAAACTTATGTAATTAAAACTAAAGTTGCCTTAGATCCGAGAACTAAGGATGAAGTAGCTGAGACGATAAAAGAAAAGTTACTAGACATGTTTAGCGGTGATAAAGTCATAGATGTTGATGGTATTAAGGTCATCAACCCTAATTACTGGTTCCTAGTAAGACCTAGCGGTACTGAACCAATTCTACGCATATACATTGAGGCTAGGAGTGAGGAGCTAGCTAATAAGCTATTAAACAGTATAACGTTTTTGATAGGTGGGGTTGTTAGGAGGTGAAGTATTCATTATTAAATATAATAGCGTGTCCTATGTGTAAGAACTTCCCTTTAAAGTTAATAGTATTTGATGAGAAGACTTATCAGCGAACACCACTAGTTGAAAAGCCTTTCTGCGACCTATTCTGCGGTTTTAAAGGTATGTATGTAAAGGAATTAGAGGAAGTTCCTTGCGATGCGTGCCTGAAGGTTGAGGTGGTTAACGGCGTTCTAATATGTGAGAAGTGCTTAAGGTGGTACCCAATAATAGATGAGATCCCTAGGATGTTACCGGATGACTTACGTAGATCTGATGACATAGAATTCCTAAAACGTTTCTCGAATAAGATACCAGAGGAAATTCTATGGAGTGGAAAGCCTTACAACTTGAAAAACCATAAGACCTTATAAGATTCGTAGTAATAACGTAAGTGATGTGAAAAACATGGCCTCAAGATCGACAAGGATACTCTCATCGTTAGGAAGTCTGAGTGAGTGGGTTGACATGCAGAAGAAGGCTGCAGAGATGTTCGGCCAAATAAATACCACTGCAGAACTTGCAGATAGATTAGCCTTAGTCTTAGTAATTAGGCAAGCGTTCCAGCATATGATGAAGACTTTAAAAGCGTTTGACCAATGGTTAAACGACCCCTTCATACTCAGCTATGTGACTAAGGATATGCTAATGGATGTTTGGTCAACAACTTACGGCATATTAAACACGCTCTTAGAGCTCGATATAAGGCATACATTAACTGTGAAGGAGATGGCTGAGAAATTAATTAGAGAAGGTAAACTACCGGCATTCATGGAGTTAAGAGGGTATGAGGAGGAAGAGAGGAGGATTACTTCACCGCTTTAAACGCTAACTTAATAGCCAACTTTACTTAGTTGGCTTCACCATTTCCTTACATAAGGAATACTTAACACAATTCTCTAACTTCGATCCTTAACATAGATGTGAGGACCTAGCTTTAATGGGTGGAGAACCTACTTTACTCTAA
Organism: uncultured Sulfolobales archaeon; assembly: GCA_937949785.1. Classification (GTDB taxonomy): domain Archaea; phylum Thermoproteota; class Thermoprotei_A; order Sulfolobales; family NBVN01; genus DTCV01. The sequence goes on along the minus strand of CALEDH010000001.1, from coordinate 83,147 downwards.
ACTTATATATTTTAACTATAACATCAGTAGTAGAGGTGATAGGTTGGCTGAGGTGGTGAGGGTTTATGGACATTCAACTTATAAAGACGTATATGTGGTTGAGTTAGAAGATGGTTCTACTAGATTAGCAACTAGGAATTTAGTTGTAGGTAAGAGGGTTTATGATGAGTGGTTATTTAAGTTTAATGATGTTGAGTATAGAGAGTGGAACGCGTATAGGAGTAAATTAGCTGCTGCACTGCTTAAGGGTATTAAAGAATTAGCGATAACTTCTGGTAGTAAGGTGTTGTACCTAGGTGCTGGTAGCGGGACTACTGCTAGCCATGTTTCAGACATAGTTGGTTTAGAGGGGAGGGTTTACGCTGTCGAATTTGCGCCTAGAGTTATGAGGGAACTCCTAAGTGTTGCGGAAAGTAGGAAGAATTTAATTCCGATACTAGCTGATGCGAGATTCCCTCAGAGGTATAGGTATTTAGTAGGGTATAGCGATGTTATATATGCTGATGTAGCCCAACCAGATCAGGCGAGCTTAGTATTATTGAATGCAAAGCATTTCCTCAAGGAAGGTGGGTATCTATACCTAGCAATTAAGGCTAGGAGTATAGACGTTACTAAGGAACCTGATGAAGTATACAGACGTGAGATCGATACGTTGAAGAAAGGGTATTTTGATATATTAGACGTCATCCACTTAGACCCATTCGATAAAGACCATGCAATGGTTTATGCGAGGTACGTTAAATAGTTAATTGAGGTTAAGTTTAAATCATCTGTTAGCGAGTAATTAATGGCTACTAATAAACCGCATGAGGTACCCTATGTCTTATAAGTCACCACGAAGTGGTTTAAGTCAAAGGAAACGTGAGGTTAAGTTGTTGTTAGAGAGAGTTAAGAATATCTTAAGTAAGTATGATTACTCCTTTGAAGTCCTTAACTACCCAAGCAGCTATCGTGAGAGATCTATAGACTTAGTAGCCGTTAAGGATGAGAGTAGGTTGTTGATTAGAATTAAATTAGGCATTAAGAACATTCATAAGGAGGAGGTTAACGACTTAATCAACGCTGCATCAGCCATCAATGCCGTACCACTAGTATTAAACGATGAAATAACTATCGATAGTATAGTCCATGAGAGGGATGGTATATACTTAATCAGCGATAGAACTCTAAGCAACATAGTAAGTTGTTCTCCAGACATATTCTTAATTCAGAGAAGAAGTGATTTCTATATTAGAATTAATTCTAAGAAGTTGGAGAGGGCTAAGTTAGAGAGGGGGTTGAGCTTAGGTGAGTTAGCACTGAGTTCTGGGGTCTCCCGGAGAATGATGTTTGACTACCTGAGGAACGACACTAATGTGAGCTTAGAGGTCGCTGAACGCCTTATAGAGGTCTTAGGGGAGGATATCGTAGAACCTATAACCATAGATAGTTTAAAATCCGGGTTTATTAAGACAGTGCCGAATTTAACAGCAGAGTCTGACAGAATATTAGATACGTTAAAACTCGATAAGAATAAAACGGTAACGTATAAGATAAATAAATCAGCGCCGGACTACATAATCATAACTAAGGATGGTTGTGAGATAAGCTTTGTAATTGAAGGCAATATTGAGAAAGTAACCATGAGGGATGTCGTGAGGAAGATATTGGAGACCGAGAAGCTGACAAAAATACTGCCTTCTGATATTAAGACCGTAGTAGAGAATGATGTAAAGAGCTTTGTCCTAGACGAGCTCTCCGCCTGCGGGGCCAATTTAAATAAGATTTTAGTAGTAGGTCGTAAGTAGCTTTAAGAATTATTTAGAGGTTCATTAAATCTTAGTGAGCCTACTTGATAATTGTCGTGACCGGCAGACCTGGTATTGGGAAGACAACGGTATTCATTAAGGTTGTTGAGGAGGTTAGGAAGCAGGGACTTACTGTAGGAGGTATAGTCTGCCCTGAGGTCAGGTCTAGCGGGGTCAGAGTAGGGTTTAAGATTGTCGACTTAATGAGCGGTTCTCAGGGATGGTTAGCATACACATCAACTAACTGCCCAAATGCTTTGAGGGTCGGTAAGTACTGTATTAACGTAGGTGATGCTATATCTGTTGGCGTAAAGGCTATTGTAGACGCTGTTAAAAATGCCGATGTAGTGTGTATTGATGAGATAGGGCCCATGGAGTTAAGAATTAGAGAGCTTAGAGATGCTATAATTCACGCATTAGAAAGCTCTGGAAACGTATTAGTAGTAGTTCACCAGAAATTAAATGACCCCAAAATAGTTAGATTGCTTAAAACAGCGGTAGTACATGAAGTAACCTTAGGTAATAGAGAGTTATTACCAAGTATAATAAAGAGGGAGTTGTTGGGAGGTTTTAAAGGTAGGAAGTCCTTATACAAATAAGTTTGGATTACTTAAGGGAGGACTATGCCGTTTTAAGATGTGAACGGATTAAGCTGGAATATAAATATATTACCTCTGTAGTAATGTAGATTATTGATAGCTATAGAGGAGCAGTGCCTTGAAGGCTGAGATAAGCTTCGAAGATAAAATATTGAGTATAGTTAAAAAGAGTGGAGGAGAAGGAGTTATTCAAAGCGATTTATGGACTGTTTTAGGGGTTGATAGTAGGGAGGGTAGTAGGGCAGTTATGAAGTTAGTTAGAGCTGGTTTAATCAGGAGGGTACCGGTAACCTTCAAAGGGAGAAAAACTTATAAGCTATTTTACTCATCTAGGCAGCTGGAAAACGTTAAACTTGTCATTAAGTTGAATCCAGTAATGGGTGTGCCTTGTTTTCTATGCAGAGATTTAGAAAAATGCGGTTTAGGAAGTTACTTTAACCCCCTAATGTGCAGTAGGTTAACTGAGTTTCTACAAGGCAAATGTGTGAGGCATAATCATCAACACGTAATCTAAGCGGGATTTAATGTAAATACTTTAGCTAGGTCTTACAATGCATTCTACCACGCTATTATAGTCTGCGTCAGTTTTAATACCTGTGGGTGTTAAATGAGTCCTACCTCCTTTAAACCCTTTACTTAGCAGGCATTTGATGACCTCATACGTTTTAGGCATGTTCACCTTAAACACGCTAGCTATAGAAGTTATATCGTAGTAGTAAGGGATTTCAATCTCTTCTTCAACCTTGGTTATCAGTTTTAAGAGTTTAGCAAAATTATTTAGGTATTCATACCTAGTTCTAGTTACACCTACTAAGCAGTGTATAAATTTTTTATTGCCTATGTCCCCAATCCACAGCGGACCTAAGATTTCATACTTAAAACCACATCTAGGGCAGTTTACGTTTAATAACATGTTTAAATCGCCTATATACTCCCTATAAAGGCAGTTTCTACAGTAAAGTATGTAGCCTAAATTCTCCACAAGCATTTTCTGTGCTTTTCTAGCACCCCCACCTACTTGGAGGAACAACCTATAGTAATAATCGTGGAAGACGCTTATGATCGGCTCTACGTATTTATCTAACTCAGCAGCTCTTCTAGCTATATACCCTAGTAGAACGCGTAGGCCTACTTCATATTTAAAATCAGTTTTTGTAAGCCTAACGCCATACCTCTTCAAACCCGCTAGATGTTTAACACCTGAGAGGGTGGCGACGTCCGTGGCAGTAACTCCGAGGAAGCCGCCGTTTACAACGGCTGATAGAGCGCTCCCTATGAATGGTGTAGGACTCCCGTACGGGTCTATATCGATGAAGTTTAACTTGATTTTATCATCTCTAAGTTTATAGAGAAGAGTGTTAGCATCACTCCGGTACACTACTACCTTATCAACTAACTTATTTAAAATTAAATTCTCTTTTATTATCGTAACTGCATTACTGTTTATGTCGTTAAGGACTGCGGTACTTACGTTCGGAACTTCAAGGCAGTATCTTATCCCCCTAACACCGACACCTGCTAGTATATCAGCTATGTTGAAAGTGTTTACTTTAAAGTACTCACTTGCCGTAGTTAGTGTGACTACAGAGAGGTCTCTGTTAAGTGATGCCCTCGGGTTATAGAATACAGGCGCCCATGAAGGTTCATACACACCATCCGATCTCCTAAATAGGTCTGGATTCGGTACTAGTAGTGCCGCCCTCCCCTCAAACACTTTAATATACTCCATAACCGTTAAATCCTAAACTAACTTACTATAAATTCCTTAATAGTTAAAGCAGTTCCTTAAGGTTTAAAATCCTAGTTAAATTTCTATAACTATTGTAATATTATCAACGAGGTCTCTATATCTGTTCCTAATGGTTACTTCAGTTATATTACATTTTTCAGCTATCTCCCTCTGAGTTCTCTTATCATCTAAGAGTACAGATGCTATGTATAGGGCAGCTGCTGCTAGACCTATAGGCCCTTTACCACTAGTTAACCCTTTACTCTTAGCCATGTTTAATATCCTACTTGCTAGGGCTGAGACTTCAGCGCGTAGGCCTAATTCAGCCCTTAACTTATCTAGATATATATGTGGGTCAGGAACTCTAACTGTGATGTACTCACCGCTATCTCTTGTGATTTTCAACATAGCTCTCCATAGGTCATGCCGAGTAACTTCGCAAATCCTTAATACCTTATCGCGGTCTATAGGTGTTTTAAGGTAGTTACATGAGATGATAATAGAGGCAGCTATGAACGCATTAGCGTTCTTCTCCTTAATAATACCCTTAGCGCTAAGCCTTCTAACTATAGAACCTGAGAATTCGTTGACAGTATTAGGTAGCCCTAACCTACTGATGGCATCATTCATAGCACTTAAAACCTTAACTAACTTACGTTGTCTACTATTACTTATCCTTAATTTCCTATGCAGTGATTGAAGCCTCCTCCCCTCATAACTCCACGTATCTATATTCGTCGATATGCCTAGATCATGTACCTTATTCGTTAGGCGTGAACCGGTCCTAGCCCTATCCACAAATTCCTCAGGGGTGTATGCCCTCCACTCAGGCCCCTGGTCTATAACTCTCTCCTCAATAACCTCACCGCTCTCTATACATACGTACTCTCCATGGAACTCGTCGAATATGATTGAAGAACTCGGGCAGTTCATATAAACCCCCTTATATATACTACCTCAAGCGGTTCTAGCCTAACCTCAAATGTTAAAGGCTTAATAACCCCGTAAGGGTTCTCAGTAGGTCCTATAATATCTACTAGCAGGCCAACCACCTTACCGTTAGAGGTAAAAACCTTACTACCTAATTTGGGAGGTTTAACAGGTTTATGCATCTTAATTATGAACCTACCCGAAGCAGACTTATGTGAGAAGTAACCGATCTTCCTCATTAAGCAAACGCCCTAGTAAGTAATACCGGTAGATAATTATTTAAGATTAAGTAGGCATCACATAATAAACGTATTATTACCTTAGACCTCCACATAGATGATCCTACCCCTAATAATACTTAATGATGTAATAACCGTAGGCTACCATCATGTTTATGTAGGTATTCTTAACACAGAGTGTTTAACTGATTCACCGCCTGTTCATAAACCTTATCTAGGTTTAGGTACTTCCAACTCCCCCACCTACCAATGGCTACAATCCCCTCCTCACCAATCACTCTTAGTAATTCACCTCTTGCAGCATTAGATTTAATCGTATGTACGGGGTAACCGTACTCATGCATCCATAACTTCGTAAGTATAACCTCTTTATCCGGGTTCTCTAGGACGCCGATCTTTATGAGGCCTGAGAGAGCGTCTTCAACTAATTTCTCATATGAGGGCTTCTCTGCCGGTGGAATGGTGACCTCTACGACTACACTTGAATACTTATCATTATCAGGCGTGTTGTAGTGGCTGTAGTTCGAAATCCATACATGTCTGTGGAAGATAACATCATCTCTCGTGTTGTATATCCAATGCATTGGTGGCGCCTTCTTTCTAAAAGCTATACCTATAACAGCGACAGAGTTATAGTCAAGTAGCTTAGCTAGGCGTATTTCGTACTCCTGTAGATTCATAGCCGTAACGAGCTCTTTAAGAGGTATAGTAGATATTAATTTCTTTACCTCTATTAAGTCATTTACTAACCAACTACTACCTACTTTTCTCACCTTAGTTACCTTCACACCTTTCATAATCTTCACACCATTCCTAAGAGCCTTGCTTAACACGCTATTGAAAAGTGATTGTATCCCCCCACGTAGCGGATAGTAAAACCTTACTTGCTCCCTATACCCTTCAACCTTCACACCAATTCCTGAGAGGATTACATCCCTCCAATCAGGGATTGGTAGCCTACCTGGTGTGTAGATCCAGTCAACATCTATTTCCTCTAAAGGTCTTTTCCATAGCTTAGAATTATAGGGTTCTAAGTAGAGCCTACTTATCTCACTTCCAAAGAATCCGTACATCCATTCACGTAAATTACGTGGCTTCCAATCAAGTTGACTACTCCTATGCAGAAGGCTCTCAATAAACGATATCAGTATTTCCCCCCTCTTAAGAGGGGGTAACGCGTAGAGAGAGTTTTCAAACGGGTATGGAATGTATGTGCCGTCGAGAAGTATGTAGGTCTTCCTCTCATGGGGGATAAAATTCCTATCTAAAAAGCTAAGTATCTCACTAAGAGTGTTCGGATTGCTTGAGAATATTATATGACTCCCACCTACGTCGAAGAGAAAACCACTAACTACAGCACTTCTTAATAAACCACCTAGCGAATCATCCATATCAATACATACGATGCTGGCTCCCGGATACTTTGACGAGTATAAATAGCTAGCAATGATGCCTGCCCAACCACATCCGAGAACTCCAACATCAAATAACACTGCTTAAACCCCTGGCTTCAACAAAATACTGTATTTAAAAACATTTATTTGTTCAGTAGCATAACTTAAGGATTACGTTAAGTTAAGATTATTAATAGTTATAAATTACTGAAGTGAAAGTTAAACATGATGTTGAGTCCATGGAATCTGATAGGTGATGTAGGCTCGTGTTGCTGAACGTTATGAAATAGCTGGATGTTTACATCTTTAAACACGGTCTTAGAGCAGTTGGATATCTAATAACTGCTTTAAGCATAACGATGAGATCTGAGGTATACGTACCTCTTATCTCTTAGAGATCGTTATACTTACCTGCAGTGGGACTCACGAGCCTAGCCCTTTCCAAGAACTAATGACTCCCATATTACCTGCTGCTAACTTTATCAAGTAAATACGTAGCTCAGAACCTACTTGAATATCCCTACTCTGAAACTCTTGTTAACGGCGGAACTGACGGTAGTAAAACGTTAGCTATTCGACAGAGGTATTCGAAGTTAAACATTCTTTTAAAGATTTTAAAACAAATTATAAAGTGTAAGGTACCATGTTTGGCTTACCATTAGATATTGTCGATGTGCTCTACGACTTAATGGATGTTAGGGTTGCCATACTTAAGGATCTTGGTAAGGTTCCGGTAGATGGTGATGTAGTAGCGATATCTAGAGGTCAGGAGGTTGAGCTGCCTAGGTGGTTAGCTAGGACTCTCTCAGAACTAGGTGTTGTTGAATTTAGATACGGTCTTCTCACACCTGATGATGTGAGTAAGTATTTAATTAGTGAGAAGAGTACGGGTAGGTCATCCCTTACGAAGTTAAAGGAAGACTTCTACCATGAGGTTAGGGAGTTATTAGGTAAGGTTAAGGCTTCATCAGTTGACGCTGACTCAGCTATGGCGGCAATAAGATTGGAGTCAAACTTACGTGATCTGATTAGGTTAAGAGTTAATAAAATAGTTAACATTACCGTATTAGGTACTAGGGTTGAGAGTTTTGAGGAGAGCCTAACTATTGAGGAATTACTGCTGTATAAGTTGTTAAACGACTTACTATCCTCATGGCTTAGCAAACTACTACCTAGGTGATCGTAGGTGAGCGATGAATTAAGCAATCTCGAATCACTTCAACAAAGATTCATAGAGTTCCTGAAGACGTTTAAAGACTTTGAGGGGAGGTACAAATATGAGGATAGGATTAAGCAGATGATTGTTAACGAGAAGACAAGCATAGTAGTAGATTATGAGGACTTAGCTAAATTCGACGTTAAGTTACTTGAAGCGTTAATCCAAAAGCCTGAGGAAGTACTCCACACGTTCTCAGAGTCTATTAGGAGTGTGGTCCAAGAATTCGATGAGGATTACTCCCTACGTGTCAGTAAGTTCATTCCGAGGTTAAGCGGGTCACCGCTGGCGGCTTCCTTAAGGGAGATGACTAACGAATACATAGGTAAGTTAGTTATGGTTGAGGGAATTTTAGTTAGGGCGACCCCACCAAAGCAGAAGATGTTTAAAGCTATTTACGCACATATACTGCCTACAGGTGAGGTCCACGAATTCGAGTGGCCGCCATTACCCTCAGATGAGATAGCTGATGAGCTTGAAAAGCCTGCTTATTGTCCCGTATGTAGAGAAGAAATAATTGGTGAGAAAGGTAGGGGGTATAGTAGAGGTGTCTTTAAACTGATTACAGAGAGGTCGAAGTATAGGAACTGGCAGAAAGTAGTTATTCAAGAAAGGCCTGAGGAGGTTCCAGCAGGTCATATACCTAGGTCTATTGAGGTAGTACTAGCAGATGATATAGTTGATGTGGCCAGACCTGGTGATAGGGTATCCGTAGTAGGTGTTGTTAAGCTCATAAGGGAGTTTAGGAGGAAAACACCCCCACCGATTTTCAATGTGTATGTAGAGGCTAATAACGTCATACTGGCTCAAAAGTTCCTTGAGGAAGTTAGGTTAGATAAGGAGGATGAGGAACTTATTAAGAAGTTAGGTAAGGACCCCTTAATAAGGAGGAAGATAATTGCTAGTATAGCTCCATCTATATACGGTTTATGGGATATAAAGGAATCTATAGCGATCCAACTCTTCGGTGGGGTACCTAAAATAGCCCCCGATGGAACTAAGATTAGAGGAGATATACACATCCTTGTTGTCGGCGATCCTGGAACAGCTAAAAGCCAAATACTTCAATACGTATCACGTATAGCTCCTAGAGGTCTTTACACAACCGGTAAGGGTTCTTCAGCAGCCGGCCTATGCGTTGGCGGCAATACCCTCATCTACTCTGATAGAGGTTTAATTAGGATAGAAAATCTTGTTAAGAATAACCTAACCGCTTTCGAATTAGATGGTGGTGCGTTAATTTCAGTAACATCTAAGGAGGTGAGGGTAGCCTCATATTCGGAGGGTAAGGCTTCCTACGTCCCCACCACTCAATACTACATGTTATGGAGCGATAAAAATTTAAGGTTGAAGACATCTTTAGGTATCGACTTAATAACCACTCCAGAGACTAACGTGTTGGTCTATAAGGACTTAGAGGTTAGGTGGGAGGAGGCGCGTAAATTAAGCGTAGGTGATTACGTGGTAGCTGTTAGGAAGCTTCCCGAGCCTACTACTAAGTTTAAGGTTCTCGATATACTAGCAGATGATATGTATTTAGTGCTTAGAGAGGATTTCACCGAAGAACTCTTAGAGGAATTGTTAAGGAGGTTCTCAACAATTGATAAGGTAATTGATGAAGTCCGTATAAGTAGGCAGAGCTTCTACAAGTTAATCCGTAATTCTCTAATTAGATTAAGCCGTCTTAAACGCCTGTTGAATTACGTTGGATTAAAGTATGAAGACTTAAGTGAGTATGTTATCGAAGTAGGTTGTAGAGGGCTTAAGGGGGTTGAATTAATTAGGCTACCCCCGCTTAACAACGAATTCATTAAATTCCTAGCTCAGGCATACGTTAAGGGCAGAGTTAAAATAGATAGGTATGGTAGGCCGTCCGCTTTAATTTTAACGACGTCTTCCCAAGAAGAACTACTAACTCTAACCAGTAAGGTTAATGAATTATTCAACACCCACACAGTCCCTCAAACATATAGGAGGGGGAGTAGGTATGTACTATTAATTAAGAGTAGACCGCTTGCTCTACTGATGTTCGCCTTCGGGGTACCGCTAATTAACGGGGGGCTGAGGGCTGAAGTACTCATACCTAGCTTACCTAATAACGTGTTGGCGTGTTTCATTAAAGAATTGATAATGGCTGGAGGTGAGGTAGGCACTGGGTATATCCGCATATTACTACCTACTAGGGATGTTGCGGAGCTAATTAACATCATTTTAAGGAGGTTTGGGGTTATTTCATCATTACGTGAGTTACGTAGGGGTTATGAAGTATTGATCTCCGACTTTAAATCTCTTAAGAACTTAAGTGATTTGGTTTTAGGCGGTGTGGGTGATGTAGTATTCACCTATAACTCGTCTAACGGTTTGGGCTGCGAGTCCGAGCTTATAGATATAGATGATGACTTAGCTGCTGTTAAGATTGTCGATGTCAGTGAGGTTGAGGGTGGTGAGGTCTACGACTTAACTGTTGATGGATCGCATTCATTTATAGCTAACGGCTTCGTAGTCCATAATACTGCTGCTGTTATAAAGGAGAAGCAGTCAGGTGAGTACTTCTTAGAGGCTGGGGCTATGGTCTTAGCTGATGGTGGGATAGTATGTATTGATGAGATAGATAAGATGAGAGATGATGATAGGGTCGCTATACATGAAGCTATGGAGCAAGGCACTGTAAGCATAGCTAAGGCAGGCATAGTTGCTAGGCTGAATGCTAGGGCCTCAGTGTTAGCAGCAGGTAATCCTAAGTATGGGAGGTACATACCTTCCAGGCCTATTGCAGAGAACATAAACCTACCAATCACAATACTTTCTAGGTTTGACCTCATATTTACGTTGAGGGATATAACTAATTTAGACCGTGATAAGTCCTTAGTTAGACATGTCTTAAAATCTCATGAGAGTATTGAGGAAGTAAAACCTGAAATACCTCCAGATGTTCTGAGGAAGTACGTAGCATATGCTAGAAAGTATATTAGGCCGAAATTAACTAGAGATGCTGAAGCCTTAATAGAGGAGTTTTATTTAGAGATGCGTAGGAAGAGCGCTGAAACACCTGAAGCACCAATAACTATAACTACTAGGCAATTAGAAGCGCTTGTAAGACTTGCTGAGGCCCATGCTAGGATGGCTCTGAAAAACTATGTTGATGCTGAAGATGCTGCCGAAGCTATAAGGCTTATGAACGTGATGTTGGAGAACGTAGGGATAGACTTAGAGACAGGTCATATAGATATAGATGTAATCATGACTGGAAAACCTAAAAGCGTTAGAGATAAGGAGTTAATCATAAAGGACATCATTAAGGAGTTAAGTAGTGAGGCTGGCTGCGCTAAGATTAAAGACATAGTTAGTGAGGCTGTGAAGAGAGGTATTGATGAAGACTTCGTTGAAAAGTACGTGGTAAGTTTAAGGAGGGCTGGGGAGCTCTACGAGCTTCGCTCCGGCTGTATAAACTTCGTTGATTAGTAAACGTTTTTAAATTTCAGAAGTTATCCCTATATCTAGGTGCTAAGCTATGAGCGAGTTAGTCATCAAGCTAACTAACGGTAAGGAGGTTAAGATGGATAGGAATACGATGGAAGTTATTAATAGATACGTAAGGTTTGAGTTATCCTTAGAGGCTTTAGCTAGGGAGTTAAACCTTGAAGGCTGGGAGGAGGCATACGAGCTAGTAAAGAAGGTACCAGCGTGGATTGCATGGATACCACCATCATTTTTCAGCTATGAAAAAGACCGCTTGCTTAGTAAGTTAAAAAGTAGGTAGTAGATGTAATTCCCTATGTATTCATTGAAGGCTGTATTAACTGTTGAGTACGGTAAGGAATTGAGAGCTTCTTTAGAAATCGGAGATATTCTATACCCTTATGATAGCACAGTTAAGGTTGGGACCAGTAAATACGGAGGTGTGTTACTGCTATACACATCACTAACTTATGAGGATATCCTGAAGGTATTGAAAGCCTCACCGACAACGTATATTAGAAGCATAGCTAAGGTAGATACATGTTGTCCAGAACCCTTTGAAGAACTAATTAGGTGTGTTAATGAGTACTTAACTCAAATCAATTTGAAGGTAGGTAAAGTTAAGGTCTATGAGAGAGGAGCCGTTAAGAAATACGGTAAGGAGCTCTTAAACAGTCTAAGGAATTTACTGGATACTAGGTCTAACTTAAAGCTGTATATAACTCCAATAGATTATAAGGTATGCGTAGGCATTCACGAACTTTAAAATAATTATAGCTAAATACTTAGAAATCATGAAGGCTTAAAACCCACCAGCTCTGAGGGATGAGTTTTAACTATAAAAACATTTTAATATTTTAATACTTCTTACCTATTAGTTAATCGGTGATGAAGGTGACTCCGGAGCGGAACGGTGAAGTGCCGTGTGAGGGCTGATTAATCCTCAGAGTAGCTCATCAATGATGCTTTGAACTTAAGCATTAACCTAAGATTTAAAATTTACTTCTTCATATTATGGCATTGGTATTAGGATGTCATTAGCTGTTATTGAGGAGGAGGCGCGTAGTATAATTAAGGAGGCTGAGAAGAAAGCTGAGGAAATCTTAGCTAAGGCTAGGAAAGATGCTGAGGAGTTGTTGAGGAAGGAAGTTAAGGCCGAGCTACCGGCAGAACTGGTTAAGAAGGTAGAGGAGGAGTTTATGTCTAAACTATCTGATGTAAAGAACGATTACGCTACTAGAATTAATAAGATGAAGGAGAGGTATGCTGAAGCTAAAGAAGAAATAGTTAATGAGTACCTAGAACTAGTTCTAGGTGTATCCATCAGAGTAAATAAATAGGTTTTTATAGAGATCCGATATTAATGAGCTTAGAGAGCTGGTCATGAAACCTACAAAGACTGTAAGGCTGCTTAGGTTAATATACTACCCTGAAAGGCTTAATTACGTAAGGGTAATTACTTTAAAAGACTATGCGGATGACCTAACATCAACCCTCCAGGAGTTAGGCGTTATCCACTTAGAGGAGCTTAAGAACTTGCCTGAGGATGAGTTAAAACTCCTTAAAAGTAAATTAGCATCTGCAGATGAGATGACGCAACTACTGAAATTTATTGAAGGTAACATAGATGATGCGAAGTTAGTAGAGGTTAGAAGTGATTTAAACATGGCTGATTTAGAAAGCGAGTTCCTTAAGACCCTCCAACATATTAGGTCGTTGAAAGATAAGATGGAGGCAATCATAAACAACGTTAACGAATTAGGTAGTAAGTTAAGTAGCTATGAAGACGTGATTAAATATTTAAAACTTGTTTATACTTCGTGCGGTGATACCTACCTAACTAACTTAAATTTTGAAGGTGATTTACTATTCGCTAAGTTAATTAAGGTTAAACACGAGCAGGTGAGCACCATCTCAAATGCTTTACGTGATTTAAGCGTAGTATGTGTTGCTAAGATAGATGATGACCACTTACTAGTTAATTACTTAGGCTTTAAAGATGATTTAAATAAGTTTAAAGGTCTTGTAGACGAGGTTAAGGCTGAAGTTATAGATGTACCTCAGTCTAACTTAAGGGTTCAGGAACTCGTTAATGAGTTAGAGTCTAAAGTAGCTACCCTTAGAGACATGGTAAATAAACTTACCTTAGAACTCGGTAAGTTGATTAATGAAAACTTAGAGTTAGTTGCTAGGGCCAAAGCCCTACAGGAAGTATACGTTGACAGAGTTGAAAACATACTTAAGTCTATGATGAGCGAGTATAGCTACGTAGTTGAGGGTTGGATTCCTGAAAGGAGTTACGAAGACTTAATCAACACGTTATATAGTAAGTTTAAGTATATATACGTAGAGAAGTTAAGACGTAGTGATGTAGAGCCTCCGACTAAGTTAAATAACACTATGCCTGTAAGGTATTTCGAAGTGATAACAAAGCTTTACAGCATTCCAAGATATGGTGAGTGGGACCCTACGGCGTTAATTACGTACTCCTTCTTCATATTCTTTGGATTAATGTTGGCCGACGTAATTTACGGTATTACAATGATCTTAATACTTAAATACGTATTAGATAGGATTGGCTTCATTGAAAACCCTCATTCTGAGGGATATGTAAATCTTAAGAAGATGTTGTCAGTATTAGGTGTCTCAGCAACTATTTTCGGCTTCTTAACTAATACATATGCTGGCTACTCCATACCATATTATACCCCGCTAATTAACGTTGCAGACCCACTATCGTTTATTTCATTAGCTTTAATACTGGGGTTAGTACATGTTAACTTAGCGCATTTCCTAGGTGTTGTAAAGGCTTTAATAGCTTCAGATAGGGCTACGTTGCTTTCAGAGTTAGGGCTTCTAATAGCTGAGTTTACCTCCCTACCATACATACTCTACTACTTCCTAAACGTAAGATTGCTGTCGTTAAGTTATGTTTACTACGACTTATTACTCTACATATCGTTAGTAGGTGTTATGGTGTTGATCATCGGTAAGTTCTTAAGCATTAAATCGGTAGGGTTGTTTCTATGGATATTCGACCTTACAGGGCTTCTAGGTGATATATTCTCGTACACGCGTTTAGCCGGGATCGGCTTAGCTACTTACCTAATGGCTAGGAACTTCAACGATCTAGCATTAATGACTGCTAACACCATCCAATCAACTATAAACATCCCAGTTCTCAACTTCGTAATAGCTTCGGCAGTTGCTTTAATTATAGTCTTACTTACGAATACTATAAACCTAGCCTTCGGCATTATAGGCTCTTTTGTACATTCGCTAAGACTATGCTTCGTTGAGTTCCTACCGAAGTTCTATGAAGGTGGTGGTAGAGAGTTTAAATCGCTTAAAATTCAATTAAGAAAGTATGTAGTGGTAGGGAGTTTAGGGAGGGTCTAATCAGAATTTATAGGTGTTAGTGAATTGAGTGCTAAAGTAGTCGTAATTAGCGGTACACCAGGTGTTGGTAAGACCTCAGTTGCTTTAAGACTGTCAGAAATATTAAATGGTAGGTACTTAAACTTAAGTGAGTTCGTAATCGATAATAAGCTCTACACGTACTATGATGGTGAGACAGACTCATATGTAATTGATGAGGAGAAGTTGAAGACCTTTCTAAGGGGTGTTATACGTAGTTCCGAAGGTTATATAGTAGTTGATAGTCATTACGGCGAAATAATTGATGATGAGTTGATCTTTAAGATAGTGATCCTCAGGTTAGATCCTAGAGTGCTTTATATGAGGTTAGTAGGTAAGGGTTGGAGTGGTAGGAAGCTACTCGATAATATTGAATCCGAACTCATAGGAGTCTGCACATATAACGCTTTGAATGAGCATGGTAGGGGTAAGGTCTGCGAGGTGGACATAACTAATAAGGACTTAAACGATGTCATCAACGAGGTTCTTGGGTTAATTAATAATACGATAAGTTGTAACGTAGGGATTAACTGGCTTGAATGCGAGGAAGTAGTTAGAGAAGTGTTAAGTATCACCTCGTATTTAAATCGATCTTAACCCTAGCTACGTATTTTAAAGTCGGTGAATCTACAAAAACCTCACCAACGTTAAGTCTTGGCAGTACTTCACGTAGTTCATTAACTCCTAACGACTTAATTATGACCTCAATATCCGAGTTAGACTTCAAAGTATGGACTATCTTCACGTTACAGTTAGCGAGTATCTCATTGCCTATAGTTGAAGGTGATTGAGTTATTAGGATGAGCCCTACACCTAACTTACGTATCTCAGCGACTAACCTACTCATAAGTGATGAGTTAGCTATGTGATGGGCTTCATCAATAAATATGAAGACATTACCTAATTCATCAGCGTTTACCTCCTTAAAATCTTCTATTAACTTAAGTAGGGTTAGTGCTGCTAGCCTTCTTAGCTTGAAGTCCTTAAACCTATTTAATGAGGTGATGCGGATCTTATACCCACCATGTTCAGTAAGTCCTAAAGGTCTAAGCGGATGTAAGTCTTGGTATAGCCCCACAGTTTTAGAGTTATAAATCAATTTTAACTTCCTCAGTAAAGCAGTCTTTGTCTCCGCCATCCACTTAGATTCAACTTGAAGTCCTTCTAGGTAATTCACTAGGTCATATAGTGTTAGGTCACCATCACTCTCATCTAAAAACCTATATAGAAGGTATGTCTGAGCGTCGCTTAACTCTAAAACATCATTTAATATCGAGATTAACTCCTCAAAATCTTTAAACCTCAGCGGGACCTTAACATCATCTACTACAACGCCACCTACACCTAAAGACTTAAAGATCGTTAAATACTCATCATTCCAATCAAATATTAATACATGTCCATACCTAACTATTTGAGAAGCAATAATTGCAGCAGTCGTAGTCTTCCCAGACCCCGTGGAACCAATAATTAGTACATGTCTTTTGAAGTCCTCTACCGGAAGTCCAAACACGCTTTCAAAACCGTTTAAACATACGTACCCGAACCGTACTAATTCCTTCGAATACATCGATACGTCATCATTAACCACCATAAGGTCTTGGTCTATTACGACGTTCTTCTTAAACCTTATCCTACTTAAAAAGGGATTACCTTCGTCACAGCGCTGTCGCAGCGAACCTCATTAACCTTTATATGGTTAGACCCGTATGCTACTATGAATGCTTTAAGTACATCTCTACAGCTTATGAGGTCTCTCTCAGAAGATAAAACTATAAGTGATTTATAGCCACTTCTAGAAATGGTTGTCAAAACATCTAAACGAGCATCCCTACAAACCTTCAATAAGGCTTTTGCAATATCTAAAAAGTTAATCTTAATATCACCCCTATCGCCCTCGTTAATTAATTCGAGGCATACAGAGTTACCTATCTGATCTCTACTTTGACTATGGAATAACATCTTAAGATACCAGTAATTAAAGAGGTTATTTAAAATGTTTAAGAAAGCTTACAGATAGAAAAGCGTTAATTAGGTATTTTATAGATAGATAGCTATATCCAAGGAGTAGAGGAAAGCACTTCAACCGTTCTAATATAGTGTTAATTTCCCATAACATAAGGCTTCCCATCCTCATGCCATGGGAAGCTTTCGGAAGCGATGAGGAAGGAAGATCGGAGCTTTAAGGCATGGTCATTCAACCTCTAAATCGCATCACGTGATTAAAGAGGGGAGGGTAGGCAGGATTAGCTATTTAGGGATAATTTCACCCCGTATTCAACTATTTCAAAATAGAAAACTTAATTATTGATGGAGATTGTCCACCCTGACGGGGATAGGGCTGATGAGAACTTCAACGAATTTCTGAGGAGTTAAGGTCAGTGAGTTCTAAGAGCTACGTAAGTCTACTAAAGACCGCGTAATTCAGAACCCCTATAACGTTATAAGTGTTCGAGAATATAATGATTGAGTGTTCAGGTATGAGCATCGAAGTTGGAGTGGGTAATGTAGTATATGAGGGGGAAGTTAAGAGTGTTGAGAAATCCTTAATCCCGCAAATATTTATAGTAACGGTAGAGGGTTCTGGGGTTAGAACGGTCTTCGATATACATAAGACACTTATGAATTTCGGACTTAACGATAAGGTTCGGATGACCATATCTAGAAGCAGACCTAACTTTAAAGAAGATGTGGACCTAGTTATGAGGGGTTATGTAATATCTAAGAAGGTTGAAGAAGGGATTTATAAGTTGTTAATATCTCTATGGGGCTTCCTACTTATAGTTGAGTCTAAGAATGACTCAATATTTAATGCTTTCGATTACATGGATGAGATATACTTTAAAGTTGAAGTTATTTGACCATTAAAAAGTTCTAACTAAGTTTAAAAGTAAGCATTTTATAATGAAGTAGGTATGCAAGATGAGCATTTCAAACATCACAAAGAAATTGATAAACGAAGTACTTAACCTGGTAGATAGGTACGTCGTCGTTAAGTTAGTTGATGGTAGAACATATGAAGGTACTTTATTAGGTATAGATGTGAGTGAGAGGCTAACCCTACACATAATTTTAGGGAATGCTAAGGATGTTGATGGTAATACATGCTATAGGGTTTTAATACATGGTGATAGGTTATCTGAGATAATATCTAAAGAGCAGCAAATATTCGACCCAAACGAATTCTCATCCTACATATTATCGAAGCTTAACCTACCGCCCGGATCTGTTAAGGTAATTAAGGAGGCTAACTTAGTCATGGTGTATGATAAGTATAAGGTAAGTGAGAACGGTGTTGAAGGTTCAGGACCGTTAGCCTCTAAGCTCTACAGCCTGTATCAGGAGTACATAGAATTAAGGAAGAAGAGGTTGTAGAGCGGGTGGTATTTGAGGTTAGAGATAAAGACCTAGGAGGGAGGATTGGTAAGCTAACAACTAAGAGTGGTGTAGTAGAAACACCTACTTTTTTCCCGGTGGTTAATCCAGTAAGGCAGTTTAAGGAAGTGTCAGTAGGTCTACTGAAGGAGTTAGGTTTTACACAGATAATTACTAACGCGTATATTATTAGGAAGGCTATGGGGAATAGAGTCCGTGATGTTCATGAACTCCTAGGGTTTAACGGTGTTGTGATGACTGATTCAGGCGCTTATCAACTTCTACGTTATGGTGATGAAAAAGTAAGGCTTGACCCTGTAGAAATAGTTAAGTTTCAGGAAAGTATAGGTAGTGATATAGCTGTTATCGCTGACGTACCTACTAGAGATGATGCTACTTACGATGAAGCTCTATACAGTGTTGATGAGACCCTAAGAAGGGCTGCGCTTTCAGCAAAGCTTATAACGGATAGCAACGCTTTATGGGTCCTACCTATTCAGGGAGGGATTCACCTAGACTTAGTTAGGAAGTGTGCTATGATCGGTAAAGAGTTCGAAGGTTTTTCTATTTACGCTATAGGCAGCCCTGTCCTACTTATGGAGAAGTACAAGTACTCTAAGGTTTTTGAAATGATTTTAACGATTAAGAAAATCGTACCTATCGATAAGGCAGTACATTTATTCGGCGCCGGACATCCTATGATAATACCGTTCGCAGTAGCTTTAGGTGTCGACATGTTTGACTCGGCTTCCTACATTCTCTACGCTAGAGATGGTAGATACATGACTGAAAGAGGTACTTATATGCTTAAAGACTTAGACTACCTGCCATGCGAATGCCCGATCTGTAATAAGTACGACGTTAAGTCTTTAATGGAAATGAGTAGGGAGGAGCGAGTGCGTAGTGTAGCGCTTCACAACCTCTACGTAATTTTAAGGGGAATTAAAGATGTGAAAGTTGCTATTAGAGAGGGTAGGCTTTGGGAATTGCTTGAAGAGAGGGCGAGGGGGCATCCGTCATTGAGGTACTTACTTAAGGTATTCACACGAGATGAGTTTGTGGGATGGCTTGAACTCTTAGATCCTAGGATACGTGGGGATTCCCATGCATTATTTCTTTATGAAGGGACATCGTACTTCAGACCTGAGATAGTAAGACATGAAGCATACCTTAACAGCCACATACTAAGATATGGTGGGGGTAGTAGGACAGCAATATTAACACCTATGTTAGTTAAGAGAGGTAAGGCTGTAGGTCAGAGTGATATCACCGTTAAACTAAACGCACATCTTGAAGATACCTACATCTACTTACCGTTCTTCACGTTAATACCGATGACTTTAATACATGTATATCCGTATTCACACTTCAAACTGCCTGAGGAGGTGGATGTCGGTACCTTATTGTTGTTCAGCCGTAGGTTAAGGAGGTATGTAGGAATGTTATTGAGTAAGTATGGAGAGGTTGTAATATTGACGTGTAGGTGTCAGAGCTGGAGTTCTGAAGTTTTTGTTAAGAAGTCTTTGAGAAGACTATTAGGTAGAGACAATTTAAAATTAATCGATATTAATCCGAATCAACATGTTTGAATAGCATTATAAAATTAAAATTCTACAATACTATTTAATAAAGGTCTGAGGAATGTCACCATCTAAGAGTTCTTGCAGTGGGGTAAGCGAGTTAATCTCTTCAACGCTATTAATACTTATAACCTTAGCGTTAGGGACAATAATAATTACCTCTATCAGTAACTACTCCTATAACGTCAACACGCTATTTAGGTCGGATATCGAGAGAAGAAGTGTTGACCTCATGAAGTCTTTAGACCTAATAATGGTTTCAGGAAGTAAGTCTGCTAATAAAATTAAGCTAGTCATCTCTAACGGCGTCGTCGAGCTTAAGGTAATGGCTATATACGTAGATGACGTACCTGTCGGGGGGTTGGACTTAGTCTTAGCACCACTTGATATAAAGGTCGTGGAGTTTGAACCACCTATTAAATTATTTGAGGATAGCATGTTCCGGGTTAAAGTAGTTTATGAAGGCGGTGAGAAAGTATCATATGGTTACGTGTATGAGTAGGGGTTTAAGCAGTGTAGTTGGTTTAGTCTTACTCTTACTAGCATTGATTATAATTTCATCAACAATCTACAGCACACTCCGTGTTATTGACGAGTACAACTCTATGAGTTTGAATATCCTTAATAAGCAGGCAGTAATTAACTTGATAACATATATGACTGAATGTAGGTATAGATACGTTAATAACGCTATGGTAGTTACAGTAGTAAGTAATCTTCCTGAACCATTTCAGGTAGTAGGTTATGTGATCTTCTACGGCAACCTAAGTTATGAAGTTATTAAGCTAACTGAATTAGAGGTCATTCCACCATTCTCCAAAACTAGCTTAAATTTAAGCTTAAGTAGGGAACCTGTAGGAGTTTTCATAGTTGTCTTAATCAGGGATGAAATTACGCATGTAGTAGTTAGAAAAGACCAAACATCTTAAATCACTTAGAGACTTTCAGGTCGATGACTACTTGGTAGGTTCTAGGGCCTACAGACCTAACAACCCTACTTACCATAACCTCAGCACTAACCCCAAGTTCTGAACACCTCCTCAAATACTTACTAACTAAGCTGTCTATTACCGATTTCCTATTAAGACCTCTACCAAACTCGTAAACATGTATAATGCCTGATTCCTTGATGGAATTCACAGCGTAGTTGAAGTAATTAAATGCTAATTCCGGTAAGGGCATGAGGACCCTATCAGCTATTGCTATGTAATTATTGATGACCACACTAGCATCACCTAGTATGGGTTCTACAACGTCCTCAACATTGTTTGCCTTTATATTCTTAACCATGAATTCATATGCGTGGGGGTTTACGTCGATCGAGACCACCTTAGAAGGCTTAGCGTGTTTAGCTACGACTATAGAGAAGAGCCCTATCCCAGCAAACATGTTGATCACGAATTCCCCATCCATTACATCCCTAGCCACTCTTAGGTGTTCGTAGCTAAGGACTGGTGATATGTAAACCTTAGTTATGTCTACGTAGAATAAACAGCCATGCTCCTTATAGACTGTGGTGCTTCGATGTTCACCAGCTAGGTATGCGTAATCCCTAATTCTATGTATACCAGTTACTGGTGATGTTGAAGCCCAGACAGATTTAATGTAGGGATACTTATTTATAATTTCCTCAGCTATAGGTTTTAAGACGTCCAACGGAGTCTGAGGGGGTTTCCTTATTAAGGCAATATCACCTATAACCTCCATCCTACCCCATACCATACTAGCTACTTCCCTGCCTAAGAGCTTAGTCGCTAGTTCTTTGATCAGTTTTCCACACATAGCTAACCGATCAAATTATTAAGAAGCGGTTGGGCTAATATTAACTTATTAACTTTATTTTATCATGAATTTATATTTAGGGAATTATAGTGATTTTTAGGTGATTCTCTGGCAACTTTAAGGTCAGGTTATATAATAGTAGGAGCATACGCTGATAAGGTTAGGAGAGTGGCGTTTGCCCAGCTACGGGACCTTATTAAGGAAGGTAGTGTGAGGAGTGCTAATGTGGCATTTCAAGTAGCACAGCTAAATAAAGTGTTGTATAGGATTTTCGTAGATGAATTGAGGTTAGGTAAAGGAGATGTTGTGAGGGTATCAGTAGACTACGAGGTAAAGGAGGGTAATATTGAATGGATGTTTGATACATTGAAAATTGAGGCGTTTAGAAGGTTATCTGAGGATGAGGTTGCTGAGGTGTTAAATAAGGTAAGGATGAATGTAAAAAGTATTATGGAAGCAGTAGTAGCATATAGTATTAACTTGTTAGGTGAGACAGAAGACGGTGACTTAGTGTATATCATGAAGTTAGGTGATAGGGATGTAGGGGCTTTCATAGTAACCCCAGTAAATAATGAGTTAGTCTTCGTGAAAAAAGGAGCAGCATTAGAACCAACACCTATGGTTGTTGAGAAGTTGAGAATAGATTGTGATGGTTTAAGCATTGAGGAAGCTCTCAGTCAGAATATTAGTAAGTTCACATCAAATGCTAGGTATGTGAGCTTCTCCGACGCGGTTAAGATTATAGAACTAGTTAAGAGGAGGGTCGGTGTAGAATATAAGGTTGAAAGGCTTGAGGAGTTTGAGGAGTAGAACTACTTGATAAAACCTTTAACTATATCTTCAAGTCTAACAGTGGCTTTTTTAATTAAATCAACCCCAATACTTAGTACTTCACCGCCGTCAACTAGGACGTTATCCCCTACGATTACCGACTCAACCCTAAGCCGACCTCCTACAATAGCGTTAGTTATGGCCTCTACGTAAGGGAGTAGCGGCCATGTAGGGGGCTCTGTAAAGTTATACATAACTATATTTGCCCTCTTACCCTCCTCAATACAGTTCATAGTGTTTAAACCTATCATCGATGAAGTACTGCTTACAGCGCTGAAGAGCAGGTCTAAGCTATTATGACCTAACCTAAGTAGGTGTCCTAACATATCAGATATATCGTACGTTATGCTATCACCTATTCCGAAGCCTTGGAAAGCTCTCCACATATTTAAGGTGTTGTAAGTTCTTATAACGCCTAACCCCTTCGGAGGTTCTTTAAGCGGATCTACGGCGATGACCATATCTGAGTTAAACCTCTTCAGAGACTTTAAGTCATCAGCACCTATGACGAAGATCTTACCTCCATGGAATTTATTTAAACTTACCTCTTCGCTTAGGTTACCGTAAACACTGACCGCCCCAAAGACGTTTTCAACCCTGCCATGCCATCTCTGCATAATTAATTTAAGTTCGTGGTAGGGGTCGTAGCCATGTAGGTTTATGTTTACCGGGGATGCTAGAATTACTGGGATGCCGACATCGTTGGCCGCTCTTGCGATATCATCTAGGTATATATCTGAAACCATTAATGACGTTATCCCTTTATAAAGCAAGTCCGTAAACGCCAGTATTGCCGAGTAGTAAACATCGACCCTGCTTAACGTCGATAAGTATCCGTAAATTCTCTCCATAGTTAGAGAAGTTAATAAGTACCTTAAAGGATATGTAGTGACTCTAGTATAGCCTGAGGAAAAGCCTGGAATTACTAACCTCCCCTTACCAGAGATCAGTAACTCAGGATATTGCAGTTCCTCTGGAACCTCACCACTGCCAACCGCCTTAATAACACCATCATTTATGAAAACATATCCGTTATTAATCACTAAGTCATGCTTCTTAGAGAGCGTTACCATAGTAGCATTGGTTATCAATATCTTAACCATTTCAAACCATCCTAAGTAGAATCTTTGGGAGCTTATTTTTAATATGTTGGTGGACCGGCCGGGATTTGAACCCGGGACCTCTCGGGTGCAAGCCGAGTGCTCTTCCAGACTGAGCTACCGGCCCCTTACTGAGATTTACTTACTGAGATTTATAAGTAATTAATGAGCAGAAACATTCAGGAAGCCCCTATATTGGTTTAACGACTTCATAATTTAAGCGGTCAGACCTTAAACCTTAATAAGTTTTGGTGTAGATGATTTGTGGGGGTTTTAATGAGTTTGAAGCTAGAGATAATTAACGTTCCAATACCTGAGGGGGCTAGCGTCATAGTAGGACATTCACACTTCATTAAAACTGTTGAGGACATTTATGAGGCGTTAGTAACCTCAACACCTTCTATTAAGTTTGGAGTGGCGTTCTGCGAGGCTAGTGGTAAGAGGCTTGTGAGGAGTGATGGCAACGACATACACTTAATTAAGCTTGCTGAGGAATACGCCCTAAAGGTAGGGGCTGGGCACACCTTCATAGTGTATATAAGTGGTGCTTGGCCTATTAACGTTTTAAACACTTTAAAACACGTTCAGGAAATCACATCAATATATGCTGCGACGTCTAACCCATTACAACTAATAATTGCTGAGACAGATCAAGGTAGGTCTGTATTGGGGGTTGTCGACGGGTTTAAGTCCTTAGGTATTGAAGGAGAGGAAGATAAGAATGAGAGAAGGGAGTTCCTCAGAAAAATAGGATATAAACGATAGGAAGTACTTCATAAAGCGATGTATGCTATGATGGTTAAATGCTTCGAAATCGCTGAAGTCATAGTTGCTGAAGTAAAGTTTACTACGTTAAAGTTAGTTAAAGAGCTGACATTTAGTGGTGATATAAGCGTAGATGAGCTAAGCTTAAAGAAATTCATTAAGGATAGAAATCTATTAGAATGTGATTGCATATTATTGAGTAGTTGTAATGGTTCTCAATGCGTGGAGATATTCGAGTATGTAAAGAAGTTGAAGTCGTTTAAGACTGCCTTATCGCCTAGGGTTGATAAATTAATCGGACTTTCGATTTTAATGAAGTCCGCCGATGGTAAGGAGGTTGACGTATTTTATGGGTCTCAGGTTAGCGTTAAACAACTTGAAGTACCTGAGGAGGTATATGTTTTTGAGGGTGATTTAAGCATCAATGAATGCAATAGATGCTTAGGAGTTATATTAAGAACTGGATCGGGTGCTAGGATATTATTACTAGGTGATGGGGAAGGTAATGTTAAGATGTCTAAGGGAAGTGTAAGACGTAGGAAAAGAGTAAGGAGGAAGTCTAGGAGGGGATTAAAGAAGAAGCGCTAATACAGCCTTCTGTGTATGAAGTCTGTTTTCAGCTTGGTCCCAAACAACAGACCACTTACCATCTATTACATCATCAACAACTTCCTCTCCTCTCTTCGCAGGCAGGCAATGCATGAAAATCACGTCTTCCTTAGCCAGCTTGATCAGATCTACAGTAACTTTATACTTGCTTAGGTCTGCGATTCTCCTAGCCCTCTCTGCTTCCTGACCCATACTCACCCAAACATCTGTGTATATTACGTCTGCCCCTCTAACAGCTACTTCAGGTTCTCTGATAACCTCAATCGTCGAACCATGTTTTCGGGCATCACTTTCAGCCATCTTTAATATAACCTCCTTAGGCTCGTAACCTACAGGAGTTGCTATTGAGATATCTATACCTAATTTAGCGCTGGCTAGTAGTAATGAGTTAAGGACGTTATCACCACCATCCCCGATAAACGTTATCTTAACCCCCTCTAACCTCCCTTTCTTCTCCCAAATAGTCAGTAAATCAGCTAATGTCTGACATGGGTGTTCTAAATCACTTAAAGCGTTAATTACTGGTATTGAGGAGTGGCTAGCCAGTTCTACTAGGTCGGAATGTTTTAAAACCCTGGCGACTACCCCATCTACATATCTGCTTAGGACTCTAGCTGTGTCGGCTATAGTCTCACCCCTCCCTAACTGTAGGTCGTTCCAGTTAAGGTAGAGTGCATACCCACCTAGTTGATGTATTGCAACTTCAAAGCTAACTCTAGTCCTAGTACTTGGTTTTTGAAAGATCATTGCTACGGACTTCCCTCCTAAGACGTTAATTACCCTCTCACCAGCATAGTATCTGCCCTTAAACAGCTTAGAAATCTCTAAGAGATAAGTTAGTTCTTCCTCACTAAGATCTGAAATCGAAAGTAAATCCTTATACTTAAGCTTCCTCAACAATCACACCTCAAGCTACTTACTGCAAACCTAAATAAATTTTAACTAAATTTATAATCATTAGTGAGGAAACTCATGGATCTAGGGGAGGTCTTTAACATCTTTGATAAGGTAACACTACCTAAAGGTAATGTTAGACCAGGCTTTACTAGCTACCACATATACTTAACTTTAAATGAGTGCGCTAAAAGTCCCTCAGGAAGGAAAGCACTCTCTAACGTCTTAGGAATTGGTGAGGGCAGTGTGAGAACCTTGGTTAGGAGGCTATCTGAGGTTGGATTAATAGCTGTCGACCCTGTGGCCGGTGTGTTATTAACCGAGGCAGGTTTTGAAGTTCTTAGGTTATTAATGAGCAGGTTAATCGTAGCTGGTAGTTTTGACCTAGGTTATGGGGAAATATGTAGGGATTGTAGGATGTCAGCAGTCCTACTTAGAGACGGTGTTAGGCTTGTGAGTCAGGTCGGCGGTGTACTATACGTAAGAGACTTAATAGTTAGGAAGGGGGGTACTGGTGGTTTAATACTTTACTACGTTGATGGGGTATTTATGCTACCTAACTCTTATGGCTTATATAAAGTTATCGACCAGGGATTTTGGAGGGATATCTTAGGGGGTTTCAAGATCTTTGAAGGGGACAGTGTTTTAGTTTCTGTTTGCAGGAAGGGGGATAGGAACTGTTTAATGTACGTAGTTGAAGCTGCTTTAGATGTTTTGAGGGGTGCTACGCAGTAGTTGAGAAAACTTTAGTCTTATATAGTGGTGGGAAGGACTCACACTACGCATTAATTAAGGCACTAAGCCTAGGTTATAACGTAGAAAAATTATTAGTAGCCAGCCCACTGATAGCTGATTCCTGGCTATTCCACACTGTAAACATTAACTGGTGCGCCTTACACAGTAACTTATTGGGCATTAGCTACGATTTAATGCGTTGTAGTGGTATTAAGAACGTTGAAGTAGGTGAGTTGAGGAGGAAGCTCGGAGAACTCCGGGGCTATGGGTTTAAATACGTAGTCAGCGGTGTCGTAGTATCTAATTATCAGAGATCGGTTTTAGATAGACTGTGTAGCGAGTTAGGCCTAATACATTTAACGCCTTTGTGGGGCTACGACCCATACCTACTACTACATGAGGAGGTTAAAACTATGGAGTTCATAATTACTGCGTTACAAGCATATGGATTAAACGTTAAGTGGTTAGGCAGTAGAATAGATTTAAGTAATTTAGAAGACTTCCTACATATAGCTAGGAAGTACGGCGTCAATCCCGTCGGTGAGGGAGGGGAGTTCGAAACATTTGTTACTTCCTCACCTCTCTTCCGTGGGGGGAAGGTATGCATAAAATCTAGTAGGAAGGTCTGGTACCCTAATCACTGGGTTGGGTATCTAATTATAGATGATGCGGAAATATGTTAAAGGTTATCTAATCCAGGCATCAAGCCCTCTAACCTTAGACTTAATACAACTCTTAAATGCCTTCCTCAACCTCTCCAACGCAGGTAATACCCTCTCTTCAGAGAAGCTATGGTGCGTTATCAGTAATTCCTTAATTAACTTCTCATTAGGTTCAACCCATTCAATCTTATACTCAGTAAGTACCGGGGGATTTAAGAAGAAGTCCTTAATCTTAAGTGGGTCTACCGGGAATTGAGCTTCAGGCAGTACCTTAAGAACCTTCTCTAAGGATTGGTAGGTCTTAACGAGCTTTAAAGCTGTTTTAGGACCTACACCCTTAACCCCATCTGGGTTGTAGTCAGTACCTAACAGTATAGCTATATCTATGAGTTGCTCCCTAGTTATGGCTAAGTCGCTTAGCAGTATATCGAGTTCTACAACCTCAGGCTTGAGTTCAACGTAAACCTCCTTCTTAGGTAGTTTACGTTTACCTGAAATGGTTAAGTTCCTTATAAGCCTAGGCGACCCGAAGAGTAGTGAGTCATAGTCCTGACTTGCTGCAGACCATGCAGTGTTCTTTAACGTCATATAGGCGGCCTGAGCCTCACCTTCAGAAGGTGCTTGAACCCAAGGAACTCCCATAGCGTCCAGCAATTCCTTCGCCTCATCAACCATCTCATTCGTTAGTTTAGACGAGATTTGAGCGTATCTATAGGCTGCTTCGAGGTCGCCGCGCTCTAAGGCATCTTTGTACTTAGCCAGCGCGTCACTCTTAATCAGAGACCTCTGAGCTATTTCCCTAGACTTCAGCTCAGGTGGTTTACCGTCGAATACGTATATAGGTTTAATACATGACTCCATTAAATTTATAGTTCTGTAGAACAGCCCGCTTAAGTGGCTTGTAACTCTACCCGTAGAATCCATTAATGGTGTTCCATCAGTTTGTCTAATAGCAGTTAAGAATTGGTAGAGGGCGTTATAGGTATCTATAGCTACGGTCCTCCCGTAAAGCTCCTTTAAATCGTTAATAATTTTAATAGCCTTATCAGGTATTAAATCCCTTAAATCAACCCCCACTTTAGACCCCCATCGGTGATAGTGTTTAAGAAGCTTATAAAATGATTAAAGCATAGTAGTATTAGGTAAGGTGTTAAATATCATATTTTTAAACTCAGCTATGATATAGTAGTACTGGTCATCCATGATGGGGTTAGAAGAGCAGGTTAGTAGTAAGGGACCTGTAATAGTGGAGTCGTCAACACCACCGGTATGCAGTAGCTGTGGTAAGTTAGTATCTCCTCTGGAGAAAGGCACTAAGTTTCTATGCCCTAACTGCGGATCGGTGACTATATGGCGTTGTAAGATGTGTAGGGAGTTCAACGTAAAATATGTTTGCCCGAAGTGCGGTTTTGAAGGTCCTTAAGGTGATATATGATGGCTAAGATATTGGCTGTTCTTAAGGTCTACCCTAAGGACGTAGATACGGATTTAGATGGAGTGATCGTAGAGTTGAAGAGCGCATTACCTACTAAGTACGAGTTAGTTAGGAGTGAGAAGGTTTACGTAGCATTCGGACTGCATGTACTTAGACTCTACTTATTAATGCCTGAAGATGTTGAAGGCGGTACTGAGGAAGTTGAGGACATCATAAAGAACTTAAGTGGTGTTGAAGGTGTTGAGACCGAATTAGTTACTAGAACTGACATTAGGTAGGAATACCAGCTCAACAACTAAGAGCGTTTTAGAATTAACCACACTTACCACAAAACACCGGGTACCGTTAGATATTTAATTTACATATCTGTTTCTCATCGATGTCGGAGCTCTGTTCTAGCTTAGCTTTACTCTACATATCGTGACGGGCTTAAACGCTGTTAAAGCTTATTGAAGTAGGTATGGTAGTAAACTTTACGTTAGGTAGAAGCGGTTTTGAAGTCCCTACCAACACATTCAAGCTTTCAATTAGGTTATATCAAATTAGTTAAGTGAAAGCTAGGTGGTTTTAAGGCAATAAGTTTTTACATTACCTAATAATCTATAAATATGGCCCTGCCCCCACACACCACTTGATTGTCCGTAACGGACTAAGTGATGGTGGTTAGCCGGGCAGGGTACAAACTCGCTATCTAAGCACTTCAGGCCTCTTCAGCTGGACTTTACGTCTAACGTTGTCAATTATAGAATCTATGTTCTGCAGGAAATCAACGCTTAGTTTCTTAAAGAGCGGTTCAGGTCTACGTATCCTACGCTGAGTCATCTGTAATAAGGCCTCATCATAGCTGATTTTCAACTCACCGATATTTAGATTTAACATTCTAAATAGATTTGCTGCAGAGTTAGGTGTGATTGGGAGTAACATTAAGCCTAAAACGTATACGCTGATATAACCTAGATATAAAGTCGTTGATGCATCGTCGATATCCGATTTTACCTTAGCCCACGGCTCCTTAACGTTTAAGTATTGGTTCCCAGCCCTAGCAAGTTCCAATATCACATCCGACGCCGCTTTTATCTTAGCCGCGTCCATGCACTCACAGTACTTACGTAGAGATGAAGTGATTTTATCCTTAAACTCGTAATCTATTTTCGAGTATTTCGACGCCGTAGGTACTACTTCGCCGTAGAGCTTATTAATAAGTGTTAACACTCTATGGATGTAGTTTCCAACATCATCGTTTAACTCGTTGTTAATTATCCTTACAAACTCAGCCCATGAGAAGCTAGTATCTCTTCCTTCAGGCCTCATCCTAACTAAGGCGAAGCGCCAGTAATCAGGGTCCGGCACTATTTCCAAAGCCTCATCAATCCAGACACCAACCCTCCTACTCTTACTGAATTTCTGACCCTCAAACATTAAGTACTCAGTAGCTGATATCACTGTTGGTAGGTTATAGCGTTCGCCGCTTGCTAACAACATTGCCGGTAGTATGATGGCGTGAAACGGGATGTTATCCTTACCGATGAAGTATGCTGTACCTGACTCATCACTAAGCCAGTAATCACGCCATCTATCCTCACATCCTAACCTCCTAAAGAACTCTATAGTAGCTGAGACATAGCCTAATAGAGCCTCAAACCAAACATATATCGTCTTATCCCCAGCGTCTGGGAATGGTGCTTTAATCCCCCATTTATTATCCCTAGTCACAGACCTCGGCTTTAACCCTGTTTTAATCCAGGAGATTGAGTAGTTCTTAACGTTATCATCAAGCAGTTCATGACCGTCTAACCAATCCTTAATCACGTCCTCCACTCTATCTAATCTGAAGAACCAATGCTTAGTTGTTTTGAATGTCGGCTTACTTAGGCAGAAAACACATCTAGGGGATATTAATTCTTCAGGGCTTAATAGCTTACCGCAATTATCGCATTGGTCGCCTCTAGCATCTTCATACCCGCAGTAAGGGCATGTTCCGAAAACAAATCTATCAGGTAGGTATATCTTATCAGTATCGCAGTAAGGCATTACCTGCTCTTTAATATCTATAAAGCCCCTCTCATATAGCTTCATCATTAGGTTGCTTACGAACTCCTTATGTACTTCACTCTCAGTCCTAGTGTAGTTATCGAAGGATATATGCCAATCACAGAACAATTTACTAATGTACTTATGTGCCTCATTAGTTAGTTCTTGGGGTTCTACCCCCTTCCTCCTAGCCTCTACCTCTATAACTGTTCCATGCTCATCACTACCACTGACAAGTATTACTTCATAGCCACGTAGTCTTAAGTACCTAGCAAATATATCAGCCGATAATATACTACCGATCATATTACCTAGATGTGGTACAGTATTTATGTAGGGCCATGCCGACGTTACTACCCATCTAGTGAAACCCACCTAAACACCTAGATGTTGTCTTATATATCCCGTTAATAAGTTATTCTTAGAAAACTATGAGAATGGTTAATTCGATTCCAAAGCTACCGCTATACGTTAAGTACCCTTTTATCACATCATTCAATGAGTATCTTAAGAGGCTTTACGGAGGGCATGTATCAATTACCTACTTATTAGAACATGGTAGGCAGGAATACGTAGAACGTGCTGTAGTTAGGGTGAGGTCAGCCCTAAAAAATTTGAAGTATATACCAACAGGTTCTGAGGATGTAGAACTTTCAGCTTTTTATATAGGGTTAGCGTTGGCCTCTGCTTTAGGTGGGTGGTGCTTACGTAAGTACGTAGATACTGAGGCTAAGAGATCTTATGAATACTTACTAGGGGACTCTGAGGAAGTAATTGTCAGAGTAGCTAATGCTTTTGGGATCCACTTAGAGTTTCTAGGCAGTCCTCAAGATGTTTGTGGGGAGCGGGTCGTAATAGGCTACGACACCACTACGTCGAAACCTGTAGTGTATTGCCTTCAATTTAGAACACCAGTAACTACATACCTTACAGGGATCTCTAAACTAACGACAGAACCTAAATGGAAGTTAGTTAACCAGTATGTTAAAGGAGGTTATATTTACTTAGGTAAGAAGGAGGTTTCAAGACTCCTTCAAGAGTTTATTAAGTATAGGTTACTGAGCTCCGTGTCAGACTTAAGTAACGTTAAATTCGAGGGGAAGATCGGTGATATAGTAGATAGGTTGAGGGAGGAAATACCCGCTCAGAAAGTAGGTGTTGATAAACTATATGAACCTGCTTTGAAGGTAGTTGCTGGCCGCGTTGTTGAAGAGGCGCATCCCCCATGTATTAAAAACATTATTGAAGGGATACGGAGAAATGAAAACTTAACCCACCACCAAAGGTTTGCATTAGCTGTTTACTTAATAAATATTGGGGTTGATGTAGAGCAAATAGTAGACCTTTTCAGATACGCTCCGGACTTCAACGAGAGAATGACTAAGTACCAAGTTGAGCACCTAGCTGGTCTAAGAGGCTCTAAGAGGAAATATTCTATGTATAATTGTGATAAGATGAAAAGCTTAGGTATGTGTGTAGCTGAATGTAATGTTAAGAACCCCCTCATATACTATAAAAGGATTTTAGAGAAGCTTAATAGAGAGGTTA
Source organism: uncultured Sulfolobales archaeon (assembly GCA_937949785.1). Lineage (GTDB taxonomy): Archaea > Thermoproteota > Thermoprotei_A > Sulfolobales > NBVN01 > DTCV01. Next base: position 51,030 of record CALEDH010000001.1, on the reverse strand, counting down.
ATTGTTAGGACGTTACTACAACCTAAACTCTATCTTCTCATACCCAGGTGTGTTAAACCCCTTATATGTAGAGAAGGTAAGTATCTTCCCATCAGCTAATATATCGTACTCAACTCCTAGGTATGCCCCTAAAACCTTAAGACTTCCTGTAAATACCCACGTCACGGTGTAGTCGTATTCAACATGTTCAGGTTCATATATATTTTCATAAATGTTCACACCACGTCTGAGATCACCTTTAAAGTTGATGTAGAAGACTATATAGGGTCTGTTCTCAGAACCTCTAAAGCCGAGGTCAACCCAACTAACTTTAGGGTAGACCTTCCTACCATTTATTTTAACGATTTCTTCATCTATAAATGACTGCATATTATTTGCTACTCTATTTAACTCTTCATTTAACTTATCTTCGTTACCTAGAAGGTTCCAGTAGTATAGTTCCTTATCAATGTAGTCGAAGATAACCTCCTGTGTTACATATCCGTTCTCACATACTACGAAGGTCCCCTGACCGTAAAGAGGTCTAACCGCAGAACTCATAGAAATACTTTACGTTCCTCCTTAATAGTTCTCAGTACAACCATAGTTGACGTAGAGTAAACACCCTCTACATTACCTATTACGTCAAGTAGGTCTGATAATTCTCTATGGTCTTTTACCAGGACTTCCAATACTAATGCCCACTCACCGGTTACATCGTATACAGCCTTAACCTGTTGAAGTCCTTTTATCAGTTCGACAACCTTAGAGTATTTCTTTATATCTATATCAAGAAATATTAAAGCCCTCAACCTAAAACCTAATTTAGCTGGGTCTACCTCAGCTACTACCCTCCTTATCAGGCCTTTATCTTTAAGTCTTTTAATCCTCATATAAACGGTTGAAGGACTTAAGTTTAAAAGTTTACCTATATCTGAGTATGTTAGGTCAGCATTATCCTGTAAGACCTTGAGTAACTCCCTATCTATTGGGTCTAACTCATCTATCACCGACATAATTACTCCATCAATATTATAACTTAGAATTTTAAAAAATTTGTTATTTTAAGCTTTTGGTGCTAATAAATATTTAACTAAGGTGTCATCAGCTAATTTAAATCTTATTGATAACGGTAACTCGCTCCCATAGCTTAATTCAAGCATGTCTGACGCGCTTAAAAGATCAGCGACCTTAGTTAAGTAATCAGCGTCGTAGGTACTTTTCGACGGTTCTCTAACATCTAATTCTATTAGTGAGCCGCTAGCCTTAGATAACTTGATCTGAGCGTTTAAGTCAGGCGCCTTAAGCAGTAGGAACTCTGTAAGCTCAGCCACGAATTCTATACCTTCACTACCTTCTAAGTCTTTGATGGCATCTCTTAACGCTGATGATAATATAGTAGCTCTTACCTTGAAGTCCAGGTCTAATTCAGGAACCTCAGTTGGGGAAACCTCGATAGACCTAAACCTATACCTCCTCTTAACATCATCTTCTAAGATGAGTTCGTAGAATTCATCACTAACTACGGTAAGTGTGACTTTATCGGCTTTCTTAGGTTTTGGAATACTCTTTACTAAACTACTTAAGTTTAGCCCTATGGATACCTCCCTGAGGACCTCGTACTCTATAAACGTTGATGAAGGTATTATGACTTCTATTAGGGATATCCTAGCAGGGTCTAAGGCCTTTATGACTGCCTTATCATTACCTATTAATAATTCACCTTCGTCTGCAATATTACCCACTACATGTAGGAACGCAACGAATTTTTTCGCGTTAGGATGTACTACCCGACATAAGGACATGTTAAGCCCGATGATCCAGTGTTATAGGACTTATAACCTTAGATTAATGAATTCTTCTTAAATATATGTGGTTAAGTCGTCTAGGTCTAATTCACGTAATTTCTCCTTGGTTGGAATTCCGTTAGAGTCCCAACCCCTAAGTTCGTAGTACTCATCTAACATTTTATTGAATTGTTCCCTAGTAAGCGTAACGCCTTTAGCAGCTTCGTCGGGTAGCGGTTCTTCAAATATCCTAGGTGGTAAAGTATCATCTCTCCTACTTATACCTTCCCTACAGTTAAACACCCTAATTAAATTCCATATCCTCTCACCGCATCTCAGGTATTCCTCTACAGTGTAGTCAAATCCCGTAGCACTGCTCAGCATATCAACGATAGGTATTGGGGCGAAGTCGCAGATGACTAAGGAGAAAGCAGCTGCTCTCTCATCCTGCACTTCCTTCACGAATTTAGCTTTACCCTGAATTGAGAACCTAGGTATTCTACCCTCAATCTCAGCCCTAGTGGTCCAAGCCCTCTGATGACATGCACCCCTATCAGCTGTAGCATAAGCTAATGCCATTCCGTTAGAGCTTCGTGGTTCATAGCCAGGTATTTCCAACCTCTTGACATGCATTGCAAATCTTTCGGAGCCTTTGTTAATAACTTCAGACGCCCTAGCAACACCTTCAGCAAGTAAGTTGCCTAACCACCCTTCCCTAAAAGCTATCCTCTTAATAAGTTCCCTCTGAGCTTCAGAGTTGCCGAACTTTATATTAAGTCCCTCACATTCGTCGGACTTTATAATGCCTCTCTCACAGCACTCCATAACCCAACCAACAACGTTGCCAGTTGAAATGGCATCTAAGCCTAACTCGTTACATAGGTAGACAGCCCTAGCAACCTCGGAAATATCCTTAATACCGTTATTAGTTCCTAGCAATGCCACTGTCTCATATTCAGGTCCTCTAACATATTTTTCCTCCCCATCTACGGTGACCTTACTCAACTTACTGCAGGCTATTAAGCAGTTAGGGCAAGCCATATCTCTAACGACGTATGTATCCCGCATGTAATCTGCGTAGAGCTTCTCAGCACCTTCTAAAGAACCTCTCTGAAAGTTAAGTGATGGTATTATTGCATGTTCATTCATAGGTTTAACCCAGTAGGCTGTACCGTACTTCCTCCTAAGCGGTATGAATGGATTCTCATTTATTGATTTAATAGCTTCTAATACGGCCTTCTGAAATCTATCCCGGTCAGCTACCCCTATTTTACGCGTCCCTTTGATAGCTATAGCCTTTAAGTTCTTAGAACCCATAACGGTTCCCGGCCCGCCTCTAGCAGCTATGCCGTTCCTCTCCTCCTCCTTATCAAACACTATGCATGCGTACTTAACTAATCTCTCACCAGCGGGGCCTATAGTGCCAACCCGTGCTTTAGGGTCTGTTAACGCCCTCACAGCATCTACAGTCTTACTTACTGTTAAACCCCATAATTTCGAGGCATCTCTAATTTCAACAGAATCATCATCAACCCACAAATATACTGGGTGTTGAGCTTTACCCCTAATGACTATAGCATCGTAACCAGCTTTCTTTACTTCCTGACCTGCGGAACCACCTACATGGCAGTCGGTAAACAAACCGGTCAACGGTGACTTAGTAATAACCACAAACTTGTTTGAGGTAGGTGCTCCAGTACCGGTTAGCGGGCCTGTAGCAATTATAAGTAAGTTTTCAGGGCTTAACGGACTTACACCACCTTTTAAATTATCGATAAGTATCTTAGCGCCTAAGCCCTTACCACCGATGAACATCCTAAATACCTTATCATCAACTCTGTAGGTACTAACCTTATCATGACTCAAATCTATATCAAGCACGCTGCCCATGTAGCTAGTCAAATAGACGTTCACCAAACCAATTAAGCAGGTTAATATATAAAAACTTTAAAGGCTATAGAAGAGCTTCAGTGAGGCGTATGTAGCCCTCGAAGCCTCACCCCCCAGGAAAACAAACTCCCCTTCAACTGGAGGTCAGTCCTACCCCACCAACTCTACTAATAATATCACTTACTCACACCTATCCAGACCCTCCTACTCTCCGAACAGCTTAACAAGCAGATCTAGACTCAGCTGCTTAAGTAGTAATACGTTGATAGCTAATGCTAATTAGGTATTCATTAATATTAGGAGTGGTGGCGCCGGGAGGAGGACTCGAACCTCCGACCACCGGGTTAACAGCCCGGCGCTCTACCTGGCTGAGCTACCCCGGCGCTATGGCCCTTACTACTTTTTAATTAATTACCAGATTTTAAAATTTTAATAATATCTTTTTAAGCGTTTAGAGTTATATCCATATTAGTAGTGATGGACGTATGAGTAAAGAAGTAATATATAGATGTTGGATGTGTGGTAGAACGTTTTCTAGCAAGGAGATAGAGTTAATTGAGAGAATTAGCTGTCCCTACTGCTCATCGAGAGTGATAGTTAAAATTAGAAAAGATGTTTGGAAGAGAGTGAAGGCTGAATAACGTCTGGAACCGTTGTCAAATAGTTGGTATCTTATAGCTACCTACCATCTCTGCCTTTGAGGGTTCTAAGTTACGTAGTCTTTAGTAGACTTACTTAATTCTTAGAACTCACCGACCTTAACTCCTCACAAGTTTATCGGAGCTCTCATCAACCTCACCTCCTACCACCTCTCTGAGTTGAAGAAGAAACCCCCGTATACTCTACGATGGCTTCCTCTCACCCCTTAAAACCGAGAACTAGTTAAATAAGGTGTTTCATATGTTTCAGGAGACTGCACCCGTTCAGCGCTAGCTTACCATCACATATCAGGTACATTTTCGCAGTCACGAATTGTGCAAGCAATTCAACTTCTTAGTTGTTAACAGGTATTTAAATGATATAGTGGGTAACTATTTAGAATTCGTTGGTGGAAGTATTTACTAACCCATGCAAATAAGTCATAACAGTTAGATGGTGATAAGGTTATTAACATGGATATATAAGTTCTTCTTAGGTTAGGGTGGGTTTATCGAGGTAATTTGAGGTGGACGACCAGCCTGAGGTAATAGTTGGTATTGATGTCGTTACATCAGGTACGAAATTAAGTGATTATATGTATGCCTTAGCAGTGTTAAGGGATAATGAAATAACGCTTTATGAAAATGTGAGTTTAAGTAGGCTTATAAGGCTCCTATGGGAGCTTAGACCTAAATTAATAGCTCTAGATAATATTATGGAATTAGGTGGGAGTAGGGAAAACCTCATTAAGATACTTCAACTACTCCCACCTGAAAGTATGGTAGTTCAGGTGACTTTAAACGATAGTGAATTAATAGACTTACGTAAGCTGGCTTTTAAGGCAGGCATACAGCTCGAGCAAGGTAAGCTATCACCTCAGAAAACAGCTGAGGTCCTAGCATTACTTTCCAGTAGGGGTTACGGTACGGTGCTGAAGTTATTCGAGGATAAGGTTAAGATAGTGATAGGGAGGAAGATGGCTCTAGGTCCGGGAGGTTCTAGTTCTAACAGATTTAAGAGGAGTTTAAGAACTTCAATATTGGGCGCTACTAGAAGGCTTAAGGAAGAATTAGATAGGAGCGGCTTTGACTACGACTTAACTTTCAGGAAGAGTGAGGGAGGTATTGACCGTGCTTTATTCACTGTTTACGCACCAAGGCATGAGCTCAGCCACGTTATAAGGTCTATAAAGGGGTATGAGGTCAGCGTAAAGGTTAAACACGTGATTAAGAGGAATTTCCTTAACATTATATCAGGTAGTACACATGCTGGTAAATACCTCATAGTTGGTGTAGATCCCGGTATTGAGACTGGACTGGCGATAGTAGATCTAGACCTTAGACCATTAGTCATCACCAGTGGTAGGAACTTAGATAGGGAGGACATACTTCAGATAACTCTTAAGTACGGCAAACCTATATTGATTACTACTGATAAAAACCCGCCTCCTGAGATGGTTGAGAAAATAGCTGCTAACTTAAATGCTACGCTGTACTACCCTCCAAAAAGTTTAAGCAGTATTGAGAAGGATGCGTTAGTTTATGACTACATACTGTCATATAGACTAGCAGTGAAGAATACACATGAAAGGGATTCCCTAGCCTCCTGCATAAAGGCGTATAGGGAATTCGAAGATAAGTTCCGACAACTTACTGCGAAGCTTAATGAGATAGGACTACCTGTTTCGAAATTACAGAGGTATAAGGCTGAGATAGTTAAGGGTAAGAGCATTGCTGACGTAATCGAGGAAATAATAAGTAACTACATCAGTAAGGAGGGTCCCGGTAATAGGGATTTAATACGTGTTATCAAGTTATTAGCTAGTGAGGAGGTAAGCAAGAAAGATAAAGAGCTCCTAAGTCAGATTGAGAAGATATCTAAGGAACGTGATGCTTTGCGATTGCGGATTAAGGAGTTGGAGAAGAAGCTTTCAGAACTGGAAACAGAGTTAATATTAAGGAACGTTGAATTTGATGCTGAGGTAGCGAAGGATAGGGAGGTTTCAGAATTAAAACATAGGTTGAGAAATCTTAGCGATTATATAGGTAAATTAGAGGGGCAACTGATAAGCACTACTAAGCTCTTAGAACATCACCAAAAGTTATTCCACTTAATATTCACCGGAAATCACGTATTAGTTAGACGTCTACGTAAATTGACGGCAGAAGAGTTGATGAGGTCGACGCAGGAGATAGGTACGCTACGTGAAGATGAGGTAGTATTCGTAGATAAGTTACATAACGTTGAGGAAGAAGGAGTTTTAAAGACTGTCAAGGACTTAAGGTTGAAGCTTCTGGTCCCTAAGCCTGATGAAGGACCTTCAGATATGTTAGATAAGTATGAGTTGGTGATATATCAGTGTGACAATTTCATGGAAGTTAGCGACACCTTAGCATTAATACCTAATTCAGTGATTTCAGAGCTATCAAGAATTGAGGAGGAGGTACGTGAGAGAAGTAGGAAAAAGTTTGAGATAAGCCGTGAGAAACTCATAGATATGATAAGAGAGTATAGGGGTAAGAGGTTTATCAAGGACTCAGAACATTAATCCGTTTTAACAACTAATGTCTAATTTATTTTAGATAGGAAAATAACCTACGTGCCATAAGTGATAGGTATCCTATCGCTGGAATCTTAATCGGTAAGTTATTTATTTCTAAAACCTTCCCGACAACTCTATGACTCGGCACCCCCATCAATTCAAATTCCTGATAATCAGGTAAGTTATTATTATCTCCCTTAGTCACATAGTATAACTCATTGCTAACGTTACGTATCTCAATAACTCTATGAATTATGAATCCGTTCCCCGCCTTCTTCTTATACACTATTATATCACCTATTTTAATGTCGGTGGACTTAACTATTATAACTAAGTCACCTGTCTGGAATAGCGGTTCCATGCTAGGACCTTCGACAGTCCCTAATACTATTAAACCAGAGATATTAAGTAAGATGATCACTAATAGTAGTACAGCTATGAGGTTACCTACGATGTGTGCTATCTTATATTCCATCTACTAAATCACTCTAAGTCTAAATCACTTAAATCAACTTCTATTATCTGGCCTACACGCTTCTCACTTCTTGACTTATCACTTTTTAAAACCTTCTTAGATGAACCCCCCTCAACCTCAACTTCATCCCCACCCGTTTTTATCTTACTCACAACCCCCCTCCACCTATACCCACAATTACCGCAACTAAACGAACCCATAACGGTTATAGTTATCCTACCTTCAGAGTCTGGTAGAGGTGATATTAACTGCCAAGTCTTCTCAGGCTTAACTTCTGAGTAACACTTCGGGCATTTAACCATAGCAACTCCCACCCTACCTAGTAAATTATAGTTAAAAGGTTAATTAAACCTTAAACATCCGAGCAACTATTGCCTATCCTTAACCATAATAACTCCTACCTCCTAAGCCTGTTCAACCACTTTCTTCCACTATTTCCTAAGGGTATTCGGATGAACGTCAAGCATTTCATAGGCTTCCTCAAGCTCTAGTAGTCTCTCTGACCTAGTCTCAGCTATTATGTAGGCAGGTGTTAGAAATGGATGTAAGAGTTAAATGTTCTGAAAGTACTGCCCTACCTAACCTACAATATTAAGTTACTAACATATGAATTCTAAGATGACGAGGTCGCCGTCTCCTAAGTTTAGGTATTCCCTTAAGTACTTATCGGAGACTAACTCTACGACGTTCTTAGGATTATTAGACCTGAACGGTCTTAGAGCGATTACATTCTCTGATATGCCGTTATGTGTGTTGACTACTTTACAGCGCCAGTAGTAGAAACCTCCGTATACGTTCTCATCGGTATGGATATCGTTAACAATGTTTGGAGTGCAATAAGCTATTAATTCCTCAAAGCTTAACTTATTCAACAACACATTCAAAGTTCCGTTGAACGGCTTAACATTTAAGATCTTGCTAAGTATTTCGTTGTAGATACGCATACCTATGTATTTACCGCCCTCACCCTTACCTGAGATGATGACCCCCTTAGCCCTCAGCATTATGACCTCCTAAACTTCTTAGATAGCATGTCAGCTATATAAGTAGGTTCTGGCAAGTAATGAGATTTAAATAGGTATGGTACGACCTCTTTTAAGGAGTTTATAGATACCTTATGTCCTATAGAGACGTATAACTCCTTATTTAAGTGTCTGTAAACCACACCACCTACGTTATTGTTGACTACTATGTATTCCGTTGAGTCAGAACTTTTTACGATGGTGCCGTAGAGTAGGTTCTTAGCCACTCCTACGGTCGGTCTATCTAATATCAGCCCTACATGTGAAGCTATACCGAATTCTCTGGGGTGTGTTACGCCATGGCCGTCAACAACTATTAAGTCTGCTTCACGGTTAAGCTTTCTGTACGCTTTAATCATCAGCGGTGCTTCCCTGAATGCTAATAAACCAGGTATGTAAGGTACCTCTACGACCCCCTTTACAACAGCATATTCTTTAAGGTTTAATTGAGGGAAGTCCATGAAGACAGCTACAGCGACCCCGACGTCTTTCGAATATGAGATATCCAACCCAACTACGTTGCTAATATTCCTTACTACATGGCTTCTATCTACTTTCCTAGCTAATAATTTCTGTGATTCCTTAGCCCTTTCAGCGCTAAAGTACTTCGTCGTAATTAAACTACCTGGTAGAACTTCTCGTAGGACTTACCCATACCTATAACCGCGATGTCTACGCCATCACCCGATACTGCATCCCTAGAGATAGCAGCTTTAACGGCCTTAACAGCTAGGCTCTCAGCAGTCTCTAAGCTTAGTCCACTCCTATACTCACTTTCTATGACGCCAATAGCTATTGGTGCACCAGTACCTACGGCAGCGTAGTCATCCTCTATAAGTGAGCCTAAGGGATCCATGATGAAAATATGGGGCCCCTCATTATCAATACCGCCGAAGATTATTTCAGAGAGGAAGGGCATGTACTTATACTGATAGAGTATGAAGGAGAGTAACTTAGCTGCTGTCCTAACATTCATAGTCCTAGACGCCTCTAACTCATACCTATGTATCTCAACACCCATCAGCCTACCTAGGGTTTGGATGTCTGCAAACAAACCAGCACATGCTAACCCAAACCTATTCTTAATAATAAAAACCTTCTTACCAACTCTACTCAGTACGTAGCTACCATACGCTACTCTCTTCTCAGCTGCTAAGACAACACCATCACTAACTTTTATGCCTACTGCAGTAGCGCCAGTTCCTATCTCCCTATACGCCATCTACTACCAACCAAGTAATCATGTTTTTCAGGAATATAAGGTTTAACAACGTAGTTAGGTAGGATGGTAGTAGTTGAGGACTAACACTATCAGGAATGAATTGAATAAGGTGTATTGGCGGGAAAGCTCTGAACGTCACAGGTACTCAGTATTAGTTATTGATAGATTAAGCGAGAGTGGTTTGAAGGAATACCGTTTAAGCGACGATGTTCAGATCTTAAGCGATAGGTTGGTTTTAGGGGATGCTGTGATACCGTTTCACAGAGTAGTGGCTATTCTAAAGGACGGTGAAGTTGTTTGGAGGAGGAATGTATCCCAGAAAAAGTGAGAAATGTAAGCATATATGGTTTTGAACACGTTAGAGAACACGTTCTTAAGATATCATCTTCCAATGTGAGGATATCTAAAGGTGTGAGAAGGAAGTACGCATTCATATATATGGCTAAGATCGATGGTATTTATAGTTACCTGAGGAGGGTCTACCTAAATAATTTAGAGAAACTGTCTAAACTACCTATGGAGGAATTCTACCTAGAGGTGATTAAGATAGCAGGAATTGATAACTACGTTGAACGTGTTAATAAGTTACGTAGGAGGTTAAGAATCATTGATAAGTTATCCGATCAGTACAGGGTTAAGGTAAAGTACTCATCAGACGTTAAAGAGGCTAAGGCACTGTTTAGGGAGTATGTTGGCAGGGTATTATCAGTTATTAGGAGATCTGATGAGGAATTAAGTAAGGTGAGGGAGGCAGTAATAGTACTCTCGAAGATGCCATGCTTTGAGGACCTTCCAACCATAGTGGTTGCTGGTATGCCTCAAACAGGTAAGTCAACACTAGTCGGTAGGATTTCTTCAGCAAAACCTAAAGTATCGCAGTTCCCGTTTACAACTAAGGACGTTATCTTAGGGCATATCGTGGTAGGGGAAGTTAAACTTCAAATCGTTGATACTCCAGGAATCCTCGACAGACCATTTAATGAGTTAAATACTATTGAGCAGAAGGCTTACGTGGCAATAAAGTATTTAGCAGATTTAGTTTTCTTCCTAATAGACGCTCTAGAAACCTACTACAGCTTACAAAGCCAGCTAAAACTACTTTCAAACATAATTAACGAATTCGGAATTAATAAAGTGGTAGTCCTTATCAATAAGATAGATAGCGTTAGCCCTGAGAAAATCAAGTATGTTAAAGAACTGATATTCCGTAACGTTGGTGAATTACCACTATACTCTGTGAGTGCTCTACATGGGATAGGGCTGCAAGAAGTAATTAATGATATTTTAAAACGTGTTAACACATCATAAGTCTTACTTACGTAACTACGTATTAGGTAAACTAGTTAGGTAGCATCGATTTAAACGTCCTTAGAAACAAGTTTGAAGTGAATTTAAAATTAATATAGTAGAAAGTTAATGAGTACTGGGGTCAGGTGTCTTAATGATTCCCGGACATAAGGGCTATGTAAAGACATCAATTCTGTATATGGTATACGATGATATGCTAGCTAATGAGATATGTGGGGTAATATCGTCGAGGTATAAGGTCCTCACCACCGGTAGGAGTAAGGTGGTTAAAGAGCTTTACTTCATAGAAGTTGAGGGTAATGTTAAGGAGGATGTTGAGAAATTTATCGGTGATAAAACTATTTGGTATAAGGTAGATGTTCTAGAATTTAAGTAGGAGTCGGAGTTATGATTATCTCTTAGGCTTATTTCTTAAGAATTCACATACTAACGTTATAATTAAAACAGATATCGTTAAGATTCTAACTGTGTGCGACGTAGAAGTAGTTAATATTAACATAATACCTAAGATGAGTGCTAGATAAGGTATGCGTGAATTCACAGCAGATCATCTAAGATATCTTTATCGGTAATCCTCTACCACCTAAAAACTTAGCTACTGATGCAGACATGGATAGTAGTAAGGTCATATAGAGTGATGGGAGGAAAACTAAGGAGAATATGAATGCTATCCCTAAGGAGATGGCGTTCATCAACATAGCGCTCATATCATCTACCGCTATAATTCTCCTCTCATTAATTGTTGGCCTCACATTATATAGTGACTCATAGATCACTTTAACACGTGCTGCAGTACCGCTTACTAATACCTCACATATGCTTACTTGAACTCCATACCAGTTAAACCTACTACTTACATAACAGCTAACGTCTTCATCGTTAACGGTTAAAGACCTAATATTAGTGCTTTCGGGGTATACCGATATGAGTCTAAGTTCTGAGTGGTTAGAATCGCTGATCAAAGTTAGGCTTACCTCACCATCTCTCAACTCGAAATTACTGACTACAGCATTATTTGGCATTAGTATTAACAACTTACCGTATGCTGCTGTTATGATGCCTGGAACAGTTAGATTTAAAGCGCAGCTCTGTGCGGGGCTGCAGACCTCACTACTAATGGTGTTAGGCACCGTAATGAAGGAAAATCCGTAGAGCTCTAATTCCACACTATAGTTAAATTTCTTAGGGAGTAGGTCATATCCACTCCCTAAGTTATACTTTCCTGAATCACTTACTAGTATCGCCCCCTTCAACTCACCGTTTTCATATAGATTAAGTACTGCGTAGGGGACCAACCCCCCTGAAATATCTATGACGTACCCGGAAATTTCAGGGTTTTCTAACCCTACCCCCATACCGCTAACAGATGTTTGAAAGCCTTCTACGAAGGCCGGCATTAAGGGAAGCCCTACGTATAGGACTAATGACATAGCAATTAGATACGCTCCCGCGTTCTTACCTACACGCATAGGTAGTGAGTAGAGTATGATGCCAAGTAATATTAGATACTTATAATAATTTAATATAAATGAGCCTAGGAACATTAATAACCTAAGGGCTGAGAGAGTCGTTGATAGATAACCAAGTACTACGTTAATAGGTGATAAGAGGAAGGGTGTGTAGGGATACTTTAACAGGCTTGATATGTAAGTCAGTACTGAGAATGATGAGAAAATTAGTGTTATTCTACCCCCTATCCATGTGAAGTAGTTACCCCAATCAGCACCCAGTAAGCCTTGCAGGAAAGTTATTAGGCTTAATATTAACGTGAAGCATGAGATCAATATCGATGTTGAAATACCGTCAATTACTAGGCTAATTCCCCACTTCTTAATAGACCTTAATGGGATGGGTAACGAATATAACACTATACCTAAGTTATAGGTCAGTAATGCTAGGTTAAAAGCTATTAGTAATAAGTCGTCATTACCCATCTAAATACCTCACTACGGCTGAGGTGGTGGAGGCATTGGCTGTGCAACATTAGAAGTTATATAGGAGATCAGTGAGAAAATCGAACTGCCTAAGGCCAGCCAAAAAGCGGCTATGACGGCATCCTCAATCAATGATTGCCCCGTCCTCTTTAACCTATAAAAAGGTACTGGCGAACCTTTCAACGCCCAACCAACAAACCAAGCTAATAAGAAGATAAACCAGGAAATAGTGACTACCTGAACTGTTAGGTCCCTAACGAAATCTGCTATACTCACCAGTACCCCTAAAATTAGCACACTATAAAAAACGTTAGGTAGGAGTTCGGAGCTAAGTAGTTCATGCGTGTAAGTTACATAACTTATACCTTCTTAAAATGCAGTTATGGCACCTACCTTTCTTACATAACGTCTTCACATGTACGTATGTTATGGTCTGCATATAGCCTAGGGTTTTCCCGAAAAACCTCCTCAAACTCCCCACGATACATTCGTAAGTACAAATCTCACACCCATATTTTAAACATAATTTCTTATCGGGTTGATGTCCATTTAACCCTAATACGTTACTAGTAAAGTATGTTAGATGAGTATCAGCTGGTGCTATGTCAGTGAGCCTCATCGCATGTAGTAAGTAAGCATAGGTTACCTTAGGACCTACACCCTTAATTTCCAGTAGGGTATGTCTAGCAGCACCTACATTACCTTTAACAATGTGAGGCCTAACGTTACTGGTATAGTTCGCTAAAACAGCATTTAACTCCTTAATCTGAGGTGATTTAATGATTTCAGACACATCTATATTAAGTATATCATCTACGTTGCTAACCAGTCTGAAAAGACGATCCATCCAGTATAATACGTTTTTATGGTATGAGGTCCTCTTAGACAGAAATACCGCTACGAATATGTAGTCAAAGTCCTTACTAGCTGTTGACAGGCCAACACCTCTCCACTGAGCGCTTAAGTAGTAATATAGGTCGTGGAATTTAGGATCTACATGGCCTATTAAGCTTAAAGGATCTTCGGTAAGTCCGCATAACTCCCTTACGTAATCTAAGTCACAGCAACTATAGCGGATTTTAACACCTTTTAAGTGCTCACTAAGTTCTAACCCATTACATAAACCTAAATTTTTTACATAGTTATTACCCACATTCTTAAGTAGTGATAGCGTGAAGGACGGGTATAATGTTAGCCTAAGTGAGTATCCATCCCAAGCATTTAAAATCATCGCTTACTCCAAAGCTTTTATAACTATTAAAAATAAATTTAAAGATCTGAAGGTGTTTTGCTCTAACCCTCACTCCTAACCCTTATACCGTCGCCTAATACCCAGTAATAGCCGTCATATCTTTTTTCAAGCTTCCATATCCCTGTTTCATGCTTAACCCTCTCAATAATCTCACTTAGCGCTGGTATGACGTCACGTCTACCTATGCCTGTTACAACTACGTAGAGGACATCGTCTCCCTGCTTATAACTACCTACTTTATGGAAGATCTTAGCAGCAATTATCCTGTTATTCCTAGCTATTACTTCCTGGAGGATTTTATTTAAGGTTCTTAAGGTGAATTCCTCATTAACTTCATATGTTAGTTCGTGGACCTTAACCCCTTCAACAACGCCTTTAACAAAGCCTACGTAAATAGCTATAGCTCCGCATTCCTCACTACCACTTAACTTCTTAACGTCTTTAACTATATCATCAAGTGAGACTCTATCATTCTCATGTAGTAGTCTTACCTCTATAGAACCACCTGAAGGGGGTGGCATTATATCTATTATATCGCCATCATTTAGGATTACCTTTAAATCGCTATCTGATACTGGCTGAGAGTTGCGTAGAACTATGTATGCCCCGGAGTCTATGTAGCTCCCAAGCTTTGGGTATTTCCTGGATATCTCAGTGAGCACATCATTTAACGAACCATTTACATTTAAGGAAATAATCTCATCAGAACGTTTTGCCAATTCTCTAAATAGAGCATAGTACCTCACCTTAACGTTCATTACATCCACCTCATAACTCTACTTACTAACGATCACTCAGCCTTAAAAATCTCACTTAAATACCTAGCATAACAGAACATTGATAGGTACTTAAACGTCATCTCAACAGCCTTTCTAACCAGCATGTGGGGAATATCCGGAGCGCCGTAGGCAACTACTAACACATCCTTCGTATCCATATCTACCGATGCTTTCTTCATATCTCTATGTGGGTAGAGGTGTAGGATGGAGTTAGAGTCTGCTAGAACTACTTCGTTCCCCTTAAGATCTCTTTCATTACCGTCAATATCTACTACCCTCTCACCTAACTTAGAGTGACGAAGTTCTAACGATCCATCGATCTTACTTAAATCGAAGATGCTAGTAGGTACTAACGTCTCCAAACTAGCTATATTGCATGAATCAACAACGTTGTTGATGTTGGGGAATGAGCCGCTCTTAAGCACTCTCCTAAATAAGGCCTCACTGCTCACCCTAATCTTAGTTGGGTCTAACCCTAACCTCCACATAATGTTTCTATAAGACCTAACCGTAGGTAAGTCTTTAACTCTTTCGACGCTGTAGGAACTCAATAGACTACTAACTAGCTTCTTCGCATGCTCTCTCACGTCAACTCTATCCTTCTCCACCACAACATTACCTGCAAATCCGAAGTAGGAGAAAATACCTAGCAGCCTAACCCCGTGGTCCAATGTGAACTCCAAACTCACCTAAACACCTTAAAAGATTTTAACTACTAAACTATTAAGAGTTAATTACATTAAATTAGGTTCAAAGCGTTAAGCACTAAGGTTAATACCACGGACATCGTGGTTACTAATGTACCAACCACATGTCTTGTACTCAGCCCTTCATTGCTTAACTTCTTAGATATGAGCTGAGTTATCAGAGGACCCATAGAATTCGCTAGAGTTGATATGAATGTACCTACAAACTTAAGTGCGTAGAGAAATATTAGAAACCCACTCACATGTGTGAAGAAACCGGAGATAAACATATATAGAAGACCTTGTTTTCCAACGTTTTTTAAACCATGTAGATGTTTAAAACCTAATGGAATGAATATGATCGATATGAAGAAGGACCTCAGAGAAGCTATTAGCACAGCATCAATACCAGAAATTAAATACCGACTTATGACCGTTCCAAAACCCCAAAGAACTGCTGGTATGTATGCGATTAAGAAGTTGGTTGGCGTACTACTAGATGATTCACCGTCCTTTAAAGCGATGTAGATACCTAAGAGTGCTAGCGGTGTGAAGATGGTTGCGTAGATACCTTTCACCTCGTTAAGCATTATGAATGCTAGGATCTGAGCTATTAGTATGTACTGATACGCTATCAGTATGGCTTTCCAACTACCTAACTTTTTAATGGCTTCTATGTAGAAGAGGTCGCTGACACCTACTAAAATACCTGATGTTAGTATTAATGCGATGTCATAGTAATTTAACGTATAAGTGTTTATCCTAGGGATAGTTAACGGTAGTAGGGCTAGTAACGCTACCAACGCCCTAACACCAGCCACAGCAGTTAAATTCGTATCAGACCTAACTCCCTGCTTAATTGCTATAGGCGCTAAAGACCATGAAACAGTAGCTAGGATAGCTGCTCCAATACCGATTAACGAGTCATCCATACACTCACAAACTATATTAGATAATTGTAAGGAATTAAAGCTTATTAGCAAATCCTAGGTACTGGGGAGGTTAGAGACTCAACAAACGTTAATCCACCTACTTCGGTCTTAGCGAGTACTCTACCCTTCACTAGGTCAGAGAAGGGTTTGACTATCTCCCCTATAACTGAAGCTTCCCTAAGCCCTAAACTATGAAGTTCGTTGACGATATCGTCGGCAACTACCGGATCTACGGCTAATACAGCAACACCTTCTGAAGCTACGTTAAGCGGGTCTATCCCTAACATATCTAAGAACTTCTTCACCGAATCCTTTATGGGTATCTTACCCCTCTCAACTACTGCTGTGAATCCGTTATTAACTACCCATTCATTTAATGTTGAGGCTAAACCGCCCCTGGTAGGATCTCTAGCAGCATGTATGTACTCACCGTAAGCATCCAGTATAGGTAGTAAGTACTTAGTTAGTGGTTTGACATCGCTTGACAGCTCTTTAACGTTGCTAAGTAGATTTAGTTGAGATGCTATTATAGTTGCTCCATGTTCAGCTATAGGACCTGTAACGACTATTTTATCTCCAGATGTTATGTTAGTATCAACAACTAATTTACGTGCTATTCCGATACCGGCTGTAGTTATTATGATGCCGTCAAGGGTGCCTTTAGGCATGACTTTAAAATCACCTCCTAATATAGCCACACCTTCGGATATTGCAGTACTCACTAACGATTTAATTAGGATATCAAGCATGTCTACCTGAGTGCCCTCCTCAACAACTACAGCGTCTACTAGACCTATAGGTCTAGCACCCATCATCAGTAAGTCATTTATAGTTCCTGAAGCAGCTAGAATACCTAAATTACCTCCTGGAAAGATTAGAGGTTTTACCGTGTATGAGTCTATAGTCATAACTACATACTCACCACCTACCTTAACAGCTACCCCATCGTCTAATGAATCAAGGCCTACTCCACCTAAGGTGTTCCTAAAGCCGTTGGGGACCTTTGAAACTATTAATTCATTGATTAGGTTCCACATATCCTTACCCCCACCACCGTGGCTTAAAGACACGATCTTAGGGACCACTATTTTAACCCCCTTTAACTTCTTGAAATTGCTGAGCTAATTAACTATGTTGAACTTTAATAGTAATCACCTAATAACCATTCATTACCTACAAATACGTTTTTCAACCCTAACTCCCGCATAATACGTACGGATTCATACATATGTTTTCTACTAGTAGGTGGTAGGTCGTTCAACATGAAATGCGGGTAGAAAGATAGTAGAACAACTGGTATGTCGGTGTTTAAGGATGCTAAGAACTCTGCAATACCTCTAACCTCTACAAGGTCAACATATCCCGGAACTAGTAAGACACTTACTACTAATAGTGGGGGGTCCTTCCTTAAGCCCATATAAGAAGAAACCAACTTGATATTCTCCTTAACCCTCTTAACAGCGTTAACACCTGTTAATGCATGGTATATCGTAGGCGACCAAGCTTTAAGGTCTATTTTTATAATACCGCCTGATTTTAGGGAAGTATCGATAACCTCTTGCATGATTTTCGGGTTTAAAGTACCGTTTGTTTCCCAACAAATCCTTAGAATTCTATCCTCGCGGATATTCTTAAGAACCTCTCTTGAAGTTCTTAAGGCGTGGATGATGTTCGGCGTTGGATCCCCTCCGAAGAAGCAGATGCAGGTAACGTTAGCATTTAAAGCTGCTCTAACCAACTCATCTACGCTCATTTTATGCTTAAGTAGGAGGGATTCCTTCCTACCAACCCAGTTCTGACAGTACAGACAGTTTAGAGAGCATGCCGCATAGAATACCGCAAGGTTATAATAACCTCTCTCACCATTAGGACTTAACGCGTATTGAGGATAACCTCTACCGGTGGCTGCCGGGCATACTGGGAAGGCTACGCAGTTAGTTGGGTGGGGGTCGTAGTACCAAGACCCGTAAGATAAATCATGTGAGTTCAGCACATGTTTTACGCTGTTTTCGTATGTGTAATTACCGCAGTAACCTACAGCCCCACTGCTTAAGTAGCAGCTGTTAACACATAGACTGCATCTAAATTCTCCGTTCTCGACCTTAGCTACCTGTAATCCAAGTTCTTTCCGAGCCCTTCCATGAGCTTCGAGAACTCTAGTTGGCAGTTCTGAAAGATTTCTTAAACAGTCAGAGCATAGACCTATGGAATTACTTATAGTGGGGGACTCCTTCCTACATAGACTGCATCTTCCTATGGTACCACCTTCAGGTTAGAGTTCTACTTATATCATAATGACCCAATAAGGGTTCTGAAGTTTTGAATAACGTATATCCAGACCTAATGCTAGGGCTCCTAAGCAATCCAACCCTATCCGGCACTAGCTGCATATAATTTAAGTATTCCTTAGGTACGTCAATGAGTTCTAAGAACTCCTTCTCACTTCTGAAAGCAATTTTAGCGTTAGTTAGTTGAATTATAATTCTATGCACGTCTTTCGGTGAATGCGTAGAGAATATGAGGCCTAAACCCCTAGCCCTACCTAACCTAGCAATCATAGATATAAAGTCTGCTAAGATATCGGCTTCTTCGTAGGAAGCTCCTTCAGATGGGAAGAACCTATGGGCCTCATCTAAAACTACTAGGGTCGACCTATCAAAACCTCCTATCTGAATATCCTTCTTCCACGCGTATAGGGACCTAAGGTATTCGTAAGCTATTAGATTAGCTATGAACGTGTTTGACCCCCTAGCCATAGGGTAGTCTAAGTCAAGTATTACAGGTCCTCTACACTCTTTAACTAAGACGTCGATAGGTGGGATGCCTAAGTAGTTATCTTCAACTACGACATCGACGTCATCAGAACTTGCTAGGAAGTTAAAAACCCTCTCTATGCTCTCTAGGGTTGATTTATGTAGTTTCATGGTGTCGGATATTTCCTTCCTCAGCCGTGTGAACATCATGTATAAAGATGTGAAGTTATTGATACCTCCTACCTGATTCTCTAAGTAGGTTATTATGTTTGTTAAGTAAATCCTTGCCTGACGTGAAAATAGCGGTAGAGCATCTAAATGGTCTTTCATCCTAATATAACTTAATGAGATAGGTATAACCTCTACATTAACTTTAAATCCATCTAAGTCTAACGTAGTTATAATTGACCTAATAATGCCTAAATCCCTACCTTCAGATAATTCGTAGTTGAGTTGTGTATTACGGAATAACGATAAAATCTTGCTAAACCTCTCAGAAATATACGTTTTGACGAATTCTGTTAAACTACGGTGTAACCTCCTCCTAAGGGGGACTAAGTAAGTTATCCGCTTAGGGTAGTTACCTATTAGCTCATCTAATCCGCTTACGAATACTTCCGAATCTACTGGTAGTTTATTAGGCG
Source organism: uncultured Sulfolobales archaeon (assembly GCA_937949785.1). GTDB lineage: Archaea > Thermoproteota > Thermoprotei_A > Sulfolobales > NBVN01 > DTCV01. The sequence goes on along the minus strand of CALEDH010000001.1, from coordinate 31,186 downwards.
GTACTGCTATTTGGGTATAATCCCCAGTAGCATCGATGATCGTTATGAAGACGTCCTTCCAACTACTTAACAAGCTGAAAGCTAAGTTCTTAATAAGCGTTGTCTTACCAGCACCTGTAGTCCCTACCACCAATAGGTGTTTGAAGAACTCATACCTCGGTAGTTTAAGGGGTATTGGATTACTTAAAGTTGATAAGTGTGGGGATGTGAGAGAACCTACTACTACCCCATCAGTGGGTAGCCCGGTAACTTTCTGTATTAGATAGGGGTCTGCAGGTATTGCTACAGGTGTTTGGGGTTCTACGGGGGTTACTATAGGTAAACCGTCTTCAGTAAGTAGCGGCTCAGCCTCTATTAAAGTGTAGGTCACTAGGCCCTCAACCCTAGAGTCTAAGCCTAAGCTTAGCGGTGTTTCTAACTCAGAAGCAGCATCAGCTCTTACAATACCTTTAACCTTCAGACCTATATACTTCAAGCTCTTTAAATCAATAGCAATTAAGTAATCGCCAATACCTACGTTCAAGCGTTCGCTGAAGTAAACGTATGGGTCTACCTCAACAACCACCCTGACCTCACTGTCAGACACTTTAGAAGGGCTTCTCCTACTCACATAGCCTATAACTCTGCCAATACTTGATAATCTAATAACCGCTTCGTAAAACCTACCTTTAAGTAACTCAACTACGGAGTTGAAGTCATCGCTCATACTCTAACACCTCATAAGGTATTGAGAACCCCCTCACCGTAAGCATCTTCACAAACACGTTAGTCATCCTACTGATTAAGCCCTTACTCCAGGAGTCAGCTATGTTTAACCTATACGGTAGGCCTAATCCATAGTCAAGAGCCTCAAATGCTATATGAGATATTAACTCATCTATAAGTTCCTGCGGTACTTCATCATATACATCCTTAAGCACTTCAACCCGGAATATCGAGTAAGTACTGTAGATCGAGGACCTAGGTATTGCTATATAGGTGAAATACCTTGGAGGTCCTTCACCACGTCGGTATAAATACGTAGATGTTCTAATAGGTTTAGACCTTACGTTTAAATTCTTAACTAGTGTTTCAACGAACTCCACGTCTGAGATATCTCTAGAGGTTGTTGATAGGTAGTACGAGTTCGTAACCCTCTTAACTATGTTTATTGGAAGTAAGCCATACCTATATGCCGCTCTTATCGTCTCAATCCTATGTTCATTAAGCCTAGAGAGTTCGTCATTCCACTTACACGTGATTTTAAGGGGGTGATGTAATGGATAGTAGAGAGGGCCGTCAATCATCAACAAGGTATTAGGGAGGAGTATATCTAAGGACTTCCTAATCATGTAGGACTCCATATTTATCCTGATATCGTGGGATATAGCGCCAGTCGGCAGGTCCTGATCATCTACATACCTTAGGTTGAGCATTACGTAAGAGTTTGTGATCCCAGGTACCCCATCTGCTAGTAGAGCTCCCGCAAAAGGAGTATCAATAGTAGATGCTGTGATATCTGGATATGCTAAGACTTTCGAAGAAGAGCATATAACACCTACTGATAATGCTACTTCGTTACTACTTGTCATGATATTCGATGAAGCAGCATCTATAGCACTACTTATTAAAGTTTTTGAAGCCTTACTAAGGATTTTAGGTCTGTCTAAGACGTCAACATCTTGAGCTAATTCAGTTAAGGTAATGTTCGTAGGAACTCTACTAACATTGATGTTATTAGATACACTCTCTGCAAGCTCATTTAATAACTTTATTAGCATCTAGGACTTCAAACCCAGATAAATAGCTATATAACACTTTATTAACGTATGTGCTGCTTAAGTATTTTAATTTTTATTAATATCTATCTTTCAGTAATGCTTGCGTGGTGTGAATGGAAGGACGGTCTAAGAGGTTTAGCATCGGTAGTATAGTAAGAGGAGGGTTCTGGCTTTATTTTAGTAGTATAGCAGACAACTTCTTAGGTTTTATCTATTGGATGCTCGTATCAGCTTTAGCAGGGCCTACTGCTATAGGGATCTCAAGTGCTATTTCAAGCCTGTCCGGGCTGGTTCTAAGCTTATTAGGTCTTGGTATAGGTACTGGCATCTTGAGGTTTTTCGGTATGTTCTTAGAAAGTGATGAGGAGGGTAGACTTAAAACGTATTTCTGGACTGCTCTCGTTTTCTGTTCATTAGTTCACTTATTGGCCGGGATTTTATTTACGTTACTAGGAATTATGGGTTACGAATTTAGTGGGTTATCAGGTAGCATGCTTATCTTCGCATCTCTAATGATAGTAGCTGGTATAGGCTCCATACCTTCATCTCTGATGATATCGATGCTTAAGACTGAGGTAATTTTCACCTCTGTGGTGTTAAGCGTTATATTTAGGTATGCCGTTGGGATTACGTTAATGTTGTATTACGGTTTAGGGTGGGTAGGTGCGGTTATCGGAAATATAGCCCAACTCTACGTTAAGTTAGCAGTAATTACTTTTCAAGCAGTGAGGAGTGTACCCATCAAACCAGTGTTTTCTTTTAGAACTCTTAAGGAGGTGTTAATTGCTGGTATGCCTTCATGGCTTCCATCCCTCATAGCATCTGTAGGCAGTTTATTAGGTATTCTCTCAGTTTACGTGATATCAGGGGCTTTAGAAACGGGTTATTACTATGTATCACTAGCTATAGCTAACGTAACCTTAATGGTAGGTACTAGTATTCTATCAATTACGCTTCCAGTTCTTAGCGGCATGAAGGATGGGAGGAAAAGAGCTCTATCTCAGGTTATTAGGATAAGCATAGCACTTATAGCTCCCCCAACAACTTACGTAATGTTATATCCCTGGGTACCGCTTTCATGGCTCGGCAGCGAATATGTTAACTCAGCCCTAATACTAACCACACTGCTAGTTTCATCGGTTCCCTCAGTGATTACCTCAGGTATAGCGAGCTTGGTATATGCGTATGGGAAGTACTTACTAGTCTTAGCGGTTAACATGTCTATCAATATAGTAAGATTAATACTTTATTACATCCTAATTCCCGATTACGGAGGTTTAGGCGGTGCTATCGCGTTCACTGCAGGTAATTATATAGGGTTCTTAACTACTTTATATGTGATTAAGACCATCAGGTTTACGATGGAATGGCACCTACTAATTAAAACTACTGCTGTACCTATAGTATTAGGTGTTACTTGCTTTGCGTTCAACGTTCATTGGTTAATATCACTTATTATAGTAGCATCCGCATACATCATATACTTAAAGTTTAGGATTGTAGGTAGGGATGACCTTAAGGACATTGTAAGGGCGTTCCACATAGAGTCATTAGCCGTTAAGATTTATAGTAGATACGGAGATGTAATTAACAGGTTATTAGGTTATTAATCTTCAGCCTATGATCGCTAAATGTTTGTCTTTGAAGATAACCACTGCTAAGGCTATGGCGGAGGTTGTTAAGGCCATTAAGGATGTAGATGTAATGATGTTTAACGCGTCATAGTGTTCTACTACCTTAATAGCAAAGTTGTAGGTGATGCTATCGCCGAATCTATATGTGTTAGTCCCAATAGACACTACTACGGTCTTGAAAACCCCATATGCTTCCTCTAAAATACCTCTACCATCATAGCTAAGTCTTAAATGTTCTATGAATATCGGTACTTCGATAATGAGGTCTCCCACCTTTAACTTAGAAGTAGTATTCAAGTTAGTTAATTCTACTGATGAGGAGGCTGCCGACGTATTAACTATTAAGTTAAGTCCGACTAACCTATTGATTAATATCCTATTATACGTATTAGTTATGGTCTGAACCTGTATTTCACTGTTAACTAATGTAAATACTACACTATCCTTTAACTCCGCCACACCGACAACCCTACCACTCACGTCGACGACATATACATCTAATTGGCTTACATCGCTAGCAATAACTGCGGAGCCAGCTATTAGAGAAGCTATTAATACCGATAAGATTACCTTGGTCAACCTACCTAAACCACCAGTAAGTCTTACGTTACTGAAGACAACGTTGAATAAGTAGCCATAACCACGCCAACCTCTAAGTATTTCAAGTCTCCCCTTGTTAACTATTAATGGTAGTAACGCTATTCCCGCTACAAATCCGCCGGCATGTGCGAAAAACGCTATAGCAGCACCTAATCTCGAATACCCGTATATTACCTGAGTTGCAAACCAGAAAAGCAACCAGTATGATGCTCTGACTGTAAAGCACATCGGGAATATGAAGAAAAACCAGCAAGCAGTTAATGACGTTCCAGGATAGAACATAAGGTAGGCTGCTAAGATACCGCTTATAGCTCCGGAAGCACCTAAGGCGGGGATCATTAAGGCGTATGCGCCTTGAATGTAGCTGAAGGCTGTGTGGAATACTGTGGCTAGAAGACCTGCTATGAAGTAAAGTATTGAAAATCTCAGCGAACCTAAGATGCTCTCCACGCTCTTACCGAATACGTAGAGGAAGTACATGTTGAAAAATATATGTAGTAAGTCCCCATGGAGGAACATAGACGTAATAACCCTATACATATTTGCAGGATCCTTAGCTAATAATATGGGAATATAACCACCTAACTCAACCCAGTAGTTACCTACCGACATAAACGTATTATTAAGTGATGTGATAACGTATATTACCGCGTTAATCACTATTAATGATACCGTAGCCTTAGGATATCCAAACTCGCTACCTACGGGGAAAGTCCCTGTAGGCAGACCCCGTAAATACCTACTCCAATACTGTAGTCTTATGATAGCTCCACCAGGTAGTTAAGTGTTTAAATCTTTAAATATGCTAATTGAGGGATGGAGCGGTTCCTAGCTAGTGTAAGGTTTAAAACCATCCTGTTTTGGAACGAACGATGAGCTATACCCGGTAGCAGGGGTGTTTAGCTTGGATGGGTGTGGACTCACCTACTTGTCTGAAGGTCCTCTAACGGTGTGAGGGAGATCTAACTTGATGGAGGCTTACACTAGGTCAGAACGGTTTTTCACTTTCCATCTTCAAGTTCTAGACTATTTTAATAGCTTCCAATCATACTAGGCCTCATGGAATGCCTTCAAGTCTGTATAACTTTAAACGGTTACGGTTTTCTACTAGCTTCTTCAAGTACTTTCATACCTAATGAAGTTACCTTAATGTACGTCTTTCCGTTAACATCGGTTGTGGTTATTAATTTAAGATGGCTTAATTTCCTAATACGCCGCCACACTACGGATTTACTTAACCTTAACTCACGGGCCAATCCGGATATCGTTAGCTCTTTAGCTACGATAGCCTTAAGTACTTCGATATCCCGTTCATCGACTTCAGATCTTAATGTTTCTACATCATATTCAGGCAGTTCTACACCTTCTTCCCTTACTTTAGGATGTGCCGTCCTGTAATGTCTAAGTATGTAGTAAGCTAAGCCGAGAGATATCAGCGAAGCCCCTAGTAAGTAGGGGGTGAGGAGTTGAAGCCAGTATGTTTGTTCTGCTATCTTATTAGTTGTAGGTGTTGTTAAATTACTAACAAATGTTAGCGGTATATAGGATATTAAGTAAGTACCGCCGTCGTCATAGGTTAGGGTTATCGTAGTATCTGTGAAGGAAATTCCTGCTGACCCATTAAAGTATAATAGGGCTGAAGACCTGGGTAGAAGGATTTTCGACGGCCCGCCCGGAGTAATTACTACATCGATATGTGTCCCACTGATATTAGCAGCCCTTGCTACATAACTAACAATTACTTTCCTAGAGTTGTAGACGTTATAGATAAGAATTAAATTACTATCAACTAGTTCTGCTGGGAGTAAATCGTTAAACTCGTTAATCGCTACTAGGCTCTCCTCAACTATTGATTCCTCAACCTTCACGTAGATGATGTACTGATCTTCAAGGTTATCTATAAAGATAGCAGCATATATGTAGCCCTCTGAGCTTAACTTATATGAATAACTTACTTTAGGTGCAGTAGCTTCAGCATATATAACACCCACTAATAGTAAGATGGATATTGAAATTAGTAAGTATGTTTTAGCTTTCATCATACTTATTCCTGAATAAAGCAGTGCGTTTTATTGTAAAATAAACATTATGTTTTACTATAGGTCTTAATATGAAGCTAAGAGCTCCCAACCCCATCTACTGGTTCTTTTAGGGTGGGGGTTGGGTAGGTGTGGGTTGTGGTGGTTATTTGCGGTGTTTGAGGTTGGTTAGCGGTTTCAAGCTTTCGAACACGGAGAGCTTCTGTCTCTAGAAAGCCCTTAAGGGGGTCTAGCGTGGTGGAAGTTAACTTTAGGTATCCATTTGTAAGACAGGATAATGTAGGTGAACGATATTTGAAATCTTAAAAATTTTGTATAGTTTTAAGATTGGTTGGTTATTGACTTACTTAGCTTTTACGAATACGTAGACAGGCGTACCGCAAAATGGGCACGCACCCTTTAACGCTTTCCTACCGTTCTTTAGGGTCACTTCTTGGGGGTTCTTAATCTCAACTTTCTTCCTACATTTAACGCAGAATCCTACTGCCATACGATGCACCCACATATCTATCTATAGGTAGAGGTAAATAAAGCTAGCGTATATGAATTCGTGGGACGAATTGGTGAAAGCTACGTCATATGTATTACCGCACGTATTACTGCATTCATCACTGCTCACCATATAATTAGACGTCTGCTTAGAAACGTACTTACCGTTCTTAAAGGGTGTTTAATCTATTGAGGGTTGTACCCCTACTTCGATGACGGCGTAGTTTATCGGCGGTGGACGTTCTTCATAGTGCTCTGCTATAATTCTTAGAGGCGGCTTCAGCGGGTTCGCTGATGCGGCCTCAACAATCAATGGGTTGTGAGTGAGTTTGAGGGTTTTGAAATCGTTTCTGATTAGTGTTTAGCTTGGATGGGTGTGGACTCACCTACTTGTCTGAAGGTCCTCTAACGGTGTGAGGGAGATCTAACTTGATGGAGGCTTACACTAGGTCAGAACGGTTTTCACTTTCCATCCAGCTATAAAGGTTGAAGGATTTAATCATAGGGATCGCTTTCTTAACAGCTTCTTCTAGGTTTTCCGCAGTCACGTTTAGTATGAGCTTAGTTCCCTTAATCCTCAGCTTAAATCGATGCTCACCATCTATGATGTACTCCTCAACAAGCTCTAAGACTACCTCATCACTCATACTACCACTCAATGCTAACATGTATTTCACAATTATTTATAGGCTGTTTTTCAGGTAGGATGTGTTGAGAACACCGCTTACTGAAGTCCCACATCATTTATCACTTAATGAAATCTTCTAAAGTAGGTATTAGTTTTAAATCTCTGAGTACTTCATCAAGTTCCTTACTCTTTAGTAGGACATCCTTACTTACCTTATAAGTGTTGTTTAGCTTTTCCAACTGTCCTAATTCTACGGCCTTCCACATACCGCCGGGCGTCTTAACGGCTATGAATGCTTGGCCGCCAGCCCTATCAGTAAATTCCCTTAGCTTACGGATTTGCTCTTCATCTATGTATATGTTATCAATCTTAGACCTACTCTTAACTTCAAATACTATGACCTTACATGATTTAATAGCTACTACGTCAGGGTATTTAGCCTTCTTAATCTTAGAACCGCTTGCAGGAGCTCTCATCACTGCAAAACCCATTTTCCAGAGCTTAACCACTAATTCACGTTCTGCAACATACCCTCTCACCCTCCTCATGAAACACACCTACTACTTCATGGTAAGATTAACGCTTCAGGGCTTTAAAATCGCTTCTACGTAGCTTTGAGTTTATAAACTTCCGTAAGTTGAGGCGAGCCTAAGTGTGGGGGCTCATCTGCGTTCCAGAGGTCTTCGAGGGGTCTAACGTGGTGGGAGTTAACGTTAGGTCGGAAGGATGGTTAACGCATTTAGATTTAAATTTATCGTAGCTCCATCTTTAAATTAGGTGTGATTAGATGATAGATATATTTACGTTGGTATTAGTGGTTTTCGTAGTCTTAGTGGTTTTCTCATTGCTTAGTGCGAGTATTAAGGTAGTTAGGGAGTATGAGAGGGCAGTGTTATTTAGGTTGGGTAGGTTAGTGGGGGTGAGGGGGCCTGGGCTATTCATCATAATACCCTTCATAGACAGTTTAGTTAAAATAGACTTAAGAGTTGTAACTACCGACGTCCCTAGGCAGGAGATAATAACTAAGGATAACGTAACCGTCCATGTTGACGCCGTAATTTACTATAGAGTCTCGGATCCTGAGAAGGCTGTGACTAAAGTAGCTAATTACCCCTACGCGATAACGTTGTTAAGTCAAACAGTATTAAGGGATGTGATAGGTCAGGTAGAGTTAGATGACTTACTTTCTAGGAGGGAGGAGCTTAACAAGAGGATTCAAAGCATTATAGATGAGACTACAATGCCTTGGGGTATTAAGGTAGTAGGTGTTACGTTGAAAGGTGTTGAGTTGCCTGAGGGTATGAAGAGGGCTATGGCTAAGCAGGCGGAAGCTGAGAGATGGAGGAGGGCTAGGGTGATTGAGGCTGAGGGTGAGAAACAGGCATCTAAGATATTATCAGAGGCTGCTGAAGAGTACGAAAGACATGCTGTTGCTATTAGGTTGAGGGAGCTGCAGACCTTAACTGAGATAGCTAAAGAGAGGTCATTAATAGTAGTTACTGAGACCTCAAGGCCTGAGTTAAGCGCTTTATCAACATCTATAGGGGTTGTCAAACATCTAAGCAAGGAAGAGGAAGGAAAGTAGGGCGATGCACCCTCAACAGCTTAAACATATAGTAGTGTTTTTCATATTATTGATTCTGATTCCAACTATAGCTTTTGAAGCAGCCTCACCGAGTAGTGAGGCTTTAGTAGTTGAGATTAAACCTCCGTGGGACGGTATAGACCCAGGCGTTGCTGAATGCGTTATTGACGCCTTAGGTAAGGCGGAGACCTCTGCCTCAGTAATGATTATACTAGTAGATTCTTATGGAGGTTGGCTTGACTCCGCACTCAATATAGGTGACGCTATATACTCATCTAAAGTTCCAGTAGTGGGGTTCGTAAGTGGTAAGGCTCTAAGTGCGGGTACGTTAATACTCCTCCCTACACACGTATTAGCAGTATCTTCTAACTCCATAATGGGTGCTATGCAGCCCGTCTCATACGACCCATTAACAGGTAGTGTTAGGTATTTAAATGAGAGTAAGGTATTAAACCCAATTATTGAGAAGGCAGTGCTATATGCTGGGTCTAGAGGCAGGAACGTATCGTCGGTTAAGGAGTTCATAACAAGTAACCTAGTCTTAAATGCCCAGGAAACGCTGAGATTAGGTTTAAGTGATTTAATAGTTGACAGCATCGTAGACTTAATTAGTAATATTAACGGGAGGGAGGTCACCGTAGCATCTAATACGTCATATGTAATTAACGTAAGGGGTTACCGTTACCACACATGTAGTTTAAGGTCTAGGACGCTCTCACTACTTAGTAACACGTTATTCAGCACAGTCTTATTCAGCATCGGCGTTATGGCTTTAATATTCTCAGTAGCTTCTGGTAACTTATATGGGGTATCACTCGCCTTACTATTCTTAATCCTAGGACTTATAGGCTCAGGTTTCAATCCAAACCTAGCATCCTTAATTATGATGGCTTTAGGCTCACTACTACTCACTTTAGAACTATTGGTAATCCCTGGGTTCGGCGTCGCCGGTATTACTGGAATAGCGTTCCTACTATTCGGGATACTCCTACTACCTACATCTATCCCAGTTACAACCGCCTTGACATCGGAGCAGTTAGCTATGTTTAGAATTACTGCTATGGTCGTAGGGTTGGTAGGGATCACCGCTGTAACCTTTATATTTATGAAGCTAGTTAAAATTAGGAAGATGAAGAAGCAGCTATTTAACTTAGAAGGTAAGGTCGGTAGGGCTGTAGATAGGTTGGTCCCAAACAGTTTTGGGTATGTAGTCGTTGAGGGTGAGTATTGGCTAGCTAAATCTGAGGAGACCGTAGAACCCGGTGATTTAGTCTACGTAGTTAAGTATATGGAGAATTACCTACTGGTGCGTAGGCATGGTCCTTAGCGGTTATGCTGACCTACCGCTACATAGCGGGCATGTACCACGTTGGTTAGCCGGGCTCATGAAGTCGTTGGCGAGGGAGGTGATTAAGGTCTTGGTCATGGAGTTCGGTAATGAGGGACTGCTTAGAAGGCTTTCTAATCCCTTATGGTTTCAAGCATTTAACAACGTAATAGGTATGGACTGGGATAGCAGTGGTTCAACTACGGTGACGACATCAATCATAAAGCAAGTACTCAACGAGTTATGCCTCGATGTTAGGATTGCTGGAGGTAAGGGACGTATATCATTAGATGTTCCCCAGGAGATTTCAACATATGTTGATGAACTTAAAGGTAGTACTTCACTAATCAATAAATTGGTGAGGTTTTCTAAGCTCTCAGCCAAGGTTGACAGTGCCTTACTTCAGGACGGGTTCACGCTCTACCACCATGCAATAGCATTTGATATTAACGGTAGATGGGTTGTGATACAGCAAGGAATGAATTCAGAGAGTAGGCTTGCACGTAGGTATCATATCGCGTGGTTTGCGGTGAGTAGTATAGATGTAGAGCCTCACTCAGGCATATCATCAGACTATGTTGGTGAGGTACTTAACCTAACCGACATTAATTCCAAGAATTGTAAGGAAGTAATTTTAGATTTAGTAAATGATGGTACGGGAAAGTTAACTACTATGATAGCCGAGGTAAATAGAACCTTAAAGAACGTTAGGTCTTTACACTCATATACGGGGTTGGTTAAGGATAGTTGCAGTCAGAACCAGACCAGGTTTAAAAACATACCTTACTATAGACCTATTAGGATCGATAAGGCATTAATAGCTAGGTTAGCGAGAGCTTATGAAGTAAGACCTTCAAATATGGAGGAATTTCTACTAATACCTGGGTTAGGGGGTGAAGTAGTTAGGGCTTTAAGCCTAATCTCCGAGTTGATCTATAGGGAGCCCCCATCACTTAAAGACCCAGTAACCCATCCCTACGACCCCTTCAAATACGCATTCGCTGTCGGCGGTAAGGACGGAGTTCCCTTTCCAGTGAAAAGGGAGTTCATGGTCAGCGTCATCAAGGAGTTAGAGGAGGTTGTTAAGGACGCAGAATTAGGCAGTAAGGAAAAACTGAGGGCTTTTAGGGCGTTAAGTAGGTTAGCGCCTAGGGAGTTTAACTAAGATTCTAAGCTAAGTAGTCTTTAAGTCTTTAGTAAGATGTGTAGCTCTCAGGCAATTAAATCCTAAGACCGTTATCGAATAACTTTTAACCGTCTACCAACCTCATCCTTAAATGCTTAATAGATAGCTTCACAGCCGACGGTAGGGACGGTATATGTAAGAAGTAAGGGTAGTCGGCAGTAGCGTATATGAGGTTAGATGTCTATGAGTTGAAGAAAACCTAAATTAAGAGTTCCCTACGCTTAAAGTTGAGGGAGTCCTTTAAGTTCGGAAGCGTAGTGGGGCCGCCGGGATTTGAACCCGGGACCTTACCGAGGTAGTGACCCTACCAGCGGTCTGGCGGGGATTCCTCCCCAGGCTGGCATCCTAGCCAAGCTAGACTACGGCCCCATACATAACTCATAACTAAGAACTTAAATTTAAACATTTATACCGGCTTTAACGTAGGATTTAATGATGTGTATGGTGAGACTCTTCATAGCTGTAGAGGTTGAAGACCGCGAAGTGTTAGGGAAGATCATAGAAATTAAGAATATGGTTGAAGGGTGTTCATCTGATGTTGGTCTGAAAGTTGTTGAAGATGAGAACCTACATATAACGTTAAGGTTTATTGGTGAGGTAAGTGAGGCCTTAGTAAGCGATGTGGTTAAGGTTCTAAGCTGTGTCTCATCCTATAAGAAGTTCTTTATTAGGTTTAAAGATGTAGGAGCGTTCCCCTCAGTAAGTAAGCCTAGGGTTATATGGTTAGGCGTTTCCGAAGGTGTTACCCAGCTAAAACTGCTTAGGGATTGCGTGGAGAGGGGGTTGAGGGGTTTAGGGATTCAAGCTGATAGGGAGGGCTTCACCCCCCATATAACCCTAGCTCGTGTCAAGGAATTCAAACCCAGTAGGTGTTTATCAAAGTTTTTTGCTGAGCTATCAAGTGTTGATGTTGGTACCTCCCCAGTAACTAGGATTAAACTTAAGAAGAGCGTCTTAACATCTAAAGGCCCTATATACTCGGATTTATTTGAAGCTGTGTTAGCTGATTGATATGAAAAACGGTTTTAAAGCAGTATGTGATGAGGTCTTAAACAACATACTGCCAAGTCCTGAGGAGACTGAAGAGGCCTTAAAGCTATTCAGAACGGTTAGTTCTTACTTAGAACCAGCGCTTAAGGAACTCCACTACCCATATAGGATTAGCTTAGAAGGTTCTATCAGTAAGGACACGCATCTAAGGGATGATACGGATCTAGATGTATTCGTACTCATAAGGTATGAGGGAATGGATAGGAATTGGTTGGAGGCATTGGTGGATACGATGTATGAAGCCCTACGTAAATTCAAACCTAAGAAGTTCTACGCCTCACATCCGTACCTAAGGTTTAGGGAGGGAGGTATTGAAGTAGATGTGGTTCCTGCCTACATGGCTTATAACGTAGGGGAGGTTAAAACAGCTGTTGATAGAACGCCATTCCACACAGAATTCGTTAGGAGTAAGCTGACTAAGGACATGTTAAATGATGTACGACTACTTAAGAAATTCTTCAAAGGTATTGAGGTTTACGGCTCTGAAATTAAGACTGAAGGCTTTTCAGGCTATCTAACCGAGTTAACCATAATATACTACGGGTCGTTCCTTAACGCTATTAAAGGCATTGCTAACTGGAAACCTCCTCAAGTAATTGATTTATTAGACATCTACGAAGATGTTAGAGATTATTTAAGGTTCTATGGTTGGAAACCACTTATATTCCCAGACCCTGTAGACCCTAGGAGAAACGCTGCAGCAGCTCTCTCACTTAAATCGCTTTTCACAGCCATTTTAGCCAGCAAGTCGTTCCTAGAAAACCCGTCGACAAATTACTTCTACCCTAAAGTAGAGGTAGGTCCTTGGAACTACATAGAGAGCTCCGTACGTAGTCGTGGGACAGCAGTAGTGGGCTACTTAGTAACTTACGAGGAGGGAACATCACCTGATGTCATATGGGGTGAGCTTAAGAAGTGTTTAAGGCTCGGTCAAAGAACTTTAAATCAATTTAAGTTTGAAGTAGTTGATAGTGGTATATGGTGTGATGAGGTAAGTAAAGCTCTGTTGATTTACGAAGTAGTACCGCAGGAACTACCGCCGTATACACTACACTTAGGACCTAAGGTATTTAGAACTGAGGATGTCGGTAAGTTCTTAAGCAAGTATTTAAAAGTTGAAGGTGTTGTAGGTCCTTGGATCACCGGGTCCGGAGAACTGGTAGTTATGAAGGCTAGACGTTATTTAACACCTCATGATGTATTACTCGGTGAGGCTAGGTATATTCTGCATGCGAAACACCTTACCGATTATAGAGTGGTTAGACTAAGCGATTTAAATAAAATGTATAGTAGTTCTGAGGACTTCGGACTATGGCTATACAAGTTCGTTATTAAGAGACCTGTATGGCTTAAATGAAAATTACTTGAAGAGTTTAATGTTCTCTACTCCAGCACTCTTTAAACCGCTCCTACATTTAGGGCATTTACCACCTAACTTAATAGCTAGCTCTGAGGGAGTCGGTAAGCCGTAGAAGTCTTGCCCCACCTTCTCAAACGAGTACAGCTCAGAACCACATACGCTGCACTTATACATGACCGGCATACAAGCACCGATTACGTGATCTCATAGAATTAAACATAAGTATAGACGTAGTTAATACAGATGTTGAGTTACTATGTTAGGCATTAAGTTAATTAACAACTCAAACTTAATTACTAATTAAGGTGTTAAGTATTAGGGAGTCGGGGAATACGAAATACTTATTCATATGTATTACTGGGATGCCAGGTTCTGGTAAATCCTTAGTAGCTAATATTATTAGGCATTTAGCTGACACAGTTATTTCTATGGGTGATGTTATAAGGCGTGAAGCCTTTAGAAGAGGTATCGCACCAACTCCTAAAGCCCTTATGGATCTCGCTAAGAACATCCGTAGGGAGTACGGCTTAAATTATGTTGCGGTGGAGGTCGTTAAGGAGGTTATGGAGAGGGATGTCAATGTAGTTGTAGTTGATGGTGTGAGGTCATTAGATGAAGTTAAAACTCTTGGAGAGTACGGTGAAGTATACGTAATAGCTGTTCATTCATCACCTAGAACAAGGTTCTTAAGGTTGAGTACTAGGGGAAGGGATGGGGACCCTAAGGATTGGTACGAGTTTACTCAGAGAGATTTAGCTGAGTTGGAATTAGGTGTAGGTTCTGTGATAGCCTTAGCCGACCTAATGATCGTTAACGAAGGTTTAGGCGTTGATGATTTAACCAACTACGTAGTAGGTAGAGTTAAGGGGTTAGTTAGACGTTGATTGAAATACGTATTGAGGCTGAGGTTAGACCTACTGAGGACGTTGAAAAAGTTAAGAACGCAGTGCTCAACCTGATTAACATAGGTAGGTTAGACGTCGTGAGTCTTGGGGAGGGGTATAAGTTATTAGTTGGTGTCTCAAAAGATGTTAAGTCGTTAATAAAGCTACACCGCCTTCTACGTGTTGAGAGGATCTTAGATACTGCACGTAGTATCATGCTTAAATCGTTAACTGGTAGCAATACCATAGTGCTTAAGTTCCATAAACAATCAGCTTATGCAGGTAAGGTATCACTTATAACTCATGATGAGGAATCCCCATTAGGGCCGATAACGCTGACGATAACTTCAGATAGGGTCAGGAGTATTATTGACTGGCTAGCCCCTAAAACTTCTAAGGGGAGGCCTTTATGGGAAGCCCCAATACCTGAGGTATAGGTTATGGGAAGAAAGTCATTAACTCCTCAGCTACTATGGTGTTGAAGAACTTCGCTTTCGCCTCACGTTCTAACCTTCCGATATTATCGTAACGCATACTTATGTGGGTGAGTATTAAAGTCTTAACATTTGATAGTGAGGCGTTAAGAGCTGCTTCAACAGATGTTGAATGCATGTGCTTACGTGCTTTATCTAAATCACCATAGCTATATGTTGAATCATGTATTAACATGTCAGCGTTCTCAGCGTTTTTAATGATCGCATCGCAGGGAGTAGTATCAGAAGTGTAGACCACGGTCTTATTAAGGAGTTTAAGCTTAATCCCTAAAGTACTTACTGAGTGGTTCACCATGAATAGTTCTACGGAATACTTACCGTCCTCCACCTTAAGGTCCTCCCCTTCAAATACTTCATAGTTGTATGTAGGAGTGAATTTAAGCATCCTCATATTATCTTCGACGTACTCCTTAATACCGGGCGGTCCGTATATCGTTAGCCCCTTCTGAATACCCATTAAGGACCTTGACTCCATAAGCGGTATGAGCCCTAAGACGTGGTCACCGTGTAGGTGGGTTATGAATATCCTACGTACCTTAGCTAAGCTTAACCCAGCTAGAGTTAAGTATTTCTGAGAACCCTCACCAGCATCTATTAGTATCACCTCACCACCGTAGACTACCGCAATAGATGTAAAACCGCTGAACTCTGGGGACGGAGCCCTACAACCTAAGAACACTATCTTAAGATTCATGTCCTGACAGCCACGTAGACGTTCCTAACTAAAGATCTGTGAAGCCAGTTATAATGCTTCTCCACCAACTTAAATCCAGCATTATTTAACACCTCATCTAACTCAACGTCCTTAGACTGAGCTAACACTAGATAACCTCTTCTTCTGATTATATCTGCTAAGCAGTTAATACTGCATTCCATTAATTCACGAATAGTTTTACGTCCTCCGCTCTTAGTTAATCTCCCATAAGGGGGATCTGTCCCAACACCGTCGACGTATCTGTAAGGCAGTTTGCAGGCATCGGCAACGACTACTGATGGAGTGCAGTTAAAATGATTTAAGTTCTTCTTAGCATCTTCAACACACTTAACATCTATATCGGAGCCTAAGTGCCTAAGGCCTATGGAACATGCCTCAATTAGTAAACCCCCAATCCCGCAGAAAGGGTCTAGATAAGTTTCCTCCCTCCTAACACTCACCCTACTTAAATTAACTAAAACTCTTGCCATAACAGATTTCATAGTTCCAGGCCTGTAGGTAGGTCTGTTCTTAGGGTCCCTGCTGTTAAATGTCGAGAATTCCCTCCTATACTGCCTCCTACCCACGATTATTAAGCCATCGCTGAGGATGAAATCTACTATAGTTAAAGGCATGCCGGTTTTCAATGCTTTACTATGCGGGACGAATTTCCTGCTAATTAACGGTTTTACAGCATTTACTAACACATCGTAGGTAACCCAACGTGAGTACTCCTTAATACGTATTAAGTTGATCGTATATAACGTATTACCAGCTATTACCGCCTCCCAATCGACATCCCCAACTATACTTGTTAATTCCGCATCAGACTCCGATACGGTGAGGACTTCCCCGAAAGTCTTTGTTAATGCAGACCTAGTGATGTAGGTCGGTAGGTCTTCAGCCGCTTCTAAAACAACAACCATATCTAAGTTAGCTATCTCCTTATATGGAATTCCTTCAGCTGATATTATAGCTCTTAACTCTGATAGAGGAAGTGTTCTATGCTCACCGGAGAGTACGGCGTAATACTTCCTGAAATCAACCATCTTAACTCCTAGTTAAACTCCTTACAGCCTCTAAAATTAGGGGAGTTATATCTACAACCTCAACGTCCTCCGAAGCCTTCACGGTATTTAAGGCATAGATCTTAGACACACCACTCATACGTACCTTAGTTAAGGCATCACCCACGAATAAAGCATGACTACATACTACGTATGTCTTAGAAGCATCTCTATCTCTAACGTAAGACGCTATGTTAGCTATCGTTGTGCCAGTACTTATTATATCGTCCACTATCACAACATCCCTGCCTGAGAAGTCTACTTCTAAGAGCTCATGAACCACCTTACCAGTCACCCTATCCCTATACTTCTTAAACGCTACGTATTCACTATCGTGAAGTAGGTATGCAAGCTCTCTCGCCTTACTTAAGGCCCCCTGATCTGGTGCGATGACTATAGGTGCCTTAACCTCATTCCGTAAGACTTCTGCAAATAGCGGGGTAGGATCTAAGTTTACAGTATTACCGTGGAAGAACCTCAGCGATTCTACTTTATGTACATCGACCGTGATGAGATGGTCAACACCTACAGCTCTTAAGAGTTTAAGAACAGTTTTAACGCTTATTGGCTCTCCGTCCAAGAACCTCCTATCCTGCCGTGAGTACGCTAGGTATGGAATTACCGTAATTACTTCCTTACAACCTAAGTCCTTAGCTGTATCAACACTCAGTAATAGCTCGAATAGTTTCCTATCTTGATGGGGGTAGAGGGTTTGAATTATTACGATTGTCTCACCACTAACACCTCCGTAGAATCTTATGTAGGTCTCACCATCTGGGAACGTCTTACTCTCAACACGTAGTAGCTCAGCGTTAAGTAGTTGGCTAAGCTTTAAGTCTAACCCATTAGCCCCTGATAACCCGGCAATTATCACCTCACATCCTATTAGAGGATATTCTAATAAAATTTAAGTTATAGTATTATCCTTATTAGCTTTATAGATAATTACGGTATAGTGAGTCTCCGTGGTTGATTTAAGTAAGCCGTGGGTTGTGAGGGCAAGGCATTGGGCGTCCTTAGACGGTGGTAAAGTTCGATGTAATTTATGCTATAAGAGATGTCCGATAGCTAGTGGTGGTTATGGTGCCTGTGGCGTGAGATACAACGATGGAGGAGTACTCTACACCTTAGTTTACGGCCTATTAACAGCTGTTAATTTAGACCCCATAGAGAAGAAACCCTTAATGCATTTTATGCCGGGTTCTTCAGTCCTCTCTATATCGACAGCTGGCTGCAACTTTATGTGTATGTTCTGCCAGAACTGGACTATAAGTCAGTCTAGGAGAGGGGATGTCTACGGTGAGTACTACCAACCTGAGAAGGTAGTGGGTATTGGTAGGAAGTTCAAAGCAGACGGCATAAGCTATACTTATAACGAACCAACAATTTTCTATGAATACATGTACGATGTTGCCAGACTTGCTAAGAGAGAAGGGATGTTTAACACTATGGTAACTAATGGTTATATATGTGAGGACGCTTTAATTGAGTTAGCTCCCTATATGGATGCTGCAACCGTAGACTTTAAGGGTGGAGGGAACATAAAGTTTTACAGGAAATTCATGGGCGTTCCAGATCCGGAGCCCATATTCACCTCATTGAAAATTATGAAGGATGAGAAGATATTCGTAGAGGTCACAAATCTAGTCGTGCCGAAATATGGCGATGATGAAGACGACATTAGGAAGTTAGCTAGATGGATTAATGAGAACTTAGGGCCTGAAACCCCCTTCCACCTGCTTAGGTTTTACCCACATTACATGATGTCAGAACTCCCACCAACATCTGTAGAGGTGCTTGAGAGACTTGCTAGGGTTGCTGTAGGTGAAGGACTTAAACACGTATACCTAGGTAACGTACCAGGGCATAGGTTAGAGCATACGTACTGTCCTAACTGTAATTACTTAGTAGTACGTAGATACGGGTTCGATGTAGTTGAGTGGAGGTTGAAGGAAGGTAATCTATGCCCTAATTGCGGACATAGCGTTAACATCGTAGGTACCTTTAAGGGTAGTTCTTATAGACCTACTTGGTGGTAGTTCTGTACTACGTAATAGTTATGGGGCCTGCAGGCTCTGGTAAGTCCGCCCTGACTAACGCGTTCTCGGATTGGATAGAAGACAATGAAATGTCTGCGGTCAGAGTTAACTTCGACCCTGCTGCTGAGTTCATTCCCTATAACCCAGACGTAGATGTGAGGGACTATGTAGATGTTAAGGAAATTATGGGTAGGTATGGTTTAGGACCTAATGGTGCGCTAATAGCTGCTACAGACATGTTGGTGAATCACGTCTCAGATATTAAGAGTGAGATAGAGTCCTTTAATAGTAACTACGTAGTTATTGATATGCCTGGACAATTAGAGATAGTAGCGTTTAGAAGGGTAGGACCCTTATTAATTAATTACCTAACAGAGGGTAGGAAAACAGCAACTTTATTCCTCGTAGACCCGTATCTGGCGTTAAGCCCGTTTTCAATGATGTCAATGTTACTACTATCGATATCATCTATGTTAAGG
Organism: uncultured Sulfolobales archaeon; assembly: GCA_937949785.1. Lineage (GTDB taxonomy): Archaea > Thermoproteota > Thermoprotei_A > Sulfolobales > NBVN01 > DTCV01. Next base: position 11,871 of record CALEDH010000001.1, on the reverse strand, counting down.
ATGAGTAAACCTCAGGTAGTCGTCCTCACTAAAATCGATTTACTAACGCCGGAGCAGGAAATGAGAATTACTAGCATGTTTGATGAGGGGTATTTATGTGATGAACTACTTAGGTCCAAGGACGTCATTGACGTAGAACTATCGTTAAGACTATGCGAAGTAGTTAAGGAATTGCTGACTGAAGTAGTGCCTACCTCAGCTGTTAGCGGGAAGGGTTTAGACGGTATTTACGCTGCACTGCAACGCGTCCTAGGCTACGGTGAGGATTACCTAACCGAAGAACCGAGTGGTAAACTTTAACACCATCGCGGTAAACCTCTAAAGATGTTATCAACAGCTTCAGAAGCTTAGATAATGTTTGGGTTCTAGGTTAGATAGGGATGCATAGCTTTCCGTAGGCTTCAGGGTGGACTCAAATCCCCATATCCACATGTTTCATCACTTACATTTATCCGAGCCTAACTTTACCTCACATGTGCTGAGCATGGACTTAAGACACGATTTCAATTCGTTGATGTTGTAGGGGTTTATAAACTTAACTTTAGTAGAAACATATTTAACCCCAATATTGGTAGTATTAACTGGAGGTTCCGAGGTTGTGGCATTAGAGGTAAGATTGTTGGATAGTAGGGTTTTGAGGGAGGTTAAAGAGTTAGTAAGGCCTCACAGCCCACAACATTGTTATCAATGTGCTAAGTGTACTAGCGCATGCACTGCAACTAAGGTAATTCCTGACTACAAGCCCCATCTAATCGTAGCGCTCACTAGGCTCGGACTTATTAAGAATCTATTAGACTCAGGTATAATATGGGCGTGTACGGAGTGTTGGAAGTGTAGTGAGTACTGCCCGCAGGACGTAGCACCTGTTGAAGTTGTAATAGCGTTGAAGAACTTATCTATTGCTATGGGTTATAAGCCGCCTGAAGATTTGAAGATGATGGCTAAGAACGTTGTTGAACTTGGTTATATCTCACCGCCTATTGAAGTACTTAGCAAAGAGTTCGAGATGTACGGTAGGAACGCCTTAGCACTGCCTGAATTAGTTAAACCATACACACATGAAGGAACAATTAACAATTTAAAGAAGTTGTTAGGTGGTGTTTATGAGTAAGTTCTTACTCTTCCTAGGGTGTACAATTCCGACAAAGCAATACAGCTATGAGATCTCAGTACGTAATGTCCTACCTAAATTAGGTGTTGAGTTAGTTGACTTCGCGGAGGCTGGGTGCTGTGGCTTCCCGTTAAAGGGCCTCAATAGGAGGGCATGGGTTTATATGTCAGCGAGGATCCTATCTATAGCCTCTAAGAAGGGGTTACCAATACTAGCTTTATGTAACGGATGTGATACCTCGTTAAGGAAAATAAAAGATATACTTAAGCATGATGAAGCGTTAAGGAAGGAGATCGCAGACCTTCTAAGTAATGAGGGCATTAAGCTAGACGTTAGCGCTGAGGTCTACCACACCTTAGAAATACTCCACGACTTCGTAGGTGTTGAGAAAATTAAGAGTATGGTTAGGAGGTCTCTGAAAGGGATTAGAATAGCATCATATCCTGGATGCCATATGATTAGACCCTCTGATATACCGCATCCTGAAGATCCTGCAGAACCTAGGAAGTACGACGCCGTCCTTAACGCGTTAGGCGCTGAGGTCGGTTACTACCCAGATAGAGGGGGTTGTTGCGGCGCTACTATGCTACCTTACTCCGCTAGGCATGCGTTACTCATAGCCGCGTCTAAAATTAAGACGTTTAAGGAGTACGGATTCGACGCTGTTAGCACTTCATGTCCGTACTGTATGGAGATGATTGACGGTAAGCAGGATGCTGCCCGCACTGAGGTAGGGGACGAAAGCATTTCAATACCTGTCTTCTACCTAACCCAGCTTGTCGGCCTAGCTATTGGGCTAGAGCCGAAGGAATTAGGTTTAAACTTAAATATAAGTCCTGTTGAAGAGGTTTTAGAAAAGTTGGGGGTAAGTCTTTATGAGTGATGTTAGAATAGGTGTGTATGTATGTCATTGCGGTAAGAACATAGGTGGGGTTATAGACCCGGCTAAGGTTACTGAATTTGCAGGTAAACTACCTAACGTAGTGGTTGCGAGGGATTATATGTACATGTGTTCCTCACCTGGGCAGTCTCTGATTGAGGAGGACATAAAGAGGTATGGTCTGAATAGGGTTATCGTAGCTGCGTGTTCGCCTAGAATGCATGAACCGACGTTCCAAGGAGTTCTTAAGAGGACCGGTCTAAATCCATGGTTACTTCAGATGGTTAATATAAGAGAGCATGTTACTTGGGTTCACGACGACGTCCCGCAGAGAGCTGAGGAGAAGGCTAAGGAGTTAGTAGCTGCAGCTGTTGCTAGGGCAGCACACCTACATGAAATAACTACTGAGAAATTCCCAGTAGTCAGTTCTGCATTGGTGATTGGCGGTGGGATAGCTGGTATTAGAGCTTCTTTAGACCTAGCCAACGCAGGTATTAAGGTCTACTTGGTGGAGAAAAAGCAGAGTATTGGAGGTAAGATGGCACAGCTAGATAAGACTTTCCCAACACTAGACTGCAGTCAATGCATACTAACACCGTTAATGGTGGAGGTATCTAGACATCCAAACATATCCATATATGCATACTCTGAGGTAGTCGATGTTTCCGGGTCCGCCGGCGATTTTAAAGTTAAGGTTAAGTTAAAGCCAACATACGTTGATTGGGATAAGTGCACAGGATGTGGTACATGTGTTGAGAAGTGTCCAGGGAGAGCTCCTAAAGAATTCGATGAAGGCCTGAGCAATAGGAAAGCTATATACTTTGAATTTGCGCAGGCAGTTCCTAGGAGGCCTGTAATAGATGCGGAACACTGCCTGTGGTTTACTAGGGGTATCTGCCGTGTTTGCGAGAAGGTGTGTCCTGTAGGTGCTATAGACTATAGTCAGAAGGAACGCTATGTAGAGTTAAACGTGGGTGCCATCGTAGTTGCAATAGGTTATGAATTATATGATTTAAGTAAGATAAGAGAGTATGGTTACGGTAAGTTTAAGAACGTGGTGAGCGGGCTGCAGTTTGAGAGAATATCATCAGCCGACGGTCCTACTAAGGGTAGAATATTAAGGCCGTCAGACGGTAAGGAACCTAAGACTATAGGCATAGTCCTATGTGCTGGTTCAAGAGATGAAAAACACAAAAAGTACTGCTGTAGGTATGGATGCGCAGCAGCCCTAAAACATGTCTACTATATCAAACACTCAATACCTGATGCTAAAGTCCTTATCTTATACACAGATATAAGGGCTTTCGGTAAGGGTTATGAGGAGTTCTACCAGAGGTTTAGGGGTGAGGAAGATGTATTTTTCATTAGAGGGAGGCCTGCGGAGATTTTCGAAAATAAGGATGGATCACTAATATTCGATGTATATGATTCGAATACAGGGCAGTTAGTTAATGTGAAGGCAGATTTAGTGGTCCTTGAAGGCGCTGTTGAACCGCCTAAGGAGTGGGAGAGCTTAAGGAGGTTACTTAAAGTCTCATGCGATCCAGGGGGATTTGCATTAGAACTTCATCCGAAGTTGAGACCATTCGAAACAACTTCAGACGGCGTATTCTTAGCTGGTGCTATCCAAGGACCTAAGGACATCCCGGACACCGTAGCTCATGCTGCGGCTGCTGCAGCTGCTGCTATTGGATTCCTATCTAAGGGTTATGTAGAGTCCGTACCATACTTAGCCTTCGTTAATGAGGACATATGTAGCGGCTGCGGCTTATGCGCCTCGGTATGCCCGTATGATGCAATAACTATTGAAGAGAAGGAAGGTAAGAGGGTTGCTAAAGTCAACGTCATAAATTGTAAGGGTTGCGGTACATGCGTTGCTACATGTCCGTCAGGCGCTATGCAGCAGAACTACTTCACCGATACTCAACTACTTTCAGAAGTTGTTTCACTGGCCGGGGGTGTTAAGTAGTGGGTGAGGAGGAGTTCGAACCTAGAATAGTAGTATTCGCATGTAATTGGTGTTCCTATGCAGGCATAGACCTAGCTGGGACTTCAAGGATTAGATATCCGTATAATGTGAAGATTATTAAGACTATGTGTTCTGGTAGAGTACATCCTGAGATGGTTCTTAAAGCATTAGAAGGCGGTGCTGATGGAGTCTTAATAACTGGTTGCCACCCAGCTGACTGCCACTACATCTCAGGGAACTACAAAACTATGAGGAGGTATCTACTTCTTAAGAAGGTGCTTCGGGAGTTAGGACTTAGTGAGAGGGTGAAGCTTGAGTGGATCTCAGCAAGCGAGGGAGATAGGTGGGCTAGGGTCGCTTCAGAATTTGTTGAACACATCCGTAAGTTAGGTCCTTTAAGGCTTAAGGAGGTGGTTGAAAGTGAGTGAGAAGGTAAAAGTAGCTCTGTACTGGTGTGCTAGCTGCGGTGGGTGTGAGGAAGCAGTTGTAGACCTAGGTGAGGATCTGATTAGACTTAGTAACATGATCGACATAGTGTTCTGGCCCGTTGCTGTAGACTTTAAGAGGTCCGATGTCGAGGAAATGCCTGACGGCAGCATCGATATCTCATTCATAAATGGAGGTATTAGACTTACAGAACATGAGGAGATGGTTAAACTACTTAGGAGGAAGTCAAAACTAGTAGTAGCTTTCGGCAGCTGTGCTCAAACAGGAGGTGTTCCAGGACTTGCTAACCTACTTAGCAGAGATGAAATCTTAAGGTATATATACGTTGAAGCACCAACGGTGGTTAACTTTGAAGGTAGCATGCCTAAAGAGGAGGTCGCAGTTACTTCCCGGCATAAAATTGAATTACCTAGATTGCTTAAGTATGTGAAAGCATTAGACCAAGTCATAGATGTAGACTACTACATACCTGGCTGTGCACCAACACCTGAAGTTGTTAGGAGGTCGTTAGAGATATTGCTGGGCGGTAAGTTACCACCTAAGGGAAGCGTTTTAGGGGCTAGTAATAAGTCCTTATGTGATGAATGTGACTTAAATAAGACAAAGCCCGAAAAGATATTACTGAAAGATGTTAAACGGGTACATGAAGTTAAGTTAGACTTAAGTAAGTGTTACCTAGCACAAGGGGTTATATGTTTAGGTCCTGTAACTAGGGGTGGTTGTGGGACACTCTGCATTAAGGGAGGTATGCCATGCACCGGCTGTTCCGGACCTTTAGATAATGTTAAGGACTTCGGTGCTAGGGCTATTTCCTACTTAGCGTCAATACTTGACTATGAGGATGAGGTCCAGGCAAGGAAGGTAATTGAGGAATACATAGTAGACCCTGTAGGTTGGCTATACCGTTACAGCCTTCCGAAGTCATTAGTTAGGGGTAAGTATCAAGGTCTGGAGAGTGATAAGCATGAGTAAACCCATAGTTATAGACCCTATAACTAGGTTAGAAGGTCATGGAAAGATAATTATACTATTAGATGATAACGGTAGTGCAGTTGATGCATACCTCCAAATACCTGAGTTAAGGGGGTTTGAGAAATTCTTAGTTGGTAGGCCTGCTGAAGATGCACCTCAAATCACGTCTAGGATCTGCGGTGTGTGCCCTACAGCCCACCATATGGCTGCTACTAAGGCGCTTGACGACCTCTACGCCGTTGAACCGCCACTACCTGCTAAGAAGGTGAGGGAACTGGTATACAACCTATTCATGTTTGAAGACCACCTACTACACTTCTACGTACTAGGAGGTCCTGACTTCATAGTAGGTCCTAAAGCACCTAAGTCTGAGAGAAACATCTTCGGAGTGTTGAGGAAGGTAGGACCTGAAGTAGTTTCGAAAGTCATTAAGACTAGGAAGACAGCTAGGGACATGATAACAGCTATTGCCGGTAAAGTCATCCACCCAGTATTCGGCTTACCAGGAGGTATTGCCAGACCTATTGATGAAGGATTGAGGAAGAAGTTATTAGAAGCTTCTAATGAGTTCTTAGAGTTAGCGTTATTCACACATGAAATATTTAAGAAGGTCATCCTCTCGAATAAGGAATACGTCGATCTAATATTAAGTGACGTATACACACATAAGACTTACTACATGGGTTTAGTGGATGAGGCTAATAGGGTTAACTTCTACGACGGTAAGTTAAGGGTCGTAGACCCTGATGGTAGGGAATACGCTAAGTTCGACGTACATGAATACTTAAATCATATCGCAGAACATGTAGAGCCATGGACTTACGTTAGGTTCTCATATCTAAGAAATATCGGATGGAGAGGTTTTACAGATGGTATAAGCAGCGGTATATTCTCAGTGGCTCCGCTGGCTAGGTTAAACGCGGCTGACGGTATGGCTACACCACACGCGCAGGAAGCGTATGAGGAAATGTTCAATACCATAGGACATAAGCCTGTCCACCACACGTTAGCCATGCATTGGGCAAGAGTTGTAGAAATACTACAAGCAGCTGAGAAAGTTAAGGAATTAGCTGAAGACCCCGAAATCACAGACCCCAATATTAGGAATATACCTGAAGCGCCTAAAGGCATAGGTATAGGGGTCGTAGAAGCCCCGCGTGGGGTGTTAATACATCACTACGAAACGGATGATAAAGGCATAATAAGGAAGGCCAACCTACTCGTAGCAACACAGCATAACTCTGCAAGGATATCGCTATCTGTAGGTAAGGCGGCTAAGAACTTAATAAAGAATGGTGAGGTAAGCGAAGGACTACTAAACATGGTAGAGATGGCGTTCAGAGCCTACGACCCATGCCATGCATGTGCGACACACAACCTACCAGTAGATTTCAAACCGGTTATATACCTATACGACCTACGTGGAAATCTAATAAAGATAATAAAGTAAGTTAGTATTATTAAAAACTAAATAACTATTTAGTTTTTAATGACTTAGAAATACTGTTAAATAGCTATAATTAATGTTAGTCTTAAAGTTAACCACTGAAAATGCCTCCTACTTAGAACATCAAACCCTTAATCTTAGTGGGCCCGCTGGGATTTGAACCCAGGACCTCCGCCGCGTCAGGGCGGCGTCCTAACCAGCTAGACGACGGGCCCACTATACTAACACTATCTTTAAGTACAATATTTTAAATTTTAAACTTTCGACATAAAACCATCGTTAATGGTTTCAGGGCGGCTCAGAGCATATCAGCTTACAGACCTCAAAAATCTATTGGAGGTTTAATTGATTTATATCAGCTAATGTTATACTTACCAAACATTGTTGTAATTCAGTTTAACTGTTACAATAGAGAATAATTTCAATAAATTGAAGAAGAAATAAAACGTCTCACACTAGGAATATATGGTGGAGTATGGGGTCGAGATTTCTCTATTGGCCTGGATGTACTACGTCTTACTTACTTCCTGAGCTGTCTGAGAGGATGGGTGGGTTATTAGGTAGGTTAGGCATCGATTTCAAGCTTCTTAGTGGTAAGGAAAGATGTTGTGGTTATCCCTTAGTGTTGCTTGGGGATTACGAGTCTTTTAGCAGTTTAGCTGTTGATGTTGTAGATCTTATTAGTGCTGAAGAGCCTGAGGCTGTTATTACGAATTGCCCTGGGTGTTATAGGTGTTTTACTGAGTTCTACCCACGGTTTTTAGGTAGGAATTCTTTTAAGGTTATGCATTCAACCCGCTTAATCTATGATGCGATTAAGGATGGGAAGCTTAGGTTTAGGAATAGTGCTAAGTTACGTATAACTTACCACGACCCATGCGATCTCGGCAGACATTCAGGTATTTACGACGTCCCTAGAAACATTCTAACATCTATACCTGGGGTAGAATTAGTTGAGATGGAGAGAAGTAGGGAGAGTGCGAGGTGTTGTGGTGGTGGAGGCCTTCTAAGACTTTCAATATCTCAGCTCTCAACTCAGATTGCAGTGACTAGAATTAAGGATGATATCGCACCTCTGAACGTTGATGCTATAGTTACTGCATGTCCGACATGCCTTAAGAATTTAAGGGACGGCGTTTCAATAAGTAAGTTGATCTACGATACTAAGGATTTCAACGTGTTAGATATCGTTGAACTCGTAGACATGCTTATAGAGTGAGGTGGTATTCATGAGTTCTTGGTTTGAATCATATAAGGAGGAAATAACTAGGGAGTTGGAGAACGAAGTCCTTAGAGTGGCGTTAGAGAGGTTTAGTAAAACCTACTGGAACGCACGTAATTCAGCGCTTAGGAGATTGCCTTACTATAACTACTACAGGAAGAGGGCTAGGGAGATTAAGGCTTGGTCTATAGAGCATTTAGGCGAACTCCTTAAGATGGTTAAGGAAAACGTAGAATCTTTAGGTGGTTCTTTCTACTTGGCTAGAAACGCGGATGCCGCAGTGGAGTATATATCTAAGGTATGTGATGGTCGTAATGCTAGGCTAGTTGTTAAGTCGAAGTCCATGGTTACTGAGGAAATATCGCTTAATGAGGCCTTAATTAAGAAGGGTATTGAGGTTGTAGAAACGGACTTGGGTGAGTGGATAATCCAACTCAGAAATGAAAAGCCCTCACATATTATCTATCCAGCAATACATCTAACTACTGAGGAAATAGCTCATACGTTCTCAAAAGCTTTAGGGAGTAATGTACCTGCAGATGCTTTAAAGCTTGTGAGGATTGCTAGGGAAAGGTTAAGACAGAAATTTGTAGATGCTGATGTGGGCATTAGCGGTGCTAATGTGATAGCAGCTGATACTGGGACAGTATTCGTAATAGAGAATGAAGGGAACGCTAGGTTCTCAACCAATGCCCCTTCAGTACATATATGCGTGTCAGGTATTGAGAAGGTAGTCCCAACGGTTGAAGATGCCCTACTAATCTCAAGAGTTATCACACCTAATGCTACCGGACAGTTAATGCCCGTCTACATTTCATTAATAACAGGTCCTAGTAGGACTGCTGACATCGAGTTAAAGTTAACGTTAGGAGTCCACGGACCTAAGGAATATCACATGGTCTTAGTCGATAATGGTAGGTCTAAAATGATGAAAGACTCCGACTTCAAGGAGGCATCTTACTGCATAAGATGTGGTGCATGTCTAAGTGAATGCCCTGTTTACCGCGAGATTGGTGGGATAATATGGAGTTATAAGTATATGGGCGGTATAGGAGCTATTTGGACTGCCTTCACTCATGGACTGGAAAAGGCTGCACCTATAGCTTTTACATGTGCTGTATGCGGTCGGTGCAAGGCGGTATGCCCTATGGAGATAAACATTCCGGAGATGATCCTTAAACTTAGAGAGAGATTACTTAAGGCAGGGCTAACGCCGCAGCAACTCATCAACATATCAAACAATATAAGAAATCTTAACAATCCGTTCGGGATTATTAGGGAGGTGGAAAAAGCTTAAATTATTTATTTAGAGATAATTTAACTTAAACGTGAAATCACTTCTTCTTCCTAACTTTTTCATCGATCTCCTTCTTATACCACTCAAATGCGGATGGGTCTGAACCCTTAATAAGGTTATTAAGGTCTACCTCTATGTTTGAAGGTTTGATGACAGCTATCCACCCATCATCGTACGGGCTTGACATAACAATCTTAGCCTGTTTCCTCAACTGCTCGTTAACCTCAACTACTTCACCACTAATAGGTGATTCTATAGGGCCTACCCACTTAGCAGACTCTAAAACGCCTAAAGCCTCACCCTGCTTAACTTTAGCACCCTTAGGCTTCAGCCTTATGAACACTATCTGACCAGCTGCCTTAACGCCTACATCATCTAAACCAACTCTTACTCTATCAGGGCCTTCAACCTTAGCCCATGTATGACCTTTACGCCAGTAATATAATTCATCTCTAAGTTCGAACTCATCTACTTTAACCATGTTCACTACCACTTAAATATTATGGCTTAGTTTAAAAAAATTAATTTACGTTACTTACCGATCAACCAGATAAATTAATTATAGGTTTATGAAATCCTAACTTGAAATCTTGAAGTTATAAATAACCCCTCAAACATTAATATAATAGGGGGTCGTGTTGATGAATAGCTCGGAGCTGGTAGGTAGGTTGAAGGACCTGCTAGGGGTTGATAAGGTTCTTTCAGAAGTAGAGGACCTCTATGTGTATGGGTATGACTCCTCAATAACGTATAGTGGGACACCACTAGCTGTGGTCAGAGCGTATAGCACTGAGGATGTAGTTAAACTCCTCCGATTCGCTGAAGAGCACTCTATACCGGTAATTCCTAGAGGTGCTGGTACTAGCTTGGCTGGAGGACCTATACCACTTAACGGAGGTATAGTATTAGATCTTAAAGCTATGAATAAGATTAAGGTTAATGTAGATGACGGCGTAGTAGAGGCTGAGGCAGGTGCTATGGTTGATGAGGTTGATAAGGAATGTAGAAAATACGGCTTCATGTTCCCAATAGACCCAGCTAGTTCTGAAGTAGCTACAATTGGAGGGACTCTGGCTAATGACGGAGGCGGTATGAGGGGTGCTAGATATGGAACCATGAGGAACGTACTACTCTCTATGGAGGTCGTATTACCAGGCGGTAAAGTATTGAATCTAGGTTCACCTGTTTACAAGCAAGCACTTGGCTATGAGCTGGCCCAACTTATAGCAGGTTCTGAAGGAACTTTAGGAGTGATAACAAGAGCTACGTTAAAGATAGTCCCGCTTCCTGAGAGGTTAGGACGTATACTCGCGTTCTTCAATGACGCTGAAGATGCTGCCAGAGCCATATTCACCATCAGACGTAGGGGTCTAAACCCGCTCGTCCTAGAATTCATGGATGACATCACACTTCAGGCTGTAGATAGTGTTTATAAGTTAGGAATTCCTCCAGCTGCTGCGGCGGTCTTAGCAGATGTTGACGGATACGCAGAGTCTATTGGGAGGCTAATCAACATGTTTAAGAACGTATTCGTTGAGCATAACGCGTTTAAAGTTGACGTAGCTACAGACCCTAAGGAGATGGATAGAATCTACGTTGCTAGGAAGGGGGCCTATCCAGCGCTCTCAAGACTGTATCCAGTGGTAATCATAGGTGATATCTGCGTACCTCTCTCCAAACTACCTAATATAGTAAGAGCTGTTAAAGATATCTCGAAAAAATACGGTATAACCATAGCTGCTGTAGGACATGCAGGTGATGGAAATCTACATACGTTTACTGGAATAAGTTCCCTATCAAGAGATGAGTGGGAGAGGGCATATAAGGCAAATGATGAAATAGGATTAGTAGCTATCGAGTTAGGAGGTTCAGCTTCAGCAGAGCATGGAATAGGTATGCAGAAAAAACATCTTTTAAAGAGAGAGTTAGAAATACGTAGCGGTGAGCATCTTATAGAGCTCATGAAAGACATTAAGAAATTATTCGATCCTAAAGGAATCATGAATCCAGGTAAATTATTTGATTGATGGTGGTTAATACTATGAATAACACGTATAGCAAGGAATTCCTAACTAAGATAAAAGAGTATGTAGCTTATTGTAAGAAATGCGGGTTCTGTAAGGCTGTATGTCCAGTATATAAAACTAGTGAACACATAGAAACATATAGTCCTAGGGGAAGGATGCTCTTACTTCAAGGACTTTCCGAAAATAAGTTAAGGCCTAGAGAGTATTTAGCTTTAAGACTTTACTGTACCTTATGTGGTTATTGTACATTAAAATGTGTTTCAGGACTTGAATTAACTGATGCATATTTAGCTGGTAGAGAATATCTACATAACAGTGGTATAATTCTAAATGAAATTAAGAGCGTAATAGATAACATTACCAACGTAGATAATCCGTATGGTGTAGATCAGTCTGTTAAGGCTATGTGGGTTGACTACCTACCTGAGAGGCCTCCTACTACTGGTAGGGTTCTTTACTGGGCTGGATGTACGTCATCTATTAGAGGTCCTGAGACATC